>JBIQKA010000181.1:0-7864 GCA_044507075.1 Myxococcales bacterium
GAGCAGAACCAGAAGCGGGCGGTTCTGCCCGCGAGCAGAACCAGAAGCGGGCGGTAGCAGAACATGGAACCGCTGCTTACCTGCCGGCTGGACCAGGGCGCCGGACCAGCTTTCGCGCAGCATGACCCACAGCGTCGTCTCGTGCAGCCAATCTTTCGAGGGCGGTGCGTGCAGGCGCCGAGTCGGGCGCGTAGCGACCGAGCGCTTCCACCACGGTGAGTAGATCGGCTCCGCGTGGGCGCCGGGCCAGCTTCACCAGGTCCTCGACGAAGTCGGCCACGTCGAGATCACGCGTGAGCTCGACGGCGTAGCTGCGCGCGTCGGAGCGCAGGCCGTGCAGCACACGGCGCAGGGCGCGCACGCCGCGTGGATCTCCGAGCCGCGTGAGCGCCGCGGCGGCCGCCGCGCGCGCTTCCGGCGCGCCGAGCCATGATAGGGCGATCTTGGCGAGGGGTTCGCTCGCGCGCATGCTCCGGATCGCCGAAAGCTTCTCCGCTACTTCGAGCACACGCTCGCCCCTGGCCAAAGCCTCGAGCAGGACGGACTCGCCGCGCGCGTCGCCGCGACTTGCGAGCGCGAGGGCGGCCTCCAGGCGCACGGTCGGCACGATGTCGTCGAGCGCTCGCGCGAAGTGGCCGGCGTGGTGGGCCTCGTCCAGGCTCGCCAGGGCGCTCACCACGCTGGCGCGCACCTCGGGATCTGCGTCCTCCAAGAGCGCGATCAGGAGCGGCGCGGCGTGCTCGGGGTCGAGCTCGGCAACCGCCGTGGCCGCGTGGAAGCGCACCTCGGCGGCGCGATGTTGGAGCGCGCCCTTCAGCGTCTCGAGCGCCCGTGGGCCGCCGATCTGACCGAGCGCGAGCGCCGCGAACTCGCGCACTTCGGGGAAGGGATCCTCGAGGCCCGGGAGCACCACCTCGAGCACGCTCTCTTCGCCCAATGAGCCGAGGCCTGCCATCGCGGTCGCTCGCACCCCCGCGTGTGGATCCTTGGCCAGGCGCGTGAGCCCGGACAGCGCCGCCTGACGCTCCTCGTCGCCCTCTGCGCGGCCGAGCCGCGCGGCGGCGGCCATGCGCGATTCGGGGCGCTTCGCCTCCACGTCGCGCACGGCGGCGTGGAAATGGGGTGGGAGCGGGGGCAGACCAAACACGGCGTCAAACCACTAGGCGATCGTGCTGCCGAGCGGCACGTCCTTGTGCGGGTGCAGCACCGAGAGCACGCCGCCATCTCCCGCCGCGAGCACCATGCCCTGCGACTCGAGGCCCATCATCTTGCGTGGCGGCAGGTTGGCGAGCACGGCGATGCGCTTGCCCACGAGCTCCTCGGGGGCGTAGTGCTTGCCGATGCCCGCCAGGATCTGCCGCACGCCGAGCGGTCCGAGATCGACCTCGAGCCGCAAGAGTTTGTCGCTCTTGGGCACGCGCTCGGCGAGCTTCACCTCGCCCACGCGCAGATCGACCCTCACGAAGTCGTCGATGGTGATCTCGGGCTTGGCGCCGAGCTCGCGTCCCTGCGGCTTGGCGGCGGCTTTGTTCTCGGCCCCGGACTTCTCTTTCTTCGCTTCTTCCACGGCTCTCTTTGGCTCGCCGGCCGAACCGCCCGCGTCGGCTGCTTTGGGCGACAAGCGCGCGATCAGCGCAGCTTCCTGGTCCTTTTCGAACCGCGGGAACAGCGCCTTGCCCGGCTTGGTCTGCGTGCCAGCGGCGAGCTTTCCCCAGCTCAGCGGCCACTGATCGTCTCCCACCTTGGGCGTGACCGGCGTAAGCCCGAGCTGCACCAGGAGCTCGTCGCACTTTTGCGGCATGAAGGGCCAGAGCGCATAGCCGAGGGCGCGCAGGCTCTCGAGCACGGTGTACACGACCTGGGCCAGGCGCGTGAGCTCGCCCTGCTTGGCGAGCTTCCAGGGCTCGGTCTGATCCACGTACTTGTTGGCGTGGGCGACCAGCTCCCAGATGGTCTCGAGCGCGCGGTTGGGGCGCACGTCGTCGAGCTCACGGGCTGCGTCGCGCATGCACGCCTGGGCCTTGTCGATCAGCGCACGATCGAGCTCCGTGAGCGCGCTCGTGTCGACGCTCGGGACCGCGCCCTGGAAGCTGTTCTTGACGAAGCTCGCCACCATGCGGTTGAGCAGGTTGCCGAGCCCATTGCCGAGCTCGCCGTTGTACCGCGCGAACAGGTTGGCGTGGCTGAAGTCGCCGTCCTGCCCGAACGCCACGTCCCGCATCAGGTAGTAGCGCAGCACGTCGGCGCCGACGGCCTCCACCAGCGGGCCCGGCGGGATGAAGTTGCCGAGGCTCTTGGACATCTTCTGGCCGTCCACCGTGAGCCAGCCGTGCGCCCACACCTGGGTGGGGGGCGTGAGCCCCGCGCTCATCAAGAACGCCGGCCAATACACCGCGTGAAAGCGCAGGATGTCCTTGCCCACGATGTGGACCACCTTGGCGGCGGGCGTCCAGTAGGTGCGGAAGAGCTCGTTGGTCTCGCCTGCCTTCTCGGGGCCGCCCAGCGCGCTCATGTAGTTGGTCAGCGCGTCGAACCAGACGTAGATCACGTGTTCGGGCTTGTCCGGGACCGGGATGCCCCAGCTGAAGCTGCCGCGGGAGAGCGAGAGATCCTTGAGGCCCTCGCGCACGAAGCTCTTGACCTCGTTGAAGCGCCCCTCGGGCTGCACGAACTTGGGGTTCTGTTCGTAGAAGGCGAGCAGCTTGTCGGTGTAGGCGCTGAGCCGGAAGAAGAACGTGCGCTCCTTGAGCACCTCCACGGGCCGCTTGTGGAGGGGGCACAGGTTGCCCTCGAGCAGGTCCTTGTCCGTGTAGTAGGCCTCGCAACCCACGCAGTAGAGGCCCTCGTAGTCGTCCTCGTAGATGTCTCCGGACGCGACGCAGCGGCGCCACAGCTCCTGCGCCCGCTCCTTGTGGCGCGGCTCGGTGGTGCGGATGAAGTCGTCGTAGTCACACGAGAGCGCACGCCAGGCTTCGATGAAGGGCGGCGTCATGCTGTCCACGAAGGCCTGCGGGGCCATGCCCATCTCCTGCGCGCGCCGCTCGAGCTTCTGGCCGTGCTCATCGAGCCCGGTCAGAAAGCGCGTGGGCTCCCCGCGCAAGCGGTGGTAGCGCGCCAACACGTCGGCGGCGATGGTGGAGTACGCGGTCCCGATGTGGGGCCGATCGTTCACGTAGTAGATGGGCGTGGTGACGTAGAACGCGGACATAAACGCTCCAGACTAGTGCACCGCGCCCGGGAGAGCGTCAAGGGACCGCACCGACGTACGTGCAAGGCCCGTGGGCGAGCAGCGCACCTTGGGCGATTAAACGAGGTCAGGAGGCGCGCCGCAGCTCGAGCAGCAGGTGATCGAGGGTGATCTGCGGGTTGGCGTTGCGTCTGAGGAGCTCGGGGAGCTCGGCCAGGCACTTCGCGCGCGCGGCGGCGCGGCCGGCCCCGATGCGCCGGGCGCAGGCCTCGATCTGCTCCTTGTGCGCGCGAAAGTAGAGCTGATGGGGGGCGACCTCGAGCGCGCTCGCGGCCACATCGCGATAGAACAGGGTCAAGGTCTCCATCACCAGCAACATGTCTCGGTTCTTCGAGAGCTCCTCGGAGAGCTCCACCAGGCGGCCGACTTCGCCGCGCTCGACCCGCTGATCGATGCGCATGGCGTGCTCGAGCAGGTGGTTGGCGAAGCCGTCCTTCGCGAACGCGAGCGCGCGGTCGGCGCTTCCTTCGGCCATCGCGAGCGCCGCTTCCCAGTGCTCGTGCGGAACCCCCTCGGCCTCGAGGACATGCTCGAGCACGAGCGGGGGCAGGCGGCCGAAGCGCATGCGTTGGCAGCGCGAACGGATGGTGATGAGCAGGCGGTCGGGACGCTCGGAGAGCAGCACGAAGCACACATTGGGGCGCGGCTCTTCCAGGGTCTTGAGCAGCGCGTTGGCGGCCTCGGGGTGCTGATCGGGAAAGGAGACATCTGCCTCGGGAAAAATCAGGAAGGTGCTCGCCCCCTCGAACGGGGCATAGAGCGCCACGGGCAGGATGTCCTTTCGCACCGTCTCTACCGGCAAGTTGCGGGCACCTTCGCTGCGCGGCGGAAAGACGCGTACGTCCGGGTGGTTTAGACCCTCGATGCGCGTGCAGACCGGGCAGCGGTCGCAGCCTCGACCCGGGCGTTCGGGACACAGGCGGGCCTTGGCCAGCCCGAGCGCGGTGCGCTGCTTGCCCACGCCGCTCGGGCCATGGAACAGGTAGGCGTTGGGCAGACGATCGCGCGCGATCGCCCGCTCGAGGGCGCGGATGACGGGATTCTGCCCACGAATCTCCGAAAGCAGCACCGGCCCGCGGTAACACGCCCCACGCTGGGGGACAAGCGCCTTGTCATCGCTCCCGGCTTGGACAAGATGCAGGACATGAGCCAGCCCCGCCAAACCGGCGAACGTCTTCCTGAACTCGTCCAGATCATGCGGCGATTGCTGAGCCCCGACGGCTGCCCCTGGGACCGCGAGCAGACCTTGGAGACCCTGCGGCCCTACGTGATCGAAGAGGCCCACGAGGTGGTGGACGCCATCGACCGCAAGGACATGCCCAACCTGCGCGAGGAGCTCGGGGACCTCCTGCTCCAGATCGTGTTCCAGAGCGAGCTCGCGGGCGCGCACTTCGGGATCGACGACGTGGTGGGCGCCATCTGCGACAAGATGATCCGTCGCCACCCGCACGTGTTCGGTGACGAGACGGCCAAGGACAGCGCGGCGGTGCTCGCGCGCTGGGAGACGTTGAAGGCCAAGGAGAAGAAAGATCGCGGCGTGCTCGAGGGGGTGCCGGTGGCGATGCCCGCGCTGCTGCGCGCGCTGCGCGTGGGCGAGAAGGCGGCCCATCTGGGGCTCGATTGGCCCGACTTGCGTGGGCCCCGTGAGAAGCTCGACGAGGAGTTGCGGGAGTTCGACGAGGCCGTGCAGCGCGGCGACGCGGGAGAGATCGAAGGTGAGCTCGGGGACGTGTTGTTCGCGATGGTGAGCCTCGCGCGCAAGCTGTCGGTGGATCCCGAAGCCGCCCTGCGTCGCACGCTCGACCGCTTCGGCGAGCGCGTGCGCTTCGTCGAAGAGCGCGGGCGCGAGCGCGGCATCCAGCCCGCCGAGTTGCCGTTTGCGGAGCTGGACGCACTCTGGAACGAAGCCAAGGAGGCTTGCCGTGGCGGCCGCTAGAGCGCTGCTCAAATCGATGGGACCAGGCCTTTGGGCCCTCGGCCTGCTCTTCGCCACGGGCTGCGCGCAGACGCTGACCGCACGGGCTCCTCAGCTGTTGCCGGCGCAGGTGCCCGTGCGGGTGTTTCCGACCATCTGGGTCAGCGGCGGCGACAATCCGATCGAGAGCTACCTGCTCGATCGCCTCGCTGCGCACCTGGCGCAGGACGGCAAGCGCGAGGTGCGCAGGGTGCCGGTCGATCAGCTGGAGCCAGCGCGCGAGGCCGGCCAGATCGACGGCACCACCGCGGTGATGTTCTTGCGCGCGTCCCTGGAAGATGGGGTCAAGCGCTACTGGGACAGCATGCCTACCCCGTACTGCGGCTTCTACGGGTGCACCACGGAGTTTCAAAGCTACCTCGCCGCGGCGGTCGAGGTGTCGGCGCGCGCGGAGCTGACGGTCTACGAGGGGCCCACGGCGCGGGTGCTGCAGCAGGAGTCGTTCGAAAAGAACCTGCTTGGCGATGAGGTCGAGGAGCTGCGGCAGGCGGCCGTGGACCAGCTGGCGCTGGAGATCGAGCGCTCGGTCGATGTGCTCCGCGTGAGGCCGCGCTTTGAGCTGTATCGACTGCGCGGCTTTCCAGAGGTGAAAGCCGCGTTGGAGCGCATTGAGCAGGGCGACTGGCAGGGCGGGCGGACGCACCTCGAGGCAGCCGCCAAGCAACTCTCGGGGAAGAAGAAGCTGGTGCAAGCCAAGGTCTGGTACAACCTCGGGCTTTCGCGCTGGGCAGCGCCGGGTCCCGCGGGGCTCACCGCCGAGGCGTACGCTGCGGCCTATCGCGCGCTCGCGCTGGCGCAGCGCACGAGCCCGGCGCCGCACCACCAAGCCGCGCTCGAGGAGCTCGACAGGGCCCGCGAGGCCTTCGAGGCCCTGGAGGCCCAGCGGCGCGCCGCAGCGCACAACTTCGCGCTCGCCGAGCGCATGAAGAAGGGAAAGGCTTCAAGCGACAGCCCGGCCGTGCTCCCGCCGCTCGAGCCGCCCCCCGTCGAGCCGCCGCTCCCCGGAGCACGCGAGTCCGAGCAGACGCCCGCGCCGTCCGAGGAGCCCACGGCCCCAGCGACTCCAGCGTCGCCCACGCCACCACCACCCTCGGTCGAGTCGCCCCCGACCCCGGAAGCGACCCCGACGCCGGCTGCGGAGTGAGTCAGAGCGACGAAAGCGCCGCGTTCAGGGTCGCGCTCGGCCGCATGGCGCGCGAGGTCTTGTCCGCGTCTGGACGGAAGTAGCCGCCGATGTCCACGGGCTTACCTTGCACCGCGATCAGCTCGGCGTTGATCTTGGCCTCGTTCTCGCGGAGCTCCTTGGCCAGCTTCCCAAAGCGCGCCTTGAGCTCGGCGTCCTCGTCTTGGGCGGCGAGCGCCTCGGCCCAGTACAGCGCGAGGTAGAAGTGGCTGCCGCGATTGTCGAGCTCGCCGACCTTGCGCTTGGGTGACTTGTCGCTCTCCAGGAAGCGGCCGTTCGCCTGATCCAAGGTGTCTGCGAGGATCTTGGCGCGCTTGTTTTCCGAGACCTGGGCGAGGTGCTCGAGCGAGGCCTGCAGCGCCAAGAACTCCCCGAGCGAGTCCCAGCGCAAATAGCCTTCTTCCACGAACTGCTGCACGTGCTTGGGGGCCGAGCCGCCCGCGCCGGTCTCGAACAGGCCGCCGCCATTCATGAGCGGGACCACCGACAGCATCTTGGCGCTGGTGCCGAGCTCGAGGATCGGAAACAGATCGGTGAGGTAATCGCGCAGCACGTTACCGGTGGCGGAGATCACGTTTTCGCCCTTCTTGAGCAGCTCGCACGAGTAACGCGCGGCCTCCGGAGGGGCCTTGAACAGCAGCGTGAGCCCGCTGGTGTCGTGATCCTTGAGGTAGGTGTGCACCTTCTCGAGCATGTTGGCGTCGTGCGCACGCTTGGGGTCGAGCCAAAACACGACGGGCCATCCCGTGGCCCTGGCGCGCGTCACCGCGAGCTTCACCCAATCACGGATCGGGGCGTCCTTCGCCTGGCACATGCGCCAGATGTCGCCCTCTTCGACGGCGTGCTCGAAGATCTGCTTGCCCTGATCATCCACCACGCGGACTTTGCCCTTGCCGCCGATCCGGAAGGTCTTGTCGTGCGAGCCGTACTCCTCGGCGGCCTGGGCCATCAATCCCACGTTGGGGCAGGTGCCCATGGTGACCGGATCGAAGGCGCCGTGCTCGCGGCAGAAGTTGATCACCTCTTCGTAGACCCCCGCGTAGCAGCGATCCGGGATCAGCGCCTTGGTGTCGTGGAGCTTGCCGTCACGCCCGTACATCTGGCCCGAGGAGCGGATGGCAGCGGGCATCGAAGCGTCGATGATCACGTCGCTCGGCACGTGCAGGTTGGTGATGCCCTTGTCCGAGTTCACCATCGCGAGCTCGGGCTGGCGCGCGTACACGGCCTGGATGTCGGCCTCGATGGCCGCCTTCTTGTCCGCGGAAAGGCCCGCGATCTTCGCCTCCACGTCGCCGAAGCCGTTCCTCAGGTCCACGCCGAGCTGCTTGAACAGCTCGCCATGCTTGGCGAACAGATCCCTGTAGTAGACCTCCACGCAGGTGCCGAACATGATCGGGTCGGAGACCTTCATCATGGTCGCCTTGAGGTGCAACGAGAGCAGCACCTTCTTCTGCTTGGC
>JBIQKA010000182.1:0-7744 GCA_044507075.1 Myxococcales bacterium
AGTACTGCGTCAGCCGGAGCTGGGTGGGCTTTCACGACGCGGAGACCACGTTCGAGGCGCCCGGAACGTTTCGGCTCGAGCTGCTCAAGGATGTGCCCGGATTTTTCTCCGCCGGCGCACGCTTCGAGGGGCGCTACGTGCAGCTCGCAGAGCACGTGGTCACGGCGCTGGTCCTCCCGCCGCGCTGATTTCGCTGTAGAGCCCGAAATGATCGGAGGGCCACACGCCGTCCTCTGGCACGTCGAACACCACCTTCGTGGTCAGCGGCTCTCCGATCCACTGGCTGTCGGGACCACGCACGAAGATGTAGTCGATACGACGTGGCGGCTCATGGGAACGCGCTGCGTAGGGGTTGCGACGGTCGAAGGTGAAGCCCGGACCACCGTCCCCGCCGTAGGCCCACGCGTCGGCGAAGAACACGCTCTCGCCCTCGAGCGTGGCGAAGCCGCGCAGCCACCGGATCTCGTCCGACTCAGGCTCGGCGTTGAAGTCGCCCATCACGATCGGCGGAAACCCCTCGCCGATCGGGGCCCGCTCGTTGATGACCTCGACCAGGCGTTTGACCTGCCGGATGCGCACGGCGCCGTGGTGCAGCTTCCAGTTGAGGTGGGTGACGAACACCGGAATCTCGCCGAACGGGGTGGCGAGGCGCGCGTAGAGCACCGAGCGCGTCTCTCCGCTCTCTTCTCCGGGCAAGCGAACGGTCTCGGAGGTCACGATGGGGTGCTTTGAGAGCAGCGCGTTGCCGAACTCGAGACCCGGGAGCATGACCTGGGCGCACCCGAACACGTGCTGGTAGGGCGTGCCCTCCGTGAGCTCCTGGGCCTGACTGCGCCGCGTTCCCTCGAGCTCCAGCTCGAGCACCTCCTGCAGGCCGATGAAATCGGGCGCGAGCTCCGCAAACCCCTTACGGATGAGGTCCCGACGGCGCTCCCAGGGCGCCTCGCGGTGCCAAATGTTCAGGGTGAGGACGCGCAGACGCTGCATGCAGACCAGTATAGTCAGCGGCTAGGCGCAGATGGGCTGGCCCGGGCCAGAAAGCAGGCGGCAGCGTGCTCATTTTTCCGCGCCAGGCTTCGCCCCCGGGCTTTCGCTGCCCAGCATCGCGTCGGCGGCGCAGCTCGCCGTGCGTTCGCTCGTCAGCTGGGCGAACAGAAACAAGCCTGCAACGAGCGCCAGCAGGAGGGTCGTCACCAACCGGACGATGAAGCGCCGGTCACGCTTGTATGCATGCTCCTCGAGGTCGGCCAAGCTTTCACCTGTTTCCGATCCGTGCACTCTCACGGACCGGTCGACATCATATACGCTTACGAGCGTTTGCGGGGTGGCACCCGATTCGATCCACGCCCCCTCGCGCGCGTTGCGCACCCGATCGGGGAGGGTTAGAACGACGCGCACGCACCTGTTCCCAAGCCTTAGATCCACGAGGGAGAAGCATGACCACCACGGTGACGATGCCGCAGCTCGGAGAGAGCGTCGTCGAAGGCACCATCGGCAAGTGGCTCGTCCGGGAAGGAGATCGCGTGACCCGCGATCAGCCCGTCGTCGAAGTACTGACCGACAAAGCGGACAGTGAGGTCCCCTCCCCCGTCGCGGGCGTCGTGACCAAGCTGCTCGCGCAGGAGGACGAAGTCGTTCGTGTGGGAGCTGGCCTGTGTGTGATCGATGAGAGCGGCGCCGCGGCGTCTGCCCCCCGCCCGAGCGCAGCGCCCAAGCCGGTGGAGGGCCGGCCCGAGCTCATGCCGGCGGCACCAGCCTCGCCGCGCGCCCAGCGCAGCGAGCGCCCGCCTGCCCCGGAGGCGGCCGCGCAGCCCAAGGCGGCCGGCGGCCCCGCGGCGATCGCGACCGCGGCAGCTTCCCCCTCGATGCGCAAACTCGCGCGCGAGCAGGGCATCGATTTGAGCGCGGTGAGGGGCCGCAACGATCTCGCGCTCCCCGGCCAGGCGCTCGTCGCGCCCGAGAAGGCCCCTCCCCCTCCGGCGGTGGCCAACGTGCCGGGTCCCGCGGGGAAGAAGAGCGCCTTCCAGGTGCCTCCCTACACCCAGCGGCCGGGCGACGAGATCGTCCCGTTCTCGCGGCGCCGTCGCATCATCGCCGACCACATGGTCTATTCGAAGCTGACCTCCCCCCACGTGGTGGCGGTGGCCGAGTGCGACCTGCACGAGACCGCGAAGCTGCGCGACAAGCACAAGAACGCGGCCAAGAAGGAGGGCTTGAGCCTCACGTACCTTTCGTTCGTGTGTGCCGCGACCGTGAAGGCGCTGCGCGAATACCGAGAGCTCAACGCGCGCGTGCTCGACGATGCCTACGTGCTCTTGCGCGACATCAACCTGGGCGTCGCGGTGGACACCCCCGAGGGCCTCGTGGTCCCGGTGATCAAGAACGCCGATAACCTCACCGTGCGCGGGATCGCCCGTGCCATCGACGAGCTGGCGACCAAGGCGCGCGACGGAAAGCTCTCACCCGACGACCTCGCGGGCAAGACCTTCACGGTGTCCAACCCCGGAAGGCGCGGCAACCTCCACGGCGGCGCGATCATCTCGCAGCCCAACGTCGGCATCCTGCGCATCGGCGAGATCAAGAAGCGAGTGGTCGTCGTGGAACGCGACGGCGAAGACCAGATGGTGATCCATCCGGTCATGTACATGTCGCTGTCCTACGACCATCGCATCGTCGACGGCGTCAACGCCAACGGCTTCCTGTATCGCGTGAGCGAGCTGCTGGAGAACGGCGAGTTCGAGATCTGAGGATCGCCTTCGCTCAGCGGCAGGTGAGCTTGTAGTCCTGCCCAGGCTGGGCGCCGTCCAGGATGAGGTAGGTCTCCGCGCTGCCGGCCGCGACCGAGACGGTGGCTTGGCCGTTTTGGCGCATGTCGCAGTCCAGCTCGGAGCTGAAACCTCCACAGCCGTTCCGGGTGTAGAGCGCGGGTGTGAAGCCCTCGCCGCTCGCCTGGAAGGTGAGCTCCTCCTTGTTGCCGTTGATGCGGAACACCGCCTCGGTCGCGCCCCGCACGAGCAGGCCGCCCGGCTGGCAGCTCCCCAGCAGCTGCCCCACGTCCGCCGGCATGGTCCCGACCAGCGTCCCGCAGCCCGTGTAGTCAAAGGCGGTGGGCAGGCAGCTTTCGACAGCGGCGCGCCGGACCGAGACCTTCACCCGATAGTCGCCGGTCTCGCCCTTGTTCTTCGCATCGACCAAGATGAAGAGCTCCTTCGCGCTGTAGCGATGGAAGGCGAGCCGCGTGCCTCCGCGCGCCAGCGGCGCGGCGCAGGCCAACCGAAAGCCCGCGTCGCCGCAGCTGATGCCCGCCGCCAATACCACCTCCGCGCTGCCGTCGACGGCCTCGATCACGATGTCCGCCGGATCCGGCTCGATCGAAAGGCGATAGACCGCATCTGGAGCGCCGTCGGAGCCGCACGAGACGTCGTAGTCGGAGGCGAGCCCCGCGAACGATCCCTCGATCATCGCACTGCCCTGGCCGCTGAGGGAGATCGCGACCGCGGCCTCGCAGGTATCGGGGCTGTCCTTACAGCCGTCATCCACCTTGCCGTTGCAGTCGTCGTCACGACCGTTGCAGAGCTCTGGCGCCCCGGGATAAACGCTCGCCCGGGTGTCGTCGCAGTCCTTGCCTCCGCAATCCATTCCGCCCACCGAGGCCGCGGGGTAGCCATCGCCGTCCTCGTCGACATCCTCGGCCACGCACATCATGGCCGCCACGTCGCAAGCGTCCTTGGTACAGGGATCGTCGTCGTTGCAGTTGCGCAGCGAGGTGACGCCCACGCATCCGCCGAGCTTCGTGTCGCAACGACTGCCCGGCGCGCAGAACTCACAGCGCTCGTCGCTGGGCTTGCTGGTGCAGCCCTTCTTCGGATCACAGATGTCCTCGGTGCAACTCACGCCGTCGTCACATGCCTCTGCAGAAGGCCGGAAGTGGCACTTGTTGTCCGGGCCGCACTCGTCGATGGTGCACGGGATGCCGTCATCGCAGGCGGGCTCACAGCGTCCGCCTCCCGAGCTGCCGCCGAGCTTCGCGGGATCGGTATCGATGAGCACGCTGCAACCTGCGCCCAGCAGAGCGAGGGTCAAAAGAAGGCTGCGATAAAACCAACGACTGATGCGGCCCATCAAAAAGCCCCCCGCAGGAAGAGATGTGCGTCGCCGCGCGCCGAGGCCGCCGGGATGAGCGCCACGCTCTGCTCGCGCTCAGGGCGCTTGCGGTCGACCATCCACAGCACGAACGCCGTGCCCGCACCGACGGCGGCCGACACCCAGAGCACATCCGTCGTCATGGCCAGGGTGTCCGCGCGATCGGAGGCGTTGACACCGTCGATGCGCGCCTGGTTGCGCATCTCCTCCGACGCTTCGCTCGCGTTGCTCACGCTCACCGCGTCGTCGAAGTCGCCCTGAGCCTTGATCGCGAGGCCGCCGGTGATACTCGCTCCGATGCCACACAGCGCCGCTGCGCCCAGCGAGACCCACATCGCGGTGCGCAGGCGGCTGCGCTCCGCTTGCTTGGGCTCGAACTGGCTCTGGGGCTGCCACGCTTCTTCATGCGCGGACGCCGGCTCATGGCCCGTCAAGGGCGCCGCCGAGGGCGGCGAAAGGGGCTCGAGCTCTAGCACCACGCGCTGCTCCGCTCCCCCCTCGACCTCGATGGTGCGCTCCAAGCTGACGTAACCCGGCTTGGTGGCGCGCACGAGATGGCTGCCGGCGCGCAACTGGATGCGCCCATCGAGACCGCGTTGGGCGGACGATCCGTCGATGCTCAGCGAGACGTCCGCCGGGTTGGTCTCCACGACGATCTCGCCGAACTTCAGCTTCAGGCGCGCGATCGCAGCTTCCACGTCGCGCCGCTGCTCGGGCGAGATGTTCCCCCCGCTCTCCTCGAGAAAGCGCTGATAATTGAAGGTCGCTTCTGCGTAGCGCCCGAGTTGCTCGTAGCAGTTGGCCATGTTGACGCGCACCGCCGGGTGCGGCGCCAGGCGGTAGGCTTGCGTAAAGGATTCGAGCGCGTTCTCGAAGTCTCCCCGCTCGAAGGCGGCGACGCCCTCCCCAAACAGGGTGCGGGCCTTGGTCTTGTCGTCCTGCGCGGCACCGAGCCTTGGGGTGCACAAGGTGCAGAGCAAAGCGACGCTGACGAACCAGCCCCAAAGCCGCTGCGCATCGCCAAGACGAAGCCCCCCGCTTCGCGCGCAAGCATGGCCACCTTTCACGTAGAGCGCGCCTGGCCCACCGAGTGAGAACCTCATTCCGACTCCTGACGGGGACAACCTAGGGCCCATGTTTGCCCTCAGGAAGGCCAGAATGCAAAGCTCCGCGATCGATCGCGCCCAGTCCTTTGAGAACGGAAAAAAGCACCAACTCATGGGGACTTGCGCGCGTGGGCGTAGAGCGGGCGAAAAGCCTGCGCACGCACGCTCGGTCCGCGGCTCAGCGGCCCAAAGTGAGCCTGCGCGCACGCATGGGAACGTGCACCGGACGCGGAGCCGAGCTCGACAATTCCCCTAAAAAAAGGCGCTTCCACGCGGGGACGCAAGAAACCCCAAGCCTTGCGGGCCCCCTGTGCCGCTCCCAGCATGTAGGCATGGGGGTGTTGATGAGGTCTTGTTCAACACGTCTACTCGTCCTGTTGTCCGCGATCACGTGGCCTTGGGCCCCACGCACGCAGGCCAGGCCGCCCGCATTCGAGGATCCGCTCGGCACGACGACGGAGTCCGCCGCGAGCGCGCGCGCGCAAGCCGCCCCAGCTCGTGGAGACTCTCCGTGGGAGCCGCAGACCGGGCTGCGGGGATCCGCCTCCGAGCGCCCGCCCATGCTCGCCTGGGATTGCATCCCGAGCTACTGGTGGGGCTACTGGACATGGGCCTGGCAGCCCTGCCCCTGGATCGATCGCAGCTTCGTGGCCGGAGCGATCGGCGCGGTGGCTGCGCTCTCGGCCCCGGAACCCAGATCGGAGCGCGGGCCCCCCTGGACGTTCAGCGGGCGAGCTCGGCGAGCACGCGCTCCGTAATCTGCTCCACGCACGCTTCGAGCGCGGACGACAGCGCCTGGGCCAGCTCTTCGGGGCCCTCTGCGCTGAGCGCACGCTCGACGCTGATGGTTTCGACCAGCCGGCTCGTGCGTTCGTCGTGCAGCGTCACGGCCACCGACACGCGCGCCTGCTTGCCGCGCTGGGCCTCTACGGACTCGAACGCGAGGAGCTCGGCTTCGAGCGTGAGCGCGCGGCCTGACATGGCCTGCGGGATCTTGTGCTCCTCGAACAGCGACTGGGAGAGCGCCCGCGCGAGGTAGCGCTTGGGGTTGTCGCTCCAGCGCGCGGTCTCCTCGTAGACGAGCTCGTGGTCGGCCTGGCGATGGATCATGTGCACGTCCAGGTGGTTGGCCCCAGACACCCGGCCGAGCCGCAGGGGCGCAACGTTCGCGGCGGGCGCCGCGCTGACCTGGCGGGCGCGCGCAGGCGGCGCGAAGTAGCGCACCGTGAGCGGTTCGCTCTTGGCGAAGAGCGCCGAACAGGCGACGCCGCTCGCCGCGAGGATCACCAGAAGTACCCGCATCTGCCAGCCCATCACGGAGTCTTCTCCTTGGCGCGCCCCTTCAGGAGCATGTCCGAGTCTCGCTCCAACGCGTCCGTCAAGCGCTTCACGGACTCGGCCATCAAGCGCAAGTCACGCAGCGTCTCCTCGAGGTCGGCTCCGGCGGGCCTGGCGCTCTGCGCGAGATCTCCGATGGCGTCGGAAGCGCGCTGCACGCTGTCCATCAATCCCTGCTCGCCGTTGACCCGCTCGATGAGTCCCCGCATCTGCGAGAGCGCGGCGTCGAGGTTCTTCAAGCTCCCCCTGGCCTGCTCCGAGAGCTGTTTCACCTGCGCGTCGCGGACGGCCCCCTCGAGCGTCACCATCACGTGTTCCGTGCGCGCGATCAAGGCCGCAGCCTGCGCCGGCAACTCCTTGCTCTGCACGTCACGCAGGAGGTCTTGGACTTGGGCCAAGATGACCTTCACCGTGTCCACCAGCTCGGGCATTTGCTCGGCGGCCCTGAGCAGCGACTCCTCGAGGTTCTTCAGCGTGGACTGCGTGGCCGGAATGGTGTTCGGGCCGGGCTTGAAGGGCAAAATCGGCGGCGGGTTCTTGACGGGATCGAAGAAGTCGAGCTTGAGGTACTTGCCCCCGGTGAGGCTGGTGTTGGAGAGCTGAACACGGAGATCGGAGGGCACGCTCACGACGACATCCCCGCCGTTGCCCTCCGCCAGGCCCATGCGCACGAGCACCGAGGTCTCGAGCTTGTAGATCACCTCCACGTGTCGATGATCGGGCGCCACCTCGATGGCGGCGACGTCCCCCACCCGCACGCCGCGGAAGCTCACGCTGGAGCCGATGTCGAGCCCGGTGACCGCCTCGTCGAAGTAGCTCCGGTAGGTGACCGTATCGCGCCGCAGGCTGCGCGCTCCGAGGGCCAGCACGGCGAACACGGCAAGCAAACTTCCGGCCACGACGAACAGTCCGAGCTTCCAGCGGTTGGTGGGTGCGCTCACGGGACGCTCCCGCGGGCCACACCCTGCCGCTGCCTCGCCTGTCGATGGAAGAACGCGGTCACGCGCGGGTCCTCCGCCTGCTCGTAGAGCACGCGCGGCGGCCCCTCGGCGATGATGCTCTTGGTCTCGCGATCGAGCAGCACGCAGCGCGTTCCCACCGCGAGCAGGCTGTCGAGTTCGTGCGTCACCATGATCACCGTGACACCTAGATCACGA
>JBIQKA010000183.1:0-2826 GCA_044507075.1 Myxococcales bacterium
TTAGCTACGGCACCGCGGGGGTCAATACCCACGACACCTAGCACTCATCGTTTACGGCGTGGACTACCAGGGTATCTAATCCTGTTTGCTCCCCACGCTTTCGCGTCTCAGCGTCAGTTACCGTCCAGAAAGCCGCCTTCGCCACTGGTGTTCCTCCTGATATCTACGAATTTCACCTCTACACCAGGAATTCCACTTTCCTCTCCGGTACTCAAGAAAGGGAGTTTCAAATGCAGTTCCCAGGTTGAGCCTGGGGATTTCACATCTGACTATCCTTCCCGCCTACACGCCCTTTACGCCCAGTGATTCCGAGCAACGTTTGCACCCTCTGTCTTACCGCGGCTGCTGGCACAGAGTTAGCCGGTGCTTGCTAAGGAGGTACCGTCAACCTGAAGCCTATTAGACCTCAGTCTTTCGTCCCTCCCCACAGAGCTTTACAACCCGAAGGCCTTCATCACTCACGCGGCGTCGCTGGTTCAGGCTTGCGCCCATTGACCAAGATTCCCCACTGCTGCCTCCCGTAGGAGTCTGGTCCGTGTTCCAGTACCAGTGTGGCTGATCATCCTCTCAGACCAGCTACCCGTCTTTGCCTTGGTAAGCCATTACCTTACCAACTAGCTGATGGGCCGCAGACCCCTCCTAAAGCGACTGGCCGTTGCCGGTCCCAGCCTTTCTCCGAGCAGGGCGAACCCCACTCGGCATTACGCGGTATTAGCGCTCCTTTCGGAACGTTATCCCCCTCTTCAGGGCAGGTTATCCACGTGTTACGCACCCGTGCGCCACTGGGTATTGCTACCCCGTGCGACTTGCATGTGTTAGGCGCGCCGCTAACGTTCGCTCTGAGCCAGGATCAAACTCTCCAGTTAATAAAACTGTGAGCATTCTCGATCCTGCTAACTCCGCCACCTTGGCTACTCAAAGCCAATGGCGGATTTCCTCTCGCGCGCACGCTCACCAAAGAGCGTGCTGAACGTGTCACTTCGATTCAGTTTTCAAAGGCCGAAGCCCATTAGCGCCCGATTTCTCGGGGGCTAGAGAGCCTAGTCGCTTTCTCGTTCTCGGGCAAGAAACTTGTGCTCGAGTGCCGCTCGGCTTCGAGGAGCGCCCCCGCCGGCCGGGGCCGTGCTGGGGAGCGACAATCTAGCGCAGGTCTCTCGGGCGTCAAGCTCGATCCCAATTCTTTTTGTCCCTTTTCCTGGCAGCCCCCGGCGGGCGGCCGGTCGCTTGACGGTGCGCCCAGGAGCTGCGAGACCTTGAGCCCCATGCCGGATGTCCTCCAGTTCCTGCTCGGCGAGCATGGTTCGTTAATGGTCATTGTGTTGCTCCTGGTGGTGGCCGGCCTTGGCGTGCCGATCCCCGAGGACATCATGTTGTTTGCGGCCGGAGTGCTGGTGAGTCGGGGTGACATCTCCTACGCCGCCGCACTTATCGGCTGTGCCATCGGTGTTTTCATCGGGGATACGACCATTTTCCTGATTGCCCGCAGGCTGGGGCCGGCCGCGCTGGAGCGGCGGCCGCTGAGCTGGGTGTTGACCCCGGAGCGGCGGATACAGGTAGAGGAGAAGTTCGTACGCTACGGAAATGTGATTGTCTTCATGGGGCGCCACATGGCCGGCTTGCGTGCGCCGATCTTCGCCATGGCCGGCATGCACCGAATGCCGATCACCAAGTTCTGGCTTTGGGACGGTTTGGGTCTTTGCGTCAGCGCCCCGGTGGTCATCGGCATCGGCTGGTGGTTCGGCAATAACCTGGACGAAGCACTGGACATCCTGAAGCGTTTCCATTGGGCGATCGGGGGCGTGCTGGTCGCCGCCATCGTCGGACTCTTCGTGTGGCGCCGTTTGCGCCGAGCCAAACCCGTTCACGAGCACTGAGGCGGATGTCGGGTTGCGGTCCCTGCACAACGTGAGCTATCGAGCTCTCGTGCAGCTCCTTCACGAACTCATCGCCCTCCTCCGCGACCCTGGCCCGATCATTCAGTGGGGCGGCTATCCGATCCTCGCGCTGATCGTCTTCCTCGAGACCGGCGCGCTGATCGCTTTCCTGCCGGGTGATTCTCTGCTGTTCGTGGCGGGGCTCTACGCTGCGAAGGGCGACCTCAACATCGTGGTGCTCAACGTCTTGCTGTCCACGATGGCCATCGCGGGCGACGCCACCTCCTATGCGATCGGGTCGAAGGTGGGCCCCAAGATCTTCAGCCGCCCCAATTCACGTTGGCTCAAGCCCGCCCATCTCCATGCGGCCAGGGTCTTCTACGAGAAGCACGGGGGCAAGGCGATCGTCATTGCCCGGTTCGTGCCGCTGGTTCGGACCTTCGTCCCCGTGGTCGCGGGCGTCGCGGGGATGGGCTACCGGCGGTTCGCGCTCTTCAACGTGACCGGGGGCATCGCCTGGGTGTCCTCCATGACGCTAGGTGGCTACTTCCTGGGCACGCTGTTCCCCGATCTCGGACGTCACGTCGAGAAGGTGATCGTGGTGATCGTGCTCCTTTCCATCATGCCGATGGTCTACGAGTACGTGAAAGCCCGCATGCGCGCCCGGGCATCCATCCCGGAAGGCTGACCTCACACTCAAAAGCGGCTCCCGCGACCCGGCTGTTGACCCATCTGGCCTCGGCGCGAACGACGGCCCGAAAAGATCGACACACGCCGGACACGGACATGCTCGCCATTCCTTGCAAGGGCGTGCGCTGGAAGCCAAGCTTCGGCGCCGTGTGGGTAGCAGTACGCTATCCAGCGCAATCGAGGTCCGAGCACTCTACTGGTTGAGCACCAGAGGGGACCGAACCCGGAGAAGCACATGACTGACGAACTGTTGATGAGCCTG
>JBIQKA010000183.1:2926-7615 GCA_044507075.1 Myxococcales bacterium
CCAGAGGGGACCGAACCCGGAGAAGCACATGACTGACGAACTGTTGATGAGCCTGTACATCTTTGCACTGGCAGGCTTCGTCGGACACTACGTAATCGAGAGCGTCCCTCCCCTCCTTCACACGCCTTTGATGGCCGGCACCAACGCCATTAGCGGCATCGCGCTGGTCGGCGCGCTGGTCGTCGCGGGCTCGGAGTACAGCACGCTCGCCACCACCCTCGGAACCATCGCCGTCACGTGCGCGAGCATCAACACGGTGGGTGGCTTCTTGATCACGGACCGCATGCTCAAGATGTTCAAGAGCAAGGAAGCCAAGCCGGGAGCCAAGAAGTCATGACTGTCTGGCTGAACTTCTCCTATTTGGTCGCCTCGCTTTGCTTCATTATGACGCTGCAGCAGCTGAGCTCGCCCAAGACGGCGCGCCGAGGCGTGCTGCTCGGTGTGCTCGGCATGTCGGCCGCCGTGCTCGGCACCGCGCTGCTCCACCACGACATCGTCACGTACAAGTGGATCGCACTCGGGTTCATCCTGGGCTCGCTGATCGGCACGGCGATGTCGTTCATCCCGATGACCAAGATGCCAGAGCGTATCGCGCTCTCGCACTGCTTCGGGGGGCTGGCGGCGGCCCTCGTCGGTATCGCGGAATTTCATCACCGACTCGGTGAGGGACATCTCGATCGAGTCACCGCGGGCGCCCTCGGCCTCGAGGTGTACTTCGGCCTGATCACGTTCACTGGCTCGCTGATGGCGTTCGGCAAGCTCCAGGGCGTGATCACTGGCGCACCGATCACCTACCCGGGCCAGAACATCACGAACATCTTCGCCTTCTTCGCGGCGATCGCCGCCCTGGTGTGGGTGATCATCGACCCCACGCAGTTCCACGTGTTCTTGGCGATCGGCGTCGTGGGCCTCTTGCTCGGCGTCCTGTTCGTGCTGCCCATCGGCGGCGCCGACATGCCCGTCGTCATCTCGCTGCTCAACTCCTACGCCGGCCTCGCGGCTTCTGCGACTGGCTTCGCGTTGAGCAATAACGTCTTGATCATCGCAGGCGCGCTCGACGGAACGTCCGGCTTCTTCCTGAGCATCATGATGAGCAAGGCCATGAACCGCTCGTTCTCGAACGTGCTGTTCGGCGCCTTCGGTACCGACAGCAGCGCCGCCCCCGCCGCGGCCGCTGGCACCGGGCCGAGCAACGCGAACATCAACCAGGCGACAGTCGACGAGGCTGCGGAGCTGTTCAAGGCCGCCCAGTCGGTCATCGTGGTGCCCGGCTACGGCATGGCCGTCTCGCAGGCGCAGCACGCGGTGCGCGAGCTCGCCCAGGCGCTCGAGAGCAATGGCGCCACCGTGCGCTACGCGATCCACCCGGTGGCCGGCCGCATGCCCGGCCACATGAACGTGCTGCTCGCCGAGGCCAACGTGCCCTACGACCAGCTGTGCGATCTCGAGGACATCAACGACGACTTCCGCCAGACGGATATCGCGCTGATCGTGGGCGCCAACGACATCGTGAACCCGGCCGCCAAGTCGAACCCCCAGAGCCCGATCTACGGCATGCCCGTGTTCAACGTGGAGCAGTCTCGCACGGTCATGGTCCTCAAGCGCGGACTCGGCTCGGGCTTCAGCGGCATCGAGAACGACCTGTTCGTGCAGCCGAACACCGTCATGGTCCTCGGCGATGCGCGCAAGACGCTGCAGTCCATCGTGGGCGAGCTCGGCGCCTGATCTGCAAAGGCTCGGAGCGCGAGCTCCGAGCCGACGATCAGAAGCGCAGCATGCTGTCGATCTTGGCGATTAGCTCGACCGCGCTCACGCCCGGTTGCGCGTCGTGCGCCGCGGTCGGCAGCAGCACCGTCAAGGACGGCAGGATGTTGTACATGCCCAGCCGAGCGGGGACGAAGCGCGGCACGATGTCCACCAACAGACCGCCCGAAGCGTAGCCCAGCACATGGTTGCTCGGCTTGGTGTCACCGTTTTCGACGAGCTCGTAGTACTTCGAGAGTCCCATGCCGAGCGCGAGCGGCAGCGCCAGGTCGATGATGACGTCCTTGTTGGCCAGTAGCCGCGCACGAGGGGCCAGCGCGATCTCGGCGAACGCCCCGGAGCGCCGGCCGTCGCGGGCCCCCTTGAGCTCGTTGGCCAGCGTGATGGACGGGAAGAAGCCTCGGAACACGGCGCGCTCGCTGCCCTTGGCAAACCAGACATCGTCGAAGAGGTCTGCCCGCAGCAACAGCTCGTAGACGTCTCGAAAGCTCCCGTTCGGGCTCGAGTAGACCATCAGCCTGAGATCGGCTCGATAGGCGGCTCCCTCGACGGCGAAGCCTCCACTCAACCGCGACTCGTACCAGGCCGCCGGCCCCTTGCCGCGCTTTGCCTTGTCCCCCGGGTGAACGCTGAACCAGAAGCCGACCGGAATGATGAACCTGAACTGCTTGCTGTCGTAGAGGGCGACATCGAGGTTCGAGTTCGATTGCCAGAGAAAGCCCCGGTCGCTCTGGAGAAGCCCGCGAAAGAAGTACTGATTGGGGGCCCCGCTCTGCATGGTCATGCGCAAAGATTCGCCGAGTTGCTCGCCGCCCGACGCCTGCTCCCGGGGAAAGACCTCGGAAATCTGGGCGGCGGTGCCGCGGGGGGCAAACAGCGCAAGCAGGAGACCGGCGACGATACAGCAAGAACTCACGTTCCTCACGGGGGCATACCTCCAAGGCACGCGGCATCGTCGATGGGCCGTGCTCCAAAGTCAACGCACGTCCGGGGCCCGCCCCCCCACTGGCATCGTTTGCCCCCGTTCGCAGCCCTCTCCCTGGCGGCGGTGCCGGGTCGTTCAAGCCTCCTTCTTTCAAGCCTTCTTCTCACGCTACTCCGCAGCCACTTCGAAGCGCGCCACGCTCGCGAGCGGCGCCCGTGGCGGGATGACCTGGTGCGGGGCTCGAGTGTGGAGAAACGCATAATCCGAGGGCTCGATGGGCAAGAACCATTGCTTCAGCCGCGACCAGGCTCCGAGCGTCTCCCCCATGTCCGCCATCAGCTCGTCGATGTGATGGAGCGAGAACGGGATGATGTTCGTACCCTTGGCGTGCTTCCCCTGGGTGCGCTCCTCCATCCACGCGAGGCGCTCCGCAACCATCCGGGCGCGCGCCGAGACTGACGGTAGGCGAAGCTGAGCACGCATGTGCCTGGCCAACCAGTGCGCCCCGACTTCGCAGTTGAGCTGACTGAAGAACGAGGAGTTGTAGCCATTGAAAGCGAGCCGTGGAACCTCGAGCGGCAGGATCGACCGGTAGAGGCAAAAGTTGCCCGCCTCGTCGGTGATGCGATCCACCAGCTCCTGTCCGAGGAAAGGGACTTCCTGACGCCATCCCGTCCCGCACACGATCACGTCGGCACGCATCTCCGATCCGTCCGACAGCGTCGCGTAGCCTGGGCGCAGCTCCCGGATCTCCTGGCCACGGATCACGCGCAATTTGCCGGCTGCCACGCGTTCGAAGAAGCCGTCGCTCGTCAGGCTCACGGTGCTGCGCGCGATGTTCTCGAAGGGACCGTCGGGGACGAGCCCGAGTTGTTCGAGTTCGAGCTGTCGTGTGATCACCGACTGGACGCTGCGCAGCAGGGCGTTGCGAACGCCCTTGCCGACTCCGTGGAGAAACCTCTCGATCCCCTTGAGCTCGATGTACTCGAACAGCGCCTCTCCCATGCGGGTCAGCAGCAGGAACTTGAAATTGAGGAGATCGGCGAGCTGCTTCGGCACCTTCCAGATGAGCTCGCGCGCGACCACCGTGGTGCTGGCGCTCTGGTCGGCGATCGCCGCCGCCACGTCACAGGATGACTTGCCGTAGCCGATGACGAGCACGTGCTTTCCACGGGCCAGGGCGGCGTCGTTGAGCTCGCTCGTATGGCACAGCAAACCGCCTGCCTCGATGAACGCGCGCTCTCCTCGATAGCTCGGCAGCAGAGGGCGCGAGAAGATTCCGTTGCAGACGACCAGGTAGTCGTACTCACGTGTGGTGGCCTTGCTCTCGCCCTGGCAAACCGTACGGCGGGTGCAGACCCGCCAGCGGCTCCGCTCCGGCTCGAACACGGCCCGCGTCACTTCCGTGGAGAGTGATACGCAGGAACTCAGATCGAAGTGCTCCGCATAGCTCTGCAGATAGCGCTGCACTTGCTCGCCGGTGGGCCACTCCGGGTAGGACTCCGGCATCGGGAAGTCCGACAACGCGTACTGGCCGCGAGGATTCTGCGTGGTCAACCCGGGATACCGCCTGGAGCGGGCCCACACCCCGCCCACATCCGGCTCCTTCTCGAAGACGGTGACGTCGAAGCCCCAGCTCCTCAGCACCCGGGCCGTACTCAGGCCCGCAAACCCTGCACCCACGATCGCTACCGTCTTGATCATCTTCCCTCCCAGGCGATCGCCTCGACCGCCCTGGGCACCTGAGCAACCGCCGTGCCGCCACGAAAACATGCGATTTTCTCGGGGCGCGGGCGCGGGATCTCGGTAGCCGAGCACAAATCTCCGCGACCACATCGCGAATTTTTGGGGGCGGCTTTTCGGGCGCGGCCGCGCCATCGCCTCGCGTCAGGCGCTGGTGCTGGTCGAGGGGCGGTTGGGCGGCCATGGGGCGCGGTACGAAGTCCCCGCGGCGGGTTTAGGTGGGGATTAAAAGAGCAAGCCCCGAAGCATTTCTGCTT
>JBIQKA010000184.1:0-7559 GCA_044507075.1 Myxococcales bacterium
GCCCCGACCTGCGCGCGCACCGCCGCCGCCAGCGAGAGGGCGAGCCCCGCGCTACACAGGCCCTTGAACGGGAAACCACACTCGGGGCGATGGGGGTTGAGGAAGGCGATCGCCGCGAGCGGCTCGGGCGGCACGAGGTGGTGATCCACCACGATCACATCCACGCCGGCCGCCATCGCGCGCGCCACGCGCGGCCCGTCGCTCGAGCCGCAATCACAGGTGACGAGCACCCTGGGCGACAGCGCGAGGATGCGGTCGAGGGCCCGGTCGCTCAGGCCGTAGCCTCCCTCGAAGCGATTGGCGACCAGCGCATGCACGCGCCCCCCGAGGGCCTCCAGCACGTCGGCCAAGATCGCCGAGCTGGTGGTGCCGTCGACGTCGTAGTCTCCGAAGACCACGATCTGTTCACGGGCGGAGATCGCCTCGGCGAGCCGCACGGCGGCGCGTTGACGGTCCGCCATGCCGTCGGGTCGGGTGAGCTGAGCCAGCTTGGGCTGCAAGAACGCCAAGGCGCCCGCCTGCTCGCAAATTCCGCGGTTGAGCAGGACCTGCGCGATCAACGGCGACACACCACAGGCTCGGCCCAACTCAGCGGCCCGCGCGGGATCCTGCGGGTTGAGCACGTAGCGGCGCGTGAGCCGCGCCGGATTCACCCGTGCCGAACTCGCATTCATCGTGACGTCTTGCGCGGTGACTTCCTCGAGCGTGGCCAGCACGCGCTCGAGTAGAGCACAACTGGCGCTCGAACGTGAATCAAGCCTTGGAGAAAAGCTTTCGATCCATCCACTCGGTGAACGGCGCCGCGATGTAGATGGTCGAATAGGAGCCCACGACCATGCCGATCACGAGCGCGAGCGCGAAGTCCTTGATCACGGGGGTGCCCCAGATCAAGAACGGCGAAATCGCGAGCAAGGTCGAGACCGAGGTCAGGATCGTTCGCGACAGGGTCTGCGTGGTGCTGACATTGATCAGCTCGAACATCGTGCTGTCGCGCATGCGCGTCATGTTCTCTCGGATGCGATCGTAGATGACGATGGTGTCGTTGATCGAGTAGCCGAGGATGGTCAGCAAGGCGGCCACCGTGGCCAGGTTGACCTCGCGCTGCAAAATCACGAACACCAGCACCGTGATCAGCGCGTCGTGCAGGAGCGCGATGATGCCCCCGGGCGCAAAGCGCAGATCGAAGCGCATGGCGACGTAGCCCATGATGAACAGGATGGCCCACAAAAGCGACTTCACCGCGGCCACGCGGAGCTGCTTGCCTGCCTTGGGGCCCACCCACTCGACGCGCAGGGGCGCATCCGGGGCGCGTTCGCCGAGCTTGTCGTGCAGCGCACGGATGATCTCGTCCGCGACACCCACGAGCTGCGCCTCGTAGCGGTGCTGTTCGCGCGCGCCGAAGGGATCGACCGTACGCACTTCGGCGCCCGCGTCCTTGAGAGCGGTCAAGATGGCCTCGGGGTCCACCTCGTCGCGCATGCGCAGCGTGATCTTGTCGCCCCCCGGAGAGACCCGGAGCTCCTCGACCTTGACGCCCGCGATCTGCCAATTGATCGACTTCTTGATGCCCTCGATCTTGTCCGGTGGCAGCGAGCTCACCTCGCCCACGCGGACCAAGTATTCGCCCTGGCGGCCCTCCACGTTGACCACCTCGGCCTCGTAGCCGATCTCGCTCAGCGTCTGGCGCACCTCGGTGGCGCTCACGGCCGCGTCGAATTTGAGCTGGATCTCGGTGCCGCCCTTGAAATCGATGCCGTAGTTCGGGCCAGGCCAGACCACCGACGCGACGCCCAGGAAGGCCAGAAACAGCGAGACCGGGATGATGATCCCCCGGTACTTCATGAAGTTGATGGTGCCTTTCGGCTTGAAGAACTCCATGACCTCACCCGACCTTGAGCGACTTCACGCGCAGACCGCGCACGAGATAATCGAAGAACACACGCGAGCAGAACACTCCGCTGAAGAGCGAGGTGATGATGCCGATCATCAGGGTCACGGCAAACCCCTTGATCGGGCCGCTACCGTACTGAAACAGCACCACGCCCGCGATGAAGGTGGTGATCTGCCCATCGAAGATGGACCAGAAGGCGCGATCGAAGCCCTGATCGACCGCGGCTCGAGCGGACTTACCCGCGCGCAGCTCCTCTCGGATACGCTCGTTGATCAGCACGTTGGCGTCCACCGACATACCGACCGTGAGCGCGATGCCGGCCACTCCAGGCAGCGTGAGCGTGGCCTCGAACAGCGCCATCAGCGCGAACAGGAACACCAGGTTGAGCAACACGGAGATGTCCGCGACCACACCGCCCACCTGGTAGTAGAGGATCATGAACACCACGACGAGCGCGATGCCCACGAGCGCGCCGAAGCTGCCCTTCTGAATGGCATCCTGGCCGAGCGAGGGGCCGATCAGCTGCTCGTTGGCGGGGCGAATCGGGGCCGGCAGCGCGCCCGCGCGCAGCACCACCACCAGATCCTTCGCTTCCTGCAGCGTCTCGTTGTAGTTGCGTGAACCGCCGAGGGTGATCTGGCACCGACCGCCGCCGATCTGCGTCTGAATTACTGGCGCGCTCTCGACCCGATCGTCGAGCACGATGGCCATGCGGCGCTTCACGTTGCGACCGGTGAGCTCGCCGAACTTGTCGGCGCCCTTCTGGTTGAAGTTGAGCGCCACGTAGGGAGCGTTGTTCTCCGGATCGAACGCGGTGAAAGCTTCCTTCACGTCTTCGCCACTCACGTCGGCGCGCGCGTGGAGCAGGTAGGTGCGCCAGGCCTTCTCGCCCTTTTCGCCGTCATCGACGTCCAGCCGGCCCAGCGCGAGCTCACGCCCCTCCGGCACCTTTGCGCGCTGGTTGTCGACGTACTCCTGCAGCGTCTGCCGGGCATCTTCGCCCTGCGCGAGGAGATAGGTCACCACCTTCTGGGGCGTCTGGACGCCGGCGGAGACCACCTCGCTCTGGCGTTCGACGCCCGCGGGCAGGTCCGTGAGCGTGTCCATGAAGTCGCTGTCGTCGTCGACGATCTTGAACTCCAGGCGCGCGGTGCGGCTGATGATCTCGCGGATGCGGGCAAAGCTGGCCTCGTCCGCGCCCGGGATCTCGATGGCGATGTCCGTCCCGCGCGCGGTGACGCTGGTCTCGCGCACGCCGAGCTTGTCGATGCGGTCGGCTATCGTCTCACGCGCCTGGCCGACGGCGGTCTCCCGCAGCTCATCGACCATGTCCGGGCGGATGCCCATCAGCACCTCGGTGCCGCTGCGGGACTCTTCCTTGAGGTCTCCGAACTTGCGGATCAACTCCAGGTTCAGCTTCTCGGCGTCCGCCGCGCTCTTGAAGGTCGCGCGGATCTGGCGCTCGCCGACCGTCTCGACTTTCACGCGCTCGCGCACTTGATCGAGCTGCTCGCGGGTCGGCCGCTCGTCGGCCTTGAACACGCCGAAGGCGACGCCGAGGCGATCGAGGATGTCCTCCGCCAGGCGGTCACGTCGATCGCGGATGGCTTCGTCGACCTCCACTTCGTAGGTCAAACGCAGGCCACCCTTGACGTCCAAGCCAGGCGCGATGCGGCTCGATATCCGCTCCTTCAGCCAAGCGGGCGCGGGATAGACGGCGTCCAAGCTCGGCCAGATCACGAGCACGGAGCCCAACAGCAGGAACACCACCAGGCCCAAGCGTGCGTACCAACCCCTGTCCATATTTCTCTACGCCTCTTGGCTAAAGAACGGTGAGCACGCCCCTGGCGCGCCCGCGCATGCTCAGCTCTTCTGGTCCTGCTCGCCCTGCTCACCGATCACGCCGGCGATGTGGGAGCGGAGGATATTGATCTTCACGCGGTCGGCGATCATCAGCACGACCTCGTCACCCACTTCGCTCTTGAAGTCGATGATCTCGCCGCGGATGCCGCTGTTGGTGCGCACCTTTTGGCCCTTCTTGAGCTGCTTGAGGAGCGCCTCGAGCTGCTTTTGCTTCTTCTGCTGCGGGCGAATCAAGACCAGCCAGAAGACCACCATCATCAGAGCGGTCATGCCGAACGTGGTCAGGCCGCTGTCCATGGGCCCTGCCGGACCGCGCGCGGGCGCATCCCCACCCACGGGCGCGCCGGAGCTCACGTCGGGCTGTAACCAGCTCGTCAAAATGTGCAGAAGGCCGTACAATGGAAACTCCTCGAAAAGCGTGTGTTCAGCGCTCTCGGCACGCTGCCGGAGACGCCTTGTCCCGCACCTGGGACCCCCCGCCGAGCGAACCGGCCGGAGCTTGCGCGCTCGGTGCAATCACTCTCAATTCGAGACGATGACGCACCTGGGTCCTGAGGCCGCGCGGTTGTACTCGACCGGGGTTTCAGCGTCAACCGAGCCCCCTCCCACTCACCCAAAGCCACACGCCCGCCCACCGCCTTCGGCTCCCCGATTCGCCCTTCCGTCGCAATCGTTGGACGGGCCGGCGTCGCCATGCGATCACTTCGACTCGGTCGGAGGCTCGAATGGTCGATAAAGTGGAGAAAATCTGGTTCGACGGTGCGTTGGTCAACTGGGACGATGCCAAGGTTCACGTCCTCGCGCACACCCTCCACTACGGGCTCGGCGTCTTCGAGGGCATCCGTTGCTACAAACTGGCGAGCGGCCAAAGCGCCATCTTCCGGTTGCGAGAGCACGTGGATCGCCTCTTCGAATCCGCCCACATCTGCACGATGAAGATCGAGCAGAGCCGCGAGGAGGTCGCCGCAGCCTGTCTGGAGACGGTGCGGGTGAACAAGCTCGCCGAGTGTTACCTACGCCCGCTGGTGTTCCTCGGTGCGGGCGCGATGGGGCTCGGGGCGACGGAGAACCGCACGCACCTCACGGTGGTGGCCTGGAAATGGGGCGCCTACCTGGGCGACGAGGGTATCAAGAAGGGCATCCGGGCCAAGGTGAGCTCGTTTACCCGCCCCGGGATCAATTCCGTGATGGCCAAGGGCAAGATCGTCGGGCACTACGTGAACTCCATCCTCGCCAAGCGCGAGGTGATGGCGGCTGGGTACCAGGAAGCGATCATGCTCGACACCCAGGGTTGCGTGGCCGAGGCCTCGGGCGAGAACATCTTCATGGTCAAAAAGGGCGTGATCCACACGCCGCCGCTGGGGTCCTCGATCCTCGGCGGGATCACACGCGACACCGTGATTCAGCTCTGCGAAGAGCTAGGGCTCAAGTTGGTGGAGCGCACCATCACGCGTGACGAGCTCTACATCGCCGACGAGGTCTTCATGTGCGGGACGGCCGCTGAGGTCACCCCGGTACGCGAGATCGACGATCGCACGATTGGCATCGGCGCACGTGGGCCGGTGACTGAGCGCGTGCAGAAGAGGTACTTCGAAGTTGTGCGTGGCGAAGGCAAGCCGCACCCGGAGTGGCTCTCGGTGGTGAGCGACTGAGCGCGCTCGCGCGGTTTCCGCTGGCGCGGGCTCGCTTTCGAAAGATCGGCAATGCGATCACGCGCGGGCCGCGTCAAGCGGCCGGGGCGCTCACTTGGGCTCGCCCTGCTCGCCCTCTTCCAGGACCTGGTTGTCCTCGGCCAACCAGCGTCCCCAGTAGAGGTAGCGCTGGCAGTGGGCGCAGCGCTCGATGCCCTCCTCCCGCTGGATCACGATGTACTGCATCGGGCGCACGGACATGCGGCAGCCCTGGCAGATGCCGTCGCGCACCTCCGCCACGCCCGTCCCGCGACGCGCGCGCAGCTGGTCGTAGCGGGTCAGCACATCGCGCGGCACCAACACGGCGAGTTCGTCGCGACCGTGGAGCACCTGATCGCGCTTGCCCTGGAGCTCGCTGATCCGCGCCTGCGCCTCGGCTTCCTTCTGGGTCAAGTGCTCCTTGAGCCCGGCGAATTCCGCCTGGTGGGTCTCGAGGGAGGCCTTCACCTGCGCGATGGCTGCGTTCAGGCGATCGCGCTCTACCTCGCGATCTTTCTGGCTGCGCCGCAGCACCTCCAATTCGCGCTCGACCGCGTCTGCTTCGCGGGCGTTTTTGGCCTTGGCGCTCTTGGCCTTGGCCTTGGCGATGCCGTCGGCCGCTTCCTTCACGCCCGTGTCTTGAAGCTCACATAGACGCTGGGCTTCTTCGAGATCCCTTCGCTCCTTGGCGAGCAGTCCTTCAAGGAGCGCAACGCTCTCCCGGAGCTGGTCCACTTCCTTCGGGATCTCTTTGAGTTCCTGATCGAACTCGTGGGTGGACGCATCGATGCGTCCGAGCTTGGCGAGTGCCACCAGCTGTTCCCGTACGCTCACGCAGCCTCCTCGTGGGCCATCGGCCCGGTTGGCGCGTGCGTACCGCCGAACTGGCACGGACGCAAGAAGGCGACGTGCACACAGAGTGATTTTGCGTGCTAGAAACAGCACGAGGTCGAGCCGTCACCGGCTCGTTCCTGGGCCCATAGCTCAATGGTTAGAGCCCCCCGCTCATAACGGGAACGTTCTGGGTTCAAGTCCCGGTGGGCCCACCCGGGCGCGTTGGGCGGGCCGATTCGCGGCTTGCGTCCTCGGAGGGACCGCTGCGGCGTACAGGAAGTACGCCTCGGGCCCCTCCTGCGGGCGCGCTCGCGAATCGACTCCGCCGAACGCGCCCTTGCGTGCTCGCGCGGACTTAGCCCACTCGAGGACGCCTGAGCGGGCCCCGGCGCGGGCGCTTCGCTCCGCGCCCTCCGGGTGAGCTCACGTGGTACGCCCCCCGTGCACGTCCCCCTACTCCTCCACGTGCGCGTGCGCGTGCGCGTGCTCGTCCACGTGCTCGTCCTCGTACTCGTCCAGGTCCTCGTCCTTCCCCAGTCCCACGTCCTCGCCCCCCCAAAAACGAAAAGGGCGAGCCTCCCGGCCCGCCCCTTCCCTGTCTGCGCGATCTCCTGATCAAGTCTCGATGAAGCTCTTCAGCTGCTTGCTCCGGCTCGGATGCCGGAGCTTGCGCAGGGCCTTGGCCTCGATCTGGCGCGTGCGCGTGCGCGTGCGCGTGCGCGTGCTCGTGCGCGTGCTCGTCCTCGTCCACGTGCTCGTCCTCGTCCACGTGCTCGTCCTCGCCCACGTGCGCGTCTCGTCCACGTCCTCGCCCCCACCGCCCCCAAACGAAAAGGGCGAGCCTTCCGGCCCGCCCCTTCCCTGTCTGCGCTCTCGATTGATCCCGATCAAGTCTCGATGAAAGACTTCAGCTGCTTGGAGCGCGAAGGATGCCGCAGCTTGCGCAGCGCCTTGGCCTCGATCTGCCGGATGCGCTCGCGCGTGACCTCGAAGTCCTGGCCGACCTCTTCCAGCGTGTGATCGCTCTTTTCGCCGATGCCGAAGCGCATGCGGAGCACCTTCTCCTCGCGCGGCGTGAGGGTCTTGAGCACGCGGCGGGTGCTGTCTTCGAGGTTGTTGGAGATGACCGATTCCACCGGGGACGAGATGGACTTGTCCTCGATGAAGTCGCCAAGATGGCTGTCTTCCTCCTCGCCGATCGGGGTCTCGAGCGAGATCGGCTCCTTGGCGATCTTGAGGACCTTGCGGACCTTGTCGAGCGGCATCTCCATGCGCTCGGCGATCTCCTCGGGCGACGGCTC
>JBIQKA010000185.1:0-7548 GCA_044507075.1 Myxococcales bacterium
ACCTCCACCCGCGTGTACGTCATCGCGGTGGTGAAGTAGTCCGGCTCCACCTTGCGCACGAAGGCCTTGTGGTTCTCGAAGTCGAGCTTCTCCACCTGGTACTGCTCGCCCTCGTGTTGGTAGATGGCCTGCTCGTGCAGCATCGTGTGCGTGGAGCGGAAGTCCATCTCCGCGATGGTGCGATTGTCATCGCGTTCGATAACTACGAAGTTGTCCCAGCCCACGCTGCGCAAGGACACGTGGTTGGCAGGATAGGCGTCGGCTGCCCAGTGGTAGACGCGCCGCCCTTCCCTGCCCGGCACGGGATGCAGAAGCTCGTGCTTGGCCAAGAAATCCAGGGCCTCCGTGGTGTCGTCCGCGCTCACGCTGCCGAACGCCTCGCCCTCCTCGAAGGGCAGCTCGAAGGCCGCGCACTTGAGGTGCTGCACCAGGATCTCGATGTTGTCTGGATCGATGCGCGCCTGCTCCACCGGCGCCCCCACGATGGCCTCCGGATCGCGCGCGCAGTACTGATCGAGCGGCGCGCTCGAGGCCACCAACACCGAAAGAGACCCCTCTCGCCTGCGTCCGGCGCGCCCGAAGCGCTGCCAGAGCGCGGCCACGCTCCCGGGGTAGCCAGCGCACACCACGGCGTCCAAGCAGCCGATGTCGATGCCGAGCTCGAGCGCGTTGGTGGCCACCACGCAGCGGATCTCGCCCGCGCGCAGGCCCGCCTCGATGCGCCGCCGCGTCTCGGGCAGATAGCCTCCGCGATAGCTCATGATCTGCTCGGGCTCCACCTTGTGCGGCGCGAGCTTGTCCCGCAGATACTTGAGCATGGTTTCGACCTGGTTTCGGCCCTGACCGAAGACCAGCGTGGGCACCTCGGCCCGCACCAGATCCGCCGTGAGCCGCACCGCGGCCTTGAGGTAGCTCTGGCGGATCCCGAGCTCCGAGTTCACCACGGGCGGGTTGTACACCAGCACGCTGCGCGGCCCCGCGGGCGCGCCGCTCTCGCCGACCTGCACCACCTCTCGCCCGAGCATGCGCGAGGCGTGCTCCTGGGGATTGCCGATGGTGGCCGACGCGAAGAGCACCACCGGCGACGATCCATGAAACGCCGCCACGCGCAAGAGCCGGCGCAGCACGTTGGCCAGATGGGAGCCGAACACGCCGCGGTAGGTGTGCAGCTCGTCGATCACCACGAAGCGCAGGTTGGAGAACACGCGGGCCCAGTTGGCGTGATGCGGGAGGATACCCGCGTGCAGCATGTCCGGGTTGGTGAGCAGCACCGCAGCCCGCTCGCGTGCGGCACGCCGCGCATCGCCGGGGGTGTCGCCGTCGTAGGTGATGGCGCCGCTGTCGAGACCGGCGTCGCCCATCAACGCGCGCAGCGCCTCCTCCTGATCGCGCGAGAGCGCCTTGGTGGGGAAGAGATAGAGGGCGCGGGCGGAGGGATCGCGCGCCAGCGCATCGAGCACGGGCAGGTTGTAACAGAGGCTCTTGCCCGACGCGGTGGGCGTGGACACCACCACGTCGCGCCCGTCCTTGGCCAGGCCGAAGGCCTCCGACTGGTGCGCGTAGAGCTTCTGGATGCCCTTTTTGCGCAGCGCCTCGATCAACCTCGGGTGAAGCTCGGCCGGGATCTTCCCGAATGACGCCTCCTTGCCCTTCAGGGTCTGATCCAAGGCAAAGCAACGGGCGATCCCCGGCTCCTCCCGCCAGCTCGCGAGCACCGCCGACAGCCCGCGCGGACGCCCCCAGGGTGGCGGCCGCTTGGCCTGAAAAGCCCGCAATTGTCCGCCCTCTCCGCCGCGTCGCTCGACCATGCGCCGCACTGTACAGATGTGCACCAAAAGGAGCAAGTATCGCTCGCGTTCCGTCGACTGGAGAATGAATACTCATTCATTGTTTGTCGTAAAGACCGGCGGCATACTGCCCTCCATGCAGAAAGCGGTCGTCACTTGCGCCCTGACCGGCGTGCTCACCAACCCCCGGCAGCACCCGGTGCCCGTCACTGCCGCCGAGATGGCCCTCAGCGCCAGACAAGCCTTCGACGCCGGCGCCACGGTGATGCACGTGCACTACCGCAACCCCACCCCTGGCCTGGGGCACCTGCCGAGCTGGGATCCCAACGTCGCCGCCGAGATCACCCAGGCGATCCGCGAGGCGTGCCCGGGCGTGATCATCAACATGACCACTGGCACCGTGGGCCCCGACATCTCGGGCCCGCTGGCATGCCTCGAGCGCGTACGACCCGAAATGGCGGCCTGCAACGCGGGCTCGCTGAACTACCTCAAGGTGAAGGCCGATGGAACCTGGGCCTGGCCTCCGATGGTGTTCGACAACGGCGTGGACAAGGTGCAGCGCTTCCTCGAGGCGATGGCCAAGACCCACACGATGCCCGAGTTCGAGTGCTTCGACGTCGGCATCGTGCGCTGCGTCGGGCTCTACGCGGACGCCGGGCTCACCAAGCACCCCGAATACAACTTCGTGATGGGCGTAGAGTCAGGCATGCCCGCCGATCCCGAGCTCTTGCCCATCCTGCTCAAGCTGATCAAGCCGGGCTGCAACTGGCAGGTCACCGCCATCGGGCGGCAAGAGGTCTGGACGCTGCAGCGTCGCGCGGCCGAACTCGGAGGCATGTTGCGCACGGGCGTCGAGGACACGTTCTACCTGCCAAGTGGCGAGAAGACGTCCGGCAATGGCCCGTTGGTGGAGGCGTTGGTGCGCATCGCACGGGAAGCCGGCCGTGAGATCGCAAGTCCGGCCGAAGCGCGCGCGCTGATCGGAATCGCGTGAGCAAAGGGACGCTCGCGCCCTGACCACTGGCGCGGACATGCCCGCCTTGGATCGACCGCAGCGCGAGCGCCGCTTCAGCTCACATCCACCTGGCCGCGCTTGGCGAGCAGCTCGATGATCTTGTCCACGGCGTGCTCCACCATGGAGTCGTCCTGCGACAACGCGAGATCGGCCTGCTCGGGCGCCTCGAAGCCCTCGCGATCGGCCTCGGGCTTGCGCTCGGCGCTGATCGCCGGGTCGGTGTTCACGAACACCTCCAGGAAACGCTCGCCGCCGACCTTCTCGCGCACCAACGCGCGCTCGGCCCGCGTCTTGGCAGGCAGGGCGCAGATGGTGATGAGGCCCGCGTCGGTGAGCGCCTTCACGGCCACCGCGACGGCGCCGATGGCGTGCCCCTCGGGGGCGAGCACGTGGGCCGAGTGTCCGAGATCGAACAGCTTGCGCTCGAGCACGTAGGCCACGTTGACCTTCCCCGAGCCCGGAAGCCCCGTGAGCCAGACCGTGACCCCCGCCTGCCCCAGACGCTCGCGGCGCTCCTTGGGGCTCACCTGGGTGCGGTTGGCAAGGCCCGAACCCGCGCGCAGCTCCTTGAGCGCGTCATCGACGCTCTGATGGCCCTCGTCACGTCGGATCATGCCCGAGGCCACGGTGGCGTTGTTCAGCGAGTCCACGATCACGAAGGCGCCCGTGACGCGGTTGTCGAGGTACGCGTCGTAGTAGATGGGCCGGTGACAGGTGATGGTGAGCCTGCCTATCTCGTTGAGCCCCAGCGTCTCCGCGGGCACGCGCTCGAGGGTGCTGAGATCGATGCGATCGTGCACCTTCTCGACCTGCATGCGGATCACCTGCGTGGTGTGCTTGAGGAAGTAGCTCTTCTGCGGATCGAGCGGGCGCTCGTGCATCCACACCACGTCGGCCTCGAAGCTGCGGCCGATCCGCGGGCGGTTGTTCGGATGCACGATCATGTCACCGCGCGAGCAATCGATCTCGTCCTCCAGACGGATGGTCACGCTCTCGGGCATGAACGCGTCTTCGCGCTCCCCCTCGAAGCTGTCGATGGCCTTCACGCGCGAAGTCTTGCCCGAAGGCAGCACCATCACGGGATCGCCCTTCTTCACCACGCCGCTCGATACCTGGGCCGCGAAGCCGCGATAGTTGAGGTGAGGACGGATCACATACTGGACGGGGAAGCGGAAGTCCTTGAGGTTTCTGTCCTCGGCGATCGGCACGGTCTCGAGGAAACCGAGCACGGTGGGCCCCTTGTACCAGGGCATCTGCTCGCCGCGCTGCACGACGTTCTCGCCCAACAGGGCGCTCACCGGCACGAAGGTCACGTCCTTGAAGGTCAGGCCCGAGGTGAACTTGGCGAACTCGCGCTGGATCTCCGCGAAGCGCTGCTCGCCGTACTCCATCAGGTCCATCTTGTTCACGGCCACCAAAAGGTGCGGAATGCCCAGCAAGGACGCGATGTACGCGTGCCGACGCGACTGCTCGAGCACCCCGAGGCGCGCGTCGATCAGGATGATGCACACGTCGGCCGTGGAGGCGCCGGTGACCATGTTGCGCGTGTACTGGGTGTGGCCGGGCGTGTCCGCCACGATGAACTTGCGCTTCTCCGTGGTGAAGTAGCGGTAGGCCACGTCAATCGTGATGCCCTGGGCGCGCTCGGCCTCGAGGCCGTCGGTGATGAGCGAGAAGTCGATCGGCACACCTACCATGGTGGTGGCCTTCATCACCGCCTCGAGCTGGTCTTCGTAAACCGCCTTGAGCTCGAACAACAGACGCCCGATGAGCGTGCTCTTTCCGTCGTCGACCGAGCCGACGATCACGAAGCGCAGAAGCTCCTTGTTCTCGTGCTTCGCTAGAAATCCAAGGATGTCCTTGTCGATCAGCTCTTCGTCGGACTTGGGGTTGATAACCGGAGTACTCATGATGCGTGCTTCCCCGTAAACGTACGCGTGCCCGTGCCCATGCCCGATTCTGTGTCGGCGCAGAGGGCGAAGAAGAGATCGTGTACGGGCACGGGCACGGGCACGCGTACGTGGGGGCTTCCGAAGATCGACATCAGAAGTAACCCTCGCGCTTCTTGCGCTCCATGGACGCGGCCTGGTCGTGGTCGATCAAGCGGCCTTGCCGCTCGGAGTAACGCGTCATCAGCATCTCGCGGATGATCTCAGGCAGCGTGGTCGCCTCGCTCTCGATGGCACCGGAGAGCGGGTAGCAGCCGAGGGTCCGGAAGCGGATCATCTTGGTCACCGGGGTCTCGCCCGGGTTCAGACGCATGCGCTCGTCGTCCACCATGATCAGCGAGCCCCCGCGCTCCACCACCGGCCGAGGCGCGGCGTAGTAGAGCGGCACGATGGGCAGTTGCTCGAGGTAGATGTACTGCCAGATGTCGAGCTCGGTCCAGTTGGACATCGGGAACACACGGATGCTCTCACCGCGGTTGATCTTGGAGTTGTAGAGGTTCCACAGCTCGGGCCGCTGGTTCTTGGGATCCCACTGCTGGAAGCGGTCTCGGAAGCTGTAGATGCGCTCCTTGGCGCGCGACTTCTCCTCATCGCGGCGGGCGCCCCCGAAGGCGGCGTCGAAGCCGTACTTGGTGAGCGCCTGCACCAGCGCCTGGGTCTTCATGATCGTGGTGTACTTCTCGGAGCCGTGATCGAACGGGTTCACGTTGTCCCGCAAGCCGTCGGGGTTGGTCCACTTGATCAGGTTGAGGTTGTTGTCCTTCACGAACTTCTCGCGGAAGGCGTACATGTCCCGGAATTTCCAGGTGGTATCCACGTGGAGGAGCGGGAACGGTACGGGCGCCGGATGAAACGCCTTGATCGCCAAGCGCGCGAGTACCGTGGAGTCTTTGCCGATCGAGTAGAGCATCACCGGCTTCTCGAACTCCGCGGCGACTTCGCGAATGATGTGGATGCTCTCAGCCTCGAGCTGCCTGAGGTGCGTGAGGCGCTGCCTACTTACGTCGATCATCGAAACCCCGGGAAAAAACCGCTTCGTGTGTAGCGCGCACGACGCTGTTCGGCCAGCGTACGGGTTGACCTACCAATCCGCCGCCCGCGCCATGAATTCGATCAGCTGCAAACGCTGCCACAGCGTCGGCGGCGCGTACTCGGCGTGCGAGATGGCCGGAGACACCAGTACCTCAGCCGGCTCACGCGTCGGAAGCTCGCGCGCCAGCCACTCTGTCTCGATGAACGGAATCACGTTGTCCCCGAGCCCGTGCACGAGATGCACAGGGGCCTCGATGGGATGCCGGCACGCCGACGGCGAGAGCTGATGAAGCGCCTCCGCGCGCAAGCTCAACGCCTGCTGAAGGAGCTCGCGCAGCGCAGGTCCATCCTGTGGGGGAGGCGCGTCTCCCAGGAAAAACCGCTTTATGGCCTTCTGGGCGTAGGCGTGGGGAGCGAGCGGGAACACCTTTCCGTCTGGCCCCTGCACAGGCTCACCGAGTGCGAATCGAGAGACGCGCACGAGGTCCTCGGGGGCCCCCAGGGCGATCACGTTGCCGATCCCGCCGGCCAACGCCGGCTCGCAGGCGGCGCGCAGAGCCAGGCCCCCGCCGAAGCTCACGCCGAACACGGTCACCGGCCGCCCCCCGAGCTCCCGCTTGAGCTGCTTCGCGGCGTCCGCAACCGCCACCACGTCGCGCCGCGAGAGGCGAAAATGCATCAACTCGCTCAGCTCGGGCGTGGCCACGCGCACCCCGCTCGCAGCCAACGCCCGGGCAAAGCCGCGAAGACGCGCCTCGTCAATGCCCGCGGGGTGCATACCGTGTACCAAGAGTAGCCCCCGTGATGCGCCTCCCTTGGGCGTGTACATGCGGCCTCGCCCGCCGTACGGCAGGCGAAAGTCCGCCGTCACGACCTCACGGGCGCGGTAGCGCGCGATCCACCCGGCAGGCGCTTCTCCGGCCTCAAAGCGCAGAAACAGCGCGGCGAAGGTCAGGCGCCGATCGAGCCACGACCCGGCCACCAGCAGCGCAAGGATCGGAGCTATCCATCTGAGCCAACGCTTTCTGGCCACATCAGACACGGCGCAACTCTACTGGTCACCGGATGACCACGCAGGTCGTGGCGCGAGAGGACGCCTCTTCGGAGCCGCCGCGCAAGGTGAGCTCCAGCGCGCTGGCCGCAGGCGAATTTCCCGCTTGCGCGCCCTCGCTCACCGAGCGTGGGCCATGGCACCGATGAATCCGGCGGGCTAGACCCGAGCCCTTCAGTTCGTCCCATGCAACGCGCCCCTTCGCTCGGTGTCATTTTCCTCACCGTCCTGCTCGACCTGCTCGGGTTCGGTTTGGTGATGCCGTTCCTCAGCATCCAGGCGCGCAGCGTGTTCGGGGTCGACGAGCTCACCGCGACCGCGCTGGGCGCGATCTATTCGGCCATGCAGTTCGTGTTCATGCCGCTCTGGGGCCGCCTCTCGGATCGGGTGGGCCGCCGGCCGGTGATGCTGATCTCGATCGCGTTCTCGGTGCTCGGAATGACCGGTTTGGGTCTGGCGCTCGGCTTCGCGAACTCGGTCGCCTGGCTGTTCGTGGCGCGCGCGGCGAGCGGCGCGGCGACGGCCAACCTGGGCACGGCCAGCGCGTACATCGCGGACGTGACGCGCCCCGAAGAGCGCGTGAAGGGCATGGGCCTGATCGGCATGGCGTTCGGCATCGGGTTCATCATCGGCCCGGGCGTGGGCGGCCTGCTCACGCATCCCATCAACGATCGCGTGGGCCCCCTCGCCTGCTTCGTCGCCGCGGGCCTGAGC
>JBIQKA010000186.1:0-7540 GCA_044507075.1 Myxococcales bacterium
ACTTGCCGCTCCGGAACAAGCTCGACGCGCTCGTCATGCGCATGCTGGCCAAGCACCCGGGCGAGCGCTTCTCCGACGCCTACCATCTGGCGGACGAGCTGAGCGCGCTGCTCGATGAGCTCTCGGGCACGCGCCCTTCGCGGCCCCCGCGCCGCTCTGGGATGATGGCGGTGCCGCTCTTGGAGCCGCAGGCCACCCAACCGTGGCTCGATGCGGCCGAGGAGACCTGGGCGGCCCGTGTCGACCTCTATCAATCGATGTTACCGCGCGCCTATCCCAGCGGGAGTCCGCCTAACGAAGTGCGTACGGCGCTCGCGGAGATGGCGCAGCTGGTGCAGTCGGCGCGTGTGTTGCGCCAGGAGCTCGGCGAGAACCTGCTACGGGCGAAGGAGCACGAGGACAACGTGCGGGCCGCGCGCCTGCGCATGGGACGCGCCGTGGACGAGCTGGGGCAGGACGAGTCTCGCGTGGCCCGGCGCATCGCCGACGCCCGCGAAGGCTGCGCGCAGGCCGAGGCCAGGCTCCAGGAGCTCGCCCAGCCGCTGATCAGCGCGATCCACGAACTTGGCCTGCAGGGCGGCGGTCGGATCGCGGTGAACACGGCGCTCGCGGAGCGACTGAAGCAGGTGGGTGGACAGGCGGCGCTGTGGCTGGAAGCGGAGGCACAGCTACCCACCTTGAAGGCGCGTGTGCACTCGGCCGAGCGTGAGCGCGAGGACCTGAACTTTCAGGTGGCGCAGCTCAAGGGCCGGCTGGGGATCGTGACCGCAGAAGCGGAGAGCGAGCTGCAGCTCTTGCGCGAGCGTGCGGAGGTGCTGGAGGCGGACCTCGCTCGCGTGCTTCAGGGCATCCATGAGGCGGCCGAACCCGTGGTGCGCGCCCTCAGCGCCGTGCCCTCGGTGCGCGACCTCTTGTCCTCCGCGCGGATGCCGAGCCCCAGCAAGGGCGCGCCCAGCCGCGCCAAGCCTGGCTGAGACAGCGCCAGCGCCCCTGAATCCTGGCGCGACGTACGCGTCGTGGGAGGGTAGACCGTGGCGGGTGACGGATGGGCCGCGACGCTGCGATAATGATGAGGCGAAAGGTCATGGACGGGTTGATTCGTTGGCTTTTGTGTGGCTGTCTCGCGGGCGTGACGCCCGTGGCGGGAAGTGTGCGTGCACAGCCTCCCGCGCCCGCGGGGGCTCCGAGCGGCCAGAACGAAGAGGCCTTCCGCGCCGCCCTCGCGCGGCTGAAGTCCCCGGACGCCGCCGAGCGCGCCGTGGCCGCCGACGAGATGGGCCGGCGGGGCTACCGGCTGCGCCAGGAGATCTCCGGCCACCTGCGGCCCTTGCTCAAGTCCGATCCCGAGCCCGTGGTGCGCGCGGCCGCGGGACGCGCCTTGGGACGTCTCGGGGTGCGCGACGCCATCCCGGACCTGATCGCGGCGCTCGAAGACAAGAGCCCCGAGGTGCGCGTGGTGGCTGCGGCTGCCCTCTGGCGACTTCCCGACCCAAGGGCGACCGATCCGCTCATTCGGCGCCTCGCCGACGCGGACGCGGCGGTGCGCGAGTGGTCGGTGCAAGCGCTGGGCGTGATCGGCGAAAAGCGCGCGACCGCGCAGGTGATCCGCCTGCTCGCCGATCCCGTCCGCGCGGTGCGCGTGTCGGCCGTGCTGAGCCTCGGGCGCCTCGGCGATCCCGCAGGGCTCGAGCCGCTCGTGCAGTATCTCGAGAAGGGCGATCGCGACGAGGAGGAGAAGGCTGAGGTCGTCAACGCCGTCGCCTCCATCAAGAGCCCCTTGCGTACCGACGCGCTGCTCAAGTTGCTCGCGATCAGCAGCCAGGATCAGGCCCAGCGGCTCCAGGTGATCGCGGCGCTCGGGCAGGTCGCGACGCCCGAGGTGACCCCTCAGTTGAAGCGCTACGCGGCGCCCGGATCCCCGCCCGCCGTCCGCAAGGCCGCCAACGAAGCCATCGCTTCCATCACCGCGCGCGCCCAGGCCAAAAAGCCCGGCGAGAGCACCGCCCTCAAGCCGAAGTGAAGCGACGTCCCACCGCGCACCTGCATCTCTTGCGATGGCTGCTCGTCTGCGTGCTGACAGCCGCCTGCGCGCGTTCCGTGCACGCTGAAGCGAGTCGCTCGGACGGCGCGGTCACTTCCGGCCTGTTGCCGCTGATCGAGCAGCATCTGAGGGCGCAGGGCGCGACGCGGGTGTCCGAGATCGCGCGCGCATTTTTGTTCGAGGGCCAGGCCTCGGTGCACGAGGTGCGCCTCGAGCGCCGCGAATGCGTGGGCTTTTTGGCGCTCGGAACGGGAGAGGTCCGCGATGTGGATCTCGCCATCCACACCCGGGCAGGGCAGCCCCTCGCCGAAGACCTCGCGCAGCAGCCCATGGCCTACGCGCGCGTCTGCGGGAGCCCGGGGCTCATGATGTACGTGAGCGCGACCATGTACGCGGGGCGCGGTGAGCTCATGTTGTTCCGCGTGGAGCACGCCCCGCGGGGGGTCGAGCGCTTGCCCGAGGCGATTCAGTTCGCGGTCAGCGCGGGTGGTCGCGCCGAGCAAACCCGGGGCGTGGGCGGCGCGCCGGACGAGCTGATGCTCGATCTCAGGCTCGAACAAGCAGAGGGGGCGTTGCGTGAGCTGGGCTATCGGGCATACGGCAGGGCGAGCGCGCTGGAGTTGCGCGCGGGCGCCGCGGAGGGCGCGCTGATCCTCGAGGCGCAGCGCTGCTATCGGGTGGTCGCCTATGTGCCTGTCTCGCGCGGGGTGCTGTTCGACGTCCGCGCTCCGAGCCCCTCCGAGCGCAGATGGGACGCGCGCACCGCGCACGACGAGCGGGTGGAGCTCCCGTTGTGTACCGACGTCGCGGGCGTCTATTCCGTGCGGGTGCAGGCGCGTCCGATGCGCGGCGTGGTCATCTTGCGCGCTTTCGAGCACGAAGCCGCCGCGACCCCCGTGATCCGCGCGCTGGGGGCCGCGCGGGCGCTGACCTGGGCCGAGGCCAACGTGGTCGCCCAGGCGCGCGGATTCGAGCTCATGCCGCTCGGCGAGGCCTGGGCCGAGAGCGCCACGCCCCACACCTGGCCGGTGTCTCTCGAGGCCGGATCTTGCTACGCCTTTGCGGCGATCGCAGAAGGGGGGGCACAGGCGGTGGACGTGAGGCTCGTGAACGCAGACGGCGTGTTGGTGGCGCGCAACGAGGGGCGTCGCCACGTGCCGCTGCTCTTTACCTGCGCGAGCCGCGACGAAGTCGCAAAGCTCGTCCTGCGCGCGCGCGGGCGGGATGGGGCCGTTTCGATGTGGTGGGCGCAGAACCAGGTGCCGGCGCAGGGCACGCCGAAGGGAGCGCCATGAGGCGCGGATGGCTTTTCGGCGCCCTCTTGCTCGCGGCCTGTGGTGGCGTGCAAGGCGACCACGTGTTGCGCGTCCAGCCGCCTCCGTTGAGCACCTTCGAAGGGCATGAAGACGCGCTCGAGCTGCGCCTCGCGGCGGTGGCGCAGGCCCTCCAAGATCAGGGCTTCGCCCGGGCTGCCTTCCGGGAACGGGGCTTTTTGCCCACCAACGGGCGCGCGACCCGTGCGGTCAGCATCGAGCCGAAGACCTGCGCACGGTTCGTGGCCGTGGCCACCCCGAGCGTCATCGATCTCGACGCTTCACTGTATCGCTCCGACGGAACCCCGTTGATCGAGGACGACGGCTCCGACGCGCGCCCGAGCCTGACCTTGTGCGCGGGGAGCAAGCGCGTGGACGCGTACTACGCGATCCACGCCTACCAGGGGGTCGGCGCCTACGCCACGGCGCAGTTCGTGCGGCCCTCCATCGAGGGAGACGACCTGCTCACGGTCCCGGACGAGGAGCGCGGGTCGGCGCTCAACGAGCTCGCCAAGACGCTGCACAAACGCGGCTTCGAGGATGCAGGCCCGCGGGTGAAGGCTCACCTACAAGCGGGGCGGGCCTTGCGCGTCGCGGTCGCCATGCGCTCGGGCGATTGCTACACGTTGGCCGGCGAGGGAGCGCCTTCCTTGGCTGGGCTGAGCCTGCGTCTGCTCGATGGCGAGCGGGAGCTCGGGCACGGCGTCGCCAGCGATCACGTGGCGGCGCTCCAGTTCTGCAGCGATCGCGCCCAGGATCTCGCCCTGGAGATCAACGCGATCTCTGGAGAAGGGGCGGTGCGGATCGGCCGCTTTCGCGCGCCGCAGGCGGCCGTCGGGGGGCCGCACGCGATGTGGCTCGGCGAACCTTCGCCGTCACGGGAAGCTTGGCTTTCCGCGACCAAGCAAGCCGCGCTGGCCAAGGCGTCGCTTCGACCCGGCAAGTCGTCGTTCGCCGAGGAGCACGCGCTCGTGCAGGGCCAGGTGGTCGAGCTCGAGAGCCGCGCCGCGCTCGGCGAATGTGAGGTTTGGCAGGCGTTTTTGCAGCCGGGGCTGTTTCGCGCGACGCTGCGCGTCGAAGCGCTCGATGGCGCCGTCTACGGCGAGGCCACGAGCGACGACATGGTGGCGCGCGTGACCTTCTGCGGGCGAACCCACGCCGCGCGTGTGATCGTGACCGGGCGCGCAGGGTTCGGCAGGGTCAGCGTGCTTGGCAAGGGCACGACGGAAGCCGAGGCGTCCGCGCCGCAAGGCTCCCCGTAGCGTCGCGCGTTTTGAGGGTTCTTCGCGAAAACCAAAACCGGCGAAGAAATCGTGGAAAAGCCACTTGATAAGCCTCGAGCTTCTCGTGTGGAAACCCGCCGCGGTTTGCGGGGCGAGCGTGCGCGTGCGGGTGCGGGTGGGCCGTAGAACGTGGGGCGTCGAGCGTGAGGAGCCGCTCGTGGGAGGTAAGACCTTGCCCGTGCTGCGCTGATTGCTGCACTGGGCCTTCGGGACCTGGCTTTGCTCGGTTCATCTGCAAGGCATCGGCCCGCACAGGTTCCAGGTTGCCTGCTTGATCTTCCTGCCAAAACGCCACCGGCGTTTGGCGCTGTTTTAGCCCCGCCACCCACCGAGAACCCGTCCCTGACTTTCAAGAAGAGCCGTTCTTGGGTTCAATCGTTTACGGCGGCCGCTTGTCCGGCGGCGTTCGTGGTGCTCGCGCTGGCGTCCTCGGGCCTTCGTTGGTGCAGTCGCGCGCGCTTGAGGATCTCCTCGCAAAGCTGCGCGAATTCGAGGCCTCCGGCTTCCTTGGCGATCTTGGGCAAGAGGGAGGTCTGCGTCATGCCCGGCAGGGTGTTGACCTCGAGCACGTACTCGTTCTCCCCTTCCGTCACCAACAGATCGACCCGCGTCGCGCCGCGCACGTCGAGCGCCTCCACCGCGCGTTCGGCCAGTTGGAGCACGTTCTTGTAGCGGGTCGGCGAAAGCCGCGCCGGGAAATGGTAGTCGCTTCCTCCCGACGTGTACTTGGTCTTGTAATCGTAGAACATGCCCTTGGGCACGATCTCGATGGCGCCCAGCGCCTTGCCGTCGAGCACCGCCACGGACACCTCGCGCCCCGCGACGAAGCGCTCGATCAGGGCGTACTCGTCGAACAGGAGCGCCTGCTCGCACAGCTGGCGCAGCTCGGTGAGGCCTTCGGCCTTCCCTGCGCCCACGCTCGAGCCCTGGCAGCGCGGCTTGACGAAGGCCGGAAATCCGAAGGAGCCGTGGAGCTCCTCGAGCTTCTCAAGCTCGTCCGTGCCCACACAGTAGTAGGGGGGCGTGGGCACGTTGTAGAGGCGGAAGAGCTGCTTCGACTTGAATTTGTCCATGGCGAGCGCGCTCGCCATCACGCTCGAGCCGGTGTACGGGATGCCGCGCATCTCCAGCAACCCCTGCACGCAGCCGTCTTCGCCGTAGGTGCCGTGCAGCGCGAGGAAGGCCACGTCGATGGGCGTGTTGCGCAAGGTCCGATCGAGATCGCGGTCCACCAACACCTTGACCACGTCGTGACCGCGCTCGCGCAGGGCGTCGTGGATGGCCTCCCCGGTGCGCAGCGAGACCTCCCGTTCCGAACTCACACCGCCCATCAGGACGCCGACTCGCTTGGCCTTCACGTCGTTACTCCTGCGGCACGACCGACACGGCCACGTTTCCGCCACCGCATGCGCGCTCTGCCCTTCGAATCGGTTATCCCCGGGCCCCCCAAGGGGGTCAAAGAACTGGCGGTCGGCGTCGGACGGTTTGACCCGACGCGGGGGTGGACGCAACGAAGCGGCGAACCGGGCGCGGAGATGCCCGCGCGCGAAACCTGGCCGGCACCCCTGGTGTCCCGCCCCGCGGCGTGCCATGGCTGGGTCAGCTCCAGGCGAGCCACCCTATGACGAAAGCCAGCCTCGATCGGGAAGCACGCACCCAAAAGGTGTCCGGGTTGAAGGAAGACGCCTTCAACCTCCCCAACCTGCTCACGATGTTCCGGATCGTGATGATCCCGGGCGTGATGGTCCTCCTCTACGACGGGACCCCGGTGATGAACTTTTGGGCGGGCTGGGCTTACACCGCGGCCACCATCACGGACGCCCTCGACGGCTACCTCGCGCGCAAGCGGGGGTTGGTGAGCGTGGTGGGCAAGTTCCTCGATCCGCTCGCGGACAAGCTGCTCGTGATGGCCACCCTGGTCTTGATGGTCGGGATGGGGCGGGTGCCCGCCTGGGTCGTGGTCGTGATCCTCGCCCGCGAGCTCTCGATCAGCATGCTGCGGACCATCGCCATCAGCGAGGGCGTGGTCATCGCGGCGGGCGAGGGCGGCAAGGCGAAGACGGCCCTGCAGATGGTCGCCGTGCTGTTTCTGATGCTGCACCACCGCTATCGCATCGACTTCTGGTTCGTCACCGAGTGGGTCGACTTCAACACGGCGGGCCTGTGGTTGCTCTACCTCAGCCTGTTCTTCGCCCTGACCAGCGCAGGGGAGTACGTGAAGCTCTTCGTCGAGGCCATCGAGGCGAAGGACCGCCGGATCAAGAGCGGCGGCGCGGCCTGATCCCGGCCGTGCCGTGGGCGCTTCCTGCTCACGAGCGCGGCCACGGCGCCGGGAGCGACCACGTCCACGTCCACGACGACGGAAACGGCTACTTCAAGGCGCCTGGCGCCAGGGCCGCCTTACGGGTGGAGGCGATTGAGCATGCGCGGGAAGGGGATGGTCTCGCGCACGTGCTCGAGCCCGCACAGCCAGGCCACGGTGCGCTCGATGCCGAGCCCGAAGCCCGCGTGCGGGAAGCTGCCGTAGCGCCGCAGATCCAGGTACCAGCTGAACGCCTCCATGGGCAGCTTGTGCTCCTGGATGGATTGCTCGAGCCGAGCCAGGTCGTCTTCGCGCTGTCCGCCGCCGATGATCTCGCCGTAGCCCTCGGGGGCGAGCACGTCCATGTTCAGCGCCACGCTCGGGTCGGCCGGGTCGCGCTTGAAGTAGAACGCCTTGAGCTCGATCGGGTAGTGGGTGACGATCACGGGCCGGTCGAAGCTCTCGCTTATTGCCGTCTCTTCGGGCGCGCCAAAGTCATCGCCGTAATTGAAGGCGATGTTCTTGGCGCGCAGGATCTCCACGGCTTCCTTGTAGCGGATGCGCGGGAAGGGCTTGTTGACGCGCTCGAGGGGCGCGAGGT
>JBIQKA010000034.1:0-46502 GCA_044507075.1 Myxococcales bacterium
CTCGACGAGATATCGCTGGCGGTAGAGGGTGCGGTTGATGCTGCGGCGATTGTACACATCCCGAAAGGCGACGGCCGCAAGACGCGGCCCATCGGGCAGTTCCCACGTTTGAAGACAAGGTGCTTCAGCGGGCTGTGACGATGGTCCTCGAAGCGGTCTACGAGCCGCTGTTCATCGAGGATTCGTACGGATTCCGTCCTGGCCGCGGTGCCCATGATGCGCTGGAAGCGATCTGGAAGAGTGCGATGGCGATAGGTGGCGGGTGGGTGATCGAGGCCGACATCGTGTCGTTCTTTGACCGCCTCGACCATGGGCACCTTCGGGAGTACCTCGACAGACGAGTGCGAGACGGCGTCATTCGCCGGATGACCGGTAAGTGGCTGAATGCGGGCGTGATGGAGGCCGGGCAGCTGTACCACCCGGAGACCGGCAGTCCGCAGGGGGGTGTAGTTTCCCCCCTGCTAGCGAACATCTATCTGCATGAAGTGCTCGATACGTGGTTCGAGCGCGAGGTGAAGCCCAGGCTTCAAGGACGCGCACAGCTCATCCGCTACGCGGATGACTTCGTGCTCATCCTGGAGCACCGGAGCGACGCCGAGCGCGTGATGGAGGTACTGCCGAAGCGATTCGGCAAGTACGGAGAAGAGCCGCCTCGCGCGGGTGATTCGCAGCGTTCATCAATGGTGCAGGGCGAACTGCCACCTCCGAATACCCGAACAACAGCGAACCCTCACGCAGAAGCTACGCGGGCACTACAGCTACTACGGCATCACCGGCAACATCCGCGCGCTCAACGCGGTCTATCGGGGTGTACGGCGAACTTGGCGATACTGGTTGAACCGTCGAGGTGGCAAGCGACGCATGACGTGGCCCCACTCCTTGGCCATCCTGGCTCGACATCCGCTGGCCACCCCGCGGATCGTGCACAGCGCTCTCGCTGCGAATCCATCGACCTGAGGAGCCGGATGCGGGAAATCCGCACGTCCGGATCTGTGGGAGCCCCGCCGAGCAATCGGCGGGGCTACCCTAGTCGGGCTGAAAGAGCCGATTTTGGGTGCGGTCGTTGTCGTAGAAGCGGTGCGCGCGATCGAACGTGAGGGCGCCGAAGGTGTTGACGGCGATCGCAAAGACCAAGAGCCCGTAGAAGCCGACGCGGAAGCGCCGCGCGCCCAACGCGAGCAGCACCATCATGAAAGGCATGTAGTCGAGGGCGAAGCGGTAGCCGAACTGCACCCAACCGCTGTTCTGGTAACAGAGGTTGTAGAGCGCGACGATCGCCACGGCGACGTACAGCCCGACCATGCGCGCATCGACGCGCCGCGGCCAGAGCAGCCACAAGAGCGCTGGCGTGGTGAACCACAGCGCGAGCCCGTGACGGCTGATCATCACGTACGGAGGATCCGAGGAGAGCCACGGCAAGCTCGCGAGGTACACGGCCAGGTTCTTGCTGAGGTAGTGGTAGTGGAAGAGGCCCCAACGGTCTATCCGCGCCCGCCAACGGATCTGCAGGTACTCGTGTCCGAACGAGAATGGGTCATCGAAGCGCGCGGCGTTGAACCACAGCGACAGCCCGAGCAGCAGCGCGACGGGCAGCGCGAACCACGCGAGCTTCGGCAAACATTGGCGAAAATCGCTGGCCCCCACCCACCGCGCGGCGCGCGTGAGCGGGTGGGGAAGGGCATCTTGAGCGCCGGGCGCGTCGGCTACCGCGAGCAAGGTCGACTCGAGCGCCGCACGCCGATGGGCGCGCAGGACCTCGACCACGAAGATGATGCCCGCGAGCAGGGTGGTCGGGCGACAGCCGTACGCAAGCCCGAGGCACAGCCCCGCGAGCAGCGGGTGGCGAGCGCCCAAGGCCGCGTGCAAGTAGAGCAGGAGCAGGACCGTCGCGACGACGTGGGCAGAGAACCAGACGCTGCCCTGAACGCTCGTGTAAAAGAACACGCTGCCGAAGGCGAACAGGGCGCTGATCAGCAAGTTCTCGCGCAGGCCGCGGGGGCTCTCATGGGCCGCCGACAGACGCGAAAGCAGCGTGAACAGGAGCGCGGGCGCGAGCGCCGCGATCAGGGCCCAGATCAGGCGATCCGGGGTGGCGAGGTCCCAGAGCGCCACCGCCGGCAGGATCACCAGTGCGGGCACGGGCGGGAACGTCACATACCAGAGGCCGTCGTAGAGCGCCCAATCGTTGTTGCCGGGCGGGCGATTCCCGAGCACCGAGAGCTGCCCGTGCAGAAAGCTACGGGCCAGGTGTACGTAATGGTTGTTCTGGGATGGCTCGAGCGGTGCTTCGCCCAGAAACAGCACGTAGACGAGGGCGCAGAGCAGGAAGATCGCGACAGGCAGGGCGGCACGGCGAGCCATGGAAGGCTCGCAGCATAGCCGAGGACCCCAAGGTCTTGCCTTCTTTTGGGCCTTTTTCGCGCCCGCCGTGTTCCGCGGATCATCCCCTTAGCTTGACCGTGCAAGGCGGGCACCTTATCCCATCGCAGTCCGCGGCGTCTCGCGGCGGCCCTCGAAGGAGTCCCTCGCATCATGTCTGCGCTCACGCGCGAAGCGGTCCTCGAAGCCCTGGCCAAGGTTGAAGACCCCGCCTTTAACCGATCCATGCTGGACCTGGGCACCCTACACGACGTCGTCGTCGAGAGCAGCGGTGTGCGCGCCAGCGTGCGGCTGTCGGCGCCGAGCGACGAACTGCAGCTCACGATCCGGGAGCGAATTCACCAGGCGCTCGCGCCGCTCGGCGTGGACCAGGTGATCCTCGAGTGGGACCTGCAGGTGTCCATGCGCGAGGTCGGCCCCGAAGACCCCATCCCCAACGTGCGCAACGTGGTGTTGGTGATGAGCGGCAAGGGCGGCGTCGGCAAGAGCACGACCGCGGTCAACCTGGCCTTGGCGCTCAAGCGCGCTGGCGCCCGCGTGGGGCTGCTCGACGCCGACATCTATGGGCCGTCCATCCCGACCATGTTCGGCATTCAGGGCTTTCCAACCAGCGAAGACGGAAAGACCATCGAGCCGCTCGAGCGCTTCGGCATCAAGCTGATGAGCATCGGCTTCCTCATGGAGGACACCAAGTCCGCCATCGTTTGGCGCGGCCCCATGCTGCACGGCGCGCTGCAGCAGTTTTTGGGAGACGTGCGCTGGGGGGAGCTCGACTATCTCGTGTTCGATCTACCGCCCGGCACCGGCGATGTGGCGTTGAGCCTCGCGCAGAAGATGAAGGTGACCGGCTGCGTGATCGTGACCACGCCCCAGGAGGTCGCGCTGCAGGACGTCTATAAGAGCGTCTCGATGTGCGAGAAGCTCAACCTGCCCATCCTCGGGGTGGTCGAGAACATGAGCTACTTCGTGGATCCGGCCGGGCTGAAGCACGCGCTGTTCGGAGAGGGCGGCGGTCAACGCGTCGCGGAGTTCGCCAAGGCGCCGCTCCTCGGCCAGGTGCCGCTCGAACCCAAGGTGCGCGAGTGGGGCGACAACGGCACGCCGATCGTCCAGGCCGTCCCGAACAGCGAATCGGCGCTCGCGTTCACGCGCATCGCCGACAGACTCACCGCCCTGATCGCCCAGCGCCACTTCGCGCGCCAGGGCGGCGACAAACTCCCCGCCACGAGCGGTCCCCGCCGGCTCAAGATCGTCCGCTGAGGTCGGGCTCCGGCGCCTCACCCTCAGCTCGGCGGCGGCATCAAGGTCGTGAGATCGTGTCTCGCGGTGAGGGGCTCCCTGCTCGCTCCTCCGTACAGGAGAAAGCCGTCCGCCCTCAACCTGAGCGCCAGATAGATGGTTCCTTCCGAGCTGCTCCAGCAGCTCACGTGATCGGCGCGCAGACCGTCGGGAAATTTGGGGTCGCCGGGGCTGCCCGCGAATGTAGGGCTGCCTCGCAGTTCGCGCACACCCGCGACCGCGCGTGCGTAGCGTTGCTCGTATTCTTCGCGGAGCCCTGCGAAATCGTCGAATTCCGGCGCCCCTGCTGCGGCGAGGTGGACTTCTCCATCTACATCACCCGTGCGCAGCAGGTCCTCGAGCAGCTCTGCGAGGGGCCGAAACTCCATTGGAAAGCCAGATCCTAGCAAGTCGGGTTCGCCGATCGTGGCCTGTCCGACCGCTTGGTGGGCCTGCTCGCAAAGACCGGCCTGGGTCAGATGCGATGCCCTACCTTCACGGTAGGTGGCGGAGATCCTGTTCTCCCTGGATCGGTATGCTAAAGCCGCAGGCGAGGCATGGGCGTGACTTCAGCATCCCCGCGAAAGCTCGACCCGGAGGGCATCGCCACCAAGGTCGTGGTTCGCCTGATCGAGGAGCTGGCCTGCGTGTGCATCACACCCGACAGCCCCGCCTGGCAAGACCTCATCGCCCGGGGACGCCGGGTGGGCGAGCTGCGTGTCTATCGCGGGCGCGGGTGCGTGCAGAAGATCGTGTGCACCAGCTTCAGCGTCGGAACCCCGGCGGTGGCCTCCCAGAGCGTCATCGTGTTGACCGAGCCATCGAGTCCGGTGCCGCACCTGGTGTTGGACTCGATGCACGTGGGCTCTCGGGTGAGCCTCCACCTCGATCTCTTGCCCAAGCGCGATCTCGGCGTCTCCCTCGCCTACCTCGACCGCTGCTACGTGCCGCTCAGCGAGGTCCGCGCGGCCCTCGACGCCGATGAGCGCTTCTCCGCCGCGCAGCTCTCCCGCCGGCTCCGTTCTCTGCTCTCACCCTGGAACGTGGCCCATACGGTGGACGTCGCCGATCTCGGCGCGCTCGGGGGCTACATCGATCGCTACGTGAGCCACTGGGCTTCGCTCACCAAGAGCGAAGCGGTCGAGCTCCAGTCCGCCCCGGAGATCGCCTCGCGGGACGCGCAACATCGCCGGCTCCTGTTCAGTCGCGGCGTCGATCCCCTGTGGGACGTGCTCGACCGGCTGCTCGATCGCCAGGCGGTCGACATGGTGATCTCCGCGCTTTCGAGTTGAGCTCGCCTCTTTCGCGCGCGGCGGTACAGTCCGCGTATGCGACAGGCGCAGCACAGCTTGGCGATCGAGACGCGCGGCAAGGGCCTTTACGACGTGACCGGCGAGGTCGCGCGGGTGGTGAGCGAAAGCGGGATCCGGCTGGGGCTCGCGACCGTGTTCATCACGCATACCTCGGCCAGCTTGCTGATCCAGGAGAACGCCGACCCCGAGGTGCACCGCGACCTGGAGCGCTTCTTCGCGCGTCTGGTGCCCGACGGAGAGCCCCTGTTTCGTCACGTGGAGGAAGGCCCCGACGACATGCCCGCCCACGTGCGCGCCGCGTTGACGCAGACCTCGATCGCCGTGCCGGTCCGGGATGGAAAGCTCGTGTTCGGGGTCTGGCAGGGAATGTACGTCTACGAGCACCGCAACCGGCCCCACCAGCGCAAGCTCGTGGTCCACGTGACAGGCGAGTGAAGCTCAGCCCGCGATCTCGTGGCGGACGCGTCGGACGATGCGCTCGATGCCCTCTCGGAAAGTGTGCTCCTCGGTGATCAGGCTCAACACCACGCAGGTGGCGAAGTCGAGATCGTAGAAGAAGCCCGGCTGGACCAGCACATCGTCACGCTCGAGAAACAACAGCGCCCACGCTTCGTCTTGCTGCACCGCGGGCAATCGCAGGATCGCGTACCAACCACCCTCCACGTCGAGCACGCTGGCGGCGCTGCCCGAAACGGCCTGCCGCAGCGCCGCGAGGTTTTCTGCGACGCGATCCTGGACACGCGCGCGCACGGCCGCGCCCCGCCGCAAGAGCGCAGGGAGCGCGCGCTGCACCGGCGTGTTCACCGAGAGGTAGGCGTCTGCGATGTGGTCCAGGCGCTCGCAGGCCTCGCGCGTGAGGGCCTCGGGGCCCGCGAGCACCGTCCAGGCCAGCTTGAGCTGCGGCAAGACCAAAGACTTGCTGAGCCCACCCAGGCGGAACACGAGCGCGCGATCGGCCACCTCGAGCACGCTCGTCGCGCGCGCGTCGTCGGCCCGCAGCGGGTACTCTGCGAACACCTCGTCGCTGATCAAGGGCAAGCCGAGCGCTGCGAGCTGCTCGAGTTCGCAACGCTTGAGGTAAGAGCCGGTGGGGTTGTTGGGGTGGACCATGAGGATGGCGCGTGTGCGCGCGCTCCGCGCCGCGCGCAGGGCGGCCAGATCCAGGTGCCACTCTCCGTCGTAGGCGAGCGGGTAAGGCACGAGCTTCACGCCCTCCAGCGCGGAGAGCACGTCGAATAGCGGGTAGCTCGGGGTGGGCACCAAGACCTCGTCTCCCACGTCGCACAAGAGCTTGAACAAAAAGCCGTAGGCCTCGCTGGTGCTGGCGGTGAGCATGATTCGCTCGGGCGGCGCCCGAAGCCCTTGCCGGGCGAGCTCCGCGCTGAGGGCCTCTCGTGTTTCGAGCGCGCCGAAGGGCGCCGGCTGATAGCTGGCGCTCGATGTATCGCCCAGGAGCGCCGCCAAATCCGGCCCTGGCCAGGTGAGCCCCACGCTGGTCGGGTTGCTGTCCGACAGGTTCCACAGCGGGCGCCCCTCAGTGCGCGCGCGCGCGAGGGCCTGGGTCAGCGCGTTGGTGCCGATAAAAATGGCGGAGCGCCCGGAGAAGGCAGTCATCGGGCTAGGCCTAGCAGGCGCGCGGCATGGTCGTCGCGCGCCGCGCGCTCTTTAGGGCGGCCGACCGGCGCCCAACCCCGACCGGGCAGCTTTCGCTACACTCGGTCGAAGCCATGGCGGAAGCCCGCATTTATCCCCCGAGTGAGCCGCGATTCGCCGAAGCGCGCCGCGCGGGCCACGTCCCCCGCCCGTCGCTCGTGGTGCTGTCGTGCGCGCTGGTCGCCGTGAGCGGCTTCTTGCGTGGCTGGGCGGGAGACCTCGTGGGCCGCCTGGGCGCCCTGTGGCGTGAGCTCTTGAGCGGGGTGGCGCGGGGCCAGCACCCCGACCCGGCGGTGGTCCTGCTCGAGCGCGTTCCGGCCCTGCTCGGGCCCTTCGCCTGGGGGCTGGTCGCGATCTTCGCCGCGGGCGTTGGGTTTTCGTTCCTGGCCCAGGGCAGCGCGCGTTTCGTGCCGTTCGTGCGCCCGCGCCGCGGGTTCGAGCGCCCAAGTTCACCGTTGACGAGCAAGCTCCTGTGGGTGCTCTTGGTGTCGGCGCTCGCGCTCGCGGCGCTGTCGAGCTTCACGCGGCTCACGCCGTTCACTGCGCGCTCGGTCGCCGCGGACTGGCTCGCGCGTTGCGCCGCGCTGAGCGCGCTGGTGGCGGTGCTCGACGTGGTCCTCGCGCGCGCCCGCTTCGTGCGCTCGCTGTGGCTCACGCGGCGCGAGCACCTGGAGGATCAGCGCGAGGCCTACGGCGCGCCCGAGCTGCGCGCCGCGCGTGCTCGTCTGCGTCAAGAGCAGCGCGCGCGCGACGCGAGCGAGGGCACATGAGCGACGCCGCGCCCGAGGGCCATGGCAACGTGGCGCTCGCCTCCCCCTTCGTCGAGGTGGCCCTGCCGGTCCCGCTGCGCAGGCTCTTCACCTACCGCGCTCCGCCAGCGCTGTCGCTCGTCCGCGGCATGCGCGTGGCGGTGCCGTTCTCCGGGCAGAAGCTGCCCGGCATCGTGATCGGAGGGCGCAGCGAAGCGCCAGCGGGCGTCAAGCGGGTGCTCTCAGTGGCGGGCGTCTTCGAATCGGAGCCGTTGTTCCCCGAGGAGCTCCTGCGCTTCTTGGAGCGCGCGGCGGACTACTACTTGGCGCCGCTCGGTGAGGTCCTGAAAGCCGCGGCGCCCGCGCTGCCCAAGGAGGCCTTCCGCGCACTCAAAGCGAGCGGCTTCGTCCACGACGAGGCGGAGCTCAAGGGACGGCGCTTGGCGACCCAGACCACCTGGCGTATCCGGCGGGCGGAGGGCGCGGCGTTGCCCGCGCGCCTCGGGGTGCGTCAGCGCGCGGCGCTGGCCCTGATCGAGGAGCGCGAGCACATGCTCCTGAACGAGCTCTCGCGGCTCGTGCCCAACGCGCGCGGCCTGGTGCGTGCGCTGGTCGAGAAGGGCATCCTGACGCGCGAAGAGGTAGAGGTGGCGAGCGATCCGTTCTTCGCCGCGAGTTTGCCCCGCGAAGAGCCTTTTCGCGCGAACGCGGAGCAGCAAGCCGCGATCGATCGCCTGTGCGCGGCCCTGACCCCGGAGAGCAAGGGCGCGTTCCTGCTGCACGGGGTCACCGGTTCGGGCAAGACGGAGGTCTATCTGCAAGTGGTGGCCGACGCGCTCGCGCGCGGCCTCGGCGCCCTCGTGCTGGTGCCGGAGATCGCCCTCACCCCGCAGCTCGTGGCGCGCTTTCGCGCCCGCTTCGGGGAAGCCATCGCGGTCTTGCACAGCGGGCTCGGCGATCGCGAACGACACCAGGCCTGGCGCGCCCTGCGCCGCGCGGAGGTGAGGCTCGCCATCGGCGCTCGCTCCGCCCTGTTCGCGCCCGTGCCCCAGCTCGGCGTGGTGATCGTCGATGAGGAGCACGACCCTTCGTTCAAGCAGGAGGAGGGCTTCCGCTACAACGCGCGCGACATGGCCATGCTGCGGGCCCACATGGCCTCGGCGGTGTGCATCCTGGGCAGCGCGACGCCTTCCCTCGAGAGCTACTACCTCAGCGAGCAACGGCGCATCGAGCGTCTCGTCTTGAAGGAGCGCGCCCAGAAGCAGCTCATGCCCGAGGTCGAGGTGGTTGACCTCGCGCGCAACCTGGGGGCAGGTCCGGCAGGCAACCCGCTGATCACAGCTCCCCTGTATCGCGCCCTCGAGCGCTGCTTGAGCGCGGGCGATCAGGCGATCCTGTTCCTCAATCGCCGGGGCTTTTCGCCGAGCCTGCACTGCGAGAGCTGCGCCAAGCCGCTCTCGTGCCCTGCCTGCAGCGTCACGCTCACCGAGCACAAGCGCGCCCGCGCCCTGCGCTGCCACTACTGCGACTTCGCCATGCCCCTGACGGAGGCGTGCCCGAGCTGCGGTGCGCTCGCGCTTTCGCGGGTCGGCGTCGGCACCGAGCGCATCGAAGAGGCGCTGGAGCAGGCGTTCCCCGCGGCGCGCGTCGGCCGCCTCGATCGCGACACCGCGAGCGGGAGCGGCGTCGAGGAGGTGCTCGCCAAGATGCGCGGGCGGGAGCTCGACATCTTGGTGGGCACGCAGATGGTCACCAAGGGACACGACTTGCCGGGCGTGACCCTAGTGGGCGTGCTGCTCGCGGATCAAAGCCTGGCGTTTCCGGACTTTCGCGCGGCGGAGCGCACGTTTCAGCTCCTCGCGCAGGTCGCGGGGAGGGCGGGGCGCGGCGATCGCCCGGGCCGGGTGCTGCTGCAGACCTACCAGCCCGATCACTTCGCGGTGCGCCACGCGCTGCGCCACGATTACCGCGGGTTCTATGAGCAGGAGATCGCCGCGCGCGCCGAGCTCGGCTACGTGCCGCTCGCGCGGCTCGTGGCCGTGCGAGCCGACGCCGGAGACGAGCAGGTCGTACGCGCGGTCGCCCGCGATCTTTCGGCCGCGGCCGCGGCGAGCGCCGAGGTCAAGGCGGGGCGCGTGCAGATCCTCGGTCCCGCGCCCGCGCCCATCGCGCGCCTGCGCGGCCGATACCGCATGCGCTTTCTGCTCCGGGGACGCGTGCGCGAGGACGTCCGGAGGGTGGCCGAGATCGTCTCACGCCGCATCGAAGCGGGCGTTGCCCCCGCCCGTGCGAGCGTCGACGTCGATCCCGTCTCGATGATGTGACGCCGCAGTAAATGCGCTGTGAAATCAGCGTGTTGGCGAACTGCGGCGGCGCAGGCGACGTTGCGGTCAGCGCGCGACAGTGGTACATGTGTACGTTGCCATGGCCATTCGTAAGATCCTCCACTATCCGGACAAGCGTCTCAGGATCCCCGCCGAGCCGGTGACCGACTTCGGCCCGGAGCTGCAGGCCCTGGTGGATGACATGGCTGAGACCATGTACGCGGCGCCGGGCGTGGGGCTCGCGGCCCCGCAGATCGGCGTCTCCAAGCGCCTGTTCATCATCGACATCTCGGACGGCGAGGGACCGAGCGATCTGCGCGTGTTCATCAACCCGGAGATCGTCAGAGCCGATGGCGAGATCAGCTGGGAGGAGGGCTGCCTCTCCTTTCCGGGCGTCCACCAGGAGATCCGGCGCGCCGAGCAGATCAAGGTCAAGGCGCAGGATCGCCACGGCGCATGGTTCGAGCTCGAGGCCGACGGCCTGATGGCGGTCGCCGTGCAGCACGAGAACGACCACGTGGAGGGGCGGCTGATGATCGATCACCTGAGCCCGCTCAAGCGGCGCATCGTCCATCGCGCCATGCAGAAGCGCGCCTCCCAGGGCGCCGCCGCCGAATAGCCACGCGACGACACGCTCGCGGGCCGAGCTGCCTGCGGCAAACCGCTGCTTGCGAGCGGATCCGCCGGCTGAGACCGCGCCCGCACAGCACGAACCGGAGAGCGCATGAATCCTCCTGCCGCACGCAAGCCACGCGCTGCGTTCATGGGTACGCCCGACTTCGCCGCCACTTGCCTGCGAGCGCTGCTCGAGGTGGCCGAGGTCCCGCTCGTGGTCACCCAACCCGACAAGGCCCAGGGCCGCGGGCTCACGCTCACGCCGCCGCCCGTGAAGGTGCTTGCAGAGGCCCACGGCATCCCTGTCTTTCAGCCGCCCAAGGCGCGCGACGGGGCGTTGCGCGAGCGGCTGCGTGAGCTCGCGTTGGACTTCGCCCTGGTCGTCGCGTACGGAAAAATTCTGCCGCAGGATGTGCTCGATGCGCCACGCCTCGGCTGCTTGAACGTGCACGCCTCGCTCCTTCCGCGCTGGCGCGGCGCCGCGCCGATCCAGTGGGCGATCGTGAGCGGCGATCCGGTGACCGGCGTCTGCTTGATGCAGATGGACGCGGGCATGGACACGGGACCCGTGCTCGCGCGTGAAGTGGTGAACATCGGCCCCATGGAGACGGGGGGCGAGCTCTTCGCGCGCCTGTCGGCGCTCTCGGCCGATCTGGTGCGCTCCGCCATCCCCAAGTTCGTGGCTGGCGCGCTCTCCCCCGAGCCTCAACCCGAGCAGGGCGCCACCCACGCGCGCATGATCGAAAAGCGTGACGGGGCGCTGGACTTCACCCACACCGCGCAGGCGGTGCACGACCGTGCGCGCGGCTTTTATCCGTGGCCCGGCGCCTACACGGCGTTGGAGGGCAAACGCATCAAGGTGCACCGAACCGAGGTGGTCGCAGACGGCGCGGGGCAGCCAGGGGTCGTCCTCTCCGCGGACGCGCGCGGCATCGTCGTGGCCTGCGCCGAGGGGGCCGTGCGGTTGCTGGAGCTGCAGCCGGAGGGCAAGAAGCGCATGCCCGCGGGAGCCTTCCTTGCGGGGCATCCGCTTCAGCCCGGGGCGCGCTTTGCGAGCCACGCCGAGCTCATACGAACGGAGGAGAGGGGTCCATGAAGATCTATACGAAGACGGGGGACCGCGGTGACACGGGCCTGTTCGGCGGGGCTCGGGTATCCAAGGCGGCCTTGCGCGTCGAGGCCTACGGCGAGCTCGACGAGCTCAACAGCGTGGTCGGCCTCGTGCGCACGGAATCATTCGACGCCGAGGTGGACGCGCTCCTCGCCACGATTCAGAGCCGCCTGTTCGACCTGGGCGCGGAGCTCGCGACGGCCCCCGACAGCAAGGTGGCGCTCGGCATCCCCCTGGTGGATCAGGGCGAGGTCGAGCGGCTCGAGCGGGCCATCGATCGCGCCGAGACCGAACTCACGCAGCTCAAGACGTTCGTGTTACCCGGTGGCTCACGGGCCGCTGCGTACTTGCACCTCGCGCGCACCGTGTGCCGGCGCGCCGAGCGCAAGCTCGTGCTGCTCGCGCAGAGCGAAACCGTGCGCGACACCTGCATCCAATATGTGAATCGCCTGAGCGACACCTTCTTCGTGTTGGCCCGGCTCGAAAACCACCGGGCTGGCATCGCCGATGTGCCGTGGGTTGGCGCTGGGCGCAACGCGTGAGCGGCGCTCGACGGGGGTTAAACGAAGAAAGCGCCGGAATGGTGCTTCCGGCGCTCGAAAATAAATGAGGTTCTTACCGCTGGATCGTGGGCAGAAACTGTGAACCCCTAGCGATTGCTAGGTGGGCGTGGGTATCGCCTGCTTCAGGCTTCCCGGAGATGTTCGCCGGGCGTGCACACCGCAGTCGAGAGTCACTCCCGAGTTCAATGCTTGTAAGGGATTCTTTCGCTTCCGTACTCACGCGTCCTGCAGAGGAACCACGTCCTCAACCTAAGCGTCCTGATCGATCGGGTCAAGCGTGCCCGCGCGATTGCGCGAGCGGGACTACCCTTTGGCAGGAGTCGCTTTGAGCGCTGCTTTTCCGGCCTTGACATAGACCGAAAAGCGAACGTCTTTGGTGTCCGGTCGCGCCTGCATGATCTGGTCGCGGTTCTTGCGCAGGGTCGCCACGAACTTCTCAAACGAGAGCTCGGCCGTGGACTCGCCGCACTGCGTCCGCACTTCGACGTATTGCTCGAAGACTTCGCGATAGTGAGCCTCTTCGTCAGCCGCGTCTTTCGGCTCGAGCACGGCGGCTGCGGCGGGCGCCGGCACGGGAGCGATGCCGGGGCTCGAGCCGGAGGGGGCGCGGGGCGGCGGCGGCTTCATGGGAACCGGAGGTGCGGGCCTGACCGGGGCCAAGCCGTTGCTCGAGGGCGCGCGCGGCGCGGGGGTCGGCATGGGCATGGGCGCCGGCATGGCTACGGGCTGGGGCGCGCTGCGCGCGCTGTCGTCACCGCCGAAGCTGAAGGCCGAGCTGGTGAGCGCCTCGGGGGTGGGACCCAACAGCTCGTCCAGGTTGGCCTTCTGTTGGCGCGACTTGCCGCCGCCCTTCTCCAGGAGCACCAGGATGCCCTTGTGAACGCCTTCGCCGATCTTTCGGTAAAACTTGCTGAGCAGCGCCAGATCGAGCTCCTCGGTCTGTCCCGCGGCGAGCTTGTCCACCTCCTTTTGGAAGATGGCGAGGGGGCGGTCGCGCTCGAGGTAGATGATGCCCATGCCGATCGCGAACAGGAGCACGAGGCCCGCCGCGAGTCCGCTCTTGGGGAGGGCGTCGATGTCTTCCTTGGTGGCCTGGTCGAAGATGGCCCAGGGGGTGGGCATGGCCGGGTAGGGGCGCGAGATGGCGTAACCCACCTGCACGGCGGAGGCGCTGCCCGCGATCAGGGAGAAGACGGCGCGGGCGCGGCCCCCCACGTCGACCGCGTCCGTGCGCTCGCCCTTCTTCAGGCGCTCGTCTTCGAGCGCCGCGGGCAGGAGTGGGAGCAGCTCGGCCTGCGTGGGCGCGGCGGTCACGTCCGTGGGAACGTAGCTGGCCACCATCTGGTCGCGGAAGAAGAAGGCTACCGTGGCCCCTTGCACCTTGTCGCTGAGCCGGCGTGCGAACTCTCCGTCGAGCTTCTGACCGTGCACGACGGCGCCCACGTACTGGCCTCGGTCCACGATGGGGCGTGCGGCCATGCGATAGACGGCGCCGTCGTAGACCCAGACGTCGTCGCCGAGGAAGCCCGAGAGCGCCTGCTCCACCAGCGGGATTTTGCCCAGGCCCGAGCCTGCGCGCGCGGGCCGCTTGCCCTCTTGGGCGATGATCGCGCCCTGGTTGTCCACGGCGATCAACATGTCGGCCCGCAGCTCCTCGAGCTGCTGGTTCATGGTGCGCAGCCGATCTCGGAGGGCTTTGGCGCCCTCCTGACCGTTCACCTTGTCTTTGCCCTTGGTGCGCACGGCCTCGCGCACCACCCCGTCGGCCGCGATCGGCGCGATGGCGTCGATCCGCGCTCGCGCGTCGAGCCGCATGAGCGCCTCGAGCTCGAAGCGATCACGACGCAGATTCTCGTCGGCGTGGACGACCTCGCCGCGATTGAACATGCCGCGAGCGAGCAGCGCAGTGGACAGACCGAAGATGGCCGCGACGGCCAAGAGAAGGACCCAGAAACGTGAGAGCAGCATCGAAAGACCCGCCTATTTTCCGTTGTCGACGCGGATGGGATCCACCACGAACTCACGCTTGTCCGGGATCTCCACCGTGGTGGAGCTGACCTCGCTGCCACCGCGAAAGACCTTGAGTGTGTAGCTGCCCGGGGTGACGTTCTCGAACTTGAAGGTGCCGTCGGAGTTGGGGCTCGCGATTCGGCTGACCTTGGGCAGCACGTGGAGGTGACCGCGCACATGGGGCGCCAGGCGGTCGAAAACGGGGAAGCTGCCCTCCTCGTCGATCTGGAGCTGTCGGGCTTGACCCGAGCTGGTCTCCACCGCATCGAACTGCTTGAGCCGCTCGGCGTAGAGCTGGTGCGTGAAGTCGTCGTCGTTGCGCACGCGCAGCGAGCCCCCCTTCTGCATCACGATCGTGCTCGGCGAGAGGGTCCCGTCCTGGAGCGCGACGGTGACCGCGTTCTTCATGGATTCGGCTCCGATCAGCACCACGGCGACCTCGCGCGCCAGATCCGCGCTCGCCTTCTTCGGCTCGATGAAGCCGTTCCACTCACGCCAATAGGGAGCGCGCACGGCCTCAACCGGCGCGGCCTTGGACACTCCACCCTTCACGCTGCCGCGTACGTCGACGGCCGACGCATGGGTCGACACCAGGAGTCCGCCTAAAGCCGTAAGTCCCAGTACGCCGAGCGCCACAACCCGTTTGTCCCTTTTCATGCAACCCCTGGTACCAGGCGCACGGAGTCCGCGCGCAAAAAGGCTCGGGGTGGCGCCGACCGTCGTCACGAGAGCGCGACGCCAGGCCACCCTGTCTGGCGAAAGTAGTGGATCTCAAAGCGAGAGGTCAATCGGCGCGGACCGGGGGCGGTGCGTAATAGTCGACCACCTCGATCGGGCTCGTGAGCTGGGTCCGCACCGTCGTACGTCGGCCGACCACATCACCGCCCACTTGGAGCGCCATCGGTGCTTCGTAGTGGATGGCGATCTTCTCGCACAGGAAGTCGTGGACCGTGCGTGCGTTGCGGTATTTTCCGCGCCAAATCGCGCCGATGTTGGCCACCACCTCGGTCGAGGTCACGTCGCATACCCGCAGGGAGAAGCGATCGTCGCGTTCGTCTGCAAACGGAAAAATCCGCGCACGAAAACCCCAGTAAGGGATGGTCGACATGGCGACCAGGCGCGAGGGGCCGTCGTAGAGGATCGCGCCGGCGGGGTGCTCGCTGACGGGGCGATCGTCTGGGCCCATGCGCACGCACGGCGCGCCCTCGTTCACAATGCGCACCCAGGGATGGCCGCGCAGCAAGAACTCGGGCAGGCTCCGGCCCAGGACGGAGATCATGTAAGCCACGGGACCGCTCGAGATGGGCCGTGTGAGCGCCGAGCCGCTCAGCATGCGCTTGGTCTCGTTGTAGTGATCGAGACAGATCGCATCCACGCCGAGCCCGGCGAAGGGCGTGAGCGAGCCTTCGACCTCCAGCAAGCGCAGGCGGTTGGTGCCGCCCTCGCTCGCGATACGAGCCAGATCCGAGACCACCCCGGGCCGTCCGGCGCGCCCCTCGTGGCCGAGCATCCAGGCGAGCGCGTTGCCCGTGCCGAGCTTGAGCATGCCAAAGCGCGGCTTGGGGGCGCCGAGCTCCTCGGCGGCGCGCACGATCAGCGTCACCATCAACACGAACGTTCCGTCCCCGCCGCCCGTGAGCACGGTGCGGTAGCCGCGCTCGACGATGGTGCGCGCGATCGGCGCGGCGTCCGAGAGGGCGCGCGAGACGAACAGATCGCCCGCCGAGACGACCCCCTCGAGCTGGCGCACGAGATCGGCGGTGACCTTGCGCGCGTTGCCGTTGAGGACCACGGCCACGGGCTCGCGCGCACGTCGGCGCCTGTGCAGGTTCGCAAGCACTTGCTTCACGGGTGGAAGGTGGGCTCCAGGTTCGGCTTGCATCGTCCGGTTGAGGCAGATGGAGCCTAACGCGGGGTCCAAGGGAACGCTGCTTTTTCGTGCGGTAGCCGAGGTCGGACTCGAACCGACACATCCGTGAGGACAGCGGATTTTGAATCCGCCGCGTCTGCCATTCCGCCACTCGGCCGAGCTGTGACGGGGCGCAAGGTAGCCGCTCCGTCGGCCCGCGGCAATCCCGTTTCAGTGTTTCGCGCGGGCCCCCTCAAACGGCGGCGGTCTGCTGTGATTGCGCGGCGAGCTTGGAGATCACGCTGGTGTTGGTGGCGGCCTCCATCTCCTCGATGAGCTCGCGGCACTCGGGGCGCGCGCGCAGGTGCGTCAACAGCAGGTTGGTGGCGGTCATGAAGCTCTGCTCGTAGCCGAGCGCCTCCCGGACACGCGTGGCGATGCGCTCGCGGCCGGCGGCCAGATCGTTCTCGAGCGCGTCTCCGTAGCGCGAGAGCTGGGCACGCAGCTCGTCGATCTGGCGTCGCAGGTCGCGCGCGGCCTCTTCCCGGGTCTGGGCGCGGCTCTCGTGACGCTGCGCGAGTCGCGACAGCTCCTCCACCTGGGCGCGGGCCGCGCCGGCCTCCTCGAACGCTTTACGCAGGATGGGCAGATCGCGGGTCTCTTTGGCGGCCTGCTCGGCGCGGTTCATGGCCTCCATGGAGCGGCGCTCGGCCTGCTGCTTGGTGGTGTTGACGCGCTCGGCCTCCTCGCGCTCCGCGGCCGCTTCACGCAGCGTGCGCGACTCCTCGCTCGCGAGCTCCTCCACTTTGCGGCCGATCTCTGCGCGCAACGCGCGGCCCCGACGCTCGATGGCGTCGAGCTTGCGGGAGTGGCTGGAGAGCTCTCCCTCGAGCCGGGACGCACGGGCCGCGAGCTCCCAGCATCTGTCCGCCGCCTGCTGCACCTCGGCGGGGGCCTTTCCGTTCGGATAGGCGCGGGCCACCATGCGGCCGAAGTGCGCGGCGCGCGTGCCCCACTCGATGACGTGCGGGGTTGCGTTGGGTGGCGGAGGGGGCGGGGCCTGCGGGGTCTCCTGCGCCGTCGTGGACTGGGAGTCCCAGGGCGTCTGCGGCAGCGAGCGCTGGAAGGCCTTGAGCTCCTCCTGGAGGTGGTGGCCGTCGCGGAAGCGCTTGCGGTTTTCTTTCTCGAGCAGCTTGAGGACGATGTTCTCGGCCGCCTGCGGGAGGTCCGGGCGCAGCTGGCGCGGCCTCGGTGGCGGCGCGCTGCGCTGCATCTCGAGCAAGGTCTCGCGGTCGTTCGAGCGGAACGGGAGTTGGCCCGTGATCATCTCGAAGAACAGGATGCCGAGCGCATACAGATCGCTCTGGGCGGTCGCGTCCTCGCCGCGCGCCTGCTCGGGCGACATGTACTCGGGGGTTCCGAACACGGCCCCCTTGGGCGCGAGACGTGGATCGCGCGCCAACGCGGCCAGGCCGAAGTCGAGGATCTTCACGAAGTCTCGGCGACCGCCGCGCGTGGTGAGCATGATGTTGTCGCTCTTGAGATCACGGTGCACGACGCCGAGATCGTGTGCGCGCGCGAGTGCGGCGCACATTTGCTCGAGCACGTCCACGGCGCGCGCGAGCGGCATCTGGCCCTTGGCGCATTCGTGCGAGAGCGAGGTGCCGGTGAGGTACTCCATCACCAGGTACAACTCGCCATCTTCCGTCTCGCCGACATCGTGGATGTCCACGATGTGCGCGTGGTCCACCCGATTGGCTGCGCGCGCTTCGCGCAACATCCAGGCTCGCAGATGGGTTTCACCACGCAGGTCAGGTCGAATGAGTTTCAACGCGACGACACGATCGATCAGCACGTGACGTGCGCGGTACACGACGCCCATGCCTCCTTCGCCAAGTAGCGTCTCCAGGCGATAGCGTCCCGCTACCACCTTGCCGATGTACTCGTCTTGCTGCGAGCGGCGGGAAGAACCCTTAATCGCGCCCATACTTTGTTCGGAAGCTCCCCTCTGGTAACGCCGTACGACTCCCTTGCCATCATACACAGGACGAGCGCCGCTCAAGAGCAGCTTTGCAGGTGTTCGCGCGATCTTCGTCGCGCCCGAAAGGTGCGATTCCGTCGGCTTTGAGCGCCAGTGTGCGAGTGTGCGACGGTCTCCGCGGAGCGAGCACTCCGTCCGCACAAACGATGAACGCTTGAGCAAGCGCCCCTCCCTTACGTATCCTCAGGTCTTGGGTCTCGGCCGCCGGCACCCGGGAGATCACGTCGTTGGGGACACGGACAGACGAGCCTTATCTGATTGAGCGACGGCTCGCCGCCGGCGGCATGGCCGAGGTGTTCATCGCCAAGCGGAGGGGGCCGCACGGCTTCCAGAAACGTGTGGCCCTCAAGCGCATCCTGCCGCAGTTCGCCGCAGAGCCGGACTTCGTGCACATGTTCATCGACGAGGCGCGGCTCGCCGCCCGCCTCGAGCACGCAAATATCGTGCAGGTCTTCGATTTCGGGCAGCACACGGGCAGCTTCTTCATCGCGATGGAGCTGATCAACGGCTCCAACGTGAATCAGCTCTTGCGTGCCGTCGCCGCGCGCGACGAGGCGGTGCCCCTCGACGTGGCGCTGCACATCGCGATCGAAGCCGCGACGGCCCTGGCCTACGCCCACTCGCTGCGCGACGACGAGGGCGAGCCGCTCCGCGTCGTGCACCGCGACGTGAGCCCGGCCAACCTGCTCCTGACTCGGGACGGACACATCAAGCTCAGCGACTTCGGGATCGCCCGCGCGGCGAGCTTCGAGGCGCGCACGCAGACCGGGCAGCTGCGCGGCAAGCTCGGTTACATGTCGCCGGAGCAGGTCCTTGGGCGAGAGCTCGACGGCCGCAGCGACGTGTTCACCCTGAGCACGGTGTTGGCCGAGATGCTGATCGCCGAGCCCCTGTTCGGAAAGGGCCAGGACCTGGACGTCCTGATGCGCATCCGCGACGTCGACCTCTCCGTGCTCCACAACTCCAGGCGCCGTGTGCCCCAGGACGTGCGCGCGTTGATCGCGCTGGGGCTCTCGAAGCACCGCGACGAGCGGCCGGATTCGATGACCTTCCTGCGCATGCTCCAGGAGATCGCGATGCGCCGAGGGGTGGCCGCGGCCGCCTCCCGCCTCGCGCGCCTCTTGGCCCGGCTCGAGCTGGTGGAGCCCCGGCCTGGGGATGAGCTGGCGCTCGAGCCGGGCGCCAAGCCGACCTACGTCGATATGTCCTACGCGTCCTCGACCGACGAGGACGGGGCGCACCCTGCGCTCGAGGTGGTGAGCTATCGCGTGCGCAGTGAACGTGGTCTGATGGGGCCCCTCTCGTACTCGCAGGTCGCCGAGCTGATCTTGAGCGGGATGATCGATGGCGACACCATGGTGAGTCGCACGACGATGCCCTTCGAGCGCGCCGCGGACATCGAAGAGCTCCGTCGCTTCGTATGCTCTCCGGCGTTGCAGTGGCGCGATCGCGATCTCGCCCATCCGACCTTTCGGGGCGGCCTCGCCAACGCATCGCTGCTACCGGTCGTCCACCGCATCACGCGCGCGCAGGAGACCGGCGTCCTCCATATGCGCGAGGGTGGCCGCCAGAAGAAGCTGTACTTCGTCGACGGTCGTCCCGACTTCATCTCCTCCACCGACCGCAACGAGCTGCTCGGGGAGCACCTCGTGAGCTCAGGGGTGTGCCTGCGTATGGAGGTCGACATGGCCCTGGCGGTGCTCCATCGCTACGACGGTCGGCTTGGAGACGCGCTGGTGGGGCTCGGGATCCTGCGCCCCGTGGCGCTCGTACGGGCCGTACAAGAGCAGGTGAAAAAGCGCTTCCTCGAGGCCTTTCGCTGGCGCGGCGGCGAGTGGCGCTTTTTGCGGGGTGCGCGCAGCGAGGAGGAGACCTTCGCGGTGCAGCAGGATCCGTGCGAGCTGTTCCGCGACGCAGCGCGCGAAGCCCACCCGGCGGAGCTCGAAGCCGCGCTCGAGCCGGTGCGCGAGCGCGTGCTGGTCCGCACCTCGGCCCCGCCCATGCCGCTTGCGGCGTATCGCTTGCCCTCCACTTGGGCGAGCCTGCTACAGCAGATCAACGGCCAGAGCACGCTCGCGTCCATCGTGGCCCGCGAGTCGGCCCGCCATGGCGTCGAGGTCGAGGATGTCTACCGCGCCCTCTATTTGGGTCTGTCCTGTGAGCTCCTGCGCACCGCGTGAGCCCGGCGCCGTTTCCGGGCATCGCATGCAATTTCAAGGTAGTGCCATCCGAGGGCAGGGGCCGCTTGTCTCGCTGGCGTGATGGCCCGGGAAGGGCTAATGCCTGAAAACATGTCGGTGCTGGAGTTTCACGCTCCCGAGCGCGGGCGCACGCCGGTTCTCGTGGAGGTTCCGCATGCGGGGCTCGAGATTCCGGCGGCCTTGCGCGAGGAAATCCTCGCCTCTCCGGACGCCTTGCGGCGGGACGCCGACTTGCACGTGGACGTGCTGTACGAGCGGGCTCCGAGCGTCGGGGCCGCGCTGCTCACCGCGCAGCTCTCGCGCTACGTCGTCGATCTGAACCGGGCCCCGGACGACATCGACCTCGAGTCCTTGCCCGGCCCAGCGGTCCGCTCCGGTCAGCCCCGAGGCGTGGTATGGCGCGTCACCACGGAGGGCCATCCGGTGCTGCGCAGGCCGCTCGACGCGAGCGCGGCGCAGCGTCGGGTGGAGCTCTATCACGCCCCCTATCACGCCCGCCTGCGGGCCGAGCTCGATGCCATCAGGGCTCGTTTTGGCTTCGCGATCCTCATCGCGGGCCACTCCATGCCTTCGGCGGTGCGCAGGGGCCCGCGCGAACTCGAGAGGCGCGCCGACATCGTTCCCGGCTCCCTCTCGCGCACCAGCGCCGACCCGCGCGTCATCCATGCCGTGGAGAGCTTCTTCCGTGCTGCCGGCCTCAGCGTGCGGCACGACGAGCCCTACCGGGGGGGATTCACCACGGCGCACTATGGGCGGCCCGGCGATGGGGTCCATGCCATCCAGATCGAGGTCAACCGCGCGCTCTACATGGACGAGCTGACCTGTGACACCAAACCGGGTGATTTCGAGAAGTTACAGGACCTGCTCCAGGGCATGGTGGAGCGCCTCGGGCAGCTCGACCTGAGACCGGCCCAGGGCTGAGCACGAAGTCGCCCGTGTTGGCGCATGGGCTTGGGTGCTCGCTCACACCACCCTGGGCGCACGGAACGAGCCGGCCCAGACGATCCCGCTTTTTCGTTCTTGGTGCTTGTGCTAGTTTCTGTCGTGTGGAGGTCGTACTGCGCAAGGTGGGCCGTAAGCCCGGGCGGGCCGTCATGGGCCGTCTCTTGCGAGCACCGCGCAAGGGTGCCGTAGTCGTGATCGAGTTCCCGGATGGGCTCCACGAGTACGTGACGACTCCAGTGAAGCGCATTCTTCGGCTGGCAGGCCGCGAGGTGTACTACCTGCAGACCGCCAATAGCCGTTACCGCCTGGAAGTGCGCTCCGATACTGCTCCGCTCGCCGAAGCCCCGGCCGCCCACTGAGCTGCGCTTCGCGCCGAATCGCTGATCGTCGCGGTTGACCTCGCGCACGGGCGACCCTAGCCATGCCTCGCACGCGGTCGGCGTGCTGCACGCTGCCCTTGGGAAAGCCTTTGGTCCTCGGCTGCGAGCGCGCCCTGGGGCGTTGTCCTGTGGGTCAGCCGAACCGGGTCAGGCGGGCGCGGCAAATCGCCGCGGCAAGCCTGCTGGCAGGGCTGCCGCTCGCACGCCGTCTCGCCATGAAAAAGCAGGGCTTTTTGCCTCGGCACAAGCCCTGCATTGGGGCGCAGCAACAGGAGGTCCCCCGTCCATGTTGCAACGCACCGGTCTCGATGAGTACCTCGACTCCCTACGAGGACTGGCTCCGATCGACGTGGAGACCGAGCAAGACCTCGCGCGCGCCTATCGCGAGGGCGATCGCGCGGCGGGGGACAAGCTGATCGCGGCCTGTCTGCCGTTCGTGGTGCGCATCGCGCTCGAGTACCGCCGCTGGGGCGCGCCGCTCGAGGACATCGTGCAGCAGGGCAACCTCGGGCTGCTCAAGGCGGCCTCCAAGTACGACGCAGACAAGGACGTCCGCCTCATCACCTACGCGGTGTACTGGATCCGGGCCGAGATCCGCGACTACGTGGTCCGCAGCTACCGCATCGTGCGGCTCGGCACGACGCGCTCGGAGCGCCGGGCGTTGCGGGCTTTCCGGCGGGAGGGGGTGGAGACGGTCGCGGAGCTCGCGGAGCGCAGCGGGATGCCGCTCGCGCGCTGCGAGATGCTGTGGCCGATCCTGGTCCACGCGGACAGCTCGCTCGACATCTCCTACGACGATCAGCGCGGGCCGGCGGTGGAGCGCATGCCCGGGAGCATCCCGAGCCCGGAGGAGATCACGGTCACGCGGACACAGCTCGAAGAGACGCGCAGCGCGGTGCGTTGCGCGATGCGTCGGCTCGACAAGCGTGAACGGCGCATCGCTCAGGCGCGCTTTCTGAGCGACGAGCCCTGCACCCTGGAGCAGCTCGGCAAGGAGCTCGGCGTGAGCAAGGAGCGTGTGCGTCAGCTCGAGGTGCGCGTGCGTGACAAGCTCAAGGGAGCGCTGAGCGAGTTTGCCCCCGCGGCCTGAGCCGGGTCAGCCACCGTCCGGCGTGAGCAGGTCGAGCACGTTCTGGGGAACGCGGGCGAGCCGGCTACGCTGCGGGAATTTCCCGGTGGGCACCACCTTCACTTCCTTCATCTCCTGGAAGTCGATGACCGAGATGGCGTCGTCGCCGCTCAGGGAGACGAAGCAGTAGCGGCCGTCCGGGCTGGTGGTGGCCCAGTAGGGCACCATGCCCACGTCGATGTACTTCTTCACCTCCATCGTTTCGGTGTCCACGATGGCGACGTTGTTGTCGATGGTGCCGCAATCGCAGAGGTACTTGCCGTCTCCCGAGATCGAGAGGCCGTGGTGCGCCGAGTCGTGGGGGTACTCGTCGTAGCTCTTGTAGGTATTGAGCGCGAACTCGCTCAAGGGTTGATCGCTGCGCGCGATCTCGCGGCCCTCTTCGAGGTCGTACTTGATGACGCCGTTCAGGTACGAGAGCTGGGCGTACATGATCTTGTCATCGGGCGTGAACACGCTCGGTCGGATGCCGTAGTCGAACTTCCAGGTGCGCACCACCTCGAGCGTCTTCGCGTCGACGCGCACCAACCAGCGGTCACCCTTCTGGTCATTGTCCGCGTAGGACACGGCGCCGTAGCCGACGTTGCCGATGCTGCTGTTGTAGATCCACTTGCCGTCGGCCGAGTAGTCGTTCTGGTGCGGATAGTAACCCGTGGGGAAGTTCCCGATGATCTCGCCGGTCTCCGCGTTGAACACATCGGCCACGCGCGCCGTGGTGGCCGAGACCACGAGCTGCTTGCCGTCGGGTGAGATGGTCGCGTGGTCGGCCTTGAAGCCCTCGACCGCGGTGCGCCAGATCTTGGGATGATCGGGCTTGGTGAGATCGAACGCGGCCACATCGCCCAGGTTCGAGCGCGACACGTAGAGGCGCGTGCCGTCGGGCGAGAGGAACAGATCATCCACGAAGCGCTCGCCGTTGGCGGGCTCGAAGTGATGGATGAGCTGTTGGCTCTGGATGATCGGGATCACGATCGCGAAGCGCAGCAGATCGGTGATCTGCAGCTCGGCGAGATCGGGGATCACGTTCACGGAGCCGAGGCTCTCGAAGGTGCGGGCATCGATGAAGCTGACGCTGCCTTCGAGGCCGTTGCCCACCAAAAGCACGTCGCGCAGCTCGTCCTTGGGGCCGTCGCCGTCCCCGCCGGCATCGCCGTCCCCGTTGGCATCGCCGTCCCCGTTGGCATCGCCGTCACCATCGCCATCGCCATCTCCGTCCCCCGCTGGCCGCGTGTCCCCGTCGCCCGAGGACGAATCGTCGCCATCGCCCTCGTCCTCACTCGTGGACTCGTCGTCGGTGTCGTCGTCGGCGTGGTTTGTCGGGATCTTCCCCGGGCCGGGGGGGGTGAGCGGGGCGTCCCCGCAGCCCTGGAGGAGTGCGAGCGGCAAGGTGGTCGTGAGCAAGAGCGAACTAAGTCGGCGGCGCATGGGGTCTCTCCTGACCAGGCCGTGGAGGCCCGTAGAGGCAAGCATCGGATGGCTGCAGGCTAGGTGGGAATGCGCCTCCAAGTCCTCTTCAAATCCCAACGAAGTCCCCTCTCTTGTGAGAGAGATCGCTAAAATGTCGGGCCGTGCCCCGGTTTGGGACGGGTTTGACGTGCCCATTCCGCCGCGGGCTGCGTATAACCGCGGTCGGCGATGCCCCTAGCGTTTCGAGATTTCGTGATGGACCTCGAGGCCTTCCGCCTCACGCGCGAGGGCCGCGAGATCCCGCTGGAGCGGCGCTCCTTCGATCTGTTGCGCTACCTGATCGAGCACCGCCAGCGCGTGGTCACCAAGGATGAGCTGGTGGAGCAGGTCTGGGAGGCCCGCGCGTTGAGCGACGGGGCGCTCTCCAATACGGTGGCCAAGCTCCGCCGGGCGCTGGGGCAATCGGCGCGTGAGCAGGAGCCGATCGAGACCTGTTACGGCCGGGGCTATCGCTTCATCGGGGACGTGCGGGCCATCGAGCCGCCTCCAGCGCCCGCGGCGCCCGAGCCTGAGCAGCCCGCCCCCGGCCTGGGGGACGATCCTTTCGTCGGGCGACAAGCCCTGCTGCAGGCGCTCCACGGGCGCGTCTTCCGAGCCCGTGGAGGCTCCGAGAACATCATCGTGCTCGCGGGCGAGGCCGGCATTGGCAAGACCCGCACAGCGCGCGAGCTCGCGCAGCGCACACGCCGGGCCGGGGCACGGGTCTGGTTCGGCGCCGCCTACGAGGGAACCGCCACGCCTCCTTACTGGCCGTGGGCCCAGATCCTGCGGCACGCCTGGGACGATCTGTCGGAGCCCGTGTTTCGCGGGCAGCTCTCGGCCCACGGAGGGGCGCTGGCCCAACTCGTGCCCGAGCTGCTCGGCGAAGGCGGCCAGGAACTCGGGGCGGAGCCCCAGTCGGCGCGCTTCCGGTTGTTCCAGGAGGTGAGCCAGTTCTTGCGGCGCGCGGCCAGCCAAAGCCCGCTGCTCGTGGTGCTCGACGACCTCCATTGCGCCGATCTCGGCACCATCGAGCTCCTGCGCTTCGCGGCCCGCGCGCTGCAAGAGTCGCCGATCGTGTTCCTGGTCACGCTGCGCCTCGGAGGTGGCTCCGATCCCCTCGATCACGAGGGCGTGCTCGCCCAGCTCGGCCGCGCGGCGAACGTCACGCGCCTGCAGGGGCTGAGCGAAGAGGAGGTCTCCACGCTGGCTCTGAAGGTGGCAGGCGAGCAGCGGATCGACCTCCGCACGAGCCACAAGCTGCACGCCCGCACCCAGGGAAACCCCCTGTTCGTGCGCCAGGCCCTGGAGCTCATCGTCCAGTGCAACGATCGCTCGTTCGTCGACGACGCCTCGGGCGGCGGGGTTCCTCCGGCGATTCAGCAGGTGGTCAAAGAGCACCTCTCGCACCTCCCGCAGGCGACCCGCGCGGCCCTCGTGGTGGCGGCGGTCATCGGCAAGCGCTTCGATGCGGCCCTGCTCGCGGAGCTCCTGGAGCAACCGCTCGAGCAGGTGCTCGACGCGCTGGACTTCGCGCTGCGCCGGGGCGTGCTCGAGGTGCCGGCCGACGCCCCGCAAGAGCTCGAGTTCGCCCACGTGCTCGCGCGCGATTGCTTCTACGAGGAGCTCGGCCTGCGCGAGCGCGGCGCTCTGCACGGCAAGGTCGCGCGCATCCTCGCGCGCCGGGGCGGTACGAGCGCGCGCCAGCTCGGGGCACTCGCGCACCACCACCTGCACGCGCAGCCATTCGACGCCCAGGCCGCGGTCTCGGCCTGCAGACGCGCGGCGACGCTCGCCCAGGAGAACTCGGGCTTCGAGGCCGCGGCCGAGCTCCTGAATCAGGTGATCGCGAAGCTCGAGACCGAGGGCAGCGACGCGGAGACACGTTGTCGCTTGCGTCTCGAGCTCGGTGAGGACCACTTCTATGCAGGCGCCATCACCAGCGCGTGGCAGGCGTTCCGCGACGCGGCGGACACGGCGCGGCTCGGTGGTCGCGCCGATCTCCTGGCGGAGGCCGCCCCCCGGCTGGTGGACTGCCTGGAGCTCGGCGTGGGTGAGCTGGGCCTCGCGCGCAGCGTAGTCGAGCACGCGCTCGATAGCCCCGCGAACCGCGCCCCCGCGGTGCGCGCCATGTTGCTCGCGCAACGGGCGGAGCTCTCGCTCGAGCTCCCGATCGAAGCGCGCTTTCGCCTGCTGGATGAGGCGGCCGCGCTGGCGTGCGAGAGCGGTGAGCTCTCCGCCGTGCTCGAGGCCGCCCACTCGCGCGCGATCCTCCGCGATCCGACCCGTCTGGACGAGAGCGAGCGCGCGGTGGAGGCGTTCTTCGAGCTCACCGAGCGCCACGCGGAGGCCGCGCGCGGTATGCGCTACCGGTCGCTGCGACGCTTCGGCGCGTACATGACCCGCTACCTGTGCGCGCTCACCGCCTGCGACTTGAGCGCGGCGGATCTCGCGCTCACGCAGTGTCAGCACGTGGCGGAGACCTCCCACGTGCGAGCCGCGCGCTTCGCCACCGACCTGATGCGCGCGGGGCGCGCGCTCGGCGACGGGCGTCTCGACGAGCTACAGGCCATGATCCCGGAGTTTTGGCTGCGCACGGCCGTCGAGCTACCGACGGAGTCGCACGCCTGGGCCGGATACTACGCCCGCCTGCTCGGAGCGCGCGGCAACATCGCGCTCCTTTCCAAGTTGAACCTCGACGCGGTGGGTGGAAAGCCCGAGCCCGCCTCGAAGCACGACGCCTACTTCGCCATCGGTCGCGCGCACGTCTATGCGCGCGTCGGCCAGTTGGACGCGGCGCGCGCGCTCCTTACGCAAGTTCCCGCCTCCGATCTCGCGCGCATGCCTGTCCAGTACGGCGATCTCGGGGCGCTCTGCGATCTCGTCGAGATTCACGGCGCGCTCGGCGATCATGGCGCGGCGCGCGCGCTCTACCCGAAGCTCGAGCCGTTCGCACACCTCAACGCGGTGGGGCCGAGCTTCGAGTACCGGGGCGCGGTGGCGTACTACCAGGGCCTCTTGGCGCGCTCGCTCGGCCACAAGAGCGATGCCCAGCGATACTTCGCGCAGGCACGCGAGATCAACCAGGCCCTCGGCATGCCCGCCAGCGCAAAGGACGCCGAACGGGAGCTTCTGCGCAGCTAAAACGCCCCGAGCGCGGTGCGTTCGGGGCGTTTTAGCTGTGTGGTTCAGAGCTTCGCGAGGTACTCGTCCGTGTTCTTGCGGATGCGCTCGGCGCGCTCGGTCGGGTCCTCTTCGACGATCTTCTCATCGGGGGTCACCTTGAACAGCGGCTGGCCCTTCTGGACGATGGCGCCGCTCGTGTCCACCAGGACCTCATCGATGGTCCCGGCGAACGAGGCGTGCACCTTGTTGAACATCTTCATGACCTCGATGATGTAGAGCGGGTCGCCCACGTTGAAGTGCGCGCCCTTCTCCACGAACGTGGGCATCCCCGGCGCCTCCTGCGCGTAGTACATGCCGCCCATGGCCGCGACGATCTCGTCGCTCTTGGTGACGGGCGGCGGCACCAGCACCTTCTTCATCGCGCCCTGCAGCTCCACGTCGAGCAGCTTCTCCGGGATATGGACCGTCATGTCCTCCTTCACCTTGAGGTCGTAGAAGCCGACCTTTTCGGCGAGCAGGGGCAGGACGCTCAAGATGTCGAGCCCGAGCTGGTAGCCAGCGTGGGCGGCCCGCACCTTGGCCCACTCCTCGTCGTCGAAGCCAAAGCTCGGCTTGGACGAAGCCAGCGCGGCGGAGAGGCCCTGGAAGTCGAGCCCCTCAGGCGCACGTGCGGCGAGCTTGGCGTAGAACCCGAGACCGGTCTCGAGTAGCTCACGGTCGTGCGGCCAGATCACGTAGGCCGCGGGCTCGCCGGGCTGCTCGTCCATGTGCAGGAGGTGGTAGGTCTCGGCGAGCACCTGGAGCGGGTTCTTCGTCCACAGGACGCTGTTGCCCTTGCAGGTGAAGTCCTGCCGGTGTTGGCTCAGCCAGGCCGAGAGGAAGTGGGGCTCCTCCACCAGCTTCTCGAGCGGGCGTGAGAGCAGCGTCCACTTGAGCTCCAACGTCTTGCGCACCGCGTCGGACACGGGCTTGCCCGCGTCCTTCACCCGCGCGAGCGCGCTCTTCTGGAGCTGGGAGAGCGCGTACGGGAGATCGATCGCGGAGGCCTCCTGCTTGAGCAGGCCGACCAGGGTCAGGTAGGGCACCACGAACTTGGTGGTGGGTTTGGCCCACACGCCGTTTGAGAGGAACCAGGACACGAGGCCGAAGTGGAACTCGAGGTTGGTGGCCAGGTTCTGCCCGCGCAGCTTGGTGCAGCGCAGGATCTCCGCGCACTGGACGTAGCTGTCGAGGCGGTCGTTGCCGGTGGCGAGCAGGAGCGCGATGTTGGAGTCGTAGGCGCCGGCCAGGTGGTAGCGCATGAACAGGCCGGTGTCGGGATTCCGGATGCTGATGCCCTGGTCGTCGCGCACCTCGCCCTGGATGGGGTTCGACCAAGAGATGATGACGCCGCCCGCGTGGGGGGAGAGCGAGCGATCGGTGGCGTTCAGGCGGGCCTCTACGGCCGCGCCCTCGCGCAGGATGCGCGTGGGCTTGGGCAGCGCGCCCTTGAACTTGGCGATCAGCGCCATGGCCTCGACCAGCGAGTGCACCTCGAAGGAGTCGCTCGGGTCCTTGGGGTTGGTGAAGCGCAGGGCGTAGCAGAGCTCCGAGACGCGGTGCTCCACCTGGATGCGTGTGTTCACCTCCATGAAGAAGTGGCGCGGGCCCTCCACGATGCACTCGAAGGTGGACGCCGAGTCGAGCTTCACGGCGCGGCCGAAGCGCTCCGCCTCCGCCTCCATGCGCTTGAGCGTGTTGAGGTCCATCTCCAGCGCGGCGGCCTCCTGGGCGCGGCCGGCCTCCTTCGCCTTGACGATGGCCTTGCCGAGCGCCTCCTGCGTAGAGGACACCTCGAGCAGCTTCTGCTCGTGCATCTGCAGCGAACAGTCGCGACCGCCCAAAGTCACGCACCACTCGCCGTTGCCCAGCATCTGGATCTCGTTGTGCCGGGTCTGCTCGATGTTGAGCTCGAGCAGGATGTTCTTGTTGTCGCCCACGCCGGTGGCCTTCACCTCTTGCAGGATCTCCCGCACGAGGCTCGGCACCTTGGAGGCGTCGCTGAGGATGCGCTGGCCCTTGCCGCCGCCACCGCCGATGGCCTTGAGGCGCACGCGGCTGCCGCCGTACTCGGCGAGCATCTTTTCGGCCTCTTCGCGCAGGGTCGCGCCGAGCTCCTCGATGCTGTAGAGGTCGATGCCCTTGGCGTAGGAAGCCGACAGCACGGCATCCGCTTGCTCTTCGAGCGAGAGCTTGTCGTCATTGAGCTCCGGCACGTCGAGGTCCGCGGCCTTGGCGAGCTTCTCGAGCGCGACTTTGTCCTTGTGCTTGCGCAACAGGGTGCGCACGGTGCCGTTGTTCACGCCAGGCGTGACGGACACGTCGTTCTCGAGGGCCGTGCGCTTGGCCTCGTCCTTCTTGCCCGCCGCCTCTTGGGTGTACGAGCAGGGACCCATGAAGGTGAGCCCGGCCTCCTCGATGGCGCGCACGAAATCCGCGTCCTCGGCCATGAAGCCGTAGCCCGCGAACACGTACTGGTAGCCGTTCTTGCGGCAGATCTCGATCATCTGCTGCACCCGGAACATGCGCTCTTCGCGCGTCGTGCCCGTGTAGTCCGGCACACGGTGCACGTGCTTGGGGTCCATGATGCGCAGCTCGGGAGCGAGCGCGCGCGGGTAGGTGATGCTGTCGCGCTCCGAGAGCAGGATGCCGATCTTCGTCATGCCCATCTCGCGGAAGACGTCGATGGCTTCCTTGCGGATGGGGCCGCGGCAGACGATGAGCACGCTCATGTCGTCCGCGGCGAACGAGCGCACCCAGGCCGAGCTCGACAGGCCGAGCCTGCGGTCGCGATGGATCAGCGGGTTGTTGGTGTAGGCGTTGTAGGGCTTGGGCTCGGACATCAGAAGAACTCCCGCTGGACGGACTGCATGGGACCCGGCTGGTAGCGGCGCAGCAAGAGCTCGAGGCTCTTGCCCAGCGTCGCGCGCAGGTCGGTGGGCATCACGATCTCGGAGATCGAACCGAGGGACAGCGCCTCACGCGGATTCATCAGCTCGCGCTCGTAGCGCTGGTTGAACTTGGCTTCCTCGGCCTTGAGCCACTCGGCGGCCTCCTTCTCGCTGTGACTCTTGGCCATGGCCTTGGCTTCGTCGCGCACCTTGCGGAGCTCGTTCTTGTACACGTACTCCTTGCCGGCAGGGCCCATCACGGCCACGCGCGTGGTCGGCAGGGCGAACACCACGTCGGCGCCGGTGGAGTAGGGGTTGAACGCCGCGTAGGCGCCGCCGAAGGCGTTGCGGATGATCAACAGGATGCGCGGCGTGCGCACGTCGATGATGGAGTCGAGCATGGCGCGGCCGGCCTGCACGATGCCGCGGCTCTCCTGATCGCGGCCGGGCAAGAAGCCCGTGGTGTCCTCGAGGAAGACCAGCGGGATGTTGTAGATGTTGCAGAAGCGCACGAAGCGGGCGATCTTGTACGAGGCGTCGATGTCGATCTGGCCGCTCGCCACCGCCGAGTTGTTGGCCACGAAGCCCACCACGTGGCCGCCGAGGCGCCCGAAGGCCGTGATGGCGTTCTTGGCGCGGTTGGGCTGCAGCTCGAAGAAGTCGCCGTGGTCGCAGATCTGCTGGATGATGATGCTGACATCCAGCGGCGTGTTGAAGCCGGTGGGCGAGTTGAAGGCCTTGCGCAAGAGCGTGTCGATCTCGGTGGTGCGGCGCTCGAGCGGATCGCTGGTCTTCTCGAAGGCGGGCGCTTCCTTGTTGCAGTTGGGCAGGTAGCTCAACAGGCGCTGCGCCACGCGCAGGGCGCCGACCTCGTCGGGCACCGTGAGATCCGCGACGCCGCTCGCGCCGTGCACGCCGGGGCCGCCGAGCTCGTCGGGGGTCACGTCTTCGCCGAGCACGCTCTTCACCACGCCTGCGCCCGTGAGGCCGAAGAAGGTGCCGGCGGGCTGGATCACGAAGCTGCCCTGGCGCGGCAGATAGGAGCCGCCGCCCGCGTTGTACCCGAACATGCACATGATGCTGGGCACCACGCCGCTGATCTTGCGCAGCGCCGTGAACGCCTCCGAGTAGCCGTCGAGGCCGCCGACGCCGGCCGGCACGTAGGCGCCCGCGCTGTCGTTCATGCCGATCACCGGCAGGCCCTTCTCGCCCGCCATGCGCAACAGGTTCGCGAGCTTGGAGCCGTTGGTGGCGTCCATCGAGCCCGCGCGCACCGTGAAGTCGTGGCCGTAGAGCGCGACGTCACGGCCGTTGATCCGGAGGATCGCGGTGACCAGCGAGGCGCCGTCGAGGTTGGGGCCCCAGTTCTGGTAGAGGATGGCGGGCTTTTCCCCCTTGTCCTGCAGGGTCTCGATGCGCTCCCAGACCGTCATGCGGCCCTTCGCGTGCTGGCGCATCACTTGCACGGTCCCCGAGGCGGCCTGGGGCCGGGCCCGCAGCTCCTCGCCTTGGGCCAGCGCGAGATCGTAGGGGCCGGGAGCGGTGGTCAGCTCGGCCTGAGTCGAAGACGAATCAGCGGCAGAGCCCGCGATGGGATCCTCGAGGGTGGGTATGAGAACACGTTCGGTCGCCATGGTTTGACAGCCCCTTTTGACGCAGGTGCAGCTCCGAGTTCGGAGTCCAGCCCGGAAGCTCGACGATGAAGCGCGGCGAGCGCGCTTCTCTAGCTCGACTTGGGCCCATGGACCTGGACGAAAGCCGAGCACCTCGAGCGGTGTCAGCGTCTAAACGGAAAATGCCCCTCAGGCCAGCGGAATTACGACCAAAACAACACGAAAACGCTGACTCCGCTGCCCTCTCTCTGGGGGGCCTCGCTGGGGTGCCCTGCGAGGGGTGGGACAACCCCCCGGAGAGAGGCCGCTTTTGTCTCCCCGATCGCGAAAGTGTATCGAGCGTGATGAGCGCGGCGTGCGAGGTCGCCAGATTGGGTCTGGCGTTGTGCCCAGCGCAACACTCGCCTTGACCTCGAGCGGGCAAGCGACTCAATTGCTGTCCTCATCATGCGGTTCATGTATCTGATTTCAGGCGTTTGGGCGGCCTCCTGGCTGGTCGGCTGCGATTCGCTCGGCGATTGCACGGATCCGGCCGAGGGCCGAACGCCCGTGCTGGTGGGCAATCAGGTGATGTACGCGGGCCAGGCCATCATCAACAGGTCCTGCGCCTCCGGCAGTTGTCACAGCGAGGGCAGCTCGCGCAATCTCCGCCGCGGCGCGCCCGCGGGGCTGGATTTCGACCTCATCCCGGCGGAGGCCACGCCCACCGCCGACGGCAGCCCCGCCGAGCTCAAGGAGAGCGACCTGAGCCGCCTGCGCAAACACCAGCGCAAGGTGTTCGATCAACGGCATGCGATCTGGGAGCAGATCGAGCGTGGATTGATGCCGCCCGACGGGCTCGGCGAGTCCTTTCGTACGGCCTCGGCCGGGGCGTTGCTCGAGATAACCCAGATCGGCAGCCCGGGTTGTCCCGTCACGACGGAGCTCGAGCCCATCACGGAGAAGAGCACGCGCGACTTGCTGCGCAGTTGGCTCGCCTGCGGCGCGCCCATCGTGGAAGCCAACGTCGCGGGCCTCAGCAAGCCCATCGGCGGCACCGCGGGCGATCAGTTTCCGGCCTGCGTCGGTGATCTCGAGCCCACGTTCGACAACGTCTACAAGACCGTGTTCACGGGAGGGGCCATCGGCTGCGTCAGCGGCTGCCACGAGCCCGGTGGAGGCGGCGGAGCCGAAGACTTCGACCTGAGCACACCTGCCATCGCCTACGCGAGCCTGATGGGGGCAAACGGCATGGGCAAGGCGCCCACGGACTGCGACGAAAGCGACGCTTTCATGGTCGTGCCCGGGCAACCGACGGAGTCCTACTTCTACGCGAAGGTCGGCGGGGAGGGAGAAAAGATCTGCGGCGAGCTGATGCCGTTCGGCAGCGAGAGCGGTCTGTTTCCGCAGGACCTCGACCTCGTGCGACGCTGGATCGAGGCGGGCGCACCCGGGCCGGGTGTCGCAGTGGGCACGAGCGATGCTGGCGCAAGCGCCAACGACGCTGGCGCGGGCGAAAACGACGCGGGCGGGATGGACGCGGGCACCTGAGCGCGCCGCCGGGACCGCGGAGCGTTGCTAGGCCGCGCGCAGCGAGGTAGGCCTTGCGCCATGTCGGAACAAGTTGCGGCGCGTCCCGAGGCGTTTCGGTCAGCGCTCCGCGAAGGCGGCCTGGTCTTCGACGGGGCCATGGGGACCTCGCTCTACGAGCTCGGCAATCTCTACACCCAGTGCTTCGATGAGCTGAACCTCTCGCGTCCCGAACAGGTGCGCAAGGTGCACCAGAGCTTCGTCGACGCCGGCGCCCAGGTCATCGAGACCAACACCTTCGGCGCCAATCGCTTTCGCCTGGCGCACCACGGCTTCGACAAGCGGGTGCGCGAGATCAACCGCGCCGGGGTAGCCCTGGCGCGCGAGGCCGCCCAGCATCGCGCGTTCGTCGTGGGCTCGGTGGGGCCGACCGGGCTCTTGTTCGAGACCACGCCGGAGGGGCTGCTCAAGGAGGTCAAGCAGGCCTTCCTAGAGCAGTGCTCCGCGCTGGTGGAGGCGGGCGTGGACGCGCTCTTGCTCGAGACCTACCGGCAGCCCGACGAGCTCGAGCTCGCGGCCGAGGCGGCGCGGGAGGCGGGCGCGGGCAAGGTCCCGGTGATCGCCTGCGTCTCCTTCGACGAGGCCGGCACCACGGCCGATGGCCGACAGCCCGAGCAGGTCGCGGAGCTCCTTGCGAGCTTCGGCGCAGATGCGATCGGCGTGAACTGCGCCACCGGCCCGGCGGGCGTCTATGAGATGGTCACGCGCATGCGCGCGCCGGGGCTTCCGCTGGTCGCGATCCCCAACGCGGGCATGCCGCAGAAGATCGAGGGTCGCTTCGCGTACATGGCGACGCCCGAGTACTTCCAGCTCTACGCGCGGCGCCTGTTCAAAGCCGGGGTGCACGGCGTCGGGGGCTGCTGCGGCACCACGCCCGAGCACGTCCGCAAGATCAGCGCGGCGGCGCGCATGATCTCCGCGGGCCAAGGGAACCAAACCCTCGAGGGCAGCGGCGGCGGCATGCGCGAAGACGCCGGCGCCCGGGCGACCCAGGTGGCCCCTGGCGTGCAGGTGGTGGCGACGCGGGACAAGGGACCCATCGGGGAAAAGCTCGGGCAGAAGTTCCTGGTCTCGGTGGAGGTGAACCCGCCCCCCGGGCTCTCGCTCGAGGCCGCGCTCGACAGCGCCCACGCGCTCAAGGCAGGCGGGGTCGACGTCATCAACGTGGCCGACGGCGCGCGTGCCCAGGCCCGCATGGGCAACCTCGCGCTGTGCATGCGCATCCAGGAGCAGGTGGGGCTGCCGGCGCTGATGCACGTCACCTCGCGCGATCGCAACCTGCTCGGACAGGTCGCCTACCTGCTCGCGGCCCACGAGCTCGGCGTCCGCAACCTCGTGGTGATCACGGGCGATCCGCCCAAGATGGGCGACTTCCCCAACGCGACGCCGGTATACGACACGGACTCCATCGGGATGCTGCGTCTGGTGAGCGCGATGAATCGCGGCTTCGATCCGGCCGGCAAACCGCTCGGCGGGGCCACGCAGTTTCTGTGCGCGACGGGCGTCGAGCCCGCGGCCTCGAACTTCGCGCACGAGCTGGATCGACTGCGCCAGAAGCGCGAGGCGGGCGCCGAGCTCGTGATGACGCAGCCGGTGTACGACCCCGAGGTGCTCGAACGCATGCTGCGCGCCATCGAGCCGCTCGGGATTCCGGTGCTCGTCGGGCTGTTGCCCCTGGCCAGCTATCGCAACGCCGAATTCTTGCACAACGAGGTGCCCGGCATGCAGATCCCCGAGCACATCCGCGAGCGCATGCGCAAGGCGGGCTCGGGCGATCTGGGCCGCAAGGAGGGCATCGCGATCGCGCGTGAGATGCTCGCCCAGGTGAAGGACCGCGTGGCCGGCGCCTACGTGATGCCGCCCTTCGGTCGACACGAGCTGGCGCTGCGGGTGATCGAGGGCATCGTCCGATGAACAAGCGCAGCGGAGCCGCGCTGATGGCGTTGTGCGCGGCGCTGTTCGGGTGCCATGGCGCCCCCAAGTGCCCGGCCCAGCTGCTCACGGATCCCGCCAAGGTGCTCGCCACGCAAGCGGCCAAGAGCGGTGCGCTGCGCACCTTGCGCGCCGAGGCCAAGATCGATCAGCGCGGGCGGGAAGGGCGCATCAAGGGGCGCGTGATGATGTTCGTGGAGCGCCCCGATCGCGTGCGCTTCGACGCGGTCACGCAGTTCGGCCCGGCGCTCACGCTGACCAGCGACGGCGAGCGGTTCGCGCTCAGCGACTTCAAGAGCAACCGCTATCTCACGGGGGCCGCCTGCGAGCAGAACATCGCGCGCATGATCGGCGTCGCGCTCTCCGGGCGCGACGTGGCCAGCGTGATGATGGGGGAGAGCCCGCTGCTCGAGGCCAGCGCCGAGCGCATGGTCTGTCAGGGGGGGAGCTACGTGATCACCCGCGAGGCGAGCTCGGGCGGCCGTCAGGAGCTCGAGTACGCGGTGCACGAGGCGGACCTGCAGCAAGCCCCGGAGCAGCAGCGTTTGCGTCTCACGCGGGCCAGCTTCTGGGACGCGGCGGGCAAGCCGCTCTATCGGGTGCGGTACGAAGACTACCGCGCGGTGGCGCCGGGTAAGCCCGAGCTGCCCCACACCGTGCGCATCGACGACTATGTGAACGACGCGGACGTGCTCTTGCGCTTCTCCTCCATCGACGTGGATGTCAACGTCCCGCCCGACGCCTTCGTGCAGGAGCCCCGCTCCGGGCTGACGGTGGAAGAGATCCTCTGCGAGTAGCGGGCGGAACGACCGGGTGTTCGGTGCGCGAGCGCGGTCTTTGGGCGCGCCCGGCTTTCCTTGTTATGGTCCCGAGGAATGTCGAACGCCGATGCGCCGCTGCTCGAAGTTCGTGACCTGGTGGTCTCGTTCAGGACGGATGCCGGGGAGCTCTGCGCGGTCGACGGGGTGTCTTTCGACGTACCGCGCGGGCGCACGGTGGGGCTGGTGGGAGAGAGCGGCTCCGGCAAGAGCGTGACGGCGCTCAGCGTGCTCGGGCTTCTGCCGCGCCCCGTAGGGCGCATCGTGGGCGGCTCCATCCGCTTCGATGGTCGCGAGCTGGCCCACGCCGACGAGCGCACCTTGCGCGAGGTGCGCGGTCAGGGGGTGGGCATGATCTTCCAGGAGCCCATGACGGCGCTCAACCCGGTGTTCACGGTGGGAGACCAGATCATGGAAGCGGTGCGGGCCCACCGCCGCGTCTCGCGCGCAGACGCCCGGGCCCGTGCCATCGAGCTCCTCGGACGGGTCGGCATCCCCGCCGCCCGCGAGCGGGTGGACGCCTATCCGCACGAGCTCTCGGGCGGCATGCGCCAACGCGTGATGATCGCGATCGCGCTCGCCGCCGAGCCGAAGCTCTTGATCGCCGACGAACCCACGACCGCGCTCGACGTGACCATCCAGGCGCAGATCCTCGATCTGCTCGCGGATGTGCAGCGCGACTTCGGCATGAGCATCCTGCTCATCACCCACGACCTCGGCGTGGTCTACGAGCACACCGAGCAGGTGCTCGTGATGTACGCGGGCAAGGTGGCGGAGCAGTGCGCCACCGAGGAGCTGTTTCGCCATCCGCTGCACCCATACACGCGGGGGCTCTTGGCGAGCGTCCCGAGCTACGCAGGAAACCTGGGCAAGCCGCGACTGGCCATGATCCCGGGGCTCGTGCCCGACCTGCGGCACTTGCCCCCGGGGTGTCGCTTTCAGGATCGCTGTGACCGCGCGCAGGCAGACTGTCGCGCCCAGGAGCCCCCGCTCGCGAGCTTTTCGGGCGGGCGGCGCGCCGCCTGCTTTCACCCGTACGAGGAGGACACGCCATGAGCGCGCTCTTGGAGGTCTCCCAGCTGTCCAAGGAGTTCGCGGTCAGTCGCGGCTGGTTCGGCCAGCCCACGCGTGTGCTGCACGCCCTGAGCGACGTGAGCTTCTCGATCGGCCCCGGGGAGACGCTCGGGTTGGTGGGGGAGAGCGGATCCGGCAAGAGCACCCTGGGGCGCTGCGTCCTCCAGCTCACGCCGCCCACCCGCGGCAGCGTGCGCTTCGAGGGCCAGGAGCTCACCACCCTCAGTGCGCGCGCGCTGCGCCCCGTGCGTCGGCACTTGCAGGTGGTCTTTCAGGATCCCTATGGCTCGCTCAACCCTCGCCTCACCGTGCGCCAGGCGCTCGGAGAACCCCTGCGTCTCCACCGGCTCGTTCAGACGCCGAGCGACGAGGAGGCTCAGGTCGCAGACCTGCTGCGCAAAGTGGGGCTCCGCCCTGAACACATGCATCGTTATCCGCACGAGTTCTCGGGGGGACAGAGGCAACGGGTGGGCATCGCGCGCGCCCTCTCAGTTCGCCCCAAGCTGGTGATATGTGACGAGCCCGTCAGTGCGCTCGACGTGTCGGTGCAAGCCCAGATCGTCAACCTGCTGCGCGACTTGTCCGACGAACTCGCCCTCGGCTACCTGTTCATCGCACATGATCTGTCCGTGGTTCGGTTCATGAGCCAGCGGGTGGCCGTGATGTACCTGGGCCGGATCGTCGAGATCGGACCCGCCGCGGCCCTCTACGAGAGCCCTCGGCATCCCTACACCCAGGCACTGCTGAGCGCAGTTCCCAAGATCGGGTTCGCGCCCCCGGCGGGGCAGGCCGCATCCCCCGTGGGGGGAACGCTCCCACGGCGGCTCCCCTTGCTCGGCGAGATGCCCAGTCCGCTGTCTCCCCCCACAGGCTGCGCCTTCCACCCGCGCTGCACCAAGGCCGAGCCGGGGCTCTGCGACCGCGAACGCCCCCTGCTGCGCGCGGCTGGCGAGGGGCACGAGGCCGCCTGCCACTTGATGTAGGTGCCCTCACATTTCGTTTGGTTCCGCGGGCTTGCACGCGTGGTGCGCGGAAGGACGCGGGGGGCGAGGCGGGAGCGCCCGCGCGCCGTCCGCTCGAGCCGCTCGCCGGACTGCTCTCGCCTTGGGAGCTTCTGGCGTGCTTTCGCTGACTTGGCGATCAGTGTCGGCCGGTCGACAGCGAGCACTTCTCGCGCAACCCTGTGAGAGGAGTTGCTGTTGACCTTCCGCAGGGATACCGGTAAATCACCCCCCCAGTTGCCATCTGAGGGGACGCTGGCTTCATTCATGCGCGTCGACAGCCGCAGCGTTGCAGTCACCGGCCTTGCCTTGGCGCTCATGGCTTGTGGCGCCGCCGCGTCCGCCGAGAACGCCCTGCGTGCCCAGAAGGAGTACGAGCTGGCGGTGGGGCTCCTGGCGGAGCGCAATACGCCGGCCGCCTTCGAGCACCTGTTCAAGGCCGTCGAATTCGACCCGCAGAACCCCGAACCCCGGCAGTTGCTCGGCAACCTCTACCTCTTTCGTGGGGACCTCGAGAAGGCTGAGCGGGAGCTGCTGCGCTCCAAGCAACTGGCGGAAAAGAACGAGCATTATGGGCCGCCGTTCGTGGCCGAGGTGGAGAACAGCCTGGGCGTCGTGTACGTGCACCAGAAGCGCTACGACGACGCCATCGCCATCTTGCGCCAGGCCGCCACCAACATCGTCAACCGCACCCCCTACTTGGCCTGGGGAAACCTCGGCTGGGCCTACTACGAGAAGGGGCAGTACACCGATGCTGTCTCGGCTCTTACCCAGTCAGTCAGGCACCAGGGCCGCTTCTGCCTGGGCTACTACCGTCTCGGGAAGACCTACCTGGCCCTGCGGCAATTCGAGCGGGCCGAAGAAGCTTTGACACATGCCTTGGAAGTCCCTGATGAGGAATGCAAGAATCTTCAGGACGCTTGGCACTTACGCGGGGAGGCGCGGGCACAGCTCGGGCTCCGCCAGGACGCGATCGCGGACTTCGAGCGATGCGTAGAGCTGTCTGCAGATAGCGAGGCGGGGCGCGCGTGTCAGGGCTACCTCGAGGCGACGCACTGAAGGAGTGAGGGGATGGATTCGATTGGGGCTTACCTGCGCCGAGAACGCGAGCTGCGCCATGTGTCGCTCGAAGAGCTCGTGCAGATCACACGTGTTCCCCTGAGGATGTTGCAACGCATCGAGGAAGATCGCTTCGATGAACTCCCCGGAGAGGTATTTGCCCGCGGTTTTTTGCGATCCTACGCGCGTGCGCTGGGGCTCGACTGCGAAGACGTGCTCGCGCGTTTTGGCGAAGGGCGCAAGGTCGAAGAGCCCGTGCCCGCGCCGATGCTCGCTTCGGTGCAGACGCCCGAACGCGGCCGTCGCTTCGGGATTGCCATCGCCCTCGTCATCCTCGGCATTCTGTTCACACTCGCCCTCTCCATCGTGTTCAACGCGCGCCGCCGCAACGCACCCCTCGAGCTCTCGCAGCGCGCGCTCGAGACGCAGGTGGACGCGTCCGCCGCAGCGGCCGTCTGATACCCGGCGGGCTCCCCACCCGCTTTCAGACCGGCGCTTCGTGAGCACTGCGAACGTCGCGAAGGGCCGAAGCCCGGCAGGAGGGCGCGTGCTGCTGCCATGAACAGTGCTGTTTCTCATGCCAGTTCAGCCCTGCTCATGCGTGCCGTGGACTACCGCGACGCGGACCGGATCCTGACGCTGTTCACGCAGGAGTTCGGGAAGGTCAGCGCGATCGCGCGCGGCGCGCGCAGCTCGCGTCGGCGCTTTGCGGGGGCCCTCGAGCCGTACGCCATCATTCGGGTGGAGCTGAGCTCGGGGCGCGGCGAACTCTGGACGCTCGGGGCGGCCACCGTGCAGCAGAGCTTTTCGGGCATCTTGCGGGATCTCGGGCGCATGGAGGTCGCAGCGGCAGCGCTCAGCTTGCTCCGGGAAGCTCTGCCGGTGCGGGTGCCCGATTCATCGCTGTTTCTGGCGGCGGTACAGTATCTCACGTTGGTCGACGTGACGGGCGACTACACACGCGCGGGCTTACTCGCCTTCGTCATGCGCGCCCTCGCGCGCCTGGGCCTTTCGCCCCGCCTGGACGCGTGCGGCCGCTCCGATGAGCCGGTGCCCGAAGGTCGGCCCGCGTACTTCGATCCCGCGCTGGGGGCGGTGGTCTCGAGGCGCTTCGGGGGGGGACCCTTTCTGCTCTCCGCGGAGCTGCGGCGACGCCTGATCGCCGCCCAGGGAGAGGATTGGCTGGCCATCGCGCGCGAAGAGTGGGACGCGGAGCTACTCGCGCAGGCGCGCGCCGCCATGGCGGCCTTCATCGCCACCCACGTTCCAGGAGATGTGGGCGCGCGTCTGTTTCCGCGCTGAGCGCGCCGGGGCGGGCGAAATTCGCTGTGACCATTCACGAATCTCCTGCCCACGATCTTTCAAAGCATTTGATGGTTACGATACGATTCACGCTGGCCTCAGGAGGCAGGTGGCCGTGTCAATTCGGGTACTGGTAGTTGAAGATTCGCCGGCCATGCGCGCGTTCGTGCGAGCGGCCCTCGAGGAGGGGGGGTTCGAGGTGACCGAAGCGGGCAATGGCTTCGAGGCGCTGCGGCTCTTGCCGCGCGAGCGGTTTGAGCTGGTCGTCACCGACATCAACATGCCGGACATCCATGGCCTGGAGCTGATCGCCTTCATGCGCAAGAGCGATGTTCATCGCGCGACGCCTGTGATCATCGTGAGCACGGAGGGCGCCGACCGGGATCGAGACCGCGGCATCGCGCTCGGCGCCAACGCCTACCTGACCAAGCCCTTCGATCCGGAGACGCTGCGGGCCACGGCGCGCAAGGTGATCGAAGCCAAGCACGGAGCTCAGTGAGGGGGAGTCTTGGCTGGGTCCGGTAAAGACAACGAGAGCGTGCGCGAAGAGTTCTTGTCCGAGGCGCAAGAGATCGTCGAGACGCTCTCACGTGATCTCCTGTTGCTCGAGCAAGGACGGAAGGAAGGCAAGACCGACCCCGACCTCTTGAACGACATTTTCCGCGCCGTGCACACCCTCAAGGGGCTGGCGGGCATGTTCGGCATGGTCTCCCTGTCGAACCTGTCGCACACGCTGGAGAACCTGCTCGACGACCTGCGCCTCGGTCGGGTCGACATCAGCCAGGACACGCTGGACGTCTTGTTCGACGGCGTGGAGCGCATTCAGCGCATCCTCTCCAACGACGAAGCCGACGCCGAGGTGGTGGAGGAGTTCATCGCCCCGGCGCGCAGCTCCGAGCCCGCGACCGAGAATCAGGACATCCTCGGCGAGTTCGCGCTGGGCGAGAACGTGCTCAGCGTGCTCACCGAGTACGAAGAGCACAGGCTGCGCCAGAACATCGCCCAGGGCTTCGCGCTCTACCGGCTGAAAGTGAGCTTCGCGCTCTCGTCCATCGACACCGCGCTCGAGGACCTCAAGGCGCGCGCCCGTCCAGTGGCGGAGCTCATCACCTACTTGCCGAGCCTGGGCGGCGGCACCGATGACCTGATCGAACTCGAAGTTCTGCTCGCGAGCCGCGCCGACGTCCAGCAATTGCGCGAGGTGCTCTGCAGCGACGACGGCCAGCTCGAGGCGGTGCCGCGTCGCGCGGCCGAGAAGCGGGCCACGCTGATCCCGGCCGAGCCCGACAACGCGCCAGAACCCCCGCGCGCAGAGATCAGCGGCTCGGTGGCCCCCACCGCGCTCGATCGCTCGGGCGCGGACGCGTTGTCGTTGCGCTCGGTCGCCAACACCGTGCGGGTCAACATCCAGAAGCTGGACCACCTGATGAACGTGGTGGGGGAGTTGGCCATCGTGCGCGGGGCGGTCGCGCAGATCACGGAGAAGCTCCGCGAGAGGCCCGAGCTTCGCTCGATGTCGACCGAGCTGCACCGCATCACGCGGAGCTTCGAGCGCAACCTGACCGAGCTGCAAGATGGCATCCTCGACGTGCGCATGGTGCCCCTGGGCCAGGTGTTCGACAAGCTCGCGCGCGTGGTTCGACAGACGGCGCGCGACGCCAAGAAGGAGATCCGGCTCGACGTGAAGGGCGCCGAGACCGAGGTCGACAAGCTGATCGTCGAGGAGCTGAGCGACCCGCTCATGCACTTGATCCGCAACGCCATCGATCACGGCATCGAGCCGCGGGAGCGGCGCAAGAAGCTCAATAAGCCCGGGGCGGGTCTGATCTCACTGAACGCCTATCAAAAGGGCAATCACGTGCTGATCGAGGTGCGTGACGACGGCGCCGGCATGGACCCGCAGAAGCTGCTGAAGAAGGCCGTCGAGCGCGGCGTGCTCAGCGAAGAGGACGCCCAGGAGGCCTCGCGCGAGGACGCCTTCAACCTGATTTTCATGCCCGGCTTCAGCACGCGCGAGGAGGTCACCGACCTCTCCGGGCGCGGCGTGGGGATGGACGTCGTCAAGACCAACATCTCCAAGCTCGGCGGTGTGATCGATCTCGCGAGCGAGGTCGATAAGGGCACGACCTTCACCATCACCTTGCCCATCACGCTCGCGATCATCAGCGCGCTGGTGGTGCGCGTGTGCGGGCGGGCATACGCGATCCCGCTCTCCAACGTGCACGAGGCGCTGATGCTCGATCCCAAGGCCATCCGCACGGTCGAGGGGCGGGAGGTGATGACGCTGCGCGGTGGGACCTTGCCGCTCTGCCGGTTGAAGGACCTGTTCCGCCTCGAAGAGCCCGCCGCTCTGAGCCGTGGGCGCAAGTTCGTGGTGGTGAGTCAGCTCGGCACCCGCCGCCTGGGCATGGTCGTGGACGTGCTCGTCGGTCAGCAGGACATCGTGATCAAGGCGTTGGGCAAGAGCTTGTCGTCGGTGCGCGGGTTCGCGGGCGCGACCGACCTCGGTGACCAGGCAGTCACCCTGGTGCTCGATACGCCGCAGATCCTCGAGGAGGTCCTGGTATCGTCCGATCGTACGCGCTCGCTGGAGGTGAGCTCGTGAGCAATCCCATCCACTCCATCGTTCCCGGCAGTCCCACGGCCACCCAGCGCCACGAGGAGAACCACGCACGTGGGGACGACACGGCTTACGAGTTCCTCGCCTTCAGGCTGGCGAGCGAGACCTACGCCGTGCCGCTCTCGGGCGTGCAGGAGATCCTCAAGCCGCCCCGCATCACGCCGATGCCGCGCGCGCCCTACGAGATCCTGGGCATCGTGTCGGTGCGCGGGCGGGTGACCACCGTGATCGACTTGCGCCGCAGGCTGCGCGTCGAGGAGGCACCCGTGGACAAGCACACCCGGGTCCTGCTGGTGGACGCTGGCGACGAGGTGCTCGGCCTGCTCGTCGACTCCGTGCTGCAAGTCTACCGCTTGTACGAAGACGAGGTCGAGCTCGCCTCGGCCGTGGGCGGTGACCTCAACGAGTACGTGATGGGGATCGGCAGGCCGCGCGCGGTTCGCACGCTGGGCCGGTCGAACTCGCAGGACCGCGAGGACCCCAACGACATCCTGATCCTCTTGGCCATCGAACCCTTGCTGAAGCGATGACACGCCGTAATTCCTCGAGCCGCAATCGCAACGATCACGCCAAGAACCTGGTCAGCTTCTTGGTGGGCGACGTGCGCTACGCCGTCGAGATCACGCGCGTGCGCGAGATCGTGAACCCGCTGCCCACGGTGACCTTGCCCCACGCGCCCGCGGAGGTGGTGGGCGTGGCCGACCACCGCGGCGACGTGCTGCCGGTGGTGGACCTGCGAATTCGCTTCGGCCTCGAGAACGTGGAGGTCACGCGGCGAACCAAGTGGATCATCGTGCGGCTCAGCGAGCCGTTCGGCTCCGTGGCGCTGGTGGTCGACGCGGTCACGGAGGTGTTCGGTGCGGGCTCCGATGATCAGCGCGGCGTGCCCGAGATCGGCTCCGGGGGCAAGCGGAGAGGCATCTCCAGTGTCTACTCCTATCAGGGCGGGCTCGTGTTCGTGGTGGACGCGTCGGCCGTGACGTCGGCGGCGCGCGAGATCGATCCGAAGACCTTGCCGCCCATCTTCGGAGGGAGCCCATGAGCGCTGAGAAGCTGGTCGCCGCGTTGGCCGATCAAGATCCCGAGACGCGCAGGCGGGCCGTGCTCGCGTGCGTCGACGAGCGCGATCCCAGCCTGGGTGCGCCGTTGCTCAAGGCGCTCGGCGACCCGGACTGGCGCGTGCGCAAGGAGGCCGTGCAACTCTCGATCGCGCGGGCGCAAGAGTTCGGGATGATCGAGCCGCTGGTGAGCGCGATCTGTCAGGGAGAGAACGTGGGCCTGCGCAACGCCGCGCTCGACGTGCTCGAAACACTCGGCGAGGTCGCCGCCCCCGCCCTGATCGCCGCGTTGCCGCGTGTGCCCGAGCACGCGCGCAAATTCGTCGTCGAAGCGCTCGGCGAGTCCGGCGGCCAGGAGGTGGTCGACGAGCTGGCCAAGGCTGCCATCTCGGACGACGTGAACGTGGCCGGTGAGGCCATCGAGGCGCTCGCCCACATCGCGGGTCCGGCCGCCGAGAGCGTGCTGCGTTCCCGGGTCACGGCGCCAGACCCGTTCTTGCGGATGGCCGCGCTCGACGCGCTCAATCGGCGCGACGTGGCGCTTTCCTGGGAGGAGCTCGAACCGCTGCTGAAGGATCGCCTGCTGCGGCGCGTGGTGCTCTCGGCGCTCGGTCGCACGGGGCGCGTCGAGGCGCTCGATCCGCTGTTCGCGGCGCTGGAAGAGTCGACGCTGCACATCGTGGGGGCGGCGGCGGTGGCCCTGGCGCGCCTGCACGCTCAGGGGGGCGCGCTCTCGGAGGCGGCCAGGCCGCGCCTCTTGGGCTTGTCGGAGCGCGCGCGCACGTGGCTGCGGGGCGTGCTTTCGTCCGAGACCGACGCGGAGGCGCGGCGCGCGGCGACGGAGCTCCTATTGCGCGCGCAGGACGTCGAAGGATTGGCCCCCGTGGTCAGCTATTTGGCGCAAGAGGCGCCCTCGCAGCAGATCGTGGATGCTTTGCGCATCTGGGGCGCGCGCTCCGTGGAGCCGCTCCTGTCGCTGCTCACGCGCCTCGAGAGCGCGCAGGAGCGGGCGCTTTCGCTCGAACTCGCGGCGGACCTCGCGCTGGTCGATGGAGACCTGAGCGGCGTCGTCGCCGAGCGCGCGCTGAACGCGCTTCGGCGCGCGCTGAGCGAGCGGGAGACGGTCGTGGTTGTCGCCGCCCTCCGCTGCTTTCCTCAGTGGGCCCGCGAAGAAGACGCAGGTTCCCTGCTCGCGCATACGCTCTCGCAGGATCCGACCGTGGCGCGCGCGGCAGCGCGCGCGCTCGAGGCGCTGGCAGAGCGCGCGCCGGAGGCTGTCGAGCGCGCGTTGTCGGGCGTGCCTTTGGACGGGCCACACGGCGCGGTGTTGTCGCCCGTGGTGGCGACGCTTGGCGGCTCTCGCGCGCTCGAGCTACTTCAAATGTTGAACGGGGTCGATGACGGCGAGGTGCGCCGCGCCGCGCTGGTGGGCCTCGGGCGCGTCGGCGGCGAGCGTGCCGCGAGCCTCGTGGCCTTGGCGCTCGCGGACGAGGACGTGGAGGTCCAGATCGTGGCCGCCCAGGTGCTCGGCCGGATCCGCGATCAGCACGGTGGCGCGCCCGGGGTGGATGGGCTCGCGAACGCGATCTCCTCGGAGTTCCCCCATGTGCGCTCCGCGATCGCGCGCGCGCTCGGGCAGACCAACTCGGCCCGCGCGGTGGCCCCGCTGATGGAGCTCTTGCGCGACAGCGACGCGGGCGTCGCGATGTCCGCCGTGGAGGCGCTCGGTCAACTCAACCCGAGCGAGCTCGCCCGTAGCCTCGAGGGCGCCCTCGCGCACAGCGACCCCGAGATCGTCAAGGCCGCGCTCCGTGCGCTCTCGGGTTGCCTCGATCCGGCGGCGCCCGAGCGCCTGATCGCGGCGCTGGCGCACGACTCGTGGGACGTCCGCAAGCTCTCGGCCGAGCTGCTCGGTCAGCTCTCGGCTCCCCAGGCCCGCGAGCCATTGCGGCGCGCGCTCGAGCAGGAGACCGACGACCTCGCTCGCGAGGCCCTCACGCGTGCGCTCGCGGCGCTCGAGGATGCGGGCTGAATGCCGCTCCTCTTCGACAGCGGGCCACGCATCAAACCGGAGGAGTTTCGGTTGATCCGCGATCTGGTCAACGATTTCTGCGGCATTCGCTTCCCGGACGACATGCAGTTCGTGCTGGAGCGCAAGCTCAAGGAGCGGCTCGCGACGCTCGAGATCAACGATTTCGGCGAGTACTACCACCACCTGCTCTACCATCCCGACGCGCGCGCAGAGATCGAGCGCGCAGTGGACGCGCTCACCACGAACGAGACGTATCTTTTCCGAGAGGAGTACCAGCTCCGGGCCTTCCAACAGGAGGTCTTGCCGCTGCTGTACGAGCGTGGCGCGCGGCAAAAGCGCCTCTCCATCTGGAGCGCGGGCTGCTCGACCGGCGAAGAGGTCT
>JBIQKA010000187.1:0-7436 GCA_044507075.1 Myxococcales bacterium
ACGAGCCGTTCGTGGCCAAGGTGCTGGAGCATGCCCGCAAGGTCACCGTGGGCAGCGACGACAGGGCGAACTACGGCGCCATGACCATGGAGCGACAGATCGAGATCGTGCGCGATCACGTCAAGGACGCGCTGGCCAAGGGAGCCCGTGCCGTTTTGGGGGGGCTCGACTCGTTCAAGGGGCGCTTCATCGATCCCATCGTGCTCACCGATGTCACGCCCGAGATGAAGGTGATGAACGAGGAGACCTTCGGCCCCGTGTTGCCGATCGTGAAGGTTGCCAGCGTGGATGAAGCTGTTCGGCTCTCGAACGCCTCACGCTACGGCCTCGGCTCCGCGGTCTACGGCAAGCACGACGTCGAGCGCATCGCCGACCGCCTGCGCACGGGCATCACCTCCATCAACTCGGTGCTTGCGTTTGCGGGGATCACGAACTTGCCGTTTGGCGGCGTGGGAGACTCCGGCTTCGGGCGCATCCACGGTGACGAGGGGATCCTCGAGTTCGTGCGCGCCAAGTCCACCAACCACGAGCTGTTCCAGATCGCCAGCTTGAGCATGGTCTTCCAGGATCCCGAGGCGCAACTCGAGCAAACCAAGAAGATGGTCAAGACGCTCTACGGCGGCACCTTGCTCGATGGCGCGACCGGCCTCCTCTCACGGCTCACCCGTCGCTGAGGGAGCTGGTCGAGCCAGCTCGGATGCGTTAGCGTCGAGGAAATGGATCTCTCGTTCTCTGCCGAGGAAGAGGCGTTTCGCGACGAAGTGCGCGCGTTCTTGAGCCAGGCGCTGCCGACGGACCTGGCGCGCAAGGCCGAACGTGGGGAGTACTTCCACCATGACGAGATCATGGTTTGGCACAGGATCCTCTACGAGCAGGGCTGGGTCGCGCCTCACTGGCCAAAAGCGTTCGGCGGCGCCGAGCTCGATGCCACGCGGCGCTTCATCCTGGCGGAGGAGCAGGCGCTCATGGGGACGCCGCCGTTGTCCCCATTTGGGCTCTCCATGGTCGGGCCCTTGATCATGCGCTTTGGTACCCCCGAACAGCACCAACGGCACTTGCCCGGCATCTTGCGCGGAGAGGTCGCGTGGTGTCAGGGCTATTCGGAGCCCAACGCCGGCAGCGACCTGGCCTCGTTGCGCACCAGCGCGGTCGACGCCGGGGATCACTTCGTGGTCAACGGACAAAAGACCTGGACCACCTACGGCCAGTACGCCGACTGGATCTTCTGCCTGGTGCGCACGGAGCCGAGCGAGAAGAAGCAAGCCGGCATCAGCTTTCTGCTGATCGACATGAAGAGCGAGGGCATCGCGGTCAAGCCCATGCTCACCCTGGGCGGCACACCAGCGTTCTGTGAGACCTTCTTCGACAACGTCAAGGTGCCCAAGGAGAACCTGCTGGGCCCGTTGAACGGCGGCTGGGCGCTCGCCAAGGCGCTGCTCGGGCACGAGCGCACCTTGATCGGCTCCGTGGCGCCGATCCTGCGCAGCCTCAAGCGACTCAAGGCCATCGCGCGGGAGACGACCCGCGACGGCATGCCCTTGCTCGATGACCCGGTGTTGCGCAGCAAGATTGCGCGCCTCTCGCTGCGCGCGCAGGCGCACCAGATGGCGAACTTTCGCGCGGTGGCCGATCAGGCCGCCGGCAAGCACCCGGGGCCCGAGGCCTCCATCCTCAAGATCGTGGCCACCACGCTGCAGCAGGAGGTCGACGAACTCACGATGGAGGTCATGGGCCACAACTCCCTCAATTGGCAGACCAACCCCGAGGGGGTGGTGTCGCCGCTCGAGCAGTGGGTGGGCTCAGGCTTCTGCTACGACCGCGCGGTCACGATCTACGGCGGCTCCAACGAGATCCAGCGCAACATCATCGCCAAGGCCATTCTCGGCCTTCCGAGCTGAGGAAACACCATGGACTTCGAGTTTTCTCAGGACCAGCAGCTGCTCGCGAAGACCGCCCAGGATTTCGTGAGCAAGAGGTCACCGGTGGCCCGTGCGCGCAAGCTGCGCGACGACGCCACGGGCTACGAGCTCTCGGTGTGGAAAGAGATGGCGGACCTCGGGTGGCTGGGGATTCCCTTTTCGGAGGCGGTCGGCGGTGTCGGCGGTTCGTTCGTCGACGTTGCGCTCATCCTCGAGCAGCTCGGCCGCGAGCTCACCCCCGAGCCCTTCGTGCCCTCGGTGGTGCTCGCGGGGACCGTGCTCGCCCACGGCGGCTCGCCCGCACAGCAGGAGCGCTTCCTGCGCCCGATGATCGCGGGCGAGACCACGCTGGCGCTCGCCTACGCCGAGCGGGAGACCCGCTTCGACATCGAGGGGGTGAGCACCATCGCCACCAAGCAGAACGGTAGCTTCGTGCTCGATGGCGAGAAGGTCTGGGTGCAGAACGGTCATGCTGCCCAACATCTCATCGTGAGCGCGGCCCACGAAGGCTGGCTGCAGCTGTTCGTCCTCGACCGGGACATGCCGGGTCTCACGGTCACGCCTGTAGACACCTTCGACGGTCGCAAGGCGGCCTGGATTCGACTCGATGGCGTGGTGGTCGATACGGACCGCTTGCTCATGCAGAAGCCCGGGACCGAGTTGCTCGAGCTCGCCCTGGACTACGGCGCCGCGGCCGCGGTGGCCGAGGGAGTGGGACTCGCCCAGCGCGTGCTCGACATGACCCTCGAGTACCTGAAGACGCGCGAGCAGTTCGACGTGAAGATTGGCGCCTTCCAGGCGCTCCAACACCGCGCGGTGGACATGTTCATCGAAACCGAGCTGCTCCGCTCCATCGCGTACAGGAGCAAGGTGCTCGTCGAACACGCCGACGGCGTCGAGCGCAGGGCCGCCGTGAGCGCCGCCAAGGTGCAGCTCTCGGTGGCCGGCAAGTTCGTGACGCGTCAGGCCATCCAGCTCCACGGCGGGCTGGGCTGCACGGACGAGCATGACATCGGCCTGTACTTCAAGCGCATGCACGTGCTCAACACGCTCTATGGGGATGAGGAGCATCACCTGGAGCGCTACGGGAGCTCGGCGGCGTTCGACGGGTAGGGCGCGCTCGGGTCTTCGCGCGTCAGCCCTCGGCGCGCTCGACCAACCAGTCCCCGAGCACCAACAGGTCCATCTTGGTGCGAAGAAAGCAGTCGAGGGCCTCGGAAGGCTGGCAGACCACCGGCTCGTTCTCGTTGAACGAGGTGTTGAGCACCATGGGTACACCCGTGAGCTGGTAGAACGCGCTGATCAGATCGTAGTAGCGCTCGTTGGTGTCACGGTAGACGGTCTGCAGGCGACCGCTTCCATCCACGTGGGTGACCGCTGGAATCTGCGGGCGCTTCTCCTCGCGAATTGGGAACACCTTCATCATGAAGGGCACCTCGTCGTCGAGCTCGAACCATTCCTTCACCTGATCGCGCAGGACCGACGGCGCGAAGGGGCGGAACGACTCCCGGCGCTTGATCTTGAGGTTGAGGATGTCCTTCATGTCGGCGCGCCTCGGATCTCCGAGGATCGAGCGGTTGCCGAGCGCGCGAGGACCCCACTCCATGCGGCCCTGGAACCAGCCGATGACCTTGCCGTCGGCGATGGCGCGGGCCGTGGTCTGGTACAGCTGGGGCAGGTTCTCCGCGCGGCTGACCTTACAGCCCTGCTTTGCGATCTCTTCGCGCTGAGTCTCCAGCAGCTTCGCGATCTCGCCTTCGCTGAAGCTCGGGCCGAGATAGGCGTGCTTGACATGGGGGTGCGTGCGCTCGCCGCTCTGCTGATAGTGCACGTGCAAGGCCGCGCCCACCGCGCCGCCCGCGTCGCCAGCGGCCGACTGAATGTAAGCGCGCTTGAAGGGCGATTGCAGCGTGATCTTGCCGTTGGCGACGGAGTTGAAAGCGCAGCCGCCGGCCAGCACCAGGTGCGGCGTGGGGCGCTTGTCGTGGGCCGCAGCGAGCAAGTGGAAGAAGGCCCGCTCGTAGGTGACCTGCACCGAGCGCGCCAGGTCCTTGTGCTTTTGTTCGAGGGGATCGCCCTTCTGACGTGCGGGACCGAGCAGCTCCTCGAGCGCGCCCGTGTACATGATGGCGTCCTTGGTCGGCTCGCCGCCGTCCCAGGTGGAGACCACCTGTTCGGTGGCATGCTTGAAGAACTTGAGGTTGAGCTCGAAGCTGCCGTCGGGCATCAGCTGAACCACCTGCGCGAGCTGATCGACGTAGGCGGGCTTGCCATAGGGCGCAAGGCCCATGACCTTGTACTCGTCGCCGTAGTGCGGGAACCCGAGGTACTGGGTCATGGTTTCGTAGAACACGCCGAGCGAGTGCGGGAAATGCACGCGCCCGTCGATCGCGATACGGTTGTGGCTGGCGAAGCCCCAGGCCGCGCTGGCGAAGTCGCCGAAGCCGTCGACCGACACGGCCACCGCCTCATCCCACGGCGAGAGGTAGAAGGCCGAGGCGAGGTGCGCCAAGTGGTGCTCGACGCGCTCGATCTTGCCGGCGAAGCGCTGGCCCGGAAACGCACGCGCTATCACTTCATCGAGCCCCTGACGCTTGAGGCGCGTGCGCACTTGCCTGAGCACGTAGGAGAGGCTCGGGCGGTGCTGCACCATGAAGGCCAGGCGCTCGAGGTTGCTCGCCTTGGGGTCGCTGTTGATGGCGAGCACGCTCACGTCCGACAGCTGGGCCTTGGCTTCGCGCAGGCAGTAGCGGATCGATTCGGAGGGGAAGCCCGCCCAGTGCTTGATGCGTCGGAAGCGCTCTTCCTCGGCCGCGGCCAAAAGCTTGCCGTCGACCACCACGCACGCGGCGGAATCGCCGTGATAGGCGTTGACCCCCAGAATGACGCTCACAAATCCTCCCCTGTTCCGGCTTGCGGGCCCTGCGGGACCTCGTGCCCCCCAGTCGTGGAGCACCCTTCGCGTTCGAAGATAGCCGCTTGCCCCTTCGTTGCCACGTTCGCCTGCCGTATTCGTGTCGAGAGCTCGCGGTCGAGATTTCGGCGTACCTACTTGTTATTTCGCCAGGATAGCGGGGTACGAAGCAGCGATCTCGCTTGACCGATGGCCCCTTCTGGCGCACAGGTAGAGATACCCGCGGCGGGGGTTTCCGCCGCTGGGCAACCAGGCGGCCCCGGTTGTGGGCGCGTGTCCCAGGCATTGGGTGCGCCTCGGCTTGGTCGCTGTCCTCGCGAGGACGGGGGTATCCGTCCCGCACTCGGAGAAACGACAACATGATCAGCGTGAAACTTCCGGACGGAGGCGTCCGCGAACTTGCCGATGGTGCGAGCGCGTTCGACCTAGCCTCTGCGATTGGACCCGGGCTCGCCAAGGCTGCCGTGGCGGCCAAGGTGAACGGCGAAGTGGTGGACCTGAACCGCCCGCTCAGCGACGGCGCGCAGGTGCAGCTGCTCACCAAGCGTGACGCCGAAGCGCTCGAGGTGCTGCGTCACTCGGCCGCCCACATGATGGCCGACGCCATCCTCAGGGTGTTCCCCAACGCTCAGCTCACCATCGGCCCCGCCGTGGAGGACGGCTTCTACTACGACATCTACCTGCCCGAAGGGAAGATCACGCCCGACGACTTCCCGAAGATCGAGGAAGAGATGGCGCGCATCGCGGACAAGGCTTCGCCCTTCGTGCGCTGCGTGTCGAACTACGACGAGGCCAACGAGCACTTCGCGCGCTACCAGGCCATCGACGGCGGGCACAACAAGTTCAAGCAGGAGATCGTCGCGGACATCAAGGCCCGCGGTGAGGAGCTCACCTTCTACAAGCACGGCGACTTCATCGATCTGTGCCGTGGACCCCATGTGCCCCACACGGGCTGGCTCAAGCACGTGAAGCTCACCAAGCTGGGCGGCAGCTACTGGCGCGCCGACGCCAACCGCGAGCAGCTCCTTCGCGTCTACGGCACGGCCTTCTTCGACAAGCAGGATCTCAAGGACTACCTGCACATGCTCGAGGAGGCCAAGAAGCGCGACCACCGCGTGCTGGGGGAGAAGCTCGACCTGTTCAGCTTCCACGAGGAGGCGCCGGGCTTCCCCTTCTTCCACGAGAAGGGCGCCACGCTGTTCAACCTGCTGCAGAGCTACATGCGGGGGCTCATCCGCCGCGCGGGCTACCACGAGGTGAAGACGCCGCTCGTGATGAGCGAGGAGCTCTGGCACACCTCCGGCCACTACGACAACTACCTCGAGAACATGTTCTTCACGAAGCTCAAGCTCCGTGATCCGAACGCGCCCGAGAACATCCGCGACAACGTGGTCGAAGAGCGCCCGATGGCGGTCAAGCCCATGAACTGCCCCGGTCACTGCATCGTGTACCGTACGCGCCTGCACTCGCACAACGAGTTCCCGCTGCGCATCGCGGAGATGGGCCTCGTGCACCGGCGCGAGCTGAGCGGCGTGCGTCACGGCTTGTTCCGCGTGCAGGCGTTCACGCAGGACGACGCGCACCATTTCTGCCGGCCAGACCAGATCGAGAGCGAGATCTCGATGCTGATCGACTTTTTCCGCGAGCTCTACACCACGTTCGACCTGCACGACGTGCGGCTCGAGCTCAGCACGCGCCCGGAGAAGAGCATCGGCTCGGACGAGATGTGGGAGACGGCGGAGGGCGCGCTCAAGCGTGCGCTCGAGCAGAAGGGCGTGGCGTACCAGTTGAACCCTGGCGATGGCGCGTTCTACGGGCCCAAGATCGATTTTCACATCCGCGACGTGCTCAAGCGATCCTGGCAGTGCGGCACGATCCAGCTCGACTTCTCCATGCCCGCGCGCTTCGGCCTCACCTATGTGGGGGCCGACGGCCAGCGCCACACGCCCGTGATGCTGCACCGCGCGGGCTTCGGCAGCATCGAGCGCTTCCTGGGCATCATCATCGAGAACTACGCCGGCGCCTTCCCGCTGTGGCTCTCGCCGGTGCAGGTCATCGTGATCCCGATCAGCGAGAGGTTCGCGGACTACGCCAACGAGGTGAACGGCAAGCTGCTCGATCTCGGGCTGCGCAGTCAGGTGAACCTGAGCGACGATCGTGTGGGCTACAAGATCCGCGAGGCGAGCCTGCAGAAGCTGCCCTATGCGATCGTGGTCGGTGAGAAGGAGCTCGTAGGCCGCTCGGTGAACGTGCGGTCGCGCGATAAAGGAGAGTTGGGCGAGATGTCATTGGAGGCCTTCGTCGATTCACTCGAGGCGTGGAAGAAATGACCGCGCCCGTCGATGATCCGCGCTACGAACCGGTGGAGCTCCGCGCCCCGCGCGGCTCCACGTTCGTAGAGATCGTGTGGGCCGACGGTAAGGTCACCCACTACGATAACGACGTGCTGCGCGGCTTCTGCCCTTCTGCGCTCTGGCAAGGGCACCAGGGGCCCCTGCGCTACATCCCCGGCGGGCAGACCGAGCTCCTCGAGATCGAGGAGGTCGGCGGCTACGGGCTCAAGATGACCTGGCCCGACAACAACACCGGCATCTACACCTATC
>JBIQKA010000188.1:0-7432 GCA_044507075.1 Myxococcales bacterium
ACTTGCTCTCGGGGATCACGCCGAGGAAGGAGATGCCGAGCAGCTCGATGATGTCTTCGACCTTGAGCATCTCGCCCTTGAGCGCGCGCTCGGGGGCGTAGCGCGTGACGAGCAGGTGCGTCTTCATGGGGACGCCGAGCTCGGCCTTGCGGGTCTTGGCGTCGAGCAGACCGAGCACGCGGTCGCTGTCGCGTACGCTCGAGACCTCGGGGTTGGTGACCACGATCGCCTCGTCGGCGTAGTACATGGCGAGCTGAGCGCCCTTCTCGATGCCCGCCGGCGAGTCGCACAGGATGTAGTCGAAACCGAGCTCCTTGAGCTCGTTGATGACGCGGCCCACGCCCTCGAAGTCCAGCGCGTCCTTGTCGCGGGTCTGCGAGGCGGGAAGCACGAACAGGTTCTCGATGCGCTTGTCGCGGATCAGCGCCTGGCGCAGCGTGGCCTCGCCCTTCACGACGTTGACCAGATCGTACACGACGCGGCGCTCGCAACCCATGATCAGATCCAGGTTGCGCAGACCGACGTCGAAGTCGATCGCGACGGTCTTGAAGCCCTGCATCGCCATGCCTGCGGCGATGCTCGCGCTGGTGGTGGTTTTTCCGACTCCGCCCTTGCCGGACGTCACGACGATCACTTTTGCCATTTCGGACCTCCCCGCGTTCCTCGGAGCCACGTGCGATCTCGCCATGCCCTGCTCGATCGCCCGCCCGGGTTTTGCCCGAGCTCCTTCCTCGCGTCTGAAACTTCCCGTGCTCTGCGCTCGGATCCGTGTGGACGCGTGCGCGTCCCGCCATGAACGGCGAAAACACTGGACGTGACAAATTTTCGGCAACGATCTCCGGGAGTTGTGGTGTGATCCGATGTAGGCAAACGTGTGCGAGCGGGGCCCTGCGCGACCTCGTCGTCGGGGCTCGTCTCGCTCGTACTCGCGCGAATCGATTACAGATCCGCGATCACGAGCTGGCCCTTGTCTAAGTAGATCTGGGCCGGCTTGCCGCGGCGGTGCTCCGGAATTTCGTCCGAGCGCAGGTAGCAACCCGCGATGGCCACCAGGTCGGCCTCCAGGCTCTTGCAGAAGATGCGCGCCTCTTCGTTGCCGTGCGCTCCCGCCAGCGCGCGCCCGCGTAGCGCGGCGTACACGTGGATGTTGCCGTCGGCGATCAGCTCCGCGCCCGCGTTCACGTGCGAGAGCACCACGGCGTCGCACTGCTCGGCGTAGATGACCTGACCCGAGCGCAGGGGCGTCCGCAGGATGAGCGTCGAGGGCGGCACGACCACCTGCCCAGGAACAGGCGCGTCGCGGCGGCGCTCGTCTCCGCTGCGGCGATCCTCCGGGGCTAAGCTGGCCTTCGGCGCGGCGTGGGGATCCTTGGGCAGGCTCTTTGGGGGCTTGCGGCTCGTGCCGCGCAGGATCCCGAGCCCGGCGGCGCGCGCTTCGGCACGACGGGCCTCACGCAGATAACGAATGCCGACCGGCACCAGCTTGAGTTCGCGCAGCACGGCGGCGAGCTCTTGCAGCGGGATCTCGCGGCGCGCGCGCGGCGGGTCCTCCTCGGGATCGTCGTCGGTGCCCTCGAGCGCCGACAGATCGACGGCGACCGGCGCATCCTGGAAGAAGCCCGGCATCTGTTCGATCTTGTTGCGCAGCGCAGCCTGGATCGAACGCAGATCGTCCGTCAAGAGCCGGAGCACGGTGACCGTGGACACCAGGCCTTCGAGTTCATAAGGGATTGCGTCGCGACTCATGGGCGCATGGTGCCGTCTCGCGATCGCGGGTGCCACCAAAATCCCGCGGGCGCTACGCGCGGAGCGGCGCAAACAGGTCGTCGACCTGGTTTTCCGTGAGGCTGCGCGCGTCATCGAGTTGCCCGTGCAAGATCGCCCGGGCCAGATCGCGCTTTTGCTCCGCCAGGGCGCGCATGCGCTCCTCCACGCTGCCCACCACCAAGAGTTCCTGCACCAGCACCGGCTTCTTCTGCCCAATCCGGTAGGCGCGATCGGTGGCCTGATCCTGGGCCGCCGGGTTCCACCATGGGTCGTAGTGGATCACGGTGTCCGCGCTGGTCAGGTTGAGCCCGGTACCGCCCGCCTTGAGGCTGATCAAGAACACGTCGGCGTGACCGCGCTCGAACGCGTCCACCTTGGCCTGCCGGTTTTGCGTGGACCCGGTGAGCTCGAGGTAGTCGATGTCCTTCTCGGCCAGGTTTTTGCCGATCAGCGACAGCATGCTGGTGAACTGCGAGAACACCAGCACGCGCCGGCCTACCTCGAGGTGCGTCTCGAGCAGCTGCATCAGGCGGGCGAGCTTGGCCGATTCGCGCACGAAGCGCGCGGCCTCGAGGCTCACCAGACGCGGATCGCAGCACGCTTGGCGGAGCTTGGTCAGCGCGTCGAGCACTTGGATGATGGAGCCCTCGATGCCCTTCACGCGGATCGCGCGCCGTACGTCGTGGTGGGCCGAGGCGCGGATGCTCTCGTAGAGCTCGCGCTGCTTTCCGCTGAGCTCCACCGGCACCACGCTGGTGATCTTGCGCGGTAGATCGGGCGCCACCGTGTCCTTCATGCGCCGCAGGATGTAGGGCGCGACGCGTTGATGGAGCGCGGACAGGCGCGTGTCGTCGCGCAGGGAGTTGTGGGCGCTCTGCGCGTAGCGCGCGCGGAAGGCGGCCTCGTTGCCGAGCCAACCGGGGCGCAGGAAGTCGAACTGGGACCACAGCTCGCCGAGGTGGTTTTCCACCGGGGTGCCGCTGATGCAGAGCCGGTGACTGGCCTTGAGTGCCTTGACGGCCTGGTGCACCGAGCTGCTCGCGTTCTTGATCGCCTGGGCCTCGTCGAGCACGAGGAGGTGGTACGCAAGCGCCTCGAGCACGCCTCCGTCGCGGAGCAGGATGGGGTAGCTCGTGATGATCAGGTCCGCGCCGTCGAGCGAGTCGCGCAGGCTGTGGCGATCGGGGCCGTGATAGGCGCGTACGCGCAGCTGGGGGGCAAAGCGCGAGAGCTCGCGTTGCCAGTTTCCGACCAGGCTCGTGGGGCACACGATGAGCGAGGGCGGAAGGAGCGCGCGGCCGCTGTGCTCGAGGGCCAGGTGGGTGATGGTCTGCAGCGTCTTCCCGAGGCCCATGTCGTCCGCGAGGATGCCGCCCACGCCCTGCTTGCGCAGGTGTTGGAGCCACGCCACGCCCGCGAGCTGATACGGGCGCAAGGTGGCGCACACGGGCAGGCTCGCGGGATCGAGCGGGGTCGGCTCTCCCAGGCCCGGCTCGAGCGCCATGCCCGCCGTGCTCTCGACGTCCGCCTCGACGCTGTGGTCGTCCACCGCAATGCGCAGGCCCTGCAGGATTCCTGCCTCGGCCTGGTGGACGGGCAGGCGCACCTGGTTGCGATCGGTGCCCCGCTCGTAGAGCGAGAGCAGCACGCTCCACAGGCGCTTGAGGCGATCGGGCTCGACCCGCACGTAGCCGTGGTCGCCCGCCTGCACGACGAGCAGCTTCTCGGTCCCGCGCTCGAGCGCGCGCAAGCTGGCGATGTCTCCGCTGCGCTCGAGCATCTCGAGCAGCACCGGCACCAGGCTCACGCGGTTTCCCTCGATCTCCACGCCGAGCTCGAGGTTGAACCAACCGGGCTTCTCCTCGTCCGCGTCCAGCTCGGAGTACCAGCTCACCTCGGACTGGATCAGCCTGTACGGGTAGCTCGGGTCGAGCTCGACCCGGAAGCCCGCGCGCTCCAGCTCCGGCACGGCGTTGGCGGTGAAGGCGCAGTAGGCGGCCGGATCCTCTTCGAGGTGCACCAGGTAGTCGGCGCGAGCTCCGAGATCGCGCCCGTAATCCTCGAGGCAGTCAAGGTCGACGGCGCCGTAGCTCTCGAGCAGCACGCGGGCCCGGTGCTCCTGGGCCCGATCGCGCGGCAGCGTCTGCACCAGGCTGGTGTCGTTGTCCGCGAAGCCCGCCAGATCGAGATCGCCTGCCTCGATACGGTGCGTGCCGTAGTCGAAGGCCAGGGCGATCACCGGCAACACGACGTCTTCGTAGTCAGGCTGGAGCGAGTCGCCGCGATTCACCGTGAAGTGGAGAGTGGAAAGGCGGACAACGGGGACACATGTTCCTGGCGCGCGCCCCTGAACGCGCGCCTCCATCGAAGCCAACATCATGGGTAGACGGAGTTAGATCATCCTGGCGCGCGCTTGTCGATCCAAAATCGTCCGCGGATCGCCGATGAGCCTCGCGATCGTGCGCGCCGTTCGCTCCGCGTAGCGACAGGGATCGCGCGCGATGTCTCCTACAGGAGGCCGATCTCGCGCAAGCGCTGCTGCAGGTATGCGTCTGCGGTGATGGACTGTGGATAACGATCAGGAAGCGCTTCGCTGATGCAACCGGGCAAGGTCGCGATCTCGAACTCGGGGTTGAAGTGCAAGAAGAAGGGCATCGCGTAGCGCGATCGGGTGTTCCAGGGGGGCGGTGGGTTCACCACACGATGGGTGGTCGATGGCAACACGTGATTGGTGAGCCGTTGCAGCATGTCGCCGACGTTGACCACGATCTGATCGTCGGGCGTCGCGATCGGAAGCCACGTCCCATCGGGGCGCAGGATCTCGAGCCCTGGTTCGCCCGAGCCGATCAGCAGCGTGATCACGTTGATGTCTTCGTGCGGCGCCGAACGCACGCCCGGGACGTGTTCGGCGAGGGGAGGGTAGTGCAGGGGACGCAGGATGCTGTTTCCGTGGTCGATCGCGGGTTCGAACCAGCGCTCGGGCAGGCCGAGGTGCAAGGCCACGAGCGAGAGCAGGTGTTTGCCCAGGTTGTCCAGGGCCGAGAAGAGCTCCAGCATGCTCTCGCGGAAATCCGGGATCTCACGCGGCCACACGTTTTCGGGCAAGGTTGAGCGATGCGCGGAGGTGGCCGGAAGCTCCCTTCCCACGTGCCAGAACTCCTTGAGGTCGGGGACGCTCTGGTCCTTCGCCGTCTCCACCCGGAACGGCGTGTAGCCGCGCGCGCCCCCGCCGCCGGGCTGTCGATAGGCGAGCTTGTGCGGCTCCGGAAGCGCGAAGAAGGCTCGGGTCGCCGCGTAGGCGCGTTCCCGTAGATCCCTGCTCACACCGTGATTAATGAGCCCGACGAAACCGTACTCGCGCAGTGCGTCCCCGAAGGCGCCAGCGTGAGACGAGAGATCCGTGAGCGTTCCGTCGGCCCGCGCGCGCAGATCGAGGACGGGGAAGCTTTGCGCGTTCGCCATGCCTACTTGAGGTAAGCGCCGCAGCGGGGATCGCCGTCCGGCACGTCCTCGCCGGTGGCGGCCCCCTTGGGGTAGCGCGTGCGATCGCAGGTGGCGGCGTTGAGGTCGCGGAGGATCTGGGTCAGCTCTTCGCGCGAGGCGCCCTGGGGGACCTGCGAATGCATGCTGCTTCCGGGGTGGCCGCTCAAGATCTTGGCCCAGGTCTCGTAGCCCTCTACGCGCATCAGCATGCCGAGGGAGAGCTTGCCGTCGTCGAGCAGAAAGGAGGTGCCGTCGGCGCCGTGGCAGTGTCCGCAGGTCTGCGTGAAGTACACGGCGCCGCGCTCCGGGTCTCCGCCGGGGGCGAGCTGGTAGTTGCCCGGGCTGTTCTCGACGAGCGCGAAGAGGTCCGCAGGTTGCGGCAAGAGACCGTCGCGCACCCCGAGCAGAAAGTCCACGAGCGCCTCGATCTGCGGCCGCGTGAGCACCTTGCCGAAGGCGGGGATGGCGTCTTCGCCCTGCTCGAGCCGCGCGATCCAGTCTTCGCGGCTGTCGGTGTTCTTCAAGAGGTCGGGCAAGAGCACGTGGGCCTTGTTCTTGTAGCGCGGGCCGTAGATGCCGTCGGCGCCGCGCAGGTCCCAGCCGAACAGGTTCTTGAGCCGGTAGTCGTGGCCGGCGTTGAGGATCGGCGTTCCGTCTCGACCCGGGAGCGTGCCATTGCCGAAGGGGCCACCCTGACCGTCGGCCTCGGGGGTATTCGGGTTGTCCGGCACGAAGTCGAGCGCGAGCTCCTTGAACCAGTTGTCGAACAAACGTCCACCGAAGCCGGGCGCCGGAGGGAGCACCGTCTCGCCGGTGCTCTTCGACACGAGCTCACTCGGGTTCACTTCCGCAGGCTTGGGGCCGCTCGCACAGGCCACCAGCATCGTAGCCCCCAACACAGTTGAAACACGCTTCCTCATCCGTCTCCCCTCGTTGCGCGAGCGACATTACCATCCGATCGCGGTCGCCAGGTGTAGTCTTGTTGGCACGAGGGCGCGGTCTCGTCGGCCAGCGCCCCGCGGGCCGGGGTGCCCGGCCGCGACAGGGCGCGCGGACTTTGCGGCGAGACGGTTGACTGGGCTCTGGTTTCTTCGCACTGTCCCGGGCATGTCTCAGGCGCAACGTTCGAAGATTCAGGCTTTGCTTTCGGCCGAGGCCAGCCCTCTGCGCGACGACCTCCTCACGCTCACCTTCGACGCCATCACGGCGCAGCCCATGTCCGTGCTGGTCTCCGATCCAGGGCTCGCTCCCTTGATCTTCAAGGCCCTCACCGCCGAGAACGCCGAACGCATCGCGGCGCGCCACGTGCTGCCGATCCTGGCGCGGCTCGAGGCGTCCTTCGCGGGCAAGCCGGAGCGGCTCAAGGAGGCACTCACCGACGAAGCCGAGGCGCAGCTTCGCGCCATCGTGGCGAGCGGCAAGGGGCCGCGCCTCGGTTGGCTCAAGGGCGCGGTCGACCCCGACGACATCCGACAACTCGTGGCGCCTGTCATCCAACAGATGCTCATCCAATTCGCCTCCAAGCTGCCCATCCCGGGGCTCGGTGGGAGCGCCGGCGGTGGTAGCGGTGGCGGTGGCGGCGGAGGGAGCGGCCTCGGGGGCCTCGTCGGCATGATCGGCAAGCAGGTGCAGAAGAGCGCGGGCCAGCTCGCCGAGGCCGGCAAGACGGTGATGAACAGCGTGGCGCGCGACTTCTCGCAGACTGCCACCACCGAGTTCCGCGTGGCGCTGGTCGTGCGCATGAAGAGCGACGAGGGCCAGAGAATCGTGCAGCGGATCCGCGAGCGCGTGGTGACCCGCGTGATCGCCGGCAAACTCCACGAGGTGATCGCCGACTTCAGGCACCTGCCCGAGCAGGAGATCGCAGGCGTGGTGGCGAAGGTCCTCGATCACCTCCCAAAGCAATCGTGGTTCCGCGCCATCCTCGAGGCCGAGATCGCCGAGGCGCTCTCGGTGGTCGGGGCGCGCTCACTCGCCGAGCTGTTGAGCGAAGCGGGGCTGCTCGAGGAGGCACGCGGCCTCACGGTCCGCGCGGTGGCTCCGGGCGTGAAGGCCCTGGCGGCATCCGACGCGTTCGGGAGCTGGCTCGATCGCTTGCTCGAGGAGTCGACGAAGTAGCGCGGCGCGCTAGCACTACTTGATTGGGGTCTGCAGATGTGATCTACCGTCGCCATGGCGACGT
>JBIQKA010000035.1:0-46432 GCA_044507075.1 Myxococcales bacterium
CGTCCTCACGCAGCGCCTTCACGACCAAGAGCTTGTTGAACCCGGCGGGACCCAGAACGACGGCCAGATACACGTTCGCCATGCCGCCCTGCCCGAGCGAGGCGACCAGGTGATACTTGCCAAAATTACTCGCTCTGAGAGCTCCGTCCTCCGACAGCTCCACCGACTTCGCCCCCTGCTCCAGCCAACGGTCCCCCGGCTGGGTTGAGCCCCATCATACGCAAAGACCGCGCTTTGCGGGTCGAAATGAAGGGGGAACGACAAACGAGAGACAACAGAAGAGCAGTGGATGGCGCGTCGCACCGATCCTCACATGGGCTCTCGCGACGGCACACCGAGCCTGCGCAAGCGCTCGCTGGAACGAGGAAAACTCGGGAACCGCCAGCGACGCTCGAAGTAACCTCCGGGTTCGCGCAACATCGCGTAGAGCCGGTCGTCCATGGTCAAGAACAGCTCGGTTTGCGAGGGGTACAGCCGCATCGCGTCGACCTTGTCGTCGATGGCGTCGTCGATCGCGTACTCGCCTTCCCGGACCGGCGCAGGCTCGTCACGCAGCCGATCCTGAGCGCGGAAGATGCGCTGCACGAAGAGCAGCAGCCAGGTGTAGAGCAGCGTCGGCAGGAACGTGAGCCACGGGACGCGGAAGAAGCGAAACAGCGCGAAGTTCATCTCGTGCGCGCTACGCCAGAGCGGCGTCTTGGTGGGGCCGAACCCGAGATAGCGCAGGCGCAAGGCTGTCATCACGGGCGCGAGCGCGTAGGGCAAGTCCTCGTAGAACACCACCGGGAAGCGGCCCTCGGCGTGCATCGCGCGGCCCACATCGAAGGCGATGCGATGATCGGGGTGGAAGCCCACGGCGAACGGGAAGACGACCCGACCTCCCGGCGCAAGGCGCGATTCGCAGAGCGACGTGAGCGCGCGCAAGAGGCGGACTTGCATGTCCGACGCGGGCAGCCTGAGGAACGGGAACGTGATGCGCACGAGGTCTCCCGCGCTGGGCCGCCGGAACACGAAGTCGGGTTCGTTGAGCCAAACGTAGTCGGAGTCCACGCGGGCCATCGCGGCTCGGTCCTCCTGACGTCGCGCCTCGAAGTCACCGAAGCGCCGCGAGGCCGCTCCCGAGCCAGAAGCCAAAGGTTCGGTCGTGCCGCTGCCGAACAAGGTGACGACCAGGACGCGCAAGCCGGCCCGCCGTTGTTGGGTGATGCGCCCCGCACATGAGTACACCGCGTCGTCGAGATGAGGAGAGACGTAGATCTCGTCATAGCCATCGAAGCGGCACTGCTCGGCGACGAACACGCTGGGTGAGTACATCAGGGCAGCCGCGCGCGCAAAAAGGTGCTTGGCCCAAAGGGGGCTCCGTGGGAGGCCATGGATAGGTGGCCCGCTCGAACTTCGCCGTCTTCACCTGCTGTGCGGTGCTCGTGGGCGGCGTGGCGCGCGGGGAAGAGCCCGAGTTCGGGCCCGAGCCCGAGATCCCCTCCCGGTCCGCGGAGCCCACCGGCGAGCACCCCGAATTGAAGGATCACCCCACCACGAGCGAAGCGCCCGAGGAGCACCCGCAGGAGGCCAAGGGTGGGCTGCTCGAGGCGCTGCCCAAGATCCAGCGCGCGACCGCGGGGCTCGCCGGGGCGCACACGCCGACGCCCGAACTGATGGTCGACTTCTTCGACCTCGCCCGCTCGCGCATGGGCTCGGGCACGTCCTGGATGCCTTCGTCGTCGCCGATCTACGGCTTGATGACCCGGTTCGGAAGGGACTGGGGCTTCATGGCGCGCGGCAACATCTTCGCCGGCTACAACTGGTTCAGCAGCGAGCGCGGGGGCAAGCGCTTCATCAGCACGAACTCGCTGCTGTTCATGGTTTGGCACAGGTTGGGGCGCGGCGAGATCCTGCCCCGCATGATCCTGAGCTGGGAGGCCTTCACCATCCGCGATGGGTACGCGCTCGTGGGCCAGACCGGCGACAGCTCGCACCCGGCGCGCTTCCGCGATCGACAGCACCCGCACGACCTCTTCAGCGAGCTCGCCGTGATGTACTCATTCAAAGTCCACGAGGAGATCGCCATGCAGGTCTATCTGGCCGTCGCCGGAGCGCCCGCGCTCGGCCCAAACTCGTACCTCTACCGCGACTCCGCCGTGTCCGATCCGCTCGCGCCCCTCGGCTACAGCGCGCAGGACGCACCGCGCGTCAGCGCGCCCGTGGTCACCGTGGGGGTGTTCACGCGCGAGCTCAAATTCGAGGTCTCCTGGTTCAACGGGCGGGGCCACGACGGCCGCTTCTGGGATATCGACCTGGACCTCCCGGACTCCTTCGCGACCCGTCTCACCTACAATCCGCGCCCCAACTGGAGCGCGCAGGCCTCGTACGGATACCTCCGAGGACCCGATCCGCGCAGGCCTGACCTCTCCGTGCACCGGCTCACCACGTCCGCGACGTACAACGTGCGCCGCGGCCCCGAGGCGAACTGGGCGAGCACGGTGGTCTTGGGCGAGAACCTGGAAGAAGGCGGTGCACACGTCACCACCTGCCTGGCGGAGACCAACTGGAACATCGACGGGCACAACACGATCTACGCGCGCCTCGAGTACGCCGACAAGTTCGCGCGCAACCTGATCGTCGAGGAGACCGGGCGCGCGCGGCGCGTTCGCGTGGGCATGCTCGGGGTGGGCTACGCGTACTACTTTCGCCCGCTGCTCTCGCTCGCCCCCGCGCTCGGCGCCCGCTTCTCCATGGTGCCGCTGGACGCTCGGCTCGAGCCGCTGTACGGCACGCGCCTCGCGGTCGGGATCCTCGGCTACCTACAGATCCGTCCCTCCGCGCTCGTGCTGCGCGACACGAACAAGGGCAGCGCGCCGCAGGCTTCGTCGCTCCCCTGAGGGCGATGGCCGAGAGCTCAGTAGACGTACGGGATGATGCGGTAGGGCACGCGCTTGACGTAGGCCTTCCAATCGTCGCCGTACTTCTCCGCGCAGTGGTGGTCGTCACGGCGCTCACGGTCGATCAGGAGCGGCGTGAAGTAGATGAAGTAGAAGTAGGGCACGATGTGCGAGAAGCCGCAGGCCAAACACCAGGCGAGCGCCATCATCAGATCGCCGAGGTAGTTGGCGTGACGCGCGAGTCCCCACCAGCCGGACATGAGTAGCTTGGTCCCGCGCTTGGTCTGGATGAACTCGGGTTCGCGGCCCCAGATCTTCACGCCCGGCACCGTGCGAAATCGATGCTTCTGGAGGTTCGCGGAGCGGAACACGTAGTAGCCCGCAAAGTTGAGGATGACGAGGCCGAGGACGGCGAGCGCGGACAGCTCGGGCGCGCCGTAGACGAGGTACTGCGATTGGAGCGAGAAAGTGAAGGGCATCCACACCAAGAACGCGAAGGTCAGCATGAAGCCGTAGTTCTCGTTGTTGATGTCCCAGGTGGAGAGCATGGCCTCCTCGAACCAGAAGAAGTCCACCGTGTAGACGAGCTGAAACAGGCAGACCACGATCATGGCCAGAGACAGCGCGCCGTGGCGCTCATACTCGGCGTGCGCCATCAGGAGCGTGAGCACGATCCAGCTGGTCATGCCGATCTTGGACTCGAAGAACATCTTGAGATCGAGCTTGCCGATGCGGGGGTTCAAGCCCGTCCCCATGAAGTAGTCGTAGACGACCCGGCCGAAGCTCCGCTTCTCCGCGGCCTGAGGCGGCGCCTGCACCGCGTGCTCGATCGGTTCGGGGGGCTGATAGCGCGTCCCGTAGAAGTAGAGGAAGACCGCGAGCGCATAGGAAAACAGGATCGCCGTGACCAGCAGGGAGCCGAGCTGCTCGACGACGACGCTGCCGCGCACGAGCCCGCTCGCCAACAGGCCCGCGAGCACCAGCAAAGTCACGCACAACGAGAGAAAGCCGTTCAAGCGGTACACGAGCCTGCGCCCGTCACGCTGCACGATCCCCTTGTAGGCGCGGCCCGGCAAGAGCAGGTCGAGCAAGAGCTGAAACCCGACCCAGCCCACGAGGACCGAGAGCGAGAGCCCCGTCGGCACGGGGATATCCGAAAGGAACGACGCCGTCGGCCACACCAGCGATCCGCCGTGACGATGAACACAGATCCACAGATAGACGCAGAGCAGCGGCAGGAGCACCATCATCGCGGTGGCCCCCAGCGGACCGCCGAAGGCGAGGCGCTCGGAGGTCCTCGGCGCGTCCTCCTTGGTGAAGCTGGCGGCTAAGCCTTGCCCGAACCCACTCTCCTCGATCGTCGAACCCTGGCTCATGTTCATGGGCGCGTCATCCTCGGCGCACGGTGTCGAAGCAGGCGAGAAGCCCGCGGGCAAATCACGGAGTGCTCCCGTGGGTCCGCGCGTCCGGGCCGAGGATGAAGCACGAGGGGGAGGCGCGCCAGCACCGGGCCCCGACGGCCGCGCCCAGCGCGGCCGATCACACGATCAGGTAATTTCGTAGCTCCCGCAACGAGACGCTTTGAAGGTTCTTCGACACGCTGCCCACCACACAGCGCGCCGTGGGGCCGTCCAGGCACTCGCGCAGCATGCCCAAAAAGCGGGGTTCGGCGGCCAAGACCAGGCGGGTGAAGCGCCCAGCTCCCCGCGCGTGCTGCAGCTTCGCCGCGATGCTCTTGGCGAACTGCTGCGCCAGGTGATCGTGGGGGGTCGAGGAGTTTCCGCCGCCCATCGTGTGGCGCACCGCGGCGTGAGCGCCAAAGCTGCGTCCGCTGTTGCCGCTCCCTGCGCGATCCGTGTCGATCTCGGTAGCGCGCAGGCGGCCCTGGGGATGCTCCACTTGTTCAACGATCTCGTAACCCTCTCTCAGATCGCGATTTCTTTCGAGCAGTCGCGCGCCTGCCCGATCTGCCGTCACAACCCACGTGGCCTCCATCCGTGCCTCCTCTCGAAAGAGCGCTTTTCTGGGACACGTAAGCCCAACTGCGGGGACGGCTAGAGGCTAGGGCGGCCTCGGCAAGGGACGCACACCGCTCTCTTCGGGGGCCTCCGCCGGAGGCACGCTCGGCACAGGCACCCGGAGCGCCGGCGTCGTCAAGGCGCGCAGGGGGCGACACGGCGTCTCGTGCCAACCAGGAGAAGGGCGCGCGAGCCCGCAGACGCGACACGTGGGCTGCTCCTTCGCCAACCCGAGCAAAGGTCCACCCGCGAACAGAAACATCACGGTGAGGGGCGTCATCACGAAAATGTCGGAGGCGAGGATCGGCGCGAGCGACACGATCACGGCGAGTCCGCACCACCACAGCACGCGCGCGATGCGATAGCCGCTCCAGGGTCGAACGACTTGCTCCTGGCAATAACAGCGCGGACAGGGCGGATTCGCGTGCTCTCGCTCGCGTACTTGAGGTGACGCCCCGCGCGCGCTCACTCGAGCCTCCTTCGCTCAGTCAACGCCTGCGTCGCGCGCTTGTCAAACGTTGTCGGTCGAAGCCGAAGCGAGGGAGAACACGTGCACGTGCACTCAACGTCCCATGGGAACGGTGGCGTACCGAATCCCATCTGAGGCGTCGTCGACGAGGAAGGAGACGGTGCGCGCGATCTGCTCCGGAGTGACCCAATCACTGAAGCGCGCGTTGGGCATGGCGGAGCGGTTGATCTCGGTGTCGATGGTTGTGGGAAGGATCACGCGGACACGAATTTTGGACGCTCCCACCTCGTCCGCGAGCGACTCCGCAAAGCGCAGGAGCGCGCCCTTGGAGGCCGCGTAGGCCGAGCTGCCCGCGCGCCCGCGGAGCGCGTCGGCGCTGCCGAAAAGCACGATGCTGCCTGTCCCGGCCCGCAGCATGTGAGGAAGCACCGCGCGCACCATGGTGACCGCCGGTACGTAGTTGATCTCCAGCATGCGATGCACCTGCTCCAAGCTCTGTTCGCGCACCTGGGTGCCACCGGCCCATCCACCCACCGTGTGTATCAGCGCGTGCACGGAGCCGTGCTTGGCCACCACGTCGTTCACCGCCGCCTGCGCGCGCGCCTCATCCGTCAGGTCGATCCCTGGATAGCGATGGTGTTCGCTCGGCTCGGCCAGTCCCTCGAGCGTGCCTGCCCTGCGGTCGAAGAGCGAGAGCTTCGCTTTGGATGACAGCTCACGCGCGATCGCGCGCCCTACGTGGCCGGTGCTGCCAGTGATCACGATGACGGGTTTTGCTTGGCTCATGGCTCGTCCTCCGGGTCGGATCCGCGCGCTTCGCTGTCGCGCCAGCGTTGGTGGGCGTCCTGAGATAATTGCAGAAAGAGCTCGCGTTGCATGTTGCTTCCGCCCAGCTCGGCGAGCTGCGCGGCGTTCAGCGACGCGAGCGCCCGCAAGGAAGCGTTGCGCTCCCCGAGGTACAAGGCGCTCAGCCCCTCCAACAGCGGGACACCGCGACGTGCGTACACCTGGGCGTCCTCATCGCGGCGCGCGCACACCTCGGCGCGCGCCTGTGCGAGGAAACGTCGCGCCGCTTGCGCGCGACCGGCCCGCAAGAGCGCGAGCAGATAGTGGGCGTCGGCGAAGGCCAGGCGGTGATCGCCGCGCTGCCCTTCTGCGAGATCGGCGAGCGCCTCGTAGCGCGCGCCGACGTCGACACCGACGCGCTCGAGCCGCACCAGCATGGACACACAGTTCGCCAGGTCGCGATAATTCAGGGCGCGCGCGGGGTCGAAGACGCGTACGAGCTCCCGATCATGGAGCGCGAGCGCCTCCTCGTACGCACCGCGGGCGACCGCGAGCAGCGCCCGGTGCCACACCAGGTGCGCTCGGAAGTTGTTGCAGCGGACGAAGCCGTGATCCCAACGCGCGAGCACCTCCGCGGCCTCGTCGAACCGCTGCTGACCCGTGAGCGCGTGTAACAAAGCGTGCAATGCCCACACGTCGTCAGGGCTGATCTCGAGGGCGCGTAGCGCCGCCTCTCGCGCGCCTGCCACGAAGCCGGATTCGTGCAGCGCGAAGGCGTAGCAGCCGAGCAGGACGCCGCGATTTGGGGAGCGCACCGTCAGCTCGCCCAAGCTGCGCTCGAGGGCACTCGGGGTGAGCTTCAGCTTGCCGTACATGAGCGACAGCGCGTGCAGCAGCTTCATGCTCAAGAGACACCGCGGATGGGCCTCACAGGTCCCGCGCAAGATAGCTTGGGCTCGGGAGGCGTCGCCCGCGTGCCAGGTGGCGAGCGCGTCCAAGAGCATGTGCTCGCGTGCGCCCGCGCCGCGCCGCGCGACGCTCGCGCGGGCCCGCGCGATGGCTTCCGTGATGGCCGGCGCGAGCTCCGCGCGGGCCAAGAGGCGTAGCTGAAACCCACGCAGCACGTGGGCGAGGGCAAGCTCAGGATCGAGCTCGAGCGCCTCCTTGAGCGCCTCCGCCGCCTCCACGCGATGATACATGATGGCCCACACGGAGCGCTCGAGCGCCCTCACGGCGAGCGCACTCTCGGAGGTGACGCTCGCGCCCGGAACGTCGATGCAAGGGAATTTGTCTTCGCCAGCGCAGATGAGCGTTTGGACGTCCCACGCGGGCGCGCGATCTGCGGCTTGCTCACTCGTCTTCACGGTCGAAGGCGCGGACGCATGCAAACGCCTCAGGGGCTGGGGGTGCTCGGCGCCTTGGCCTTGGCCGCGCTCGCCATGATACCCGAAAGATCGAGGCCCCCGGCGAGCCCCTCGGCCTGCCCTTGCGCAGCGCCCTCGAGCTCGAGGTTCACCAAGAACCGGCCGCCCGCTAGAATATGCACCTCACTGCGCTTGCTCTTCTCGTTCCACTCTGCGATCGCCGGCTGCCCCTGGATCTGCGTTCCGCGCTTGTAGCCCCGGCTCGAGTCCTCGTTCACGAGCTGCACCATCGCGAAGGGCGCCCGCAAGAAGGCCGCCAAGGACGTATCGACCAGCTCGAGTCGACCACTGGTCTTACCGGCCTTGTAGCGACGCTTCACCGTCGTCACCTGCAGTCCCTGCATGCTGGTGGTCTCACCGTCGATCTCGCCGGTGGCGTTCAGCTCGCCGAGCGCCTCCGGCAGGAACGCCGACAGGTCGCGCCAGTTCACGACGGGCCCGAGATCGGCTTGACCCGCCTGCTGCCCGAGCACCTGCTGGGCCTGCTGGCCGAGCGCGCCCAGTGCCTGCAGCGCCTGCATGGGGTTTGCGAGCTGGGCAGGGATGCCGGGCTGCGCCGGCACGCTGGGGGCCTGACCCGGGAGCGGCGGTGGAGGAGGCGGGGCAGCCGAGGTCGGAGCGTCGTCCCCCGAAGAACAGCCGCAAGCGAGCATGAGCACGAGCGCGCACGACGCCGGGAGCGAGCGAGACCGGGAGCGCAGGGGGCGAGCGTTCATGGCGCCTTGGTACCGCGACGGCCGCTTTCGCTCAAGCCTCGTCGCGCCGCAGGTAGGCAGGCCCACCTGCCTCCTCCTCGGCGTACTCGAGCGTTTGATCCACATGGCGGGCGAAACGGCCGGCGTCCCGCGGATGAACCGGATCGTCCGAGGGCCACGGCCAGCCTCCAAACCCCGTGCGCTGGTAGTCCTGCATCGCGCGCTGGATCTCGGCGCGCTCATTCATCACGAAGGGTCCATACTGCACGACGGGTTCGCGGATGGGCCTGCCCTGCAGGAGCAGGAGCTCGCAGCGGCCGCCTGCGGCCACGAGCGGAACCTCCCGCTGCGGGTCCACCGTAACCGCCGCGTGGCCGCTCAGCTCGGTCTCGCCCACCCGCAGCTTCGAGCCGGCGAAGAAGTAGAGGGTGCGCGTGCTGCCCGGACGCGCGGGGGGCAGCGTGAGCTCGGCCCCTTCATCCATGCCAACGGTCCAGATCGCCACGTCCGTATCGGCCTGGCTCGCCCACGAATGGGGCGGCGGCGCGGGCGCGCGCTGGCCATCGAGCTCGCCGGCCACGACGGTGATCTCGCTCGCCCTACCCTGGCCATCCTTGCGCACCACGCGCGGCACCTGCGCGCGCCAGAGCATGGCGAAGTGGGGCGGGGCCATCTTGTGAGCCCTGGGCAGGTTGAGCCAGATTTGAAACAGCTCGAGCGGATTCGGCCGGTCCTCAAAGACCAAGGGAAACATCTCGGAGTGCACGATGCCGCCGCCCGCCGTGAGCCACTGCGCATCGCCGGCGCCGAAGCGCGCCGTGGCGCCCAGCGAGTCCGCGTGATCGACCAGCCCGCTGCGAACGATGGTGACGGTCTCGAAGCCGCGATGGGGGTGCTGCGGGAACCCGGGCACGCGCTCGCCGTGATACATGCGAAAGCCATCCTTGAGCTCGAAGTCCTGGCCCAGGTTGCGACCCGCAAGCGACACCGCGGGACCCATCTGGGCATTGCCCGCGGGGTAATCGTCCTTGTGGTAGACGCAGAACAGGAAGGGGTCCTCCGTGACCCAGGGAAAGCCGAGCGGGCGAACCTTCTGTATGAGCGCTTGCATCCCAGCAGCGTAGCACCTCGCGACTTGACAACTTTCTCCCCGTGAGCGAAGTCAGCAAACCATGAGTGGCCACGGAAAAACCTCCGACAACGTCCCCGAAACCACCGCGCTCGGCACCTTGGGCTGGGCCGGCGTCGTGGTCCTGCTCGCCATCGTCGCCGTGCTCATCCTGAGCACTCTCGGGCCGGTCGGAGCCGGCTGATGGCCCCGGGCGGGACGCGCCCATCGGTGCATGCGTCCCGCGCGCTCGCCCTGCTCGCGCTGCTCACTTGCGGCCTGGCAAGGCCTTCGAGCGCACAGCCTGCGCCGGTTACGGCGAGCCCTCCGGCCGACGCGGCCCTGTCGGCACCGCCTCCGGCGGCGGAGGAGCCTGCGGCCAAGCCCGAGCTCTCTCCGCCGGAAAAGGCGCTCCCGCCCGAGCCGGCCGCGGAGGAGCCGGTGGAGGAGCCGGAGATCGCCCCCGACTTGCCCGAAGCCTTGGAGGAGCAGGCCGCGGCGTTCGATCAGCCCGGCGACAGCAAGCTTCGCTATCTGCTCGAGCGGGTCGAGGTCGTCGGCAACCGCCGCACCAAGCTGCGCTTGATCAAGCGTTTCGTGCCCATCGAGCCGGGCAGCTCGTTCGACGTGGACGATCCGGAGATCCAGGCGCTGCGCTACCGCCTGCTCGGCACCGGTTGGTACGACCGAGTGGACCTGCGCCTCGAGCGCGGCTCGCTCCCGGGCTGGGTGGTGTTGGTGATCGAGGTCGAAGAGCGCCAAACCATCGTGTTTCAGCAGCTCGCGGCAGGCGTGGGTTGGACCGTCGAGGGCGTGAAAGGAAAGCAGGGCGACTCGCGCCGCCCGGGCCGCCAGGCCGAACCCTACGTCGGGCTCGCGCTCGCGGACACCAACTTCCTCGGCAGCGGCCACATGCTGGGCGGACAGCTCCTGGTGGCACCCGATCAGCAAGGGCTCGCGCTCAACTACTTCGACCCCCTGGTCGGCAACTCGCGCTGGTCACTGAGCTCCGCGGCGAGCTTCGTGAATGGGCGCGAATATTTCGGCGGGGACCGCGGGGTCAACGTGGCCGTGTCGTGCGACGAGGTGGAGCCCGAGCAGCAGGAGAAGTGCTATCTGCGCCCGCTCGTGGCGACGGTCGACTACTACCGCGCGGGGCTCGGAGTGGGCAGCGCGCGCGATCTCGGCTCCTTCACCCGGCTCTCGCTCGACTGGCACGGCGACATCGTCAACGTGCCGCCCGGAGGCATGCCCTCGGCGGCGAGCGAGATGCGCGGGACGGGTCCGGGGTCGCGCTCCCCGATCGATTTCGGGATCGAGCGCGGCTGGAGCTTCGTCTCCATGTTCTCGCTGGGGGTTACGTACGACAAGCGCGACAGCGCGGCGCTGCCCTCGAAGGGGATCCTCGCGAGCTTCTCCGGTGATCTCTCGAGCCCGCTGATCGGCTCGAGCTACCAGTTCGTGCGCTTGCAGGCGAACTACAACCAGTGGAACCAGACGCGCTGGGGTCACACGATCCGCTTCGGGCTGTTCGCCGGGGCGGTCTACGGCGACTCCCCCTTCTTCTACAAGTTCTTCGTCTCCGATCTCACCGACCTGATGCCCTCGCGCATCCTCGGTTTGAACCTCGACCATCGACCGGCGCCGAACCTGTTCGGCGTGCTCCAGTGTGGCCGGGCGTTTCAGCCGGGCTGCGGTACGGCCATCGCGGCGATGCGACACGAGGAGCTCGCCGCGCGCGTGGATGTCGAGTACGTGTGGCCCGCCGTGCGCGGACGCAAGAAGTTCCTGCGCTCGGTGGACGTATTCGGCCTGATCGGTCTGTACGCGTTGGCCGACCCGCGCGATCTCAAGATGTCCGTACCTGGCTACTCGGGCATCGCGCGCTTCCCCGTCGATCTCACCTTCGATCTCGGCGTGCGCCTCGACACCGATGCTGGCGTGTTCCAGCTCGGAATCGCCAAGCTGCTGTGGTTGCCCGCGGGCGTGAAGTCCTCGTCCTCCCATCTTCCGACCAGCTCGGGAACCACGCGATGACGCGACGCTTCCTCGCGTGCTTGTGCCTGGCGCTCGTATGCTTCCTCGGCGCTGCGCTCGCCGAGGACCTGGTGCGCAGCCGCACCATGGGCTTCGTCTGGAAGCGGGGGGTGCCGCACCTCTACTTCTCGGCGCGCGACCTGATCAACGCCGAGGTCGAGAAGAAGCTCGACAGCGGCCTGCCCCAGCGCATCGCGGTGCAGCACTTCGCGTACGGCCCGCGTCCCGAGGAGCCGATCGCGGCCGCCGGGCACAGCTGCAAGATCGTGTACGACCTGTGGCAAGCCGTCTATCGCGTCGACCACGAGGTGCTCGGCGGCGCGACCACGAGCGTGGCCCTGCGCAACCGCGCCGAGGTGCTCGAGCGCTGCCTGGTCATGCGCCGCGTGCCGATCGGGGAAGCGGAGGACTATCGGCGCGTACGCCGGTTCTACGTGGCGAGCTTGATCCAGCTCAATCCGCTCTCCACGTCCACGGTCGCGCGTATCAGGCGCTGGCTAGCGCGGCCGCGCACGGACTACAACGTGGAGACTAGGTCGTTCTTCGGCTCCTTCGTGAGCCTGTTCGTGAACGACCGCATCGGCGCCGCCGAACGCGTGCTGCGTCTGCGCTCCCAGGATGTCGAGACTCCGCCATGGCGGTGAGCCGTTTCGAGCGCAAGATCGTCGCCGCCATCGCAGCCGTCGCCCTGATGCCGCTGATCGGCGCGCTGGTGCTCGGCCAGCGCGTCCTGAGCGAGGCCTATGCGGTCGGCGTAAACGAGCGGGTAGGCGGAGAGATCGAGCGAGGCCTCGCGCTCTATCAGACCCACTTCAACGCGCTGCGCGCCGACGCCGAACGGACCTCGCGCGCGGTGGCCAACGACGTCTCGTTGAACCTCGCGCTGAGCTCCGAGCCGAACGCGAGCGAGCCCGAGCTGCGCGCGCTCCTCGCGACCCTGCTCGAGGAGTATCAGAACCTGGTTCGACTCGAGCTCGTCAGGTCAGAGGACGTGCTGCTGAAGGAAGAGCGGCCGGACGTCGACTTGCCGAGCCTGCGCCTGCTCAATCTGGAGCTTCCCCTGGCCCGCGCTCCCGACGTGAGCGTGCGGGTCACGGTGGGTACGGACGCACGCGCCTTCGGCGACTACCAGCGCGCCGGCGAGGTGAGCGAGGTGTTCCGCGCCCTCAAGGAGCGCTCCGAGTATGTCTCGGGCTTCTACCTCGCGGTCTACATCGCCCTGCTGATCAGCGTGATCGTGGTGGCGCTCGGCATCGGCCTCACGCTCTCGCGGCGCGTCACCCGGCGCGTATCACAGCTGGCCGAGGCCACCGAGCGCCTGGGCGCAGGCGACCTGTCCGTCAGCGTGCCCGTCGAAGAAGCCGACGAGGTCTCCGACCTCACGCGCGCCTTCAATGCCATGGTGCGCGACATGCGTGAGTCACGGGCGCGCATCGAGTATCTCTCGCGCATCGGGGCTTGGCAGGAGTTCGCCCGCAGGCTGGCCCACGAGATCAAAAACCCGCTCACGCCCATCCAGCTCGCGGTGCAGGAGGTACACCGCACGTACAAGGGCGACGACGCGCGTTTCCGGCGCACGCTCGAGGACGCCCGCGCGATCGTGGAGGAGGAGATCGCGACGCTGCGCCGTCTGGTGGGTGAGTTCAGCGAGTTCGCGCGACTACCCCAGGTGCACCTCGCGCCGGCCGATCTCGGCGTGTTCGCGCGCGAGGCGGTGGACGCTCCCTTTCGCGGGGACGAGGCGCTCGACGACGACGCCACGCCCGTGGAGTTGGTCGCCGAGATCGAGCCACGCGCGGTGCCCGTGTTGATCGACGGCATGCTGCTCAAGCGCTGTCTCGACAACCTGGTACGCAACGCCTCCCAGGCGCTGCGGGGCGCGGGCAAGCAGGAAGGCCGCGTGATCGTGGCCGCACACATCCGTGGCGAGCGCGCTATCCTCCAGGTGCGCGACAATGGGCCGGGAGTCCCCGAGGAGGCTTGGGAGCGCGTGTTCGACCCCTACTACACGACCAAGAGCGAAGGCACGGGCTTGGGCCTGGCGATCGTCAAGAAGATCGTGCTCGAGCACGGCGGCGAGATCAGCTGCGGCCACGCGCCCGAGGGGGGAGCGAACTTCGAGATCCGCCTCCCGCTCAGCCGCGGCGTGCGCGCCCATGAGCCCCGCACATGAACTGGCAGACCGTACGCACCCACGGCCCGCTGTTCGCGGTGGGCCTCTTACTCGGCTGGCTCCTGCTGCAGCGCGTCCCCGGCGGAGGGATGGAGGGCAAGCCTGCTCCTGATTTCGCGCTCCCGGTGATGGCGGGCGAGGGGGCAGAAGAAGGCGATCGACTGCGTCTCTCCGATCTCAAGGGCCAGATCGTGGTCCTGGACTTCTGGGCCAGCTGGTGCAGCCCGTGCCGCGCGAGCACCGTCGATCTGAGCGCGCTGGCCACCCAGTACGCGGACCAGGGCGTGCGCTTCGTGGGTATCAATGGCGAAGCCTTACAACCGGAGGCGTACCCGGTGATCGAGCGGGCCTGGGGCTTCCGCTATCCCTTGGTCAGCGATAGCCAGAATGAGGCGCACCTCGCCTACGGCGTTCAGGCCTTCCCCAGCCTGTTCGTGATCGATCGCACGCAAGTCATCCGCTACTCCGTCGCCGGCGCCCCGAGTCGCGCTCGTCTCGAGCGAGAAATCACAAATCTTCTCAAATAGTTATCCACGATTTTCTTGACGCGCCGATGGCTCGCGCTTAGATTTCGCCGGATCGGTTCGCCTTTGTTTGCAGACCGGTGTGGACAGCTTTGTCGTGAGCAGCCCTTATCGATGCATGGATGACCCGGTTGGAGTGGTATGAGACCGTTCCCCGGTCCCAGGCGCGTGTTGGCCAAAACGTGCGCAGTCGCGCGTGAGAAAACTCGGAGGTACGGTGCAACCCGTCCTGCCCTCTGATCCGGTCGAAGAACGCATCAATCGCTTCCATGAACTTGTGTCCAAGGCGGATCCTGAGGTCCTCGCCAAGTTCAACCAGCGCTTTGATATGTCGTGGATTTATCATGACAGCGCGATCGAGGGGGTGGTCTACGGACAAGAGGAGTTACTCGCTGCCATCAATCAGCAGCCGATGAGCGACCCAGCTCTCCTACCCGCCTACGACGAGATCCGCCAGCACAAGGCCGCCATCGATCTGATCCGCAGCATGGCGGAGAAGAAGAAGCAGCCCATCACGCTTGATACAATCAAGCTCATCTACTGCGCCCTGGCTCCCGAGGAGAACGAGGCCAAGGGCCCGCCGAAGTACCGCAAGGAGATGCCGGTCCACCGGCTGTACTTCCACGAGATCGCCCAACCCGACAAGATCGCCCCCAAGCTGCGCGCGCTGGTCGACTGGGTGAATTCACCGGAGGCGCGGCGCGCCACGCACCCGGTGCGGCTGGCTGCCAAGGCCCACTACCAGCTCCTGCACATCTATCCGTTCACCAAGCACAGCGGCAAGGTCGCGCGCTTGTTCATGAATTTGCTCCTGCTCCGGCACGGCTTCCCGCCCGTGATCGTGCACAGCACCGAGCGCCAGATGTACTACGAGGCGCTGCGCGCGGACCCCAACGATATGGCTGCCCTGATCCACACCGCCTTTCGCTCGTCGGTGGAGAGCGCCATCAAGTACTTCGAGAGCCTGGGCTACTGATCCGCGGGCCGCGGCGATTGTCGGGACGGGCGCGCCAGCGCCGCGACCAGCTCACGCGCAGCGCCCTCGGGATCACGGGCGCTACACACCGCGCTGATGACCGCCACGTAGGCGGGCGAAAGGCTCGCCACGGCTGCGATGTTGCCATGATTGATTCCCCCGATGGCCACCACCGGAGAAGGAATCACACGTAGCACTTGCGCGAGGCCGCTTGGCCCCACTTCCGGATCCGGATGGGCCTTGCTGCGGGTGGCGAACAGCGGACCAAACCCGAGTAGCTCCACCGGCTCTGCCCGCGCCGCCTGGGCCTGGGCGAGGGAGTGGGTCGACAACCCGAGCTTCATGTCCGGGCCGACGAGACGGCGCGCCTCGCGTGGCGGCAGGTCGTCCTGACCCAGATGGAGGCCATCGGCCTCGGAGAGCAGCGCCAGATCCGCGCGGTCGTTGACCCAGAACGGGACGCCATGGTCACGCGTGAGCAGGCGCAAGCGCCGGGCCAAGGCGAGCCGCTGCGCGTCGGGGAGGCCCTTGCTGCGCAGCTGGAGCACCGAGGCTCCCCCGCTCAGCGCGCGCTCGGCGACCCACAGCGGATCGCGGCCGCCGCAATGTTCTGGATCGACGATGACGTACAGGGAAGCGGGCATCAGAAGGCCAAAGCTAGCGTAGCGCGAGCCGCACGGCGCGTGGATCGCTCGGCGTAGGCTGCGCGCCGCTCTGGCGAAGGAGCGAAATGTGAACCACGTCGGTGTACATCTTCTGCTCGCGCAGGCTCAGCACATGCTCACTGCGCAGGCGATCCCCCGCGCGCAGCTGGGCCGGAGAGAGCGCTCCCTCGAAGAGCAAGTCTGCGCGCGCCGGGGTCTCGGTCGGGCCGAGGTAGAGCGCGAGATCGGCCGGGCAAGCTCCGTGCGCTACGAACCCGAACACGATGCGGTCTGCCGCGCGCGCCGCGTACTCCACCGAGAGACACGCCGTGAGCGCGATGGGCGCGAAGGGCGGGCCCGCGGGCGGGCGGAAGAAGGACTGCACCGCGGCACTCTCCCGTGTGCTCTTTCCGCGCGCGAGGAGCGCGTAGGGCGGCGCGTACACCACGAGCCCGTAATCCTCGCGCGCGAGCCAGCTGCGCACCAGGGGCTCCTCCTGCGTGCGCAGGAGGTCATCGCGCTTGGCGAAGCGCTCGCGATGGGAGACGTCGAGCACGACATACTCAGTGCCTCGCTCCGGCGGCGGCGCCCGGTGCACGCGCGGGCGCTCCGCCAAGTGGGGCAAGAGCGGATCGGGCGCCTGCACGCTGGCCATGGCTGGGATGTGCGCGAGCACGCGGCGCGCCGCCTCGGTATTTGCATCGGCGCGGAACGCTGCGCGATCGAAGTCGCGCGCGAGCGGGAGCCCCCCCATGGCGTGAAAGCCGATGCCCAGGGTGAAAAACCAGAGCACGCGCACGAAGCGCGCCTGCACCTGGACCACGCCCACGAGCCCCGCGGCCACGATCGCGGGCACGGCCGGCGTGAGATAGTGGGAGTATTGCTCGGTGGCCGTGGGGAAGGTGCTGATCAGGTTGAGCGCGAGGTAAGGCAGCGCCGGCACGAGCAAGTGTGGAGCGCGCAAGGAGAACAGGGAAAGCGGCGCGAGGACGCGGGGCAGATAGCTCAGGCGCTCACGGGCGCTGAAGTGTTCAAAGGCACGCGCCGGGTCGGTGAAGATCACCTTGAAGACGCCCAGCGGCGAGCCGCCCCAGACCCCGAAGTGCTGCGCGAGCGAGCCGTTCTCAGGCGCGTGCCAGACCACCGCCGCGGTCGCGAGGGCGCTGTAGAGCAGGCAAGCGAGGGCGAGCCCCAGGGTCCTTTGGTCGGCGTGCGCTCGGTACGCGAGCAGCGCGATGAGCACGCAGAAGGCGCCCAGATCCTCGCGACACGCGAGCACCCCTAGACAAGCCCAGCCGAGCGCGCCGAGCTTGCCGCGGTCGAGAGCGTCGTAAGCCCAGGCCATCGGCAACACGGCGAGCGTGCCCGGATGAAACTCGTAGGTGGTGACGTGCCCGAGGTTTGGATAGAGCAGCCAAGCCGCCGCGGCGAGCCAGATCCCGCGCAGGCCCGCGCGGCGCGCGGCGATGCGCGCGAACGGCCAGAGCGCGAGCGCGACGCAGGCGGCCTGCGCACACAAGAGGACCCATACCTGGCCGTCTCGCGCGCCGAGCGCGGAGGCGAGGCGCCCGAGTAACCCGAGCGGAAGGAGCACGGGCGAGACATGCGCACCCAGCGCGTGCGTGTTCAAGACCGACGACCACGCGTCGCCGTGCGCGAAGCCCCAGGCCACGCGCGCGTAGAGCGCGAGATCGAAGGTGCGCTGGTGCACGTTCTGAAAGCGTGCCCAGGCGAGCGTGAAGCAGAGGCCGAACTGAAACAGCATGAGCAGCCCGAGGCCCACGCGAATACGCCGCGAAAACACGCCGCCGAGTGTCGAAGCGCCCAAGCCCCCGTGCAAGCCGAAACTGCCCCTGGGCCCGCGCGGCCCGCACGCGAGCCCTGAAGCGACGCGCGAACGCCCCGGGCGGCGGCGCTTGACCTCCCCAGCGTTCCCTTCCAGCATCGTCGACGATGGTCGCTTCGTTCACCAAAGTCGCGCTGTGCGGGATGGATCTCGCGTGCATCCAGAGCAGCGAGCTACTCGATTACATGTTCAGCGAGATGAAGGCGAGCCGCGGCGGATGGCTGATCACCGCGAACCTCGACTTCTTGCGCAGGCACGTCAAGGATCCCGAGGCGCGCAGCGTCTACGCCGCCGCCGATCTACGCGTGGCCGATGGCATGCCGCTGATCTGGGCGAGCATGTTGCGTGGGACGCCCTTGCCGGAGCGGGTGGCCGGCTCCTCGCTCGTGTTGCCCATGTGCCAGCGCGCCGCGCGCGAGGGGCGCTCGGTGTATCTGCTCGGCGGCGATCCCGGGGCGAGCGAGGTGGCCGCCGCGCGCATTCTCGCCGCGTGCCCCGGCCTGACCATCGCCGGGCGCAGCTCACCCATGGTCGACGCGCCGCCCAGCCCCGAGCAGATCGCGGGCCTGCGCGCGGAGCTGATCGCGGCGCAGCCGGACCTGGTGCTGGTCGCGTTCGGCTCACCCAAGCAGGAGCACGTGATCGCCGCGCTCAAGGAGAGCCTGCCCCATGCTTGGTGGGTGGGCGTGGGTATCAGCCTGAGCTTTTTGGCCGGCCACGTGAAGCGCGCCCCGGCCCTGGTGCAAGCGCTCGGGCTGGAGTGGGTGCATCGACTCGTGCAAGAGCCGCGACGGCTCTTTCGGCGCTACGTGATCGAAGATCTCCCGTTCGCCTTCGAGCTGCTCGGGCGCGCCGCGCTCGAACGCGTCACGGCCTCGCGCACGCACCCCAGGTGAGCTCACACCAGGTGAGCGACCAGCGCGAGTAACTCGGCGCTCGCGTCGCGCCCGTCATCTTCGGCGTCGTCGTCCACCACCCGCACGGTATCGCGATCGACCTCCACGGTTCGCAAGGGGGCGACCAGCAGGATGAGCGCCTGCTGCACGCGCTTGTTCTCGAGCAGCGCGGAGGTGGCCTCGCGCGTGGAGGTGACCACGTAGACGTGATCGTCGAACCAGGAGCAGCCCACCTCCACCTCGTCCACGAACAGCTTCTTGGCGCGCTCGACCAGGCCCTCGCGCACGAAGCGGGCGCACACGGGCGAGCGCGTCGGCAGCTTGACCTCCAGCGTCCGCGCGCGCACGACGCGCCCGCCCTCTCGCAGCTGGCTGCTCTGCTCGCTGCGGATGGTGACGCCGAGCTCGGCTTGGGCCCGTTCGAGATCGGCCTTGAGTGCGTCGTGGTCTAGCTTCATGAGGCAGCTCCTCAGTGAGCTCGCGTGCTCGCGCGAGCCAAAAAGCTACCACGCGAGCCAACCACGACCCGCCGAATCAGCGCAACACCACGCGATTTCGTCCGCTGCGCTTGGCCGCGTACAGGGCCTCGTCGGCGCGCTTGAGCAGCCCCTCGAAGTCCTCGTCCTCCTCGGTCAGCGCCGACAGGCCCACGCTGACGGTCACGTGCACCGCGCGACCGTCCTCGAGCACGAGCGGCGTGTTCGCCACGCGCTCTCGCAGCCGCTCCATCACGACCTCTGCGCCCTCGCGTGTGGTCTCGGGCAACAACACCACGAATTCCTCGCCGCCATAGCGGGCGAGCACGTCGCTCTCACGCAGGGTCTCCTGGCAGGTATTCACGATGCTGCAGAGCACCATGTCGCCCACGTCGTGGCCGAACCGGTCGTTGACGGTCTTGAAGTAATCCGCGTCCACCATGGCGATCGAGAGGGGACGCTGGTAGCGCTTCACGCGCGCCATCTCGTTGTGGGCGAGCTGCCAGAAGTGATGGCGGTTGTAAGCCTGCGTCAGCGCGTCACGCTGGGCGAGCGTACGAAGCTGATGCTCGACGGCCTTCTGCGCGGTGAGGTCCGTGAAGGCGACCAACGCCGAGTCCGCCTCCCCGAACTCCACGGTGCGCGCGGAGAGCAGCGCCCAAAAAGCCTCTCCGTCCGCGGCGAACAGCTGGATCTCGCGCGCGTCGACCTCGCCGCCCCGCTCCAGCGTCGCGAAGGTATCGCAGAAGTCCGACGGATGAACGAACAGCTCGCTGAGCCGCCGCGCTGCGAAGTCACTGAGTGAGCAGCGCAAGGCGGCGGCACAGCGATCGTTGGCGAGTAACACCAGTTGATCGCTCATGCGCGCGAGCAACATCGGCACCGGGGAAGCTGCGAACAGGCGTCGGCGCTCGTCCTCGGACTTGCGGATGGCTTCGGCGGCCACGTTCAGCGCGTCCACCTCGCGCTGGAGATCTGCGTTCTCGCGTACCACGGCGCTGGTGCGCGACTCGAGCAGCTCATCGACCTGCACGCGCTGTTCGGCGAGCTTGACCTCGCTGCGCAGCTGCTCGCGCACCTGGAGCACCATCGCGACGTGGTCGGCGAGCGCCCCCAGAAACAGCTCTTCCCACGCCCGAAAGACGCGTGGGGCGCCAGCGTGCTCGCACGACAGGGCGCCCACCAACCGCCCACGCAGGCGCACCGCGACGTCCAGGCGGGCCACGACGTCGGGGTCGGCCACCTCCCGCACCCGCGGGTCGCGCTGCACGTCCGAGACATTCAGGTGACCATCGAGGTGCAGGGCCTCGAAGTAGCGCGGGTGCTGCGCGAGGAGCAACGTCCCACCACGCCCGTGGGCGCGGTCTCGGAGCTGAAACGCGTGCACGCACTCGAGCTGCTGTCCGTCTGCGCTCAGGTGCCAAACCCGCATGCGGGCGACCCCCAGCGCCTCGGCCGCCAGCGTCGTCAAGTCCACGAGCGCGGCCGCGACGTCACCGTTGGTGAGCGGAAGGGAGCGCTTGAGGTCCCAGAGCCGCTGCAAGGGATCGCGCGGGCCGCCGGGCGCGCGTGCTCGCGCCACCTCCTTGCCCACCTCGCCCACCCCGCACGACGCCTGCCCAGGCAGTGGGTCTGCGGGTTCGGCCTCGGGCGCGCGGGAGCTCGTCACGGCGACAGTGCTGACGAGGAAACACCTTTCGCGCAAGGCGATTTGCCATGTCGGCCAATCCTGCGGCAAATCCCGCGCAACAATGTGTCTGGGTGGCAACTTTCTCGCCGCCGCGCCCACCTGTGTGCGCCAGGCGCCCCCGCGCGAGCGCGCGGAGCCGCGCACTTTTGGTGACGAACCCCCATGGCATGCGCGGCTCGTCGTGGACGCTGGCGCAGGGGAGCCACTACGCTAAGGACATATGCATCGTATCGCAGTCTTGACGAGCGGCGGAGATGCCCCAGGCATGAACGCCGCTATCCGCGCGGTCACCCGCAGCGCCCTCGATCAGGGCAGCGAGGTCTTCGGGGTCCGATACGGCTTTCAGGGGCTGGTGGATGACGCGCTCGAGCCGCTGCGCGCGCGCGATGTGGGCGGCATTATCCAGCGCGGAGGTACCTTCCTCGGCAGCGCCCGCTGCAAGGAGTTCAGGGAGCAGTCAGGGCGCCTGAAGGCGCTGCGCAACCTGGCCCAGCGGGGGATCGAGGCGCTGGTCGTCATCGGCGGAAACGGCTCTCAAAGCGGCTCCGCCGCGCTGCACGCCATGGGATTTCCGGTCGTGGGCGTGGCCTCCACCATCGACAACGACCTGTTAGGCTCGGAGATCACCATCGGCGCCGACACCGCGATCAACGTCACGCTCGAGGCGATCGACCGTCTGCGGACCACAGCCTCCTCCCATCAGCGCGCGTTCCTGGTGGAGACCATGGGCCGGGACTGCGGCTACTTGGCCCTGATGGCCGGGCTTGCCGGCGGCGCCGAGGTGATCAGCACCCCCGAGAGCGAGGTGCCTCCCGAGGAGGTCGCCGAACGCCTGCGCGCGGCCTACCAACGCGGCAAGACCCACGCGATCGTGGTGTGCGCCGAGGGCGCCAAGAACGGCACCGCGGTCCTCATGAAGCACTTCGAAGAGAACCGAGAGCTGATCGGGTTCGACTTGCGCGCGACGACCCTGGGACACGTGGTGCGCGGCTCCCAGCCCACCGCGGCCGATCGCATCCTGGCCACGCGCCTCGGGACGGCCGCCGTGTCCGCCCTGACCAGCGGCGTGTCGGGGATGCTGGTGGGCATGGTACGCAGCGAGATCTCCCATACCCCATTGTCCGAGATCGCCGGCCGCACCAAGCCCCTCGACCTCGCGCTGGTGGAGCTGGCGAGGGTGCTGGCCAAGTAAGACGCGTGATACACTCTTGACACGTGTGCCAGGAGGCGCCTAGCTAGAGGTGTTCTGATGCAGGAGCTTGCTTTTCGCTCTCGCCGCATCCTCTATGCAGCCGTGACGGAATACATCGCCACGGGGGAGCCCGTCGGCTCGCGCAAGCTGGCCCGTCGTTACGGGCTCGATGTCTCCCCCGCCACGATCCGTAACGAGCTCGCGGACTTGGAGGAGGCCGGATACCTGGCCCAGCCCCACACGAGCGCCGGCCGAATCCCCACCGACAAGGGCTTCCGCACCTTTGTGGACGCCCTGGCGCGCGTTCGCGAGGCCCAGCCCGAGGATCGCCAGCTCCTGTTCGAGCGCCTGTCGCGCCTCACGCCCGGGGTCGACGACCTCCCGCGCGAGACTGGCCGCCTGCTCTCCCACCTCACGGGCGCCGCGGCGGTGGTACACACCCCCTCGCCCGCCGAACAGCACGTGTACCAGCTGCGCTGGATGCGCCTGCGCCCGGGGCAGCTCTTGGCTGTGGTCGTCACGAGCTCGGGCGCCATCGAAAACCGCGTCGTCAGCATGGAGCGGGAGCCGGACGCGCGCGAGCTCGAGCGGCTCCACAATTACCTCGAATCACTGATCGGTCAGCGCACGCTGAGCGAGCTGCGGGCCGTGGTCGCGCGCGACGCCGAGACCGAGCGCAGCGCCCTGGTAGCGCGCGCGCGCGCCGTGATGGAGGCCACCGTGTGCGCGGCCACGAGCTCGCGCGAGGTCTTGATCGAGGGCCAGCAGCGCCTGCTCGGTCAACCGGACTTCGCGAGCGTCGACAAGATGCGCAACGTGCTTTCCGCCCTGGGAGAGCGGGAGCGCCTGCTCGAGTTGCTCGACCGCACCCTGGCCGCTGGCGGCGTACAGGTCCTGATCGGCGCCGAGACGAACCTGAGCGACAGCCAAGATCTGAGCCTGATCAGCGCGACCTACGGACAGCAGGGCCGCGGCACGGGCACCCTGGCCCTGATCGGGCCCACGCGCATCGACTACCAGAAGGTCATTCCCCTGGTCAGCTGCGCCGCCAACATGCTCACCGACCTCCTCGGGAAGGACGACACCCGCAGCAGCTCCTGACCTTCGTGAGCGCGTGCGCCACGGGAAGCGCGCTTTGCGCGGGAGCTCGTGGCACAATCGCACGCTTTGACGCGTTGGGTGTGCGGCTGTGTGGCAGAGCCTTGCCACGGGGGCAGGGGTGGATATCTTGCCCGAAACGACAAAGGGATTTGACGTGAACGACGCTGAACCGAAGAACCCGCAAGTAGAACCAAACGAACCGCGGGTCGTCGAGAACCCGGACGCTCCGGAGGGGGTGCCCGCGACCGAGGTGGATCCGGTCCAGCTTGAGCTCGACGCGGCCAAGGAAGAAGCCGCTCGCCTCAAGGACCAGCTCCTGCGCACGGCAGCCGATTTCGACAATTTCCGCAAGCGAGCGCGCAAGGACGTCGAGGATGCGCAAAAAAAGGGCATGGAGCGGGTGCTGCTCGAACTCCTCCCCGTCACCGACAACCTGGAGCGCGCGATTGAGGCAGCCGGCCAGAGCACGGACGTGGGCGCCATCGTCGAGGGCATCCAGATGATCCTCAAGATGACCGAGGACGCGCTGGGTCGTCTGGGCGTCGAGCGTGTCTCGAGCATGGGGCAGCCGTTCGATCCCAGCGTGCACGACGCGGTTCAGCAGATCGAGAGCGACGCGCCAGCGGGTACCGTGGTGGTCGAGATGCTCCCCGGCTATCGGCTCGGCGGCAAGCTGCTGCGCGCGGCGATGGTCGCGGTGTCCAGCCCCAAGGCCGCCGCCACCGAAGCGCCAGGCGATTGACGCGGGCTCGGAGCACACGCGGACACATGTGGGGGCTCGCAGCGAGCGGGACGCGCATTCAAGTCGCGGGCCGGCCCCAGCGCCCGGTCGAAAGGTCTGACGGACAGGCCTGGATTCGGTAGTGTAGTCACGTGGCGAAAGTCATCGGCATCGATCTGGGAACCACCAACTCCTGCGTGGCGGTCCTCGAAAACGGCGAACCGATCGTGATCCCCAACGCCGAGGGCAGCCGCACGACGCCCTCGGTCGTCGCGTTCACCGCCTCGGGTGAGCGCCTGGTGGGGCAGGTTGCCAAGCGCCAGTCCGTGACCAATCCCGAGCAGACCGTGTTCGCGGTCAAGCGACTGATGGGGCGCAAGCACGACTCGGCCGAGAGCAAGCGGCAGATGGAGCTCGTGCCCTATCGCATCGTGCCCGCCGACAACGGTGACGCCTGGACCCACGTGGGGGGCCGGCCGTTTTCGCCTCCGGAGATCTCGGCGATCATCCTGGGCAACATCAAGGCCGTCGCCGAGAGCTACCTCGGCGAGACGGTGAACGAGGCCGTCATCACCGTCCCGGCCTACTTCGACGACGCGCAGCGCCAGGCCACCAAGGACGCAGGTCGCATCGCAGGACTCGAGGTCAAGCGCATCATCAACGAGCCCACCGCCGCCGCGCTCGCGTACGGCCTAGAGCAGAAGGAGGGCCAGCGGATCGCGGTCTACGATCTCGGCGGCGGGACCTTCGACATCTCCATCCTCGAGATCAACCAGGGTGTCTTCAAGGTGCGCGCCACCAACGGCGACACCTACCTCGGAGGAGAGGACTTCGACCATCGTTTGATCGACTTCTTGTGCGACACGTTCGCACGGGACACAGGGATCGACCTGCGCACCGATCGCATGGCCCTGCAGCGGCTCAAGGAGCAAGCGGAGAAGGCCAAGCACGAGCTCTCGAGTTCGCTGAGCACGGAGATCAACCTGCCCTTCATCGCGGCGGACGCCACCGGCCCCAAGCACCTCGTGCTCACGCTCAAGCGCAGCGACCTCGAGATCATGGTCATGGACTTGATCGAGCAGAGCCTCGAGCCGTGCGCCAAGGCGCTCCAGGACGCGGGCCTGCGCATCGAGGACATCGATGAAGTGGTGTTGGTGGGCGGCATGACCCGCATGCCACTCGTGCGGCAGAAGGTCAGCGAGTTCTTCGGGCGCGAGCCCAACAAGGGCGTGAACCCCGACGAGGTCGTGGCTTGCGGCGCCGCGGTGCAGGCCGCCGCGCTCTCGGGCCAGATGGACGAGGTCCTTTTGCTCGACGTGACGCCCCTCTCGCTGGGCGTGCAGACGGGCGGCGGCGTCTTCTATCCCATCATCCCGCGCAACACCACCATCCCCACCAAGCGCAGCGAGATCTTCACCACCAGCGTGGACAACCAGCCCTTCGTGCCCATCCACGTGCTGCAAGGCGAGCGTGAGATGGCCGCAGACAACAAGACGCTGGCCAAGTTCGAGCTCGCGCCCATCCCGCCTGCCCCCCGGGGCGTCCCCGAGATCGAGGTCACCTTCGAGCTCGACGCGAACGGCATCATGAACGTCAGCGCCATCGATCGCGGCACGGGCAAGCAGCAGAGCGTGCGCGTGGTGGCCTCGAGCGGTCTGAGCCAGGACGAAGTCGACAACCTGGTCAACGAGGCCGAGAAGTTCAAACAGGCCGACAAACGCCGTCGTGAGCTGGCCGAGCTCAAGAACTCCGCCAACGCCCTGCTCTACACCAGCGAGCGCGCGGTGACCGAGTGCGCGGATTTGGTGGCCCCCGAGATCATCCAAGAGGTCAGCGAAGCTATCACCGAGCTCAAGGGGTTGGTCGAAGGCTCCGGGGACGCGGTCGCGATCCGCGAGTCACTACAGAAGCTCGAGGTCAGCGCCTACAAGATCGCGGAGAGCATGTACGGCTCGCCGGATCAGGCAAGCTAGCGCCTAGCGATGTCAGCCACCCTGAAGTGCCCACCCCGGTCAGGCGACCCCGGCCGACGAGGGCCCGCGCGCGTCTGACTCATGCGACCCTGCGCCTCGGCTTGGGCCTTCCAGGCAGGTCGGCCTCCTCGCGGGCACATTTTTGGGCGGGGTCCGCGCGCAGCACCCCCTTCATCTCCAACAGTCCGCCGCGCGCGAGGTCACCGGGGCTCGTGGAACCGTCGTCGATGTTCTTCGCCAGGTCGACGCCGGCCTGGCGATAGCAATAGGACACGTACTGGGAGCAGAACAGCTCCTTGGGCGCGGCCTTGGGGTCGGGCAACCCCTTGAAGCGACGGATCGCCATGCGCCACATCAGGTTGATCACCCCGTTGAACGCGTAGGCGCGGCCGAGCATCTTGACCGCGTAGTCGAGCAAGATCTCGGGGTCCACCGTGATATCTGCCCGCGGAGCCCACCAGTCCACCTGACCATCGTAGACGTCCACCGCGCTGCTCACCGGGACCACCTGGGCGCCGTGGCTCACCGCCTGGAACACGATCAGGCGGTCCCCCCACCAGGCCGCCAGGCCAGCGTGTGAGTACTCGCTGCGGCTCCCCCAGCGGATGATGCGCGAGACCGCGGACGTGCCACGGAAGAGCAGCACGTCACCCGTTTGGATCTGCTTGCGGGCGCTTGGATACAACACCTCGCCGCACATCCCACCCGCTCGCGGAGGGCCCACGCGAATTGCCAGCGGCTCGATTTCCATGGCCGCTGATTCAATCGTGTTTCGATCCTCCGTTCCAAATTTCTTCGGACCGCGAACTCACACGGAGTCGGGCGCCGCCCTGATCTTGAGCCGAATCAGCACGTCGTCTTTGATCAGATCGTCCGGCATGCCCGGATAGGCGATCCCGAAGTCCTGACGCTTGAAGCTGAACTCTGCGTCTGCCTCCACGGCCCCCGTCTTCACGCGAATATCGGCGGGGAACTGGATGGACTTACGGACCCCATGCAGCTCGAAGTCCCCCGTGACCAGGTGCGTCCGCTTGCCGTCCGTGGATTTCTTGATCGACGTCGATGTGAAAATGGCCTTGGGGAACTTCTCCACGTCGAGGAGATCGGGGCTCTTGAGGTGCGTGGTCAGCCGGTCCTCGTCGCTCTGGATGGAGGGCATGTCGATCTCGACGCGCACGGAGCTCGCCTCGATCTGATCGTCGACGAGGTCGACGGAGCCGGAGAACTTGCTGAAGAAGCCGTGGTGAGAGCGGGTCACCTTGGCGCCGACGAAGCTGACCGCCGAGTTGGCTTGCGAGAACGAGAAGGAGCGCCCGCGGGGTTTGCCCGGGCCTTGCTCGCCGACTGCGCCCGCTGCCTCGTCGTTGGCCTTGGGCGCGGCTTGCGGCGCCCCCACGACAGCCTCGGCGTGTTCTTGTTTGGACCCGTTCGAGCACGCGCACACGAGCGCGACGACACCGAGGGCACACCACCATTGTGATTGCTTGCGTTGCATGGAGTCTCCGCAGCGAAGCGCGCGCACGGCGCGCGTTGAGACATGACCGCGCAGGCGCGCGGGCCCCTGGTCTACCACGGACGCGCGCAAAACGAGAGTCGCGACCTCGCTGCCCACGCGGGCAAGTCCCCGGATGGGGGCCCCATGAACCGGGTCCGTTTATCCAACCCGTCGTGGGCAGCGGGGCGCCTCGCGAAACCATTGCCACGCGCGGCCTTTGGGTCCTGGCCGCTGCCGAAGCACGCGAGATGGCGTCCATGCACGCATGTTGTGCGAGCCTGTCGCGTCGAATACCTCATTCGGGGAGCCCTGGCGTGGATGGGCGGATCGGCAGCTTGTCCTGCTTGCTTTCACCGACGATACACGGCAGAAACACAGGCCTGCTACGCATGGATCACGGCCCTAAAATCGCCGTGACGCAGTCTCCATGGATGTCGCAGCCCCCCCCACGAACGCAGGCACGAACACGCTGGAGCTACTCCACGAGGTGGCCAGCTTGGTGCAGGCGGCCACGACAGAGCACAACGTCTTGGAAGAGGCCCTGCAGCGCCTCGCACGCGCGCTCGGCTACGAACGCATGATGCTCACCCTGTTGGGTCCCGGACGGGAGCTGGCGCGCGGCGCGGCGGCGGTGGGGTACACAGAGGAACAACTTTCCCGTGCGCGCTACCACCTTGGCGAAGGGGTCGTGGGACGCGTGCTCGACACGGGGCGCGCGGTGCTGGTCCCGTGCATCGAACGCGACGCGGAGTTTCTCAATCGTGCGGGCTGCCGTAGCGCGATCGAACGCAAGCAGCTCGCCTTTTTGTGCACGCCCATCCTCTACCGTGGCCGTGCCATCGGCACCCTGAGCGGAGACCGCAGGTCCCTGGAGGGATTTCTGCTCGAGGCGGAGATGCGGACCTTGTGCACGCTCTCGGCCATGCTCGTTCCGGCCCTACTCGTGCTGCGCGAACAGCTCGAGGAAGAGGAGAGCCTGCGCCACGACAGCCAACGCAAGATCGCGCAAGAGGAGGCGGCGCGCGCCGGGGCGATCCTGGTGGGCAACTCGGGCCCGATGCGCACGGCCATGGAGCTAGTACGGCAGGTGGCGCCCTCCGAGGCCACCGTGTTGATCCGTGGCGAGAGCGGCACCGGCAAGGAGCTGATCGCGAGCGCCATCCACGCCCAGAGCGCGCGGCGCGCGGGGCCCTTCGTGGCGGTCAACTGCGGGTCCATCCCCGAACAGCTCGTGGAGAGCGAGCTGTTCGGGCACGTGAAGGGCGCCTTCACCGGCGCCTCCATGAACCGCGTCGGCCGCTTCGAAGCCGCGAACGGAGGCACGCTGTTTCTGGACGAAGTGGGCGAGCTCACGCTGGTGAGCCAGGTCAAGCTGCTGCGTGCCCTGCAGAGCCGCCAGATCGATCGCGTGGGCGAAAACCGCTCGCGCCCCATCGACGTACGCGTGATCGCGGCCACCAACGCCGATCTGGAGTCGATGATCCGCAACAACCGCTTCCGCGAGGATCTTTACTATCGACTCAACGTGTTCCCGATCCAGCTCCCCGCGCTGCGCGAGCGCGCGGGCGACGTGCAGCTCTTGGCCGAAGCTTTCCTCGCGCGCTTCGCCAAGGAGAACGGCCGTCAGAACCTTCGGATCAGTCCCCCCGCGCTCGATCTCTTGCTCGCACATCCCTGGCCGGGCAACGTGCGCGAGCTCGAGAACTGCATGGCGCGCGCCGTGCTGCTCGCGAGTGACGGCGTGATCCGGGCCCATCACTTGCCCCCGACGCTGCAAAAGCGCGCCGCGACGCCAGAGGCCAGCAAGGCACATGTGCCAGCGTCGGGCTCGCTGCACGACGCGATGATGGCCTATGAGCGGGAAATCTTGGTCGAGGCCATGAAGAGCACCGGCGGCAACCAGGCGCAGGCCGCGCGCGCCCTGGGCACGACGGCGCGCATCCTGGGCTACCGGTTACGGCGACACGGACTGCACGGGGACACGTCCTCGGCGCGGTGATCTGGCGCTGTCTGTCGTTCTGGCACGAGCGCACCATGACCTTTGTCATGGGCGCGCGCGCGATCGAGCCTCAAGTAAGAAGGAGGAAGTGCCTCGAGAGCTCCCTGGGTCGAGCTCGAGAGGAGCAGGTCAGGCTTTCGAGAGGAGGCACTCATGGGCATCGCGGCGAGGCAGGCGGTGGAGCATTGTGGTCAGAACCCTGCGGAGGTACACCGCACCATCCTGGAGCAGCACGAACGTATCCGCACGTTGCTCGGGCGTCTCGAGCGACGCGCCATGCGCCTGCTCGCGAGGCCAGTGCCCAGGGCGAGCGATTGCGACATCACCCGGCGCTCCGCCCTCACGCTCTGCGCGGTGATGGCGCGGCACATCGAGGAGGAAAATCGTCTCCTCCTGCCCGTGCTCGAACAGGCCCGGAGCTGGGGGGCGACGCGCGCGGCGCGCCTGCGCGCGGAGCACGAGGAGCAGCTGTTGCTCCTGCGCGCCTACGCGGCGACGCTCGAGCACCCCGGGGGCTCGAGCGCGACGCTCGCGTTGATCGCCTGGCAGCTCGCGGAGGCGATCTCCGACGACATGGAGCAGGAGGAAGCCTGTGTGCTCAGCTCGCGCGCGCTGACCGACGCGGCCTGCTTCAGCGGTTAGAACGGGTGAGCAAAACCTGTGTAAGGGACAGCACTGCTGGGCGTGGCCGTGAGCATGGACGTCGTCGCGCACGGCAAGGTCATGACGGCGAACTCTCCGGCCGGAGCGCGCCCGGCCGTCAACCCTGACGCGCGATCTCGCGGAGCTCCTCAGGGTGGGCGACCTCGAAGCCATCCTCGACCGTCCGCACGAGCCCGCTCTTGTTCCAAACGCTCAGAGCACGGATGACGGTCTCCACACGCGCGGACACCAGGCGTGAGAGGGCGATGCGCGAGAGCGAGACCGGGATCGCGAGCGCGCCGCTTTCCATCTCGTCGCCGAAGCGCTCGCCCAGGTGCAGGAGCAGGGTGGCGAGGCGCGCGGGGACACTGCCTGCGCTCACGATGTCGATCTTGGCCGTGAGCGCGCGGGTGTGCTCGAGCAGCGCGGTCTGGACCGCGTGCGCGACGGCCGGCGTGCGTTGCATCGTGTGCAGCACCAGGTCTCTCGGGATCCGGACGACCTCCACGCGCTCACTGGCTGCGACCGCGCAGGCCGGGTATGGAGCCCCCACCAGCGCCGCCGCGTCTCCGATGCTCTCTCGCGGCCCGAACACGCCGACCACGGCCGGCTCACCGCTCGGCATACGGCGCTCGATCTGCATGAAGCCGCGCTGGATCAAGGTGAAGTGGACGGCGGTCTCCCCGGCATGCCACAGGTTCGTTCCCTCTTTGAGCCTGGTGTTGTGGGCGGCCTCCGCCAGGATCGCGAGGGTCGAAGGGTCTGCGCCCCGGAACAGACGGGAACCGCGCAGGGTGGCCTGGGTGCCATGGCTGGGGGCTAGCTCGCTCACTCCGTGGACAGGTTATCTGGACCCATGCGTTTTGTCATACCGCTCCGTGCGGAGCTCCGCGCTTGCCCTATGTTGACGCTCGGACCTGCGCGCATCGCGCACATGCACGGGAGACATCGAGTGCAGAACCTTCTGCGGAAGAGCTCGCGAACCTCGAAGGGCCTGGTCGAGCTCATGCTGGAGTGCCACGAGCGCATACGACGCTTCACACGCCTGGCCGAGGAGATCGCCGTGCGGCTCGACGCACCCGAGCAGCAGATCGTGGAGGCCTGTCGCGAGGTGAGCCGATATTTCACCCAGGCGCTCCCTCTCCACATCGCGGATGAGGAGGAGAGCGTCCTCCCGCGCGTTTCGGGGGGCTCGCGCGAGCTCGAGCACGCGCTCGCGCGTATGCAGGAGCAGCATGAGCGCCACGCTTCCATGATCCTGTCTTTGGTGACGCTGCTCGCCGCGATCGAAGAGGCCCCCGGCGAAGCCTCGCTGCGCCTCGAGCTGGGCGCCGTCACGGCCGAGCTGACGCGGGAATTTCAGGATCACTTGGCCCTCGAGGAGCGCGTCATCTTCCCCGCCGTCGCGGCGCTCTCCGAGAGCGTGCAGGCGGAGATCGTGGCTGAGCTGCGCGGCCGTCGCGTCACGGCGACAGCGTCCGCGCGGACGCCTCCGATGTTCAAGTAGCAACCCACAGCGCGCGCGGCCGATAGGGACCTCAACAAGGAAAGACCAACGCCGCCCGCAAGATCAACCTCAACACGGTAGACAGCGTGAACGCCTATCTTCGCCGGTCCCACTGAGGCTGTGCTCCCGGGTCTGGGCCGGAGCAGAGCGGGCAGAGGAAAGGACGTGGAGTCACACGAAGAGCAGCACGACGGCCCGCACGCGCTCGCCATCGTGGATGGGCAAGCCGACCGCCATGTCGAGGCCCGCGGCCGAGGCCTCCGCGTGGCGCGAGAAGCTCGCGGTCTGCGCGGGATCGATCGCGCGCGGCAACGCCGTCTCGAACACGCGCCCGACCAGGCTCTGTCCGCTCGGCACGGGCACGCTGGCGCGCGCTGCGAAGCGGTCGAGGCCCGCCGAGTAGAAGGCCTGCGCGCACTCGAGCTCCCCGCTCGAGGTGGGCAGCCAGACCTCGAACGCGCGCGCGAGCGGCGTGGACTCGGCCGAAAGAAAGAGCACGATCTGGCTGATGGTCGCGCCGCAGAACAAGGGAATCCCGAGGCCGGACTGCACGCCGCTCTCGCGCGCGGCCTGTGCGCGCACGAAGGACTCCGAGGTGCGCAGGTCGTCGACGATGCACGGAGAGCCGCGCTGCAGGACGGCTCCCGGCAGGCCCTGCCCGCGCCGAAGGCGCAGGTTCCGACTCTGCTCCTCGAACCGCCTGAGGCCGCCATAGTAGCCCTCGCGATGCACGAGCTCATCGTGCGGCCCGGGCTCCCAAACTTCGATACAGCCCCCGGTTTGCGCGCGCGCACCACAGAAGAACGCCACCACCGCCGCCATCTCGTGCCCACGGTAAATGGGCAAGGCCACCGCCGCCTCGAGCCCCGCGTCGCGCGCGGGCCCCGTGCGCACGAAGGGCGGCCCGAGCTGCTGCCACACCTCGACGCGCCCGCTCTCGGACGCAGCGCCAGGCAAGCCCTGGCCCTTGCGCAACACCAAGTCAGCGCTCGCCTGTTCGAATTGGGCCAGGTGCCCGTAGGCCCCCGAGTGGAGCTGGAGCAGGTCGCCGTCAGGGATCCAGACTTCGACCGCGCGCACGAACGACGGCAGCTTACTGGTCATGGTGATTCGCCGCATGGAAGAAGCTCCGGGTTGGCTTGTGCGCGTGAGTCAAGGCGGGTGGTTGAGCCCGCGAACAAGACCGCGCTGCGCGTGCCTTGCTGTGTGTGGGGGCATTGCAAGCGCGCTGCCAAGACGCGCAAATGCCCGGCCCCGATGAGTTGTCTTCGCGTCGCTTCGACCCAGCAACGGTCGGGACGCGGCTCAGAAACAAAGGCCTGAGTCGCGGCACAATGGGGCCCGCGAGAGCGCCCTCAGACCTTCGGACGCGTCTGACGTTCTTGTCCAGCGGTCTGACACTTTTGTTGGATCTGGGGCGACTACCGATGGGCTCTTCCCTGGTGATGTCGAGCGTCGATACACGCCGGGGGACGCCATTTCGCGGGCGAGGGGGTGGCTGCGCGGCGGGCTCCATGTGCACATCGCCGTCAACGCCGACGACCAGGGCCGGGTCAGAGCAAACAGTCGCCGAACCGGGGCAGACCAGCAGGGAGGATCCGTGTACGGAGCGAAGGTCCCCGGCGGCCCATGGGGAAACTAGAAAACGCCCGTTGTCACGAGCGGTTAGCCACTTCGTCGTAACGTGACACACGCCCTGGATGGGTGCCGGACCACCAGCCGGGCCCCGCTGTAAGTCGGCACGTCTGGGCTGTCAGCGCCGAGTGGCAGCAGGTGTGCAAGCATCTCCCCATGCTCCACTTGCTTCCACACAATCATCTTAAGGGGTCCGTGCGCGCTCGCTTGGTGTGCTTGGCGGCCCTGTCCGGCCTGCTCCTCGTGGGCTGCACCGAAGACGCTCCTTCCAGGGAGAGCGGCAAGCAGCCGATCGACGACAGCAGGGACGACAACGACAACGAGGGCGACGGAGACGGAGACGACGAGGGCGACGGCGACGGCGACGACTACGACTACAGCAACCCTGGCGACGGCGACGACTACAGCAGCCCTGGCGATGACGGCGGCAACGACGATGGCTGGGAGTTCCCCGTCAACGACGCGGGCCAAATCGTCGACAGCGATGGCGGCGTGCACGCGCCGATCGACGACGCGGGCACCGGCAGCATCCCTGCCCCCACCGACGGTGGCAAGTGGACCCTAAAGAGCGGCAGCGCCCCTGATTGCCCGCCCGAGCCGCCGCCGATCCCGCTCCTGGGTGGCGTGTGCCTCGGTGTATATTGGGCCTGCGGCTGGGAGAACGAGGCCAAGGAGCAGTACTCCTGCGTGTGCGATTGGGTGCACTACATCTGCCTGCCCATCTGAGTGCCCGCGCATCTCAGCGCGAGCGCGAAAGGCCGTACTGACCGCGCCGTGCACGGTCGCGGAGCGCGCCCGGCGTTCAGGCCGACGCGCTTCGTTTGACGGCGAGCTCGCGCTCCAGCACGCCGGCCGTGGCGGGGTAGAGGGCGTTCACCCGCTTGGCGACCTCGAGGACCGTGCTCAGCTCGCCGCGCTCTGCGCTGCGCTGAATCTCTTCGCACAACTCGGCCATCGCCCGCGCCCCGACGCTCGCGCAGCCGCCCTTCAACTTGTGGGAGGCTGCGCGGATGCGCTCTGCGTCGGTCCCCCCGCACACCTCCAATAGCGTGTTCAGTTGATCGGGCACGAGCTTGACGAAGAGCTCGATGACGCGCTGCGATCGCGGGATGTCCTGATCGACGAGCGTCTCCGTGTCGATTCCGTCGATGTCATTGGCCGGGGCCAGGGAGCGCTCGGCCACGGCGGGCGCCCCCTCCTCGACGGCCTCCCCCGCGACGGTGGCGAGCCAGCGCGAGAGCGAGGCCTCGAGCGATCGCACGGGGATGGGCTTGGTCAGATAATCGTCCATCCCGGCCGCCATCACCTTCTCGCGCTCCCCCGAGAGAGCGTGCGCAGTCAGGGCGATGATGGGCGTCCGGGGCGCACCCTTCTCCTCTTCCCAGGCGCGGATCGCGCGTGCGGCAGCGTACCCATCCATGACCGGCATTTGGCAGTCCATCAACACCGCGTCATAGCGTTGCTTCTGGATCGCCTCGAAGGCCAAGAGGCCGTTCCCCACCACGTCTACCGAGACCCCGAGCGAAACGAGCAGCTCCTCCGCGACCGCCTGGTTGATCTCGTTGTCGTCCACGGCCAGCACCCGCCCCCTCAGGCGGCTCTGCTTCTTGGCCTTGCTGCGCACCTCGCCGGGACTGCCCCCACCCGGCAGATGGAAGACGTCCATCAAGCGATCGAAGATGTCGGACTCGCGTAACGGCTTGGGCAACGTCGGGAGCTGTCGCAGCGAAGCTGGCCGGCTCGAGTCGCTCTCATTGGTCATCAGCACGACCGGCGGCGCGACGCTGCTCCCTACCATGGCGGTCGCGAGCTCGAGCCCTCCGTCTGCCGGCAACTCCGCGTCGAGCAGGACCGCATCGAAGGGCTCGCCCTCCATCAGCGCCCGCTCGATGCACATCATGGCCTCTGCGGCGCTCTCGACGCTGACGCAGCGCATGCCCCAGTATACGAGCTGTTCCTCCAGTATGCCGCGCACGGTTTGGCTGTCGTCCACCACGAGGACGCGCTTGCCTGCAGGGGTCGAGTTCGTCGGGCGCTCGCGCTCTGAGACGGACTGCATCCGCGAGGTAAAGGTGAACGTGCTGCCCTCTCCCACCACGCTCTCCACGCTCACGGTGCCGCCCATGAGCTCCGCGAGCCGCTTGGAGATCGCAAGCCCGAGCCCCGTGCCACCATGGCGTCGCGTGCTCGAGCCGTCGATCTGAGAGAACGAATTGAAGAGCTTGCCCAGGTGCTCGGGGCTGATGCCAGGTCCCGTATCACGGATCGAGCAGCGCAGCGTGAACTCACCTCCGTGACGCTCGACGACGCCGATCGTAATCACGACCTCGCCCTGTTCGGTGAACTTGACGGCGTTGCCCACCAGGTTGGTGAGCACCTGCTTGAAGCGGTCGGGATCGGCGTGGACCACCCGCGGCACCTCAGGCGCGATGCGGTACACGAGTTCGAGCCTCTTCTCGCTCGCGCGCGGCGCGAGCAGCTCCACCAGCTCCTGAACGAGCGCGCGGATCTCGAAGTCGGCGGGCGACAGCTCGTACTTGCCCGCCTCGATCTTGGAGAAGTCCAAGATGTCGTTGATGATGGTGAGGAGACTCCGCGCCGACGCGCGCACGATCTCGGCAAAGCGGGCCTGACGCGTGTCCAGCTTGGTGCGGAGCAACATGTCGGTCATGGCCAGCACGCCGTTCATGGGGGTCCGGATTTCGTGGCTCATGTTCGCCAAGAACTCGCTCTTCAACCGCGTGGCCTCGAGCGCCTGCGCGGTGGTGTCCGCGAGCTTGGTGAACGCACGCCGCACGATCTCGAGCAGCGGGCTCACGTAGAGGTTGACGAAACCGAGCGACAGCACCAGCGCCACCAAACAGCCGATACCGCCCGCGAGCAGCACGTTTTCCCGCAGCCGGTCTCCGGCCTGGAGCCGGTCGGCGCTGACCACCAGGGCCACCTTGCCCACCGGCATCTCCTCGATGACCACGTCCCCGTGCGCATACAGGGCTTCGGACGTGCGCTTCAGGTGACCCGCGCTCCCCGAGAAGAGGGCACGGTGTGAGAGCGCGGTCTGGCCGTGAGAGTACAGGAGCTTGCCGTCGGCGTTGACCACCACGATGGCTCGCACGTCCTGGTCGTCTGCGTAGTGCTTGGTCTGCTGCGCGAGCGCGCTCGCGTTCTCGGTGACTGCGCCGTACTCGACGTCCCGCGCGAGCGCCAGCGCGCCGCGCGACGCCTTCCACTCGAGGTCGCGTTGAAGCCCTGGCGTCACCGAGTCGAAGATCTGCGAGACAATCAGGAACACCATCCCGGACAGCGCCGCCAAGAGGCCCATGGAGAAGAGCATGAAGCCGAGCTTGATGCGCCTGCCCAGGAGCGCGGTCTGCTCTGCCTCGTGCGCGAGCGCTTCCACGGCTTGGAAGTTTGCCTTCCCCTCGACCGTAAGGTTACTCATCCCCGTCAACCCTCCAGGATGCGCTCGAGCCTCGTGACGTGCACGTTGAGCAGCGCCGCGAGGTTGCTCGCCGAGGTCGTCTCGCTGAGATTTCCGAGGGTGTCCAGCGTGCGGGTCAAGGCGAGCCGCTCGTCGGGGCCAAGCTTGGTTTCTCTGGCGCACAGCTCGACCAGCTCCTGGGCCTTGCCGAGCGCCTTGGAGAGGATCGGAACGCCCGCGGACTCGGCTTGCTCACGCAAGCTGCGAAAACCCGCGACGACGGGCTCCCAGGCAGTCCTGCGCTCCGGATGAAGCGCGTTGAGCGTGGTCGCGAGATTTTGCGCGGCGCCCGAAAGCGCGCGACGCGTGTCCGCGCTCAGCTCCAGCGACCGACGCGCCCCTCCCTGTCCCCGCTCCTTCGAGAGCACGCGGCGAAGGGCTTCGGGTAAGGCGCGCCGCATGCTGTCCTTGGTCACCGTCTGCACGCCGGGAATACCCATCGCAGAGTTCTCGAGGGTTTCGGTGTCCGAGCCCGAGATCAGCACCGTGGGCAGATCGCGGATGCGATCCCAGCTGCGCAAGAGCGAGATGAAGCGATCGCCGCTCATCACCGGCATGTTGAGATCGACCACCACCGCCTCAATCCCCTGGCTGACAATGACCTGGGTGGCGCCGATCGGTGAAGAGAGACACTGGACCTCGTAGCCAGCGTCCACCAACAACTCGCGGATCGCCTCGAGGGCGATCTCGTCGTCGTCGATGACCAAGACCTTCCCGGCGCGGGTCGCCTTACTCTGCTTGTACATCGCGAAAATCGTACGTCGTACAGGAAGCGAAGGCCCACTCGTAAATACGCATTCCGGCAAACCGGTATGGCACACGAGCCCGATGGGCGCGGGTGACCCACACGGCCGGGGCAGCGCGGAGAGATTGCGCACGCGACGCGCCCGCTCTGCGGCGGCGCAGGGAGCGAGCCGCTGCAGAACAGGAGACAGACGCACACCGCCGGTCGAAGAGAGATCTTGTTGCACTTTTGGGAGCGCGCAGACGACAATCGCAGATACGAGGTGAGGCACGAGCCGACGCTGCCGACCGCACGGCGAACGCTGACGGTGCCCGAAGGAAGACCTCGCTGGGGCCGAGAACTGGATGAATCGTAGTGATGTCGATGGATCTGCGGTCGCCTCGGGTGGAGCGACCGGAACGCAGCGTTTGCGCGCACATCGCGCGCCCGCCCGGGGTCCCTTGACCGGGCGTCGAAGCTCGCTCGTGGCCTTCGTGCTGCTCATGGCGGCGGTCCTCCTGCCGGTCGGCGCGACGCCCGCTGGCGCGCAACGCACGGCGGACTTCGTCGTCGTCATCGCGACCGCCACCGGGCTCAGCGACCTCCCTTCCTCCGTGCTGCGCATGGCGTTCCTCGGGCTGCGCGCGGAGCACCGAGGTGTTCGGCTGGTGCCGCTCAATCTGCCGCTGAAGGCCGCGGCGCGGGAGCGCATGGATCGTGCGCTGCTCGGGCTCGAACCGGACCAGGTCGGCAGCTTTTGGGTCGACCAGCGCGTGCGCGATGGCCGCACTCCGCCGCGCACCGTGCCCTCCGCCGAGCTCGCCGTGCGCATCGTGGCACAGCTCCCGGGCGCGATCGCCTGTGTTCCCGCCGCGACCTTCGATTCACGGGTGCGCGCGCTCTCCATCGACGGCAAGGCCCCCTCGGACAGCGGGTATCTGCTCGCGCGGTAGCAGACGGAGGCGTCGGAATGTTGCGAAAGGTACGTGGGAGGAACTCGTGCGCATGAGGAGTGCGCGATCGCCCGGGCTGGAGTTTATGGATTCAACGATCATTGGATTCGCCAACGCAAAGCGCGCCCGCGCGCACCGATCGGGCGTTGTCTCGGCGGCGGTCGCGCTCGCGAGCCTCGCTTTCGGCGGCTGTGCGATCGAAGGTAACGAGGCGTGCGGCGCCCACCAGGTCTACAAAACGGGCGGCGACATCCTCGAGTACGCCGTGTGCGTCTGCGACGAGGCGAAAGGTTATGTCTTCGACGAGCTCCAAGGGTACGGCTGCAAGCGTTGCCCCGAGGGCGAGATGCCCATCGGCGGCAAGTGCGCGGCGCCCGCCCCTGATGGTGGCCAGGAGCTTGCCGATGCTAGTTCGAGCCCGTCGGCGCCGACGGGCGTCGGCGAGTACTGCGAGTCCTCGGACGATTGCGCCGACTTCGACGCCAAGTACTGCGCCGTGCAGACGAACGCGTGCATGCTCGACAGCTGCGCGACGGGCGCCAACACCTGCACCGCGGACACGGTGTGCTGCGACTTCTCCAAGCTCCTCGCGAACTTTTCGCTGTGCGTGCCCGCTGAACAGCTCAGCGGGGGCAACTGCCCGATGGGCGGAATGAAGGTGGAGCAGTGAAAGCCGCTCGCTACGCGTTCCTCGCGCTCTTGTGGGCCGTCTCCGGGCGCGCCCAGGCGCAGGATGTGACCCAACAAGCGCCTGCCGAGGGAACTCCCGTAACCGCGCCGGAAGAACCCGCCGCGGGCCCCGAGGTCAGCGCCCCCAGCGCAGCGGACCAGGCCGCCCCCACGGCGAGCGTCGAAGAGAGCGCGTCACAGGTCGCGCTCGAACCCGCCGCGCTCGAACCCGCCGCGCTCGAACCCGCCATCCCGGGCGAGACGCACGCCCCAGCCGAGCAAGTCCCCGAAGCCCTGAGCGACGCCGAGCTGGCCATCCTGGGCCTCAGTCCTGAGAAGCAGGGACTCGACACCGATCTGCACTTCAGCGGGTTCATGGACGTAAACATGATGCAGCTGCTCAACCCCGGGCAGGCGCCGACCGCGATCCGCTCGACGGGTGATGAGGCTTCGTTCTTCGTCGGCCGCTTCAATCTCTACGCCACCAAGAACATCACCGACACCTTCCACATGATGGCGGAGGTCCGCTTCATGTACGCCCCGAACGGGGCGGCGCTCTTGCTCGGTGGAGGCGCGCCACAGAACACAGAGTTCATCGACTACACAGGTAACGGCAGTTTCCAGCGTTGGGGCGGCATCATGATGGAGCGCGCCTACGGCGAGTGGTCTCCCTATCCGTTCTTCAACCTGCGTGTCGGCCAGTTCCTCACGCCCTACGGCATCTGGAACGTGGACCACGGCTCCCCCGTGTTCATCCCGGTGTCGCGCCCCTACGCCGTCAACGGCAGCTTCTTCCCGGAGCGACAGACCGGCCTCGAAGCCCACGGTCGCCTCGCAATCAGCCCTTCCTTGTCGGCTCGCTATCACCTCACGCTCTCGAACGGGCTTGGGCCGATCAGCGAGTACCGCGACCTCGACCGCAACAAGGCCGTCGGTGGGCGCCTGGCGCTCGAGTACACGGGCTTCGGCACGTTCCAGGTCGGCGGCTCGACGTTCTACGGGCAGAACACCGCAGGCTTTTCGAACGTGGGTATCAATTCGCGCGGCACCGGGCTTTCGACCACCAAGCTGATCAACGATCAGGCCGACGTCACCGCGATGGCCGCGGACATCATGTGGAAGTACAAGGGCTTTCACTTCCAGGCCGAGTGGGTGGGCGAGCGGCGCGAGTACACGAAGATCGGCCGCAGGCGATCGCCCACGGCCGGCCAAGTCGGCATCCCGCCCGATGCCATGCCGCCCGATGTCTTCAACTGGGCAGGCTATGGCCTCGTGGGCTACCGGCTTCCGTGGTGGGGCATCATGCCCTTCGCCACGCTCGAGTACCAAGACGCGAACTATCAGGGCGTCGATACGAGGACCGCGTTCAGCCAGGTCGGTCTCAACATCCGCCCCACCGGCGCCGTCGTGTTGAAGCTCGAATACCAGTTCGCCTTCGCAGGCACAGAGGAGACGCAGATCAAGGTCATCGCGAGCCAGCTCGCCTGGGCGTTTTGACGACCTCGGACCAGGTTACGCTCGAAGCCTGGCCCGTTTGCGCTTACCTGGGCGTCGGCGTACATGTGCCGCCCCCGACGCGCATCTTCGTCGGCGTTTTCCGAGGTCAGGCACGAACATGAAGACACTCAAAGGGAAGGTCGCGGCCATCACGGGCGCAGCGTCCGGCATCGGCCGCGCCACCGCGATCCGCATGGCCAAGCTCGGCGTAAACCTCGCGCTCTCCGACGTCGACACGGCGGGCCTCGCGGCGACCGCGGAGGAGTGCCGCAAGGCAGGCGTGAAGGTCACCGAGGCGCGTGTGGACGTGTCGAGCCGTGACGCCATGTACGCCTGGGCGGACGAGGTGGTGCGTGAGCACGGGAAGGTCAACGTGATCCTCAACAACGCGGGCGTCACGGTGGCCGCCACGGTGGAGGACATCAGCTACGCCGACTTCGAGTGGATCATGGGCATCAACTTCTGGGGCGTCGTGTACGGCACCAAGGCGTTCTTGCCCCACATCAAGCGCGCAGGCGAGGGCTCCATCGTGAACGTCTCGAGCGTGTTCGGGTTGATCGCGGTGCCCGCGCAGTCCTCGTACAACGCGTCCAAGTTCGCGGTGAAGGGGTTCACCGAGGCGCTGCGCGCGGAGCTCGAGATCGAAGGAACGAACATCGGCGTCACCTGCGTGCACCCGGGGGGCATCAAGACCAACATCGCGCGCAGCGCGCGCACCACGGAGCGCGAGGGCGTGATCAGCGCAGAGAGCGCGAAGGACTTCGAGAAGGCCTTCATCACCACGCCGGACGCCGCCGCCGTGGACATCATCGAGGGCATCCTCAAGAACAGTCGCCGCGTGCTGATCGGGCCTGACGCGGTGGCGATCGATCTCGTGCAGCGCCTCTTGCCCACCGGCTACCAGCGTCTGGTCGCGCGCGGCGCCAAGCTGCGTCGCAAGCGCATGCTCGCCAAGGCTTGATGCGCGACGCGACCACGCGGGCAGCGGAGACCTGATCTCCCCGGCCACGGTGGCTCGTCTCCGTCCACCGCTCGGCACACTGTACGACCTGCCCTTTGGGCTCGTCCAGGCAGCAACTTGTAGATCGAGCCCTCCGCTGCAGTATCCTGCCGTACCATAGCGCGAACCGGGGGATGTCTCTGTTTTGAATAGCCTGATGCCACGGGCGAGGAGCTGGCTCGACGCCACGACGGGAGCGCTGCGCGACCGGTTCGAACACACGTTCGCGATCGAGTCGGGGCGGCTGATCGCGGCCTTGGCGCTGATCATGGGCCTCGACTTCATGCAGTTCGATCAGCCGGGCTGGCAGCTCCCGATGACCCTGTTTCAGGGTTTTCTGTTCCTGGTCGCGCTGGCCTCGGGGCTGCGGCGCGATCGCGCGAATGTCGGCGATCAGGCGCTACGGCGCTACTTCTATCACCTGCTCGTGCTCGTGGTCGCCGCGATCGCGCTCGAGGAGAAGTGGTGGATCTCGGTCAACACCGAGGCATTCGAGCGCGCCTCCTACGCCGCCAGCTACCGCATCCAGGGCGCGACCATCACCGTGTGCGGCGTGCTCGCGACCGTCGGCCGCGGCCAGCGCTTCGCGCGCTTCTTCGCCTCGTTCGCGGAGCACCCGGCCCGCCAGATGGCGCTCTCGTTCGCGACGTTCGCGGTCTTCGGCGCGTTTCTGCTCACGCTCCCGCTGTGCGTGCGCAACCCGGGGGACGTGTCCTTCCTCGATGCCCTGTTCATGGCCACCAGCGCGGTGTGCGTGACGGGCCTCTCGGTGCACAACATCGCCGGCACCTACACGCAGCTCGGCCAGGGCGTGCTCTTGATGCTGATCCAGGTGGGCGGGCTCGGCATCATGGTACTCTCGGCGGCACTGGCGATCCTCGCCGGTCGCAGGTTTCGCGCCAAGAGTAGCACCATGCTCGCCGAGATCCTGGACACCGACTCGGTGTCTTCGCTGCGCGGCAGCATCATGGGCATCGTAGGCTTCACGTTGCTGATCGAAGGCATCGGCACGCTGCTGCTCTACGGCGCATTCCAGAACTACCCCGCGGTCGCGCTCCCGGCGGGCGACCCCCACCCCATGTCGGGCTCCGGCGACCTGTGGTGGGCCTCCGCGTTCCATGCCATCAGCGCCTTCTGCAACGCAGGCCTTACGCTGACGCGCGACAGCCTCGTCCCCTGGACGAGCTCGCCAGCCGTGTGCGGCACCATCATGATGCTCATCACCCTGGGCGGCATCGGCTTTCCGGTGCTCTCGGAGCTGTGGAACGTCGGGCTCTCGAAGATCCTCCGGGAGCATCCTCCGCGCATCAGCCTGCACACCCGCACCGCGCTCGCGATGAGCGTCGCCCTCACCTTGGGCGGCGCCATCTTCTTTCTGGGCAGCGAATGGTTCCACTCCCTGCGCCATTTGAGCTGGCCCGAGCGCGTGCTCGCCGCGCTCTTCCAGAGCGTCGCGCTGCGATCAGCGGGCTTCAACACCGTGTCGATCGCCGAGTTCGGCAACCTCTCGCTGGCCGTCGCGTGCCTGGTCATGTTCGTGGGTGCAGCGCCTGGCGGCACCGGCGGCGGCATCAAGGTGACCACGGTGGCCGCGCTCTACGCCACCTTTCGCGCGGAGCTGAGGGGCGAACCGGATGCACACCTGTTCGACCGGCGCCTGAACGAGGGCAGCGTGCGACGCGCGGTCGCCGTGACCTTCATCGCCGCCAGCGTGCTCATCTCCATCATTCTACTCATGCTCGCCGTGGAGCCCGAGAATCCGCTGGCCGTCACGTTCGAGGCGGTGAGCGCGTTCTCCACCGCAGGCCTCACCGCCTCGGTCACCGAGACCCTTTCGCCCGCGGGCAAGCTGATCATCATCGCGACCATGTTGATCGGACGCGTGGGTCCGTTGACCCTCGCGCTAGCGGCCACCGAGCGCAGCGAGCGCGGCAAGGTTCAACGCGCCCAGGAGCGGGTGCTGATCGGATGAGGGAAGCGCGGCTGCGCGCCCGAGCAAAGGAACGAGACACGTGAAAAAGAAGCGCGTCCTGGTGATAGGTCTCGGTGGGTTCGGCTCGGCCATCGTCGAAGCCCTCTGGAAGTTGACCGATGTGGAGGTGACCGCGGTGGACGAACGGGAAGACGCCGTCGACCGCGTGAAGGCGCGCACCGCCGCGGCGTTCGTGGGCGACGTCAGCGATCCGCGGGTGTTGCAGGAGATCGGCGCGCACGAGGTCGACTGCGCGGTGGTCTCATTCGGAGAGGACTTCGAGGCCAGCGTGCTGTGCGTGTCATCGCTCGCAAAGCTCGGGGTCAAGGAGATCGTGGCGCGCGCGGCCACCCCCCGCCAGGTCGACGTGCTCAAGGCCATCGGGGCCACGCGCGTGCTCGAGCTGGAGCGCGAGATGGGGGCCCGAATCGCCACCGAGGTGATCGCTGACGCCTCCGGCGAGCTGCTCGACTTCGCTCACGGCTATCGAGTGGTCCCCTGGCTCGCCAATGGCCCGCTGATCGGCAAGACCCTGCAACAGGCCGAGCTGCGCAAGAGGTACGACGTCACGGTGCTCGGCTACGGCCAGGCGCCCAACGGTCGCGGCAAACCTCGCCAGGTCACGCCCGCGACGCCGGACTACGTGATCGCCAAGGGCGACGTGCTCATGCTCGTGGGGGTCGAAGCCGCGATGGATCGCTTCCTGTCGGAGCATTGAGGGGCACGCGCAAGGCGCGGGGTGGCCGTGCTCGTGCTCCTGCTCGTCGTCGTCCTCGTCCTCGTCCTCGTGAGGCGTCGTCGTGCGCGTGCGCGAAGTAATTACCACGACCACGAATACGCCGACGAAGCGCATCTCGAGCTGCCGACGGCAAAGGACGCGGGCACCACCTGTTGCAACATGAAGCCAGATTCGCTCGAGAGACCGAGCAGACTGCTCACCTCGTCGTAGCTAGGCTCGTCGCAGCGGCTGCGCAGGATGCCCGGACCATTCTGGAAGGGCACGCGCGCATACGTCCCGAGGCAACGATGGAGCTCCATGCGCTCGGGCTCACCCGCCTGCTCCAGCATGATGTGCGGGATGGTCCAGGGAAACAACGCGAGCTTCATGAAGGCGGCCGCGACCTCTGCGGACACGTCATCGTCGTCGTCGTGGCGGTCCTCGACGCGTACCCTGCGCGTGCTCGAATGCGAGCGTTCGCGCCCGCTTCGCCGGCCACCACGGTCGTCATGGCTTCGTCGCGTGACGCGATCGTCGCGGTCGCGCCGGGTCTCCCGCTCGATGCGCCGCAGCGCGTCAGCCTGTGCACCGGAGGGCATCCACGAGGCGAGTCCCACCATCACCCCGAGCGCGACAAGCCAGAAGATCAGGGTGCGGAAGGCGGCCATCCCATGGCCTAGAGCAGCGTTCGTGCCAGCGCGAAGGCCGTGCATTTCCCGCAGAAAGCGCGCCTCTTGCGCCTCCTCGGGCGCATGCGACACCACCGACCGTGCTCGCCATTCACAGTGCGTTGTCGCCGACGAACACCGCTCGCCGCTGTACCAGCTAGCGCGTCAGTCTTTGCGCAGGATCACCCGGAACTCATTCGTGTTGCGCTGCGTGTCTTGAACGGTCTCCACGTCGAAGCCGATGTAACCCGAGGTTCTAAGATCGCTGATAACTTGAACGAAACTCTCCGGAGTGAACACCCAGCAATGGGTATCGGTGTATCTGCCTTCCCGGGCAGTCGCTCGCTGAAAGGCTTCCCGTAACGAGAACCTGGGGGTGAATTGCCTGGGCGGATTTCCTGCCCAAATCTGCTCTAGATCCACCTTCTGATGATAGTAAAAGTGTTCCACGACCTGCCACAATTGCGGCTTCGTAGCCTTCTCTTCGCTCGCCCTTAGAATTTGGCTGGCAAGGGACACCGGGCGGAAATAATCGAAGGTGTAGCGTCGATCAGGGACCGAGAGAAACAGGCGCCCACCCTCCTCAAGCAACGCAGAGCATTCAGAAAACCAAAAGATTAGATCAGCGACATGCTCGACCACATGATGTGCGGCAACGAGGTCAAAGCGCATAGGTATAGAGGACGAGAAATCTCGCTCTTTGACCACAAAATCTGTCTCCACGATCGTATCCGCGGAGCGCGTAACGTTGCCCTTGTGCATTTCGATCAGTTCCGCCTTTGAGAACATGTCCATGTACCAGACATGCTCGCCAGACTCTCTGCGAAAGGTCGGGTTATTGAACGGACCAAGTTCAAGCAACTTCGATTTCGAAGACAAGAAGGGAGCCACAAACTCCCGCCTCTTCGTCGCGACCTTGGTATACAAGAGCAGCCCTCCCCGGCATCGCCGTCAAGGATGTAGCAATGGTGAATTTTTGATCAACTCAAACGAGTCGAGAGCGGCACCGAGCAGGCCGAGCTGCGCAAGAAGTACGGCGTCACGGTGCTCGGTTACGGCCAGGCCCCCCGACGGCCGCGGAAAGCCTCGCCAGGTCACGCCCGCGACACCGGATTACGTGATCGCAAAGGGCGACGTACTCATGCTCGTAGGAGTCGAGGCCTCGATGGATCGGTTTCTAAGGCACGCGCAAGGCGCGGGGTGGCCGTGCTCGTGCTCCTGCTCGTCGTCGTCCTCGTCCTCGTCCTCGTGAGGCGTCGTCGTGCGCGTGCGCGAAGTAATTACCACGACCACGAATACGCCGACGAAGCGCATCTCGAGCTGCCGAACGTCACCCCGAAATCTGCGCAGGCGCCCTCCTACTCAAAACCAAGCCCGGACGCCCGCGATAGGCCCGCCGATCTTGGCGCCCGCTCCTTGCCCGTCGCTCAAGTACGTATGATCGTAGCCCGCGTACAACTCCACGCGCCCGATCATGCCGCCCAGGGTCGCGCGCGCCTGGCCGAAGCCCGCGCCGCCCAGGATGCCCGCGTGCAGCTCCATGCGGAACACGATCGGCCGCCTGCCGTACACGTCCATTCCGTAGAGCAAGTCGAGCCCGAAGCGCGGATCGTCGAGCTTGAAGTAGCGCAGCCCCGCGCCCGTGCGGAGGTCCACGCGTTGCGATTGGGCGAAGCGGTAGACGAGGTTCGCGGTGTTCATCCAGGCTCGGTCACTCGACCCCTCGGCCACGTCGAACCACCAGTCGGCGCGACCACTCAACTCGAGGCGCTTGGGCAACAGAAAGCGCACGGCAAAGGACGCGGGCACCACCTGTTGCAACATGAAGCCAGATTCGCTCGAGA
>JBIQKA010000036.1:0-46383 GCA_044507075.1 Myxococcales bacterium
AGAACGCGATGAGCCTGGACATCGCCATGGGCGGCTCCACCAACACCATCCTGCACCTGTTGGCTGCGGCGCAGGAGGGCGGCGTGCCTTTCACGATGAAGGACGTCGACCGGCTCTCGCGGCGCGTGCCGCAGCTCTGCAAGGTGGCCCCGAACACGCAGAAATATCACATCGAAGACGTGCACCGTGCGGGCGGTGTGTTCGGCATCCTCGGTGAGCTCGCGAAAGCCGGCCTCTTGCACGTGAACGCGCACACCGTGCACGCGACGACCATGGGCGAGGCCCTCGCCAAGTGGGACATCATGCAGAGCCGCGACGAAGCGGTGCGCACCTTCTATCGCGCAGGTCCTGCGGGCATCCCCACGCAGGAGGCGTTCAGCCAGAGCACGCGCTGGAAGGATCTGGATGAGGATCGCCGCGAAGGCTGCATCCGCAGCCTCGAACACGCCTACTCGTCCGAGGGCGGCTTGGCCGTGCTCTACGGCAACCTCGCGCCCAACGGTTGCGTCGTGAAGACCTCGGGTGTGGATCCCGAGCTGCACGTGTTCGAGGGGCCGGCCTACGTGGTGGAGAGCCAGGAGGACGCGGTCGAGGCGATCCTCGGCGACAAGGTCCAGGCGGGAGACGTGGTGGTGGTCCGCTACGAGGGCCCCCAGGGCGGCCCGGGCATGCAGGAGATGCTCTACCCCACCAGCTACATCAAAGCGAAGGGGCTCGGAAAGGCTTGCGCGCTGATCACGGACGGCCGCTTCTCGGGAGGCACCAGCGGGCTGTCCATCGGTCACGTCTCCCCGGAGGCGGCAGCGGGCGGCGTGATCGCCCTGGTCGCCCAGGGAGACCGCATCCGGATCGACATTCCCCAGCGGAGCATCGCCCTGCTCGTGGACGAAACGGAGCTGGCCAAGCGCCGCGCCGCCTGCAAGTTCAAGCCTGCAAAGATTCGGCCCCGCAAGGTGTCCGCTGCCCTGCGTGCCTACGCGCGAATGGCCACCAGCGCCGATCGCGGCGCGGTGCGCGATCTCTCGCAGATCGAGAGCTGAGGGATCCAGGGCGCGTCCGGGCCTTGACCGGCCCTGGGCAGACCCCGGAGAGCTCCTGGCACGAAGCGCCGCGGGGCCCCTCGGAGGCATTCCACGGCCTTCTCAAGCATGTTCGGCGCTGGCACGCCGCCTGCTCTCCATGCCCTGAACGCGTCGGCTCGACGGCGCGACCAGGGAGCGAACATGCGGATCGGGATCGTCGGAGGAGCAGAGCGCACGGAGCCCCAACTCAAGCGTATCGCCAGCGCAGCGGGTCACGAAGTGGAGTTCCACGCGGGGCACATGAGCAGCTGTGGCGCAGCCTCCCTCGAGGCGATGATCACGCGCTGCGACGTGCTGGTGATCAGCACCGACGTGAACAGCCACGCGGCGGTCAGGGCCGCCCGCGGGATCTCGCGCGCCCTCGGCATCACGCCCAAGATGTGCCGCAGGCTCGGCGTGGGCCGCTTCTCCGAGCTCGTGAACGAACTTGGGCACTAATGCGCGAACAGGCGGTGTCGAGCATGCGCATGTGAGCGTGCGTTCGCGTGCGAGACATCCAAGCCACGCGTTTTTTTTCGCTGGCCCAGATCCGTTGCTGAGCGCGCGACGTACCTGTTTCGTGATGCTCCGAAAGGCCCACGATGTTCCGGCGCGTCCGCTTTTTGCGGATTCGTACATGACGCATCCTCGGGTGGGCAGAGCGCGCCAGCTGTGCTCGGCGCGTGCACGCAAGCTCCCATAACCATTGAATTTTTTGTGGTCCTTTTCGGCGCGCTCAGGTTACTCACCGCGCGATGGCACAGAGCGCATTCAAGCAAACCTCGCTCCTCGTCGGTCTCGTGGCGCTCCTCGGCAGCGCCTGCGGCGGCGATCTCAACGGTCCGCTTGGCCCGGCTGGCGCCGACGGCCCCAGGCTCGGAACCTCCCACGATGACATCGACGGAGACGGCATCCCCGACGGTCCCGGCGGCGTGAACGGTCGACGCCAAGAACTCACCTTCCAGTGCGCGCCCGAGGCACGCAGCTCCGAGCCCCTGCGCCGGCTCTCGCGCGTGGAGTACCAGAACGCGCTGCGCGACGTGATCTCGGCGCAGACCAGCGCGGCCACGGCCGACGCGGTGATGGCCGGCGCCGCGAGCGGCTTGACCGGTATCCCGGCGGACAACGTCGTCAAGCACGCCCCCTTCGCGCGCATGGATCAGGCCCTCTCTCAGCAGCACGTCGAGGCCTACTTCAACGTGGCCAAGAACGTCGCCTCCGCCCTTACCAGCAGCGACGCTCGGGTCTCGGAGCTACTCGGCTCGTGCTCCCGCTCGACCGGCGCAGCAGGCGGAAGCTGCGTCGACGACTTCATCGCCAGCTTCGGCAAGCGCGTTTTGCGCCATCCGCTCAGCAGCGAGGAGCGGGCGTTCTACAAGCAGGTCTATGCCGCTTCGTACGGCGTCGACAAGGCCGGCCTGGCCGATCTGCTGGTGGTGTTCTTGACCTCGCCCTCGTTCTTGTACGAGGTGCAGTTCGGCGCGGACGCCGTAAAGGGGCAAAACGCCCTTTACCAGCTCACCGATCACGAGATCGCGAGCCGACTCGCGTTCGAGTTCTGGCAGACCACGCCCGACGACGAGCTGCTGTCCGCCGCCGACAAGGGCGAGCTCTCGACCGAAGACGGCTTCGCCAAAGCCGTCGATTACGTGCTCGAAAGCCCGCGTGCCGCGCGGGCCATCGAACAGTTCGCGCGCGAGTGGTTCGGCCTGGACGAGTTGCGCGCCCTGGACTCGCTGAACTCCGACCCGGTGTTCAAGGCCTTCGCCGGCGAGAACCTGCCCAGCCCAACCCTCAAGGAGGACATGATCAGGGAGTTCTCCGAGTCCTTGAGCTTCCACGCGTTCGTCAAGGATGAGACCCTGCGCGACTGGGTGGAGAGTCCGTTCTCCTTTGCGCGCTCCGAGGAGCTCGCCGCCATCTACGAGATCGAGCCGTGGGATGGCCGCGGCGACCCTCCCATGTTCCCGGACGGCGAACGCGCGGGCTTGATCACGCGCGCCGCCATGCTCGTGACCGGGTCCGCCAACACGCGCCCGATCATGAAGGGCGTCGCCATCCGCGAGCGACTGCTGTGCGACGAGCTGGATCCCCCGCCCGCCAATGCGGGCAAGGACCCGCCCGAGCTCTCGGCGACGCTCACCACCCGCGAGGTCGTGGAGGCGCTCACGGAAGAACCCGGGAGCTCCTGCGCGAGCTGCCACCTGTTCGACATCAACCCGCTCGGCTTCGCCACCGAGAACTTCGACGCGCTCGGGCGCGCCCGCAGCGAGCAGAAGTTGTACTCGCCCACGGGCACCCTGATCGATCAGAAGCCGGTGGACACGACGTCGGTGCCGCAGGTCTGGCTCGGGGACAGAACGCCCTCGGAGGGCCCCCAGGATCTCACCAAGCAGCTCGCCGACAGCGGCAAGATCGAGGCCTGCTTCGCCCGCCAGTTCGTGCGCTTCGCCCAGGGTCGCAGGGAGGACGAGGCCGTGGACGGCTGCGCCCTCGAGGCCCTGCGCAGCTCCCTGACCGCGGGCGAGAGCATCCGCGCCGCGCTGCGCAAGGTCGCTCAGCTGCCCTCGTTCCGCCAGCGCCTGGTGGCCGCAGACAGCTGATCGCGGCTGAGCGCAAACGCGGCCCGGGCCTGCCCGGGTCGGACCGCTAGACGAGAAGAGGGAGGACCGTGAGGGCCTCCCTCTTTTTCGTTTCCGTCGCGCTTCCTTATACGCGAGGCGCCGCGCGGTTCATTTGTGTGACCGTCCGGCCACACAGTGTGGCTTGGATCGCCAACTTCGTGCATTCCCAGTCAGGGCTCGAGGCCCGCCGGGTCAATGCAGGGATCACCCCTTCTTTTTCTCCTCGGAACTCATAATCGCCCAACCCTGAGCCCACTCTAAGACAACGGGTCCGATACACGGACAGCCTAACGAAATTCGTAGAAGCGTACCCCAGTCCCGCTCCTCACCCCTCACTTCCCCACCCTCCAAATCTTCCCCCCTCTTTGGGTGAGGAGCGGGGCGCTTTTACCCAGGTGTGCCGGCACTTAGGTGCTGTTCACGAAAGAACCAACCAACCAGGAGAACGACAATGAACGAGAACATGCTGGTTTCCCTCGACGACGCGGCCCTTGACGACGTGAACGGCGGCGCCTCCCTCTCGCTCGGCCTTGGCGACACCCAGGTCGTCGACGCCAGCCTGAGCCTCAAGAACGGCCTCAGCGCCAGCCTGAAGCTCTTCGGCAAGAGCGTGCTCAGCTTCGCGTTCAAGCTCTTCGAGTGAGAGCCGCGTGAGCCTCGGCTCACACGAAGCACACCGGGCTCACCACCGCCGGCGAGCCCGGTGTTTTCTTTTCAGCGTCGCGAATTTGCGCCATTCTCTACGCTCACCCGCTCTGGGCTACCCCGATGTCTGACCGTGTGATCGTTAGCCTTGCCGCCGTCCCCATGATCTCTGGGGCGGTGCTCTTGGTAGCTCTACAGCGCGCTCCGGCGCACCAAGTCTCTGCGCCCAGAGAGGCCCATGCGGCGAGCGGCCATGCCGGCGACCCCAAGGCGAAGCACACGACCTGGGTCGGGGTCATCTCCGCGGGCAACACGGCCGAGCTCGCCGCAGAGAGCGACGGCAAGGTCAGCGACGTTTGGCTCGAGGCCGGCGCGCGCGTCACGGCCGACCAGCCCATCCTCCAGATCGACAGCAGCGACGCGGCGGGCGAGCGTGGGATGGCGAAGGCGGAGCTCGGTCAACGCTCCTCGGAGACGGCGCGCGCCGCGGCCCGCCTCGAGGAGGCGAGAAACAAGCTGCGGCGCCTGAAGGCCGGAGGAAAGTGGATCGCCGATCACGAGATCGAGCAGGCGGCCTCCGAGGTCCGCATGGCCGAGGCCGAGTACCGTGGCGCCCTGGCCGCCACCCAGCTCGGACGCGCCAAGCTGAGCATCCACAAAAACCGTGAGGCGCGCTATCGCCTGCGCGCTCCGTTCGCAGGTGTCCTGGTGGCCTGCGACGTCGATCCCGGCGACAGCGTGCGCGCGGGCCAGATCCTCGCGCGCGTCATCAGCGACGACCGCCAAGTCCGCTTCGCCCTGCCGCCCGATCAAGCGCCCCTCGAGGGCGAGCTCGAGGTGCTGGTCCGCGATCCGCTCTCGGGGCGCAGCATGGTCACCAAGATCAAGACCGTGAAGCCCGAGATCGACAGCTCGGCGCAGCTCGTGTTCGCCACCGCCACGCTCGAGCTCGACGAAAATCAGCACAAGGTCTGGCTCCCGGGCACCCGCGTCGAGGTCTCGCCCGCCAATCAAGCGAACAGCATCATGCAAAACGAGCAGTTCGCACCCGTGAACGCTGGCGCGCGCAGCACGGAGAACCACGCCAAGGCGCAGCCCGGAGAACCGTGAGCCGATGGCCTCCTTGTTTCGCCGCGAAGCCCTCGAGCACCAGCGCAAGCGCCTCGCCGCCCGCTCGGAGCTGTTGCGCATCTCCGCAGGCTCCACGGCCTGGATGTTCCGCATCCTGGTCGCCGCGCTCGGGGTCGCGCTGTTCTTCATGGTGGTGGGCAAGCTCAGCGAATACGCCACCGGCCCCGCGGTGATACGCATCGAGGGTCGCACCACCCTCACCGCCGATCGGCCGGCCCTGGTGAGCAAGGTCAACGTGGCGCCGGGCGACCGCGTCAAACAAGGCGACCTGCTGGTGCAGCTCTACGCCTCCGAGGAAGCCGCGGAGTACGAGGCTGCCTCCCAGGAGTTCAACGATCAGCTCAGCAAGCTCCTCAACCGGCCCGACGACGAGGTCGCCCGCGAGGCCCTGGTCTCGCTGCGCATGCGCCGCGATCTGGCCAAGTCCCGCCTCGATCAGCGCTCGCTACGTGCGCCCCACGACGGCACCATCGGCGACGTGCGCGTGCGCCCGGGGCAGATGGTGGAGGCGGGTAGGTCCGTCCTGGAGCTCGCGGGCGATCACGCCTCGGCGAGCGTGATCGCGCTCCTGCCGGGTCGCTATCGTCCGCTGATCAAGGCCGGGTCCCTGATGCGCTTCGAGATCGAGGGCTTCCATCGCCGCACGCAGGAGCTGGAGATCTCCAGCGTGGCCGATCAGGTGGTGGGGCCGACCGAGGCCGCCCGCTACATCGGGCGCGACCTCTCGGACGCCTTCCCGGTGGAAGGCCCCGTGGTGCTGGTCCAGGCACAGCTCCCGACGGACTCCTTCGAGGCCGAAGGAACCCGCTTCCAGTACGCACATGGCATGCATGGCCGTGCGGAAACCGTGGTGCGCGATGAGCCCATCGCCTACGCGTTCTTGCCCGGGCTCAGACAGTGGGTAGAGCGTGTCTGGTGAGACCAAACCGAGCGAGCCCGCCAAACGGAAGCTGCGCGTGCTCAGCCTGGGCCGGTCTCGCAACATCCCGTTCGTTCCCCAGCTGACGCCGACTGACTGTGGCACCGCGTGCATGGCCTCGGTGCTGGCTTTCCACGGCAAGAACATCCCCATCAGCAACATCCGCCAGGCCCTCGGCGGCGGGCGCAACGGCGTCTCCGCGCGGCAGTTGGTGCAAGTGGGCCGCTCGCTCGGCTTGCGCGCGCGCGGCGTGGGCATCGAGCCCCAGAGCCTGCCCTACCTGCCGAAGGGCAGCATCTTGCACTGGGACCTGAACCACTTCGTCGTCTTCCAGAAGGTCGACAAGAAGTTCTTGCACATCGTCGATCCGGCCGTGGGACGCCGGCGCGTGCTGCTCGCGGACGCCTCCAAGTCGCTCACCGGCGTGGCCATCGTGCTCGAGCCGGGCGAGGGCTTCGTGCGCGAGAAGGGCAAGAGCACCCGCTGGGCACGCTACAAGGACTGGATCTTCGGGGTGCGCGGCCTGTGGGGCCGCATCCTGCTCACCTCGTTCTTCCTCCAGATCCTGGCGCTGGCGCTGCCGGGCTTGATGGGCGCCCTGGTCGACAAGGTGGTCCCGCGCTCGGACACGCAGCTGCTTTCGCTCGTTAGCTCCGGCTTCCTGTGCGTCGCCTCGTTCTACTTCCTCTCGACGTTCCTGCGCGCGCGCCTGCTGCTGCACCTGCGTACCAAGGTCGAAGCACGCATGAGCTTCGACTTCGTGGAGCACCTGTTCGCCCTCCCCTACGCGTTCTTTCAGCAGCGCACCACGGGCGACCTGATGATGCGCATGAGCAGTCAGAACGCGATCCGCGAGATCCTCACCACCGGCGCGCTGTCCGCGTTGCTCGATGGCGTGATGGTGCTCGTGTACTTCGTGCTGCTGATGGGCGCCTCGCCCCAGCTCGGCCTGGTCGCGCTCGCCGTCGCGGTCCTGCAGGTGACGGTGTATTTGTACGCGGGCAAGCGCAACGCCGACCTGATGGCGGAGAACCTGGCCGCGCAATCTCAGCTCGAGGGCTACCAGGTGGAGATGCTCGCGGGCGTCGAGACGCTGAAGTCGATGGGCGCCGAGAACAAGGCCACCGAGCGCTGGACCGACCTCTACGTGAACGTGCTCAACGCCTCGCTCGAGCGCGGCGAGCTCGGGGTCACCTTCCAGGCGTTGGTGGGCACCTTGCGCTTCGCGGGCCCCGTGGTGCTGATGCTCGTGGGCGCCCACCTCGTGCTCAACGGCTCGCTCTCGCTCGGCATCATGCTGGCGCTCTCCTCGCTCGGCGCGGGCTTCCTCGATCCCATCACCAATCTGGTGAACACCGGCATGGAGATCGCCCAGCTCAAGGGCTACATGGCGCGCCTCGAGGACGTGCTGGACGCCGAGGTCGAGCAGAAGGGATCCGCCTCGAGCCCCACCGAGCTCCGTGGAACCATCGAGCTCCGCAACCTCTCGTTCCGCTATCCGAGCGAGCCCAGGCCGGTGCTCGACGACATCAAGCTCGACATCTGGCCGGGCGAGAGCGTGGCCATCGTGGGCGCCTCGGGCTCGGGCAAGTCCACGCTGGCGCGCTTGATCGCGGGCCTCTACCAGCCCACCACCGGCATCGTGCTGTTCGACGGCACCGAGATGTCCCAGTGGAACCTGACGGCGCTGCGCGAAAAGCTCGGCATCGTCACCCAGGAGACGCGGCTCTTCTCGGGCAGCATCCGCGACAACATCACGCTGTTCGAGCCGTCCATCCCGCTCGAGCTCGTCCAGGAGGCAGCGGAGCTCGCGTGTCTGGCGAGCGACATCGCGGCCATGCCCATGCAGTACGACACCATGCTCGCCGACGGCGGCACCTCGCTCTCGGGGGGCCAGCGCCAGCGTCTCTCGCTCGCGCGCGCGCTCTTGCGCAAGCCCACCGTGCTGGTGCTCGACGAGGCGACCAGCGCGCTCGACACCATCACCGAGCAGAAGGTGCAGGAGCGCCTGCGCAGTCTGAACTGCACGCGCGTGATCATCGCGCACCGTTTGAGCACCATCGTCGAGGCCGACAAGATCGTGGTGCTCGAGCAGGGCAAGCTGATGGGCGTGGGCCGCCACGACGATCTGTTGATCAGCTGCCCCACTTACCAGGCCCTCATCCGCGCCCAACAAGACGCGCCCAAGGGGGCTCCGAGCTTCGCCCAGCGCATCAGGGCGGAGCGCACGGGGGCCTCGCTTCCACCCGCGGCCGCGCAGCCTAGCGTCCCGCCCGCGCGAACTCCCTCGATGGCACCGCTCTCGGCAGCTCCTGGCAAGCGCCCCTCGATGCCCCCCCTTGCGCCCTCCAAGGCCCCCTCCGTGGCGCCGCCTCCTGCGGCGCGCGCACCCGGGGCTTCGCAGCCGCCTTCGACTTCGACCCCGCCGGTGGTCAGCGAGGGAGAGGTGGATCCGCTCGTGCTCACGCAGCGCAAGCCCTAGCGCTCCCTCCCACCGCGCTGCTGCCCCACGGCCAAGGGTGCGACCACGTTCACGCTGTCTGCGGGACGAGCGTGGGCGTGCGCGTGCGCGTGCGCGTGGGCCGTAGAACGTGGGGACCTCGAGCGTGAGGAGCCGCTCGTGGGAGGTGGGACCTTGCCTGTGCTGCGCTGGTTGCTGCACTGGGCCTTCGGGATCTGGCTTTGCTCGGTTCACCTGCAAGGTATCGGCCCGCACAGGCTCCAGGCTGCGTGCTTCCTCTTCCTGCCAAGACGCCACCGGCGTTTGGCGCGATTTTCGCCCCGCCCCCCACCGAGAACCCGTCCCTGACTTTCAAGAAGAGCCAATTAGAACGCCTCGCGGAACTGGATGTACGGATAGAACTTGTCTCCGTACGCCGCGTCGAGGCGGATGTTCACGCGATCGCGCTTGTCGACCGAAAAGCGCAGCCCCGCCCCGCCCGCCGCGCGCAGGTCGCGCACCGCGAAGTGCTTCACGTCCTTGGCCACGCGGCCCACGCTGCCGAACGCTACCGCCGCCCAGCGCTTGCTGATCGGAATACGGTACTCGGCCTCCAGCGCGATCAACAGGCTATCGCGCAGCTGACCGCCGAACCAGCCGCGGAACAACGTGGGCCCGCCGAGCTGCGGCATGCGCTGGAACGGGACCTCACCCCATACCGCCTGGGTCACGAAGCGGATCGCGAGGATGTGCTTGAGCCACAGCGGCTGGTAATGCCGAACGTCGAGCGCGAGCCGACGGTAGCGAACGTCACTTCCGAACACGGGATCGAAGACGGTGAACTTGCCCTCCACGTAATTGCCCTTGAGGGGCCAGCTCAGGCTGTCTCGGCTGTCCCAGGTGAGCGAAGGCCCCATGCCCGCGGCCACGAACTCGCGCTCGCCGCGGTTGTGGGTGGTGTCGAAGATCTCCCCGTCGGCGTCGCGTACGTGGCTCCAGACCCCCGCGTGATTCACGCCCAGAAACAGCGGGCGCAGCTTGTGTGCCTCGTTCTTGAAGGGGCGCAGCTTGAAGTCGAGCTCACCGCGCACGTAGCAATCGGTGAACGGATCGTACTCAGAGCGGTCGTTGTCGTTGCCCATGCCGAAATAGCGGGCGGGGTAGCGTGCGCCTGCGACGTCGAGTCGGAGCACGTAGTCATCGTTCCCGAAGCGCAGATCGGGCGTGAACTGCCCCATCACCTGGCGCTCCAGCGTGTACACCCCGCCCATCGTGATGCTGCTCGGGCGTCGCCCTCCGCGCGCGCCGGGCATGTCGAACTGGAGCAAGGTTCCTGCCCCGAAGCCGAAGCTGGTCTCCTCCGAATAGAAGAAGATCGGCAGCACCTTGAAGTAGTCCCACAGCGTCCTGCGAGGTGGGATGGCGGGCGGGTCCGCGGGGACTGGCTCGTTGAACGCTGGCTCGGACGGCGGAGCGGAGGGAGAGACGGAGCGCGCGGGCGGCGTGGTGACCGCAGGCGGCTCCTCCTGGTCGTCTTGCTGTAACGCCAGAAGCCTTCGAACCGTCTCATCTACGACCGGCTCTGGGCGCTCCTCGGCCCGTGCACAGGGACGCGCAAGCCAGACGCTCGCGCAAAGCACGGCGCACATGAGGAAGCAGGACAGCGACACTTGGGAGGCACGATGCTACCTGCCCAAGTGATCGAACGAGCGCACGGTTCTCGCAGCCACCGATCTTTTTCGGGAGCGCTTGTCTCACTTCATCGGGATGTGGGCGCCGTTCTCTTTCGGAACAAACGCGCCCTCAACAAACAGTCGCCGCTGTCTCCGACGCCAAGTTCTCTCACAGCGTCTTCAGGTACTCGAGCAGGGCCTTCTTCTCGTCGGGGCTCAGCACGGCACCGTAGGTGTGGCCTTGATTGGAGTTGCCGGGTTCGTTCGTGTAGTAGGCGCACTGCTTTTGGTCGAGGGTCCAGAAGCAGGTATCGAACGGCTTGTCCATCCAGCCCACGGCGTCGTAGTCGTAGTCGTCCTCGCTGCAGTCGCTGGTCCACACCGCCGGGCGCTTCTCGGGGTCGATCACTCCCTCGAGCGTGGGCACCGAGCCGTTGTGGAAGTACGGGGCGGTCATGAACACGCCGTCGAGCGGCGGGGCCATGTAGCCGTTGACCCTCACGATTGAAGAGGTGCCACGCTTGCCGTACCAAGACACCTTGTACCAGTCGTCCACCGGATACACACCGGTCCACTCGAGCGTGTCCGGGTCATGACGCATGCCCAGCGCGGCAAAGAGGTCGAACAAGTGGCTGTGCGTCGTGTCCTGGAACAGACGCGACAGCAATCCGAGCGCCTGGACGAGCTGCTGGGGCGTATCGCCGACGAACACGGAGTTGAGACCGATGCCGAAGACATCGAGCGTGAAGCCGCTCGCATCGGTCGCGATAAAGCGGCTGTTGCGCCCGAGGCCAGGAACGAGCTTGCCGCCGAAGTACTCGGCGTGACAGACCAGGCAGTTGGGCGCCGCGACATCCGTTCCGTCATGCGCCTTCACCGCGTTGAGGCTCCAGGTCAGATCTTTGTTGGGGCCCTCGCGCTGAGGGAGCCTGTCCGCGTCGGCGACCTTGCTCGCGCGAGCAGAGGTCCGAGCGATCTGAACGATGGAAAATTCGCACCGAGAAATCAGCCTGCATTTGCACCGTTTCAATCTTAACAATGTAAGAACTTGCTTCAAAACCGGCCCATGTCAACGAAAATTCGTCCGCTGTGCGCAACGCGCCACCTTGTCGCCCATTGCGAGCGAGTTTGGTGACGCAGCGAACGGCCTTTCGCGCCAAGGTTGACCGCACTGACCGCGAGCCGGAGCAGGCCCCCTATTTTCGGGGTCGCACGCGGGCCCGGGCCCGTGCTCGATCGGGGCCGCAAGCGCGGCGATCGGCGCCGTATGCGCGCACGACTTTCGGCAGCGGCAGCGCTCTTAGACCGCGCGGGCCCGGTGGCCGCGCGCCCTCACGCACGAAACGGCGACCGAGTTCAGCTTCATGATCCGGAAATCTCCGACCGGCGTGCCGGTGCCCGCGTTCACGGTGAAGCCGAGCGCCACCTGGTCGTCGGGGCTCGCCCAGGCGCCACTGCCCCCGTAGCCGAAGTGTCCGAACGCCCCGCGCAGGATACCGGTGCGCGTGGCGACCGCGTGGTAGCCGAGCCGCCAGCCCATGGGCAGCACCAGCACGCCGTCTGGCCCGCGCCGGTGCACGCGCGCCGCCTCACTCAGCGTGCGCTGCGAGAGCAGGCGGACTCCGTCGAGGGCTCCGCCGCAGGCGAGCGCCCCGTACAAGCGCGCGAGATCGCGGGCCGAGAACAGCCCGTTGACGGCGGGGATGCAGGCACTGAGCACGCGCGGCGCGGACATGTCCCAGTGGCCGATGCCGCGCGGCGCGAAGGCTCCCTGAAAGCGCTCGAGGCTCATGGGCAACCCGAACATGCGCAGCACGCGCTGCATGGTGGCGAGCTGCTTCTGGCGCCCGCTCCGCGCGCGCGGCTCGGTGGACTTGGGCTCGGCGCTCGGCTTCGCCGTGGACACCTCGCGCTTGGGGAAGATCAGGCGCGCGGCGCGCGCGATGGCTTCGTCGGGCGCGCCCACGAAGAAGTCCTTGAGCCCGAGCGGCTGCGCGATCTCCTGCTCCACGAAACGCGCAAACGGCATCCCGCTCACGCGGCGCACCACCTCGCCCACGAGGTGGCCGTAGGTCAGCGCGTGGTAGGCGTGATAGCGCCCGGGCGGATGCGCGGCGGGCGCCTGCGCCAGGGCTGCGCAGGTCTTGTCCCAGTCGAGGAGATCGTCCGCGTGGGCGATCAGGCTGCGCGCGTCGTAGAGCCCCGCCGAGTGGGTCAGGAGCTGACGCACCGTGACTTTGTCCTTGCCCCGCTGACCGAACTCGGGCCAGTAGCGGACGACCGGCTCGTCGTACTGGACTTGGCCGCGGTCGGCGAGCATGTGCAGCGCCGTGGAGGCGACGCCCTTCGTGGTGGAGAACGAGACGCTCGGCGTGTGCTCCTCCCACAGGGCTCCCTTGTCGTCCCGTGGCCCGCCCCACATGTCGAAGACCGGCCGACCCGCGTGGTAGACGCACAGGGCGCCTCCCCCGAACGGCGCATGGGCGAGGACCTCCTCGAGGGCGCGGGCCAGGGGTTCGAAGCCAGAGTCGTGAGAGCCAAACAGCATGCTGCACCGTAGCGACGCACCGGCCCGGCGTAAAGCCCCACCGGCCGCCGAATTTCAAGCTACGCTTGTCAACGCCGTGTCCCGTCGCAAGCGACTCGAGCTACCTGAGCGCCGAGAACAACTCCTGAACCTGGCGCTGTTGGCGTTCTCCTCGAAGAGCTACGACGAGGTGTCCATCGATGACCTGGCGCAGAGCGCCGGGGTCTCCAAGGGTCTGCTCTACCACTACTTCCCGAGCAAGCGCGAGCTCTACGTGGCCACGGTGCGCACCGCGGCCGAGCAGCTCATCGAGCGCGTGCTGCCGGATCCGAGCCTCTCGTTGCGCGACCAGATCGCGCGCGGGCTGGACGGCTACCTCGGCTTCGTGGAGCAGAACGCCGAGGCCTACTCGTCCCTCATCCAGAGCGGGATCGGGCGGGACGACGAGGTCTTGAGCATCATCGACGGCACCCGCGTGCGCTTCGTGAGCGCCATGCTCGAGCGCGGCGGTCAGACGATGCTCAACCCCGCCCAGCAGACGCTGCTGCGGGGCTGGGTCGGGATGGTCGAGGCGGCGAGCCTCGACTGGGTCAAGCGCAAGTCCATGACCCGCGCCGAGCTCGGGAAGTTCCTGCTCAAGAGCCTGCTCTACACGCTCTCGCTCGGGATCCCCAAGGCCTCACCGTCGGAGTGAGCTCAGTCCATCTGCGGGACCCGACCGCAGAAGACGGCGCAGTCCTGCTTCTCGTCGGACTGGTCTCGGCATCCTCCGACCGACTCGTCCCCGTTCACGAACGTGCCGTCGCACACGAATTTGGCGGAGATCACGTCGCCGTTGTCGCAGGTGAACGTGTCGGGGCAGTTCGCCTCATCCTCGCCCCCCGGACAGCGCTGCTCGAGCGCGCCGTCGTCGCACACGGCCGCGCGCGGGATGCGCGTCTTTCCGTCGGCGCAGAGGAAGAAGTCCGTGGTGGGGACGTCCTTGCAGCCCGCGAGGCAGTTCGTGAAGGGCGTGATCTTGTCTTGGCACAGTCGTCCCGTGAGGTGCGAACAGAACGTGGTGGGTGCCGTGATGCAGCGGGCGATGCAGCGGTCGAGGTCATCCTCGACCAGGCCCACGTTGAACCAGCCGTCGCCCGTCACCAACTTGCACTTGCGGAGCTTGGCTTCCATGCCGAAGGCGAGCTTCTCGTCTTCGCTGATCACCGAGCCGTCCGGGCCAGCGTCCGGGAGCTCTTCGAACGGATCCACCACCTCGCCATCGGGCGCGGCGTCCAGGTCGATCACCCCGCCGTCCCCATCGCCGAAGCTGGCGTCTCCGTCGCCCTGCTGCTGGTCTCCGTCGCCCTGCTGCTGGTCCCCGTCGCCGCCCATGGACGCGTCCATCGAGGCCTGGTCGCCATCTCCGCCGTCGCCGTCCCCTCCGTCCCCGCGCCGATCGCCGCCGTCCGTGGCGTCGCCCATGTTGGGCTTGCTGTCGTCCCCACACGCGGGGGGCAGGGCGGCGAGCGCGGTCAGGGCCAAAAGGCGCAACGAAATGGAGACGAACGGCGACGACTTGGACACGGGGAACACCTGCGGGCGCCGCGGAGGCGCGCAAATCGAGGAAGAAGAGCACACGGGCTGCGCCAGGTTCCCGGGGAGGCCGGTCAGGCGTACCTATGGGTGAGTGGGGTGAGGGCGCACGTTTTATTACGCGACTGACCCGGTTTCGGGCCCTGAATGGACAGACGGTGAGCCCGAGCACCCCACGTGCGTTGTTGCTCGCGCAGGCCACACCATCAAATCTCTGTGTCGAGCTATGAATCCAGGCGGTCGAGGCGGCGCGTGTTGGGAATCTCGAGCACGAAATCCGGCCCGAACGCCAGCGCTGGCGTGAGCGCCCCCTTGAGCTTGTGCGCGAGGACGCGCTCCACGATCCGCACCCCGGCCACGGCCGTGAACGCGTAGGCCTCGATGGTCTCGAGCCAGGCCTCCACGGCCTCGCCACGCGCGTTCTCCGCGCGCGCCCAGACATAGGAGCGCCCGTGCTCGCGCGTCTGTGCGTCCGGGCCCTGCACCCTCTGCTCGAGGGTGCGCATCACGCGCTCCTTCACCGCGTTGGATCCGAGCACCGCGCGCGTCAACGGCGAGGCGGCCTCCTGCAACCACCAGGTGCTCGACATCAGGTTCGCGACGCCCTTGGGGAAGGCCATGTACGTGGTGATGTTGGGTACGCCCGTGGTGCGGTGCGCGGTCACGAGATCGCCCCACGGGATCGGCACCACCTTGCGCGCTCGATCCGAGAAGCGCTGCGTGCGCGCCCCCTTCCCCATCGGATAGGAAACGAGCGCGCCGTCGCGACGCACGAGCCCGCCGCGCAACATACCTTGGTAGCTCGACTTGGAGGTGCCCGCGCTCGGCTGCCCCACCGCCGCGAAGGCGATCTCGAGCTTCTGCGGGCTGTCCACGCGGTTGGCCACGTACGCCGCCATGCAGTCGGTGGGCACCACATCGAAGCCCACGCCCGACATCAACAGCACGCCGCGCGCTTCTGCCTCGGCGTGCCGGGCCAGGGTGTGCTCGAAGACCGGGATCTCCCCGGTGATGTCGAGGTAGTGCGCGCCCGCCTCCAGACAGCCGCGGATCATCGCCGCGCTGGTGTCCACGAAAGGCCCTGCCGCGTGGAACACCAGCTGCATTCCCTCGAGCCCGCGCTCCACCGCGCCCGGATCGGTGAGATCGAACGCCACCCAGGGCAGCCCCAGCTTCTGGGCCAGGGGCCTGAGCTTGTGCTCCGAGCGCCCCGCGAGCACCGGCCGGTGGCCACGCTTCAGAGCTTCTTCCGCCACCAGCTCCCCGGTGAACCCGTTCGCTCCGTAGATCATCCAGCCCACGTGCTCGCTCTCTTTCTACCTGCCGCGAACGCTTCCTCAGCTACGCAGCTCGCGCTTGAGGATCTTGCCGGTCGCCGTCTTGGGCAGCGCGTCCCGGAACTCCACCAGGCGCGGATACTTGTAGGCCGCGAGCTTCTCTTTGCAATAGCTGATGATGTCGTCGGCGGTGGCCTTGTGACCCGGCTTAAGGGCCAGCACGGCCTTCACCTCTTCGCCGTGGCTCTCGTGTTTCACGCCGATCACCGCGGCCTCGAGCACGGCCGGGTGCGCGTAGAGGAGCTCTTCGATCTCGCGCGGGTACACGTTGAAGCCGCCGCGGATGATCATGTCTTTCTTGCGATCGACGATGAAGTAGTAGCCGTCGGCGTCGCGGTGCGCGACGTCGCCCGTGGAGAACCAGCCCGCCTTGAGCACCTCGGCGGTGGCCTCCGGCCGCTTGTAGTAGCCCTTCATCACGTTCGGGCCCTTGATGCAGATCTCGCCGGGCACGTTGGGCTCGGTGATGGTGGCGCCCTTGTCGTCCACCAGCTTGAACTCCACGTAGCCGATGGGCAGCCCGATGCTGCCCGCCTTCTTGGGCCGATCGAGCATGTTGAAGCTCGCCACCGGCGAGGTCTCGCTCAGGCCGTAGCCCTCGAGCACGTTGACCTTGTACTTCTCGTCGAACGCCTTCATGACCTCGACCGGCATCGCCGAGCCGCCCGACATGCAGTACTTCAGGCTCGAGAGATCGTACTGCGCGGCCTCCGGGTAGTTCAGCAGCGCGAAGTACATGGTGGGCACGCCCGCGAACAGCGTGACCCTGTGCTTGTGCATGAGCTCGAAGGCCGCCTTCGGCTCGAAGCGCGGGAGCAGCACCAGCGTGCCGCCCACGCGCAAGGTCGCGTTGTGCACGCAGGTCTGCCCGAAGCTGTGAAACAGCGGGAGCACGGCGAGCGCCACGGACTTTTCGTCCGAAGGCGAGAGCACGGTCGAGGCGTACTCGGCGTTGTAGAAGAGGTTGAAGTGCGAGAGCTCGGCGCCCTTGGGGCGGCCGGTGGTGCCGGAGGTGTAGAGGATGACGGCGGTCTCGTCGGGCGCCGTATCGGCGAGCTCGGTCTTGGGCGTACCCGCGGCGATCAGCGCGGTCATGTTGTGCGCCCCCTCGGGCGCGCTCACGTCGGTGGGGTTGGCCTTCACCACGATCAGGTGCTTGCAGGTGTCCACGCGCGCGAAGCCCGCGAGGCCCGCCTCGAGGAAGCCCTCCCACACCACGAGCGCCACCGCGTCCGAGTCCTCGAGGTGGTAGGCGACCTCGTCGCCCGTGAGCAGCACGTTCAAGGGGACCACCGGGGCGCCGAGATAGTGCGCGCCGAAGTAGGCCACGGTGAACTGGGGCACGTTGGGCAGCATGATGGCCACGTGTTGACCGCGCTTGACGCCGAGCTTCTCGAGCGAGCCCGCGAACTTCTGCGTGTACGCGTGGACGACCTCGTACGGGAGCACCGTTTCGCCGACGATCAACGCCGGCTTCTTGGGATACTTCTTCGCGCTTTCGCGCAGGAACGAGGCCAAATTCAGCGACATTGCAGCTTCCCCCCTCTTTGCTCTCTGCGCGCGGTGCGCGCGCTCAGCCGATTTTCTTGCGTTTCGGCTGGCGGGTCGCGGCGCCCGCCAGGTTCACCATCAGCGACGGAACGGCGCGCTTGGCGGCCGCCATCAGCTTGGAGTCCACGCCCACGTACACGCGCTCCTTGTTGCGCTCGACGCCGTTCAGGATGACCTTGGCAGCCTGCGCCGCCGTGGTGCGCGCGACGCGATCGAACATCTTGGCGTCCCGGCTGCTGGCGTGGCGCGAGTTGCGCACGATGTTGGTCTTGATGCCGCCCGGGTGCACGCAGGTGGTGCGGATGGAGGTGCCCTTGAGCTCCTGCATCAAGGTCTCCGAGAAGCCGAGCACACCGTACTTGGAGATGTTGTAGGGCCCGTTGAGCGCGAACGGCACCATGGCGTTGATGCTCGAGATGTTCACGATGTGGCCGGCGCCACGCTTTCGGAACAGGGGCAAGAACGACTTCACGCCGTACACCACCCCCCACAGGTTCACGTCGATCACGAACTCGAAGTCCTCGTAGGAGATCTCCTCGATGCTCGCGCGCGCCGTGACCCCCGCGTTGTTGATGATGCCGTCGGCGCCGCCGTGCTCCGCGGCCACCTCCTGGGCATAGCGCTCGACCGCGGCGCGGTCGCGCACGTCCACCACGTGGCGCGTGAACTTGCCCTTGCCCTTGAGCAGGCCCAGGGTCTCGTCGAGGCCCGCCTGATCCACGTCGGAGAGCGCCACATGGGCGCCGCGCCTCGCGAGCTCCACGGCCAGCGCGCGCCCGATGCCCGAGGCGGTCCCCGTCACTGCGAACACTTTTCCTGCCAGAGTGGTCATGCGCTCTTTGCCGTCTGCTTGAGGTTTGCGAGAAAGTCCCGGGTCATGTCGGCCACGCCGATCAGCGCGTCCTCGGAGGCGGGGCTGAGCCCCGTCATGTTGATGAAGCCGTGGATGAGATCCGGCACACGATGGAGGCGGGTGACGTTGCCGGCTTCGCGCAAGGCACTTTCGTACGCCTCCCCCTCGTCGCGCAAGGGGTCAAAGCCCGCGGTGACGACCAGGGCAGGACTCAGGCCACTCAGGTCAGGCGCGAAGATGGGGCCGAGGCGGGGATCGCGCGGGTCCGCGCCGGGCGCGTAGGTCCGGAAGGTGTACTCGATGTCCTTGGCGGTGAGGAAAAAGCCTTGCGCGAAGAGCGCGAGGGAGCGCCGGGGATTCACCCGGTCGACGGCGGGGTAGAGCAAGAGCTGCAGCGCGGGCAGCGGCTTCTTGCCCTGCTTGGCCAGGAGCGCCACCACGGCCGCCAGGTTGCCGCCTGCGCTGTCGCCGCCCACGCACACCTGCGTCGGATCGGCGCCGAGCCGCTCCGCGTTGTCGAGCGCCCACAGGTACGCCGCGTAGCAGTCCTCGACGGCCGCGGGGAACGGGTGCTCGGGCGCCAGGCGATAGTCGATGGAGAGCACCTGCACGCCGGCATGCTTCGCCAGATAGCGGCAGGGCTGATCGTGCGTGTCGAGGTCCCCGTAGAGAAAGCCGCCGCCGTGGAAGAACACGAGCAGCGGGCGCACGCCGGGCTCGCCCGCGCCGTAGTGGCGAACGCGCAGCGGTCCGGTGGGGCCCGGGATCTCGAAGTCGCGCACGGGGCCCACGGAGAGCCGGGGGCCCGCCGAGAGCCGAGCCTCGACGCGCATCTGGGCGCGCGCAAACTTCACCGAGACCTGGTGCCACTGCCTACCGCCCGTGAGAGGGCGCATGGCGAGCATGAGCTGGACCTCGGGATGGAGCGCGAGGCCATCCACCAGGCGCGTGCGCTCGGGCAAGACCCGCACCGAGTACGGCGCGAGTCGGGAGAGCAGCTTGCGCGCCGCGTTGAACTGGAGGCGCTCGGCGAACGAACGCTCAACCATGGCTCACCCGGTTGCCCAGGAGCACGCGCGCGAGGCCCCGCGGCTTCTTGGGCTTCTGCGGCCGATCGCGACGGCGGGTCATGACGTACTCCTCCGGCCTGAAGCGCGCCTGCTGCATGAAGCTGAACGTGTAGCCCGGCCAGAGCGTGGAGTTGCGACCCGTCTTGTCGATGTACCAGCTCTGGCAGCCGCCAGCGGTCCAGACCGTGCCCTTCATGTCGGCATCCACCTGCTCCACGAACTTCTGCTGGGCCTCCGGCTTCACCTCGAGCACATCGAGTCCACGGGCGCGCATGTGCTTGATGGCCTCGACCGCGAGCCTCAGCTGCGCCTCGATCATCAACACCACCGAGGTGTGACCGAGGCCCGTGTTGGGGCCGAGCATGATGAACAGGTTCGGGAAGTCCTTGACCAGCGTGCCCAGGTGCGCCTGCGGGCTTCCCTGCCAGCCCTCGTTGAGCGTGAACCCGCCGCGTCCGCGCACGGAGTCCGCGAAGGGCATGTCGGTGACCCTGAAGCCGGTCCCGAAGATGATCGCGTCCACCTCGTGCTCCACGCCATCGGCGGTGACCACGGAGTGCTCGCGCACCTCCGCGATGCCCTCGGTCACCACCTCGACGTTGGGCTGAGTGAGCGAGGGCAGATAGTCACGCGAGATCAGGATGCGCTTGCAGCCGATGCGGAAGTTGGGCGTGAGCTTCTTGCGCAGCACCGGGTCGGGCACGTTGCGCTCGAGGTAACTGAGCGCGAACTTCTCGACCACGCCCATCAACGCCGGGTTGCGCATGCCCACGACGAAGGCCTCGCGCCGTGCGTAGATCGCCTTGCGCACCGCCTGCTGCATGACGGGGTACTTACGGAAGAGCTCCTTTTCCGTCTCGCTCACCGCACGGTCCATGCGCGGCAGCACCCAGGCGGGCGTGCGCTGAAACAACGTGAGCTTTGCGACCTGCTTCTGGATCTCGGGCACGAACTGAATCGATGAGGCGCCCGTGCCGATCACGGCCACGCGCTTGCCCCGGAGATCGTAGTCATGGTTCCAGCGCGCCGAGTGGAAGGTCGTTCCCTTGAAGGTCTCGAGGCCCTTGAGCGCGGGGATCGAAGGCTCGCAGAGCGCCCCCATGCCGCTGAACAGGATGTCGGCCGTGTACTCGCCGTGCGAGGTTTGCACGCGCCAGATCTGATCCACGTCGTCCCAGCGCGCCTCGCGGACCTCGTGGCCGAAGCGGATGTGCGGGATGACCCCGTAGTCCTCCGCGCACTTGCGCAGATAGGCGAAGATCTCCGGTTGCGGCGAGAACAGGCGCGACCACTCGGGGTTGGGCGCGAAGGAGAACGAGTAGAGGTGGGACTCCACGTCGCAGGCGCAGCCCGGATACGAGTTGTCACGCCAAGTGCCGCCGACGTCGCTCGCGCGCTCGAGGATCATGAAGTCCTCGATGCCGGCCTGCTTGAGCAAGATGGCTGCGCCGAGGCCGGCAAAGCCGGTCCCTGCAATCCCGATGTGCACGTGCCTGGTCGTGTCGTAGGTCACTTGAGTACTCCCTGTGGGGCGCCGCAAAGGGGGGCGGTACGGCGTGGTACCAGCGCATCATGGTACCACTGCGTACCGAACTCAAGGCTTTTCCGCAGGCGAGCGGCGAAATGGATTATTTCCACATAATTACAGTTGTATAGACGTCTAGGACCAAGAACTTCTCCGCGCCTTCGACAAGCTTGACCGCGACGGATCCCGGGGCGCGTGGTACGGTCTGGTACCTGCGATGACCTCTTCTTCGTCCAGTTCTCCTCCGAGCGTCCCGCTGCTTCGCGAGCCTGCAGAGCAAGATCACCGCACGCGGCTCCTGGTGGCCATGGTCGAGGCGGCCACCGAGCGCGGCTATGCCGACGTCACGATCGCAGACGTGGTGCGCCACGCGCGTGTCTCCAAGCGCACCTTCTACGAGCACTTTCCCGACAAGGAGTCGTGCTTCCTCGCGGCCTACCTGGCGGTGGCCACGGAGCTCCTCGGGCGCATCGCCGCGGCGGCGGCCCAGGAAGCGCAGGTCGAAGGGCGCATCATCGCCGCCGCCAAGGCGTACTTCTCCACGCTCGAGGCCAACCCCACGCTCACGCGCACCTTCCTCTCGGACATCCACGCCGCGGGGCCCAAGGCGCTCGAGCTACGTCGCAAGATCCACCAGCAGTTCGCCGACACGCTGCGCATGTTGGTCGAGTCCGAGCGCGTCCACCTGGCCAACATGCGGCCGCTCTCGCGCGAACTTGCGACCGCCATCGTGGGCGGCATCAACGAGCTGATCATGCTGGCCATCGAGGAGGGCCGTGGTGAGCGCCTGACCGAGGTGGCCGACGCCGCGATCGAGCTGGCCTTCGCCGTGCTGCACTCACTGTCACAGCCTCCGGATGACCCGTTGCCGATCCCGGGTCGCTGATACCTCACCTTCCCGTGCCCGCTCTCCCTCTTCAGCACTGCACTGAGGGCGTGCGTCGCCCCCGTAGTCGCCCTCGTCCTCGTCCCTCGTAGTCGTGCGCGTGCGCGCACTAATTTCCGCTCTTCGTGAGAACAGGGCTGGCGAAATCACACGATTTCTGCCTCGCGGCCTTTATTTTCCAGTCTCGTCGGCACAGCGTGAGCCCGGCGCGACGCGTGCCGTGAGACGTCAGCCCGCTCTCGACGCCCGACATTCCCGGGTTTACGTCAGATCACATTCAACAGCCGCTTGCTGATCTCGAAGTTCCGACCGCTCCCGTTCACCACGATTTTTCCCGGCTCGGTCCCCTTGTCCACGAACTTCACGAGCAGCCCCTCGGGCAGGCGCGCGTGGGAGGAGGTGTTCGCCGCCTCGTCGCTGGAGCTCGAGATCGCCTCGCCGTCGATCAGCACCACGTCGTCCTTGAGCTTGGCCCAACGAAAGGAGCGCGGCATGGTGAGCGGGATGAGCAGCTCCTCACGGGCGATCACCCGTGCATCCGCGAGCTCCTCGAGGTGGGTCACCTCCCCGACCTTCTCCGAGCCCTCCTTGGTCTTCAGGTAGAAGGCGAGGTTGTACTTGGCCTCCTGCTTGCGGATCAGCGCGAGGCCCCCGTCCGCCGCGCGGAAGAACGGCGGCACGAGCTGGCCGCTCTCCTGGGCCAAGCGATAGCTCGCGAGCTCCGACTCGTCGGACGAGCTCGAGACCGCTGAGGATGAGGGCGTGGGCATGGGTCCTCCTGAAGAAGTGCCGGCTGGCGTGGGGCGCACGGCTTCGCGCGCTCCGCTCTTTTCGCCTGGTTAACATCGCTCGAACACGGAGATTCCGGGTTCCTCGCTCCTTTTTAGGGCCGCGGCCCCCTGTGGGCCAGGGGCGCGGCACCGGAAGAGCCTAGCGCCCGTCGCTGGGCGCCCACGTGTTGGGCATGTCGAAGGCGAACTCGGAAGCGCTGCTACGCAGCCTGATGCGTGAGTTTTTTCAGACCGAGACCTCGGCGGTCCAGCACTGCCGCCGCGAGGCGCTCCGCTACGGCGATGCCCCTCCGGCCTCGGCCCTGCTCGCGGTGGCGGAGGATGCTCGTCAGGTGCTGCGCAAGCTGCCCGCGCTGGCCGAGAGCATGGGCATGCCGGTGAGCAGGCTCGGGGTGCTCACCGGCGCCTTCTTCTCCGAGATGCGCGAGCGGGTCTTTGACCGCTTGCTGCCCTCGGAGCGCTCCTACCGCGGCACCTTGCTCGGTATCCGCCACGGGATCGACCTGGTCAGCAGCATGCGGCATGTGGCCGAGAGCCTCGGCACGGAGGCGCTGTTCGACTTCTGCGACAGTTGGCTGACGCGCCGCACCATCCTGATGAATCAGGTCGAGGACGAGCTCGCCTGGTTTGCACGCCACCCCCAGCGCGCGCTGGTCTCTGCTCGAGCGAGCGTCCACTGGGCGCAGAGGGCGGCCTCGCACGGCGCAACCTGAGCGGACCGCGTCGGCTCAATCGGCGAGCGGGATGCGGACCACGCCGAACTGGCCGGCGGCGCAGAACGCCTGGGAGGCTCCGATCTCGAGCGAGCCGCAATTCCAGCCGGGCAGCTCGTGCTTGGTCAGCGTGGGCACGAGCTTGATCTCGGTCTGCGCGACCAGCATCGCCCCGGGCCGTTGCACGAACGCGCGCGTGCCGCGGGCCTTGAGAGCCGCCCCGTAAAACCACGCGCCGCTTGGCTCTAGCTCCAACGACGGAAGCCGCTGCAAGTGGCCCGTGCTCGCGAACGAGAGACTCTCCAGACGCTCGTCGGCGACCGGAGATGTTCTTTCCTGGGTGAGGTAGAAAACGCGCTCGCTCGTGACCCCGACCGACGTGGCGATTCGATCTCCGTCCAGCTTGAGCTGGCTGATGCGCGTCGCGCGGTCCTCACCGATCGAAAGAACGTTGACCTGACGGTCGTAGACGTTGCATCTCTTCGCCACGTGGTCGAACCAGGCGCTGTATGCCTGCGCGTAACAGTCGCCCCAGTCCACCGCAGGCACCTCGCGGTGCAAAAAGCTCACGGTGACCGCGCGCTGATGGTCCGCGTCAAAATGCACGACCTGCCCAGGGATGTTGATCGGCGTGAGCAGCTCGGGATGGTACGGATCGCTCACGTCCAGGCGATCGAGGTAGTAACGTACGCGCTTGGTTCCGTCATTGATGTCCACGGCGTGCTGGCTCACGACCAGATCGCCGTCCACCAGGGCCGAGCTCCCGCCGTCCCAGTAGCCCCAGTACATATCCACCCCACAGCCCATCGCGCCATAGCCCCAGCCGCCCTGCGCCATCGCCGCAGGCACCTCGAAGCGCGTCGCGAACGTTGGCGCCGCGGGATTGGCCAGGTCGTAGATATCGTAGTGGTACGTGAATCTCCCGGACTGCCAATAACTGTAGGAACCGGAGACCCGCCCCACGAGCAGCGCAGAGTCGGTGACCAAGATGTCGCCGAACCAGGACTTACCATCGGTCGGCTCCACCGTGAAGGAGCCCACCACCGTGGGCGCGCTCTGATTGCTCAAGTCCACGATGACAAACTCGAGGTGCTGCGTGCTGTAGCCTCGCGCGGGATCGTGTGCGTAGCCTGACCGCGGCACGTAGGCATGATTTCCGTGCACGAACAGGCGACCGTCCCAGCCCTGCCAGTTGTAACAGCCGCCGGGCGCCGGCTCGGTGAGCTCGAGCTGACCGAGTCCCTCCGCGTGCTCGCTGCCCGCTGGCGTCGCGACATCCAGCACCGCGCGGCTCGTCCACCAGTCGATGCCAAAACGGAGCACGTTGTCGCCGAGGACCTTCACGTGTTGGATGTTGCGGGCCACCTCGAGTTGCTCGATGCGCCTGGGCGCCGAGCGATCGCTGATGTCGAAGACTTGCACGGCGTTGTCGCTGACCCCGAACAGGCGATCTCGGTGCAGGAGCGCGCGCCGCGCCTCGCCGATCTGGGGAGCGACCCCGCGCAGGGTGAGCTCGGTGCCCACCGCGTCGATCAGTTGAATGCCGCTCTGATAGTCGTACCGACAGGTCGCCTTGTCGTAGCTGCCGCCGCCGAAGGGAACCATGATCAGGTTTTGGTCGAGGGAGAGATTGAACAGCTTGTGCACGCGATCTTGGTCCTCGGCGAGGTGCGCCCAGGTGCCGCCGAAGTTCACGCGCGACGTGAGCGTCGGTGTGGTCAGGTCGCTCACGTCGAAGATGGAGACGTGCAGTCCCCCCGCTGCGTTTCCCTGCTCGAAGCCGAGCGCGTAGAGCAGGTTTCCGCGCGGCTCCATGTGGTACAGAAAGCCCGGGATCTCCAGCTCCCCCAGCTGCACGGGAGCCTGCGGGTCGCTGAGATCGAAGGTGAAGAGCGGGTCGGTGCGCTCGAACGTGACCACGTAGCCGCGCGTGCCATCGAAGCGGGCCGATTGCAGCGTCTCGGGTCGCGGGAGCTTGATCGGCAAATCGGCGAGCGGCACCAGGTGATTCGAATCTTCGACCCGGTACGTCTGCACGTGCGGACTGTCGTTGAACATCCAGGAGCGCGGCTGGCTCACGACGCGCAAGATCCCCTCGTACTCATCCATTTGCCAGCGGCTCGCGATGCTGCCGTGGATCGTGATCTCCGCGCCCAGCTTCAGGTCTCCCGTCGGGTCTGCGATGTCCACGACCTGGATCGTGCCGTCCCTGTCGTCCCAGTGCGGGCCCGCCACGTACATGCGTTGGTCCGTGACGCTGACGCTGCGCGGCCCCCAACTATATCCGCCGCTTGGATCCTCGAAGCGCAGCTCATCCACCAGCGTGAACTTGCTCGGGTCGCGGATGTCGAAGCTGGTCACGCGCGTGTTGGGCTTGGTCGCGCACTGAAAGCAGTAGCCGTTCTCGTAGGTGACGACGTAGGCGATGTCGCCGACCAAGCGCGAGTCCGAGATGTTGCCGGCCAGATCGTAGCTGCCGATCTGCGCGATGTTCGCCGGATTGGCGACGTTCAGCGCCTGCATTCGGCTCGACTCACGCCGCACATATCCCTTGGCAGCTTCATCATACTGATAGCGCCCATACGCGTTGTACATCACGTACGCGACCGAGCCCCTCAGGTACATTTCGAAGGGTTGGGCGTTGATCCGGTAGCGCCCGAGCACCACCAGGTTGCCCGGATCGGAGACGTCGATCACGTGCAGGCCCGCGTAGCGCGACAGCGCGTACAGCCGGTCTCCGTCGAGCTGGATGATGTCCGCCTCCGCGATGGCACGATCCGCTCCCGCGAATTCGTTGCCGCTCCCGTCCGCGTCGGCCCCCTCCGCCGTGGGCGCGAGGTTTCCGCCGGTGCTCTCGCCAGGCACGTCGGAAATGAAATCGGACAGGCCGTCGCCGGGGATGGCCGCGGGCTCGCCCGGAACATCGGGCGGCAAGCCGCTCGAGCCTTTCGGGGGGTCTCGGTCCTCGGCGCACGCCCCGAGGCCAAACAGGAAGACGATCAACAAGGAACGGGCGCTGCAGCGAAGTCCAAGGTGCATGCCGCTGCCCTAAGCAAGTTGTGGGCCGCCGCCGATTCGCGCGTGCTTTCGAGGCACTTGGCGATGGAGGCCGCGCCACTGCGCCGAGCTCGCCCAGGGCTTTGCAGGGCGTGGCACAACCTGGCCCGCGAGCTGGCCGAGCCCTCCCCCCCCCTTCGCGCTGCGCTCAAAGCAGGCCGAACTTGCGTGCCTGCTCGAGCATCGCGGCCTGCTGCTCCGGCGTCATGCCCTCGAGCATCGCGCGCAACGCGGCGAGTTGCGCAGGTCCCATCTGCTGCATCGCTGCCTGGGCCGCCGCCATGAGCTGCTCTTTCGACATGCCCGCAAACATCGCGGGATCGAAGCCCGCGAAGGCGCCGGCATCCGGGATGGGAGACGCAGCGGGCGCGGGGGCGAAGATCACCTTCTCGGGCGTCTTCTCGTGCTGGATGCCACGCGCGGCGAGCACCTCGAGCACCTTGTTGAAACTGAGTCCCTTGGCGCTCGCGGACTCGTACATGCGCTCGAGCGAGAACGCGACGCGACGCTCGGGATAGCCGTTCTTCGCGAGCTGGGCGGAGACGTGATCCACGAAGGTTGCGAGCGGGTCATCGGGCGAATCGGTCATGGTTCTTGCGGCATAGCATGGCTTCACGCCGCGCCGCGGTGGCGTGCCATGGACAATCACTTCGCGGCGACCAGCATCTCGCGCGAAACCGCCGATGCCGCGAACATGACTGTGCCCGCGCGTGCGGCTTTGAGCATCGCCGCGTGCTCACGGATCTTTCGAGAGCTTCCCGAATCGGACGCTCTCTCTTGCTCATGGGCAGGCTGTGGTCGTGGATCCGCTCACGCTGGCCGCCAAGCTACACGCGAGGGTCCCGCGCAAGCGCACGCGCCCCACGGCGCCGCCGCCGCCGCCGCCGCCGTTGGCTCCGTCGTTGCCTCCGGATTGCGCCTGGATCGTTCCCGTTCCGCCCGCACCGCCGCCACCGCCCCCCGCGCCGGCCCCGCCCCGGCCTCCGTTGACGAGCAGGCTCGCGCTGCTGGTCGTGACCAGGCGCGCGGCCTCCAGCAACAATCCGCCACCGCTACCGCCGCCGGTGCCGCCCCCTTCGGAGCCGCAACCCGCGGTGCCATTCGCGCCGTTGCTCTGTATACGACCTCGCACCTCGAGCTGCCCAGTCGTCGAAATCTGGAACGCGCCACCGCCTGCGGCGCCGTTGGGCGAGCTGCAACCACCACCTCGTCCACCGTTGCATCCGCCGATCAACGGCACGAGGGCCGTGCTTCCGCGCGCCACGCCCCCGCTGCCCTGGTTGCCGTCCTTGTCACCGTAGCCACCACGTCCACCGGCGAGCGCGAACCCGCCGCCGCCACCGCCGCCGCCGCCGCTCGAGGAGCTTCCCGTGCCGTTTCCGCCTGCGCTGCTCGTGCAGGACCAGTTGCCGCCCGCACCGGGGGTCGTGCCGTTGGCGGAGGCGTCCACGACGCCCGCGATGCTGCCGTCGCCGAGCACGGCGAGCGCCACCGGACGGTTGCCTACGATGCGCAGGGTCGAGCCGCTGGCGATGCTGAGGGAGGAGACGGGCAACACGATCAGCGTGGGCCCGTTCGTCTGCGTTTGCTGAAGCGGGGTCGGTGCGACGCGACCGCACCAGTTCGCGAAGCTGAGCGTCGTGCTGTTGAACTCGGAGACGCCGCAGTCGAGTCGCAGCGGTGGTGCCTGGCTGGGCAGTTGACTCACGTTGATGTTGCTGGGCTGAAACCCGAACTCTCCGTCGTTACCGCCATCGTTGTCATCGTCTGGATCACAGGCGTCGCCGTGCGCGTCCCCATCCAGGTTGGCCTGGTCCGGGTTTGGTACGAGTGGACAGTTGTCCGAGGCGTCCGGGTGACCGTCCGCGTCGTCATCCGGATCGCACGCGTCGCCCAGCGCATCCCCCCCCGGCCAGCTCGCGTCCGTGTTGGCCTGGTCGGGGTTGGCCACCAACGGACAGTTGTCGGAGGCATCGGGGAAGCCATCGCCGTCGGTGTCGGTCTCGCAAGCATCTCCCACCCCGTCTCCGTCGAGATCCTCCTGATTGGGGTTGTAGACCGTCGGGCAGTTGTCGGATCCGTCAAGGCGTCCGTCGTTGTCATCGTCGGGATCGCAGAGATCGCCCAGCGCGTCGCCGTCTGCGTTGCCCTGGTTCTTGTTGGGCGTGTCCGGACAATTGTCGACTGCGTTGTCCACTCCGTCGCCATCGCGATCGTCGTCACAGGCGTCACCCAAGCCGTCTGCGTCCTGGTCGTTCTGGTCGGCGTTCGCCGTCGCAGGACAGTTATCGATGGCGTTGTCATGCCCGTCGCCATCCTGGTCAGGATCGCAAGCATCTCCGATACCATCACCGTCGAGATCCTCCTGATCGGGGTTCTCGATCAGGGCGCAGTTGTCCACCTCGTCTGACACCGTGTCCCCGTCATCGTCGTCGTCACATGGATCGCCGATGCCGTCCTGGTCGTGATCGCTCTGGTCGTTTGCGACCTCCGGGCAGTTGTCGATGTCTCCGCAGAAGCCGTCACCGTCCTGGTCGTTCTGGGCATCGAGCGGACACGGATCACAGGCATCGAAGAGACCGTCGCCGTCCGTATCGAGGTCGGCCTCGGCGACATCGCTTTCGTCGCAGTCGTCGCCCGCTTCGGCATCGGCCCCGCCTTCATCGGACGCCGGGGCAGCGTCTCGCGATCCCGCGTCCAGCGCTCCCGTGTCCAGCCCACCCGCGTCCAGTGATCCCGTGTCCAGGCCACCCGCGTCCGGCGCTCCCGGCTCCTCGAGTAGCCCAGCGTCTTCCCCAAGGCGGCCCTGCGCCGGAAGGTCGAGGAGCTCGAATCCGAGCCGGCCGCACCCAGGAAGCGCCAGCGCAACCAGCGCCAGGAAGAGGCCGCGAGGGATCACTAGTCCATGCTAGCGGGCTTGCACGCCCAAATGAATATCCTGTTTGACGGGGCGGTACGGTGGCGCACGTAGCGCACGTCGATCCGGCCGGAAGTTCGGCGGAAGCTGGCGACGCTCCGCGAAAGAGGCCCATGCGCACAACGTAAGATTCGTGCGCGCGGCGGCCGCCCGCCTCGCTCAGGGCTGGACGACGACGCGGGTCACGGCGCGCACGTGCCCCTGGGCATCGAGCACGATGTCGCCATAAACGTGTCCGCTGAACTCACGCAGGGCGGTCCGGCTGTTCGCGTTGTCGAACTCGGGGATCAGGGTACCCGCGCCGGTGTCGATACGCAGCGTCGCGCCCGAGGTCGGCGCGTACGGGAGGAGCGTCGCGCTCGGCGTATCGCCCAGGGTGAGCTCGAACCACGACCAGGCGGCGCGTGACGATAGGACGCGGCCGTTGCCCACGGGGCCGCCTCCCTGACCTCCGGTCAACCACTGCGCGATCGTCATGCCCAGCGCGCCTTCGTCGAGGGCGCGGAGGTACGCCTTGCCTATCTCTGGACCGGGCACGAGGGTTCCCGCCGGCGCACCGCCGACGAGGTCGCTCAGCGCGACCTGATAGTCAGCGTCGAACGTGAGGGTCTGGGGATCGAGGCGAACCATGCAGGGCGCTTGAGTCGCCGCCGAGAGCGCGTGCTGCGCGGCGCCGTAAGACTCCGTGCCCACGTAGATGCCGTCCGCGCCCTCCACGACCGAGAAGCTGTAGCCGCAGCGCTCGGCGGGATCGCGGACCACGGTCGCGGTGTCGTTCGTGGTGTCGATCACCAGCACGGCAGCGCCGTGGATGACCTCGAGCGTCTGGGCGTTCAGCCAGCCGACGCCGATGAAGAACTTGTCGTGTGCGAAGACCGGGAAACCCGAGATGCCCGTGCGCAGGCCGGCCTCGTTGATCGAGGCGTGCTCGATCTTGCCCGTGACCGTCATCGTGGTGGGGTTCCAGATCACGATCTGCGAGTTGCTGTTGTCGATCAGGTAAGCCTTCTCCTTGTTCACGAGCAAGAGGTTCGACTGATAGCCGCTGGTGCTGGTGGTGCCCTGCGCCGCGAGCGAGATGCGGACATCTTCGACCAGTCCGTCTTTCTTCGCTTCGAAGCGGACGATCTCGGGGCCGTTGTTGCTGCCGACGTAGACGTAGGGATCGTCGCCGAACGAGACGCCCACCGCCGCGCCCGGCACCTCGACGCCCGTGAAATCCGACATGGCCCCGGCGCCGAGCGCGGGCACCTGCACGAGGTAGCTCACGCCCTCGCCCTGCGCGATGGCGACGTAGCTGATGTCTCCCTCGGGCTCTCCGCCAGCGTCTCCATCCCCGTTGTTCGGCTCGCCGGCGTCGGACTTGTCGTCGTTCTGCTCGCCATTGTCGGGCTTGGAATCGTCGTCGCCGCACGCCGCGGCTCCGACGGCGAGCGCGAACGCCAGGATCGCGCGGGGAAAGAACGTCCGAGTCATGGTCAATCTCCTCTTCTCTTACTATTGGCCCGCCCAGCGCGGGCTCAGAAATCGACGGTCAACTTTGCGTAGACGGCGCGCCGCGGACGCTGCACTCCGAAGAAGTCGTAGACCGCCACATTCGCGAGGTTGTGGGCCTCGAGCACGGTGGCGATGGAGCGCGCGCCGCGGGTGACCACGTAGCGGAGGGCCGCGTGCATCACGAACTGCGTGGGGATCGTGAGCTTGCCGCCGCGCTTGCCGCGGCTCTCGTAGGCGAGGAAGTACGCGTGCACGTAGCGAAAGCCCCACAGCGCCGAGAGGCGATCACCTCGACGCACCACCTCCTTGACGCCAAAGCCGACCTCGCCCGAGCCCTCGAGGTAGGGACGATTCGGGATGCGATCCCCACGCACGTCCGCGTAGATGCCCGCGTCGGAGATGTTGCGAAAGTCCTGGTAGGTGGCGCTGGCGCGCAGGTCGACCCAGTCGCCGGGCGAACGATAGGTGGCGTTGGCGGTGGCCCCGAGCGAGCGCGCCTCACCCACGTTCTGATACTGGAAGCTGTCCGCCGAGGCCGTGAGCCAGATCAGATCGCGGACACGCCGCGCGAAGAACGCGGCCTCGCCCTGCAGCACGCCCACCCGCGCGCGCTTGAGGCGCCCGCGGAGGGAGAGGTTGAGGTTGTGGCTTCGCTCGGGGAGAAGCCCGTAGTTGTAGACAGTAAGAACGCCGTCGCCGAAGTACTCATCGCTCCCCGGCATGCGCGTCGCCCACTCGTAGGACGCCTTGAGATACACGTCCTCGTTGAGATCGAAGCGCAGCGAATCCCCCACCCCGGAGGTCGTCTTCGCGATCTCGCGCGTGATGACGTCGCCGAGGACGTGTTCGTCGGCCGTCACGCGCTGCGCGTAGAGCTTCCCGAAGAGAGAGTTCTGAACGCCGGGGAGCGTGAGCTCGTACTCGGCGCCCCCCACGATCATCTGGCGCGCGCCACGACCCGTCAGCGTGCTCGCCGCGACCGAGCTCCGCTCTGTCTCGCGGCGATCGAGCTCAGGGCTGAGCGAGAAGGTAAAAGCATGCCCCTCCCACGGTCGCAGGACGAGGTTCGAGCGCAGGTACATGCTCCGCTCGAGGGTCGCGATGTTGCGCCCGCCGACGCTCATCTCGCCGGGGACGTTGCGCGTGCGCACGCACTGCGCGAACCAGTCGTAGGTGCACTCCCCCTGATCGACGAAACGAACGCGGTGCGCGAGGAAGCCCAAAACCAGCGAGAGCGAGAGCTTGTCCTGGAGGAAATCGTTCTCGTAGCGGGCCACGAGGCCGCGATCGGCCTGTCCGTAGCGGACGTCGCCGTAGGGCACGGTCATCGCGATGTTGTGGGGGATGCCCTTTTCGTGATCGGTGAAGAAGCCGCGCAGGGTGGCGCGTTTGGCTTCCTTCCGATCGGCCACGCCAGCCTCCAGTGCGGCGCCGTAGGAGCGATAGTTGGCGTTCCTGAGATCGACTTGACGCTTCTGGATGAGCCCCGAGCTGTCCGCGACAGAGGCGTCGACGGTATAGTTGTTGTCGGCGTAATCCAGGTGAGCGTTGCCCCGCGCGTAAACTCCCGTGCGCGCATCGTGCACGCGGCCGGCGGCCGAGAGGCGCTGTGTCCCGAACGATCCGGTTTGATACGAGGCCGTGGCGCGATGCCCCGCCGTCTTGAGGTCGCTGACGAGGTCGATGGCCCCGCCGAGCGCGTCTGCGCCGTAGCGGATGGGCACCACCCCGCGGTAGATCTCCAGGCGCTCGACGAGCCCCACCGGGACGTTGGCGACGCCCATGCCGAAGCCCATGAAGCGCAGCGGGATCCCGTCCAGGAAGTAGCGAACCTGTCTGCCTTCGAAGCCGACCAGAGAGATGCGCTCGCTGCTGCCAAGCCCGCCCGAGCGGCGCACCGTGACCCCCTCGGTGCGCGCGAGGACTTCACCGAGATCGGCGGTGCGCGCCTTGGCCTCGGCCAAGTCCACCACGTCGACCGCCTCGACCGAGCGACGACGCTGCTCGACGCGTGAGCGCACGACGACGGTCGCATGGGTGGGAGGCGCGCTCTCCTCGGGTGCCTCGGGCGTGGTGGTGGCCTTCGCGTCGCTTTCGGGAGCTGAGGCGGGTTCGAGGGGCGTCGCGACGACGGCCGAGGTCTCTGGGGCTTGAGGTGGCAGTGGCGGGGTCGACGCCTCGCTAGCCACGGGGGCGCCGCCATCGGAGGCGACGGCCTCCGGCGGAAGCGCAGGAAACACGTACTCGAAGCCGATGCGCGCCGGGATGGTGACCCCATCGCGGCGCGCGGGCGCAAAGCGAGCCCGCAGGACCGCGTCTCGGGCCGCGCTGTCGAAGGTTTCGCCCGCGCTTTGCAGCACCTCGACCTGCGTGACCGCGCCTTCGGCGTCCACGGTGATCCGAAGGCCCACGCGCACCTCGCCCCGCTCCTCCTCGGAAGGTCGCGACGCTTCGGCGATCTCGAGCAGCACGGGCGGCTCCAGGGACTCCGCCAAGGCGGGCGACGCCATCACACTCATTCCAAGCCATGCCATGGCCCAAATGAAGATGATAAGCGCGTTCGATTTCATTAGTGCCGGGATCTTGCACGTCGGAGCCTCGACGCAACAGGATTTTTCACGTAGTTTTCGATCGCCCGGATTCGATGATTCAGATCAAACGAACTTGATGAGCATTTTCAATGAATGAATGGGCCAAGGCTTCCACGCCAGATCTCCCCCCCGGGCGTGGTCTGCGCCCCGTCCGCCCCCGCTGGCCGGGTATCCGGCGCACCCTGTTCTGGGCCCACCTCGGCGCCGGGCTGGTCGCCAGCCTGTTCATCGCGGTGATGTCGGTGACGGGGATTCTGATCGCCTTCGAAGCGGAGCTCCTCGCCTACCTCGATCGAGCCGTGCGCCACGTCGAGCAGCCGGCAGGCCAAGCTCCCCAGACGATCGACGTCCTGCTCACCCAAGTGAGAACCGTCCATGCCGGCTTCGAGGCAGGCTCGCTGAGCGTTCCGAGCGCCCCTGACGAGGCCTACCGGCTGTCGACCCGCGGGGGCAAGGCGCTCTATATCGATCCCTATACGGGGCAGGCCACGCCGCCGCCCTCCGCCGGCGCGCACCACGTGCTGCACGTCATGGAGGAGATCCACACCAGCCTGGCTCTCGAGGGCGACGCAGAGCCGATCGGCAAGTTCATCCTGGGCAGCGCGAACCTGGCGTTCGTGTTCCTGTGCGTGAGCGGCCTGGTGCTCTGGTTTCCGCGCAAGTGGACGCGAAGGGCGCTGCGACCGCTGCTGACGTTGATCGAGACGAGGAGCCCGCGGGCCCGTGACTTCAACCTCCACGCGGTCTTTGGATTCTGGAGCCTGCTCGTGCTCTTGGTTGTCGCCGGCAGCGCCGTCACCTTCTCCTTCGCGTGGGCGCACGAGCTGGTGTTCGCGCTGGTGGACGAGGAGGCGCCCCCCCAGCGCGGCTTTGCGATGTTGCTCGTGCCGCCCAGGCCGGTCCCACCGCCTGTCGAAGGCGCGGCGCCGCTTTCGCTCCAAGAGGTGCACCGCCGCATCTCGGAGGCGTATCCCGGACACCAGTCGATCATGTTCTCGCTCGCAAGCCCGGCTGCAGCCGCCGCCGAGCGCCCGCTCGATGTCCATGTGTTCATGCCGGACCTGTTCGCGACCCGAGGACGCGTGATGGTCCAGGTCGACCCCTACCGAGGCACGATCCTCTCGAGCGTCGCCTTCGGCGATCGTCCTCCCGGACTGCGCGCCCGCGTGTGGCTGCGCTTTCTCCACACCGGTGAGGCCTTCGGCCTGCTCGGCAAGCTGATCGCCACCCTCGCCACCGCGGCCTCCCTGGTGCTCGTCTCCACCGGCGTGACCCTCACACTCCGCCGCCGCCTCGGCTGGCCGGCAAAAAGGGCACAAGGGGGACGGAGTATTCGAGCTTAGTTCGCGCGAGAGAGCCCACGCGGGGCGCTGACTAAGCTCGAATACTCCGTCCCCTTCGGTCCTTCCGTCCCCGATGAACGCAGAGTGCGCTACTACTGACTGCGATCAGTGTTCCTGTCACGGAGAATCTATGTCGAGTGCAGCATCGCCACAGCGTCCCAACGTCGGGGGCTCCCCACCTGGGGGCGCTCCCCAGGGGGAGCCTCCGCGCTTTTCCTGGCTCACTCTTGCGATTCTCGGGGCCATGCTCGTGGGGACGTGGACATGGCGTTCCGCGCGAGAGAGCGAGGGGGTGCCGAGCGTCGACTACTCGCTCTTCTTCTCCCAGGCCCAGGAAGGCAAGGTCGAGAGCCTCCTGCTCAAGGGTCAGGCCATCGAGGGCAAGTACCGCGAGCAGCAGACCATCGAGGGAAAACAGAGCGACCGCTTTCGCACGATGGCGCCACGCGAAGACCCAGCCCTCTTGCCTCTGCTGCGCGAACAGGGCGTGAAGATCCAGGTCGGGAGCGAGGAACAACCGCTCGCCGTGGAGATCCTGCTCACCTTTCTGCCCTGGGTCCTCATCATCGGGGCCTGGCTTTGGATCTCGCGTCGGGCGCGCAGCATGATGAGCGCCGGCCCCATGGGCATGCTCAAGAGTCGCCCGCGCAAGTTCGAGCAGTCGGCGCAGGTCAACGTGACCTTCAACGACGTGGCTGGGCTCAAGTCGGCCAAGCGTGACCTCCAGGAGGTCATCGGATTCTTGAAGGAGCCCGAGCATTACCGGCGGCTGGGCGGCAAGGTCCCCCGGGGCGTGTTGCTGGTGGGTCCCCCCGGCACGGGCAAGACGTTGCTCGCCCGGGCGGTCGCGGGCGAGTCCGGCGTGCCGTTCTTCTCCATCAGCGCCTCCGAGTTCATCGAGATGTTCGTGGGGGTCGGCGCAGCACGCGTGCGAGAGCTCTTCGAGGAAGCCAAGAAGAGCGCGCCTGCGATCATCTTCATCGACGAGATCGACGCCGTGGGGCGCTCCCGTGGCGCGGGCCTCGGAGGCGGGCACGATGAGCGCGAGCAAACCCTCAACCAGCTCCTGTCCGAGATGGACGGCTTCACCCGCAACGACTTGACGATCGTGCTCGCCGCGACGAACCGTCCCGATGTGCTGGACCCCGCCTTGCTGCGCCCCGGCCGCTTTGACCGTCGGGTGATCGTCGATCGTCCCGAGCTCGAAGCGCGCGGCGCCATCCTGCGCGTGCACACCAAGGACAAGCCGCTCTCCGAGGCCGTCGATCTCAAGACGATCGCTGCCAACACGCCCGGCTTCTCCGGTGCCGATCTCGCGAACCTCGTGAACGAGGCGGCCCTGAACGCCACCCGCCGCAGTGCCGACCGATTGGAACCCGAGGACTTCCGCGCCGCCTACGACAAGATCGTGCTGGGAGACCCGCGGGAGGGGAAGCTCGGCGCCAAGGAGAAGCAGCGGGTGGCCGTGCACGAAGCAGGGCACGCCGTGGTGGCGCACTTCTCCGAACACGCCCAGCCGCTCCACCGCGTCACGATCATTCCGAGGGGCATGGCGCTCGGCGTGACGCAACAGACGCCCTCCGAAGACCGCCACCTCATGACCCAGCCAGAGCTGGACTCCCGCCTCGCGGTGCTCATGGGGGGCTACGCTGCGGAGCGTTTGGTCCTGGCCGACGTCTCCACGGGCGCCGAAAACGACCTCAAGGAGGCGACCAAGATCGCGACCAAGATGGTCTCCAACTTCGGAATGAGCGAGGCCCTGGGAGCCGTGCACTACGAGCACGAGAGCGAGCATCCGTTCTTGGGGCAACGCATCGCCACCGATTCAGGCATCAGCGATGCGACCATCCATGCCATCGAATCCGAGTCGCGACGCATCCTTCGCCGCGCGCTCGAAGGTGCGGAGTCCCTGCTCCGCGACCATCGCGCGGAGCTCGACAGACTCGTGGAAGCTCTGCTCGAGCAAGAAACCCTCGAGCGCGATGAGCTGGTCCGCCTGCTCGGCATCCCCACCCAGGCGGACGACGCCCCAGCTCAACCCCCTGTACACAGCGCGCCGTGAAAGGGGGACGGAGTATTCAAGCTTCGTTAGCGCGCGCGGGTCCCCGCGTGGCGCTAACGAAGCTTGACGCTCCTCACGCGCAACAACAACTGAGACGGCCGCGCCGAAAGCCGCGCGCGGACGGATGACGCCCGACGTTCATGAACAGCGCCTCCACGCTCCACGCCCCACGGCGCACGCGAACGCGGACGCGAATGAAGCGACGCTCATGCTCGGCCTGCGCCGAACCGCGTGCGCGTGCGCGTGGGCCGTAGAACGTGGGACGTCGAGCGTGAGGAGCCGCTCGTGGGAGGTGGGGCCTTGCCCGTGCTGCGCTGGTTGCTGCACTGGGCCTTCGGGAGTCTGGCTTGGCTCGCTTCACCTGCAAGGTATCGGCCCGCACGGGCTCCAGGCTGCGTGCTTCCTCTTCCTGCGAAAACGCCACCGGCGTTTGGCGCAATTTTCGCTTCGCCACCCACCGAGAACCCGTCTCTGATTTTCAAGAAGAGCCCTTTTTCCCGGGGTCACTGGAGGTTCTGGCACGACTCCGTCGCGAAGTTCGCGTTGTATACGTAGACGCAGGCTACACTTCCGGTTCCGATCCAAGCGGCGCCCGGATTGGTCTGACTTGCTGCGACACGGGCCTCACCGCCGCTGTTCTGCAGAAAGTTGGCGTTGGAGTGGTTCGTCAAGATGCTGTGGTGCACGCGCAGGGTAGCGCCAGGACTCTCTACCCGCAGCGGATACGCGCCGCTCGCTCCCCCCTTCGACTCCAGCAAGCCGTTGCGTAGGATTCCAAGGGTGTTGTTGCCATGCGCGTGCAGCGCCAAGCTCACGCTGGTGGCGGCGGCGTTGCTATTTACCGTGCTCACGCGAACGTTGTTGCCTTCAAAGCGAGCCCCGCTGAGCAATGCGACTCCTACCAGGAAGGCGCTGGCGCTGTTGTGAGTCACGGCGATGGTGACGTCGTCGGCGGTCACCATGGTGGTTGGAGTGCCCGATACTGGCCCTGTCACCCTCAGACCGACGGTGGTGCTCAGTGCGTTAGGGCTAGCGGATGACACCGTGATACTGACCCTGTGGAGGTCGACGTTCGCGCGCTCGCTGACGGCGATGCCTGAGGCGTTGACGGGAGAGCCGGATAGACGCACGTCGACATGATCGATGCGCATCGTCACGTTCGACGCCGAGATCCCGGCGGTCCCCGCCCCCGTCGCCTCCACCGTGACATGGCTCAAGGCGCAATTGGTCGCGCCGCGCACCACGCCGTGGCTCGTGTTCGAGCCCCGAATGACGGTGGACGGTCCCGCGCCCATCAGGTCGACATGACTCTGCATCGACAAGGCGTCGCTGCCCACGTCGTAGATGCCGGGCGCAACCTTGACGAGATAGCGGTTACCGGCTGCCGGGGCGCCGTTGATGGCGGTCAGCTTCGCCATGTTCAGCGCTGCCTTGAGCGCGTCGCCGTTACTCGTTGCGCTACCTCCCTCCACGGGGTTGACGTAGACGATGCTCTTGGGCGCCACGTAGCGAAAGTTTTCGTTTACCTCCTCGGCACGCGCGGGTGTTCCCGCCGTAAACGTGTGGGGCAAACCTTGCGCGAAGGCCGAGCACGGGGCCCCCAGGGCGAGAGCCAAAGCGATCACTCCAAATGCACGCCCCATCATGTGGACACTCCCATCATTGCCATTTGTCTACGTTCCAGATGCTTTCGTTCCAGACGCCATCACCGGCCTTCGTGACCGCGGCGGTCGTGAACTCGAGGACCACGACCTCGTTCAACGAGAGCCCCTCGGCGTCCTCCGCGCCATCGTCGAGCACAACCGTGTAGCCGGTCGCTGCCGTGAGCTCTGCCGTCGGCGTGAATGCCAGGACGGTGTCACCACTCGACCAGGCAAAGCTCCCGCTGACCGGCGATCCATCGCTGGCCTCCATCGAGAACGCGCCCTCGACACGCTCTCGGCTCATCGCCTTGGAGAAGGCCAGCTGCACCGATACGACGACAGCCACATCGGAAGCTCCATGGGCAGGAAACGCATCCACGAGCTCGGGAGGAAGATTCATGGGCATGCTCCCGGCGTCGTCGCCTGCATCCAACGCGCCACTGGCATCCAACACGTCGCTGGCGTCGAGCCCATCGACGTTGCCACCCGCATCGTGGGGCGATACGTCTTCGATCCCCCCTTCGCTCGCCGCGGAGCCATCGACCCCAGCGTCATGCGCGTACATTGGGTCAGGCGCGCCGTCCGCGGCGCAGCCAACGAGCGCACCAGCTACGGCCGCCCTGAGTAAGATACGAACTCGCGCGCGCTGCATAGGGGGGCAGGATACCTAACAAGGGACGCCGTTGGTTCAAGAAATTGGCCGCGTCGCCGCTCGGCGTTTCCCAGGCGGACAGCGGACCGACATCTCTCGACGCGAAGATGCTGTGCATGGAGGTGCGCAGGAGCGAGCCAACCTCGAAAACCATTACCTATTCAGCATGCGTCGCCTTCACCGCAAATTCGATTGACACCCCATGCCGCTTCTGCGATCTGAACATTGCGCAGATCAATTCATTGCCCCTGTAGCGTGAGGCCCAAAGCAATGTACGAATGGAACGAGACCCAGCGCATGATGCGCGACATGGTGCGCCAGTTCGTGGAGCGCGAGGTGAAGCCCAACCTCACCGCGCTCGAGCACGGCGACATGCTGCCCTACCCGATCATCCGCAAGTTGGTGGCCACCTTCGGTCTGGACACCATGGCACGCGCCCAGTTCAAGAAGCAGATCGAGCGTGAAGAAGCGCGTGCACGGGGCGAGGAGCTCAAGAAGGCCGAGAAGGCGAGCTCCAACCCGCTTTCGACCGAGGCCGCGGCGATCTCGATGATCTCCATCATCGAGCTGTGCCGCTACTGCCCCGGCCTGGTCACGGCGATGGGGGTGTCGATGGGGCTCACGGGCCAGGCGATCATGTCCAAGGGCACGCTCGAGCAGAAGAAGCGCTGGGGGATCCAGCTTCTCACGATGGAGAAGATCGGCGCGTGGGCGATCACCGAGCCCGACAGCGGCTCCGACGCCTTCGGCTCGATGAAGGCCACCGCGCGCCGAGACGGCGACGCGTTCATCCTGAACGGCAGCAAGACCTTCATCACCAACGGTCCACACGCGGACACCATCGTCTTCATCTGCAAGCTCGACGAGGGCAACCCACCCGATCAGCGCGCCATCGTCTCCTTCGTGCTCGATCGCGGCATGACGGGGCTCGAGCAGAGCGGCGCCATGCGCAAGATGGGTCTTCACTCCTCACCGACGGGAGAGCTGTTCTTGACCGACGTGCGCGTCGGAGCCGACCGCCTGCTCGGCGAAGGACGCGAACAAAATGGGCAAGATGCACGCGCGAGCGCCAAGGCGACCTTCGCCACGGAGCGCTCCAGCGTGGCGGCGATGGCGCTCGGCATCATCGAGCAGTGCCTCCAGAAATGCACGGCCTACGCGAACGAGCGCAGGAGCTTCGGCAAGCCGATCGGGGAGTACCAGCTGATTCAGCTCAAGCTCGCCAACATGGAGATCGCGCGGCTCAACGTGCAGAACCTGGTCTTTCGCGCCATCGAGCTCGCGCAAGCGGGCAAGTCCCTCTCCCTGGCCGAGGCCAGCGCCATGAAACTGTACTCGGCCCGCGCCGCGGTCGACGTCGCGATGGAGGCCGTGCAGCTCTTCGGCGGAAACGGTTACATGGCCGAGTTCCAGGTGGAGCAACTCGCGCGCGACGCCAAGATCCTCCAAATCTACGGCGGCACCGATGAGATGCAGGTGCAGCACATCGCGCGTGAGCTCCTGCGCAAGGCCTGAGGGCGACCGCGCAGCGCCGCGTAGCTCGGCCAAAGTCAGCGATACCGCGAACGAAGGCGCGCCTCCTCCCCTCGCGACCTCAGCGCGCGCGGGCCGCCCCGCTGCCCCTGCGAACATGGCCATCGATGAGATCCGCGAGTCGCTCCCAGAGACCGGGCGGCAGGTTGTGCCCCATGCCCTCGAGGGCTCGCGCGACGTTGCGCCGGGCGGACAGCGCGCCAATATCTCGCGACGCGGAGAAGTGGACCATGAAGACGCGCATTACCGAGCTGTTCGGCATCCAGTACCCCCTCGTGCTCCCGGGCATGACGTACATCTCCGTGCCCGAGCTGGTCGCCGCGGTGTGCAACGCTGGGGGCCTCGGGATCATGGCGGCGGGCGGCATGAAGGCGGAGGAGTGCCGCGCGGGGATCCGTCGCATCCGTGAGCTCACCGACAAGCCCTTCGGTGTGGGCGTGAGCCTGATCATGCCGGGGGCGCCCGAGTGCGCCGAGGTCGCGCTCGAAGAGCAGGTGCCCGTGATCAACTTCTCCCTCGGCAAGGGAGACTGGATCTGCAAGCGCGCGCACGCCTACGGCGGCAAGGTCGTCGCCACCGTCGTCACGGAGAAGCACGCGCGCTCGGCGGTGAAGATGGGCGTGGATGCGCTGCTCGTCACCGGTCACGAAGCGGCGGCGCACGGGGGCGAGGTGACGACGCTGGTGCTGGTGCCCGCGATCCGCGATGCGGTGGATGTCCCGATCATCGCCGCGGGAGGCTTTGCCGACGGGCGTGGCTTGATGGCGGCGCTGAGCCTTGGCGCCGACGCCATCGCGCTCGGCACGCGCCTCGCCGCCAGCCGCGAGAGCCCGCTGCACGCCAACACCAAGCAGATGGTGGTGGAGAAGCGCATCGACGAGACCATCTACTCCGCGAACTTCGACGGCCTGCCTTGCCGCGTCATGCGCACCGAGACCGCCATCCAGCTGACCAAGAAGCCGCTCGGTCTGTTCACGGCACTCCGGCGCGCGCTCTCGGTCGCGCGCGAGATGAAGATGCCCATCTCCAAGCTGCTCGCCGATCTCTTCAAGAACGGCATCAAGACCACGCTACAGCTCGCCTACTTTGGCGCGGCCTCCCTCGCCATCAAGAACGCCATCCAGTTCGGCGACCACAAGAAGGGCGTGCAGCTCATCGGCCAGGCCCAGGGCCTCGTGCGCGACGTGCCGAGCGTGTCGGAGCTGTTCAGCACCATCATGTCCCAGGCACACAGCGTGCGGAAGAACCTCGAGCGCGCCTAACCACCGAGGCGCGCTTACCCCCCTACGGATCATCCACGATTCCATCAAGAAAACAAGTGGTTACCGAATGGATGTCCGGAAAGTAGCAAAATGCTACCCTTGAATCATGGCCCAGCCGGTAAAGCTCTCTGATGATCTCGTTCTGGATGCGCGACTCACGGGTGAGCTCTCGGAACGCTCCATCGCAGGTCAGGTCGAGTTCTGGGCGCGCCTGGGCCGGGCGGCCGAATCCTTGATGCGCGCCGAGGATGTGCTCGCCCTCAAGCGCCGCGGTGATGCCCAGCCACTCTCACAGGCGCTCGCTTCCGTGGGAACCCCTGAAGGGCGGGAGCGTCTCCGCGAGCACCTTGCGACGCGCCCATTCCCACGCTTTGAGCCCGCACCCGAACACCCTGGTTTGCTCGTGAAGCTCGACGCCGATGGCACGCGTACACTGGGGCGCTTCATCCACCGGGTCTTTACGCCGGTCGAGCCCCGCTAATTCATGAACCCCCTGGATACGCGCCCCATCATCGTTGCGGTCGCGGGTCCCAACGGGGCGGGCAAGTCAACGTTCCACGAGGTCTTCCTCAAGCCGGTAGGCTTGCGCTTCGTGAACGCAGACGTGATTGCCGCGGAGCTCGGCATTGACGCCTACGAAGCGGCCGAGCTCGCTGGACGCATGCGCCAAGCGCTCGTCAATCAGCGCGAGAGCTTCGTCTTCGAGACCGTGTTCTCGGATCCGGTCGGGGAGAAGGTCGCCTTCCTCAAGACTGCCTGCAACGCGGGCTATACAGTGCTCCTGTGTTTTATCGGCCTGGAGAGCGCCCTGATCTCTGACGAGCGTGTTGCGATGCGCGTTGCCCAGGGAGGCCACGACATTCCAACCGACAAGCTCATGCAGCGATATCCTCGATCCCTGCTCAACCTCCGGCTGGCAATCGAACAGCTTCCGTACGTCTGGGTCTATGACAATTCGGATCTGACCCAACCCTTTCGCAAGGTGGCGGAGTTCGTCGACGGGAAGCGCACGGGCGATGTCTCGCCGCTGCCCACCTGGCTAACTCAGCGCTAGGGCCCCGTGATGAGGGAGGAGCTGTAGATCTCCACCAGGGGATCATCCCCCTCGTCGTACACCACGCTGGACTCCCCCTGCAGGGTCCGGCGCACGATGGTTTCCCGGGAACCCTCGGTCGTGTACGCCGCCAACTGGTACAAGGCCCCATCGCCATCGAGCTGGGAGCCGAACTCTATGCTGCTAAAAAGGTACTGATTGGCGGGGAGAGCGGGGTAGCTACCCACCAGGCTTGCGTGACCACGGACGTCGACGTGCCACAGCTCGGCGGCGCTCGCGTCGGTCGGCACGGACAGCACGATCCAGTAGCCATCGAGAACGGTGCGTGACGCGAGGATGCGCGCGCCCGCTGGAAGGCCCACGAAGGGCGTGAGGCTCGGAGCGCTCTGCGACATGCCGGCGTCCGCGGTGAGCTGGCCGGCATCGCCCGCGTCGTGCACGGCCGCGTCGTCGCCTGCATCGTTCGCGGCTGCGTCGGCGCCTGCATCGTTCGCGGCGGCATCATCTCCCGCGTCATTCACCGCTGCGTCGTCTCCCACGTCGTTCACCGCGGCATCGGGCACCGCTGCATCGGGCACCGCTGCGTCCATTGCGTCCGCGCTGGACGCAAACGAATGGATGCCGTTCTCCGTGAGGGCGCTGCCATCGAGGCCGACCTGAAGCACCGTGTCGGAGAGCATGGCCACGAAGGTGTTGTCACCGTCGTACCAGTTTTCGCCGCAGCGGTAGAAGAGCACGCCGCTGGCCGAGAGCTTAAATGCGCGGGTCCCAGTTTGCCCAGGGCACGCTGGCAGCGAGACCACCACGTCGTTGTCGAGCGGCCTCTCCGGATAGCTGAGATTGCTGACTGCTGCCCCGCCGAGGTCGGCCGAGAACATGTAGAGGTCGCCTCTCTCCACATAGAAGAGGCGCCCATCGGTCGGCCTGATCTGGGCCGTGCTCAAATTCGCCAAGCAGTTGAATCCGACCACGGCGTCGTCGGGCTGGAGCACAGGGGCGATGGCGCGGCGAAAGCAGGCCCCCGGGGTGAGTGACCCCACCAGATAGACTTGCCTGGCATCGAAGTACGAACGCGGATCGTCGTCGGGAACCGTCGCGTCCATCCCCGCATCGCCGCCGCCTAGGTCGACCCGATCGTTGCCCTCGCGCGGGATGGGCCAGAGGTCGACGTGTCCTTGCCAGGCGCCGTCTTCGTGACAGGCAACACCCGCCGCGCCGAGCAACAAGACGGACCAGAGCGGTGCAGATCGCTTCACGGCTCCCTCCGATAGTTCAAGGGAGATGGGACCCGCGCGTCGCAGGGGCGCACGCCATGCGGCCTCTTCCACAGCGGCTCCGCGAGCACACTCGCCACGGCCGCCGTCGCCTCTTCACCCGCGCCATCCTCTTCGGGGAAGGGACCCCAGGCGATGCTTTGTGGAGCGCTCAGCGTTTGATCACTCGCCAAGAAGATCGCGTCATTGGGGCCCGTCGTCCAGCTCACCAGGCCCCTCGCGCGCATGCCGGGAAAGATCGTCGGACTCACTCCCTCATCCATGCGTGCGCGCCACGAGGCCACCAACTGCCCCGTCTCCCGGTCGGAGAGCACCGTGAACGCATCGATCGTGAGGTCCCGAGGAGCCTCCAGGCGCTCGACGAGGGGCACCCCCGTGCGGGCCGCGTGCATCCGCGTGATCCAGGCGCCGAGCGGGGTCGCGGAGACGATCTCGAACGAGCCCCCCAGCAGCGGAAAGGCACGCTCCCAAAAGTCAGACTCGGCATAAGGGTTGAGCTCCTCTGGACCGAACATGACCTCGCGCGTGGAGCGTGGCGGCGCATCGATCAACGCGTCGACGGCGGCGCGCTCTCCCGCGAAGTAGTACTGGGTGACGAAGCCCCCGCCGAATGCGTAGGGGAAGCGGACGTCCGCCATGGTGATGGGCGCGTCGTCGAGCTCGCCCGCTTTCAACGTCTCGGCGCGCCATTCCTTGAAGTAGCGCTCCCAGTCGATGTCCGAGGGTGTGAAGCCCGCGACCTGGATGTCGAACAGGTTCTGGTAAAGCACGGCTTCGCCTTCGATCACGCCATCGAGTGCGAGCGACGCGTCGAAGCTCGTGGCCCACTTGTCGTCGAGCTCCAAGAGGTCGTAGTCGGCATCCTGCAGCGCGTGGACCACCTCGTGCGCAAAGACGGAGACGGCTCGCTCGGTGGCGAGACTCTCCCCGCGATCCACCACCACGATCTCCTTGGTGGTCGGGAAGTACGCCGCCGCGATCTGCGAGGCCACGTCGCCGCGCGACGTCTCCAGCGTGTAGTCGGCAGGCGCCAGACCGAACAGCGAGAGCCCGCGATTCCAGAGCTCGAAGCCCCTGATCTGCTCGGCCGTGGGCTCCCCGCCCCGCCCCAAGAACGCCGCGAGCTCGCCCTCGCTCATCACCGTGACCTGCGGCAGCTCGACCTCGCCGCCACGCAAGCAGCTCACCGCGCGCATGATGGTCTTCTGGCAACTGCGGTCGCGCACGTCGCAGACCGTGGGATCCGGGCAGTCCTCCTCACAGCCTGCGAGCACCGAGAGGGCCAGAAAAGCGCCGAAGAATGCGCGGCAGGAGGGGGAGAGCGTGCGAGCGGACATCGTGTTGGCCCCAATCTAGGGGGTTCACCCCAAGAGCACCAGCCCCGAGTGGGGGTGATTGGGAGGGGACGGAGTATTCGATCTTAGTTAAGGGGGACGGAGTATTCGAAAGGGGGGGGACGGAGTATTCAATCGCCCGCCGACCTGATGGAGGTGCGTTCCCCCATGTCCGGCCTGCAGCAGCTCGTCTTCCGCGATGGCTCGCGCCTCTGGTGGGCACCCATGGCTGACGAGGGCGCCGCCGCCTCCGACCACATCGCCAAGGTGCTCGAATCCCACAGCCACAGCGCCGCGACCATCAGCTCCAACGACGCTCGCATCCTGCTTCAAGACATCCACTTCGATCCCGCTTGCTGCGTTGGATGTGAAAAGCCTGCCGAGGGGATGGCTTCGGTGGAGGCGCGCCGCGGCTTTCATGCCCTCCTGGCCTCCTCGTTCATCGTGCGCGAAGTGCCTGTGCCCGCATGCGCGCGCTGCGTCTTCAAAAGGCGCGTACGCTCTGCCGCGATGATCGCACTGCCAATCCTGACATTTTGCCTGACCATCAAGGTAGGCAGTGCCTGGCGCGTCGGCGCCATGGACGAGCCCGCGATAGCGATCTGGGCGGCTGTGGCGCTCCTCCCCGCGCTCGTGGTGGTAAACGTCGGATACCGAGTCGTCGACGACTTCGGGCTCGGTGTGGCGATGGGAACGCTGGATGCGACGCAAGCGCGTGCGCCGATCTACGTGCGGCGTGAGGCTGCTCGGAAGGGGCTTCGGAATCCTGGATGAAGCCTCGCAACCGTTGATTGCATCGGACCGTCTGGGAAAATGGATACGGATCCGACCGCGTTCTCCTCT
>JBIQKA010000189.1:0-7291 GCA_044507075.1 Myxococcales bacterium
GGGAGAGACCATACCGAGGGCCCTCAGCGCACCGGATCCTTGAAGCTTGCGCTCAGATGGCTCAGGGCTGAGCGAGAAGGGGGCTGCTGAACGCCTGCCTCGTCCGGCAAATCCTTGGCCGACAGCACCCATTGCTGTCCTGCGTTCGTTTTGATAGTGGTCAAGGCCGAAGACCGAACCGCGAGCGACTCCCTTCCGGGACGCACCCCTTGAGTTCTAAGATGCACAAGCCATGAGAAGTACACGCCGAGAGTTCGGTCGGAACATCCTGACAGCCGCTAGCTTGTTGGGGCTGCGTACGGTCAGCGTCGGCAGCGTGCTTTCGTCCGGGCTCCTCACGGGATGCGGCTCCGAACCGGCGGGTGGCTCGTCATTCCCGGACGCCTCGGATGGGTCATCGCGTCCCGATGCCTCCGAAGAGTCGAAAGACGCCTCTCCCGGACCCTCCGCCGACGCCGGCAGCGATGCCATGACCGCCCCGAAGATGCCGCGCGTGATTGTGGTGGGGAGCGGCTATGGCAGCGCGGTCACGGCGCTGCGCCTGACCGAGCGCGGCATCCCGGTGACCATGATCGAGATGGGTCGGCTCTGGGACACGCCCGGGCCGGATGGAAAGATCTTCTGTAAGCCGTTCAGCCCGGACGGTCGAGCCATGTGGTTTCGGGACAAGTTGCATGCCGTGTACAAGCGGCTGGGGCCGATCCCGATCGAGATTCCGGTGCCGGTCCAAGCGGGCGTGCTCGCGCTGGTGGGCAACGACGATATGGAGGTCTACTGCGGGCGCGGCGTGGGCGGGGGCTCGCTCGTCAACATGTCCATCTACGTGCAGCCGCTGCGCGAGGTCCTGCGCCGCGCGATGCCCGAGCTGGACGCCGACGAGATGCTCAGCAAGTACTATCCGCGCGCGTCGTCGATGCTGCGCGCCAGTCAGGTGCCCATCGATATCGCGACCAACGCCGAGGGCTACCGCTATTCTCGGGTGGGCGCGGACCACGCGCACCAGATCGGCATCGACGTCGAGCTGTGCACGTCCGGCTACGACTACGCGTACATGGCGCAGGAGATCGCCGGCCAAGTCCCGAAGTCTGCGACCGATGGCGAGGCGGGCTTCGGCAACAACTACGGCAAGCGCAGCCTGGACAAGACCTATATCGCGGAGGCGATGGGCACGGGGCTGCTCACGATCATGAGCTTGACCCATGTCACCAAGATCACGCGCGCGCCCGATGGTGACTACGTCGTGTCTTGCCGGGAGATCGACATCGACGGAAACGTGCTCTCCGAGCGCGACTTGTCGTGCACCCATCTCTTTTTGGGCGGAGGGAGCATGGGCACCTCGGAGCTCTTGGTGCGGGCGCGGGACTCGGGCGCCTTGCCGGATTTGAACATGCACGTGGGGACCGCCTGGGGACCCAACAGCGACATCTTCGTCGCGCGCAACTCGCCCCTCACGCAACCCACGGGCAGCACGCAATACAGCGTGCCTTCGATGGAGTTTCATACGCGCGATCAGGATCAGAAGGCCGTGTTCTCGATGATCATCCCGCTGCCGGCGGGCATCGAGACATTCCTCACCTTCAATATCGTGATGACCGAGAACCCCGAGAGCGGGACCTTCGTCTACGACAGCGCCTCGGACCGCGTGAACCTGAAGTGGGACGTCTCGCAGAACGGGCCGGCGGTGAAGAGCACGCGCTTCGTGTTCGACAAGATGAACCAGGTAGTCGGCACCGACTACGCCTCGGACATGTTCGACAGCGCTGTGGTCGGCGATCGCGCGACCTACCATCCCGTGGGCGGCTGTCCGCTCGGGAAAGCCACCGACCTATACGGGCGCGTCGTGAATTACCCCGGCCTCTACGTCATGGACGGATCGCTCATCCCGGTGGGGGTGGGCGCGAACCCCGCGCTGACGGTCACCGCGCTCGCCGAGCGCAACATGGAGCGCGTGCTGGCCGAAGACTTCGCGAGCTGACGGCGAGCGAACGTACCGGCCCTTGCCACGCCTGCCCGCGCGCGCGACGATTTGCCAGCATGTTCACCCCCGAAACGACGCTGTCATCGGATGCGCTCCTCCTGTTTCCGCGCCCCCAGCGGCTACATCCGCGGCCGGGGCGCGTGCGTTTCGCCCCCGTGGTTCAGCTCCGCTGGGAAATGCACGAGGGGCCGGAGGTGAGCACCGCTCCCGCGTTGAGCTGGCTCACCCAAGCGCTGCACGCCCGCGGTCACCGGCTGGACCTCGTGGGAAGCCGCCAAGACCTGGCTTCGGCTTCGATGCGCGTCCGCTCCCTCCCCGCGGATCGACTGCCACCCGAGGCTGCTTCTGCCCTCCAGAGCTATGCGCTCGAAATCGACGCCACAGGTATCACCCTGTTCGTCACCAGCGAGCCCGGGCTGCAACACGCCCTCGCAACCTTGGTCCAGCTGATCACGGTGGAAGCATCGCGCGCGCGCTCCGCCACGCCCGAGCCGCTCACGCTGCCCCACCTGCTGATCGAGGATTGGCCAGACTTCGCGCAGCGCGGGGTGCTCCTGGACATCAGCCGCGACAAGGTGCCGACGTTGGACACGCTGAAGGCGCTCGTGGATGAGCTCGCGCGCTGGAAGATCAACCAGCTCCAACTTTACATGGAGCACACGTTCGCCTATCCGGGGCACGAGATCGTCTGGCAGCACGCGAGCGCGCTCACGGGCGAGGAGATCCGTGAGCTCGATGCGTATTGCGCGGCGCGCCACGTGGAGCTCGTGCCCAATCAGAACAGCTTCGGTCACATGCACCGCTGGCTCGTGCATGCCCCCTACCGCGCACTGGCAGAGTGCCCGGAGGGCTTCGCGCATCCCTGGAACTGGAGCGGCGAGCCGTATGGACTGTGCGCCACCGACCCGGCAAGCCTGCGCTTTCTCGAGGGGCTCTACGACCAGCTGCTCCCGCACTTTCGGAGCGGACAGTTCAATGTGGGCCTGGACGAAACCCTCGACCTGGGCTTTGGGCGCTCGCGGGCTGCCTGCGAGGCCAGGGGCACCGAGCGCGTGTACCTGGAGTTCCTGCGCGAAGTGCATGCGCGCGTTCGGGCCCGCGGCAAGGTCATGCAGTTCTGGGGCGACATCATCGTCAAGCGCCCGGACTTGATCGGTGAGTTGCCCCGCGACGCGATCGCGCTCGAGTGGGGCTATGAAGCCGACCATCCGTTCGCCGAGCACCTCGCGCGGTTCCGTGATGCAGGCCTCGACTTTTACGTCTGCCCCGGTACCAGCAGTTGGAACTCGATCGCGGGGCGCACCGACAACGCCCTCCTGAACCTGGCCCGCGCCGCCCGCGAGGGAAAGGCGGCCGGCGCCTCGGGCATGCTGACCACGGACTGGGGCGACCACGGGCATCTGCAGCCGCTCGCGGTCAGCTACCTCGGGCTCTTCGCGGGCGCCGGCTTCTCTTGGAACGTTGCCGATGCGCAGGATCCGCTCGCGCTCGATCTGCCGCGCTTGCTCGACCTGCACGTGTTCTCCGACTCTGCCTTTGTGCTGGGTCGTGCCGCCTATGAACTCGGCAACACCTATCGCCACGCGGGTAGTCTGCGCCCCAACGCCTCGGTGTTGTTCTGGATTCTGATCAAGCCCGAACGTCTGTTCGAGCCCCCCGGGGTCACGCGCGCGTCCCTCGAGCAGGCGCTCGCGCACCTCGAGCAGGCCGGCGAGCCCCTCGCGCGCGCGCGTCCCCAGCAGGGCCAGCTGATCTGTGAAGAGTTCGCCTGGGCGCGCGATCTCTTGCGCTTCGCGTGCCACCTCGGCATCGCACGCAGCACGCTCGCGGACCGCGACGACGTCGCCACGATCCCGGCTCCGGTACGCGCGGACCTCACCCGCGCGCTGCGCCCGCTCCTCGAGCGCCACCGCGCCCTGTGGCGCGCACGAAACCGCCCCGGCGGTCTCGAGGACTCGGCACGTCGCCTCGAGCAGGTCCTTCAGGGGGGACGGAGTATTCAAGCTTAGCTTGCGCCCAAGCACGCGCGCGCAAGCTAAGCTTGAATACTTGGTCCCCCCTTTCGCCTGCGCAAGCTAAGCTTGAATACTCCGTCCCCCCTCTCCACGCCGGCTTCGCTCGGACTGCTCGCGACCACGTTCGTGCTCGGTCTGACGGGCGCGTTCATCGCGCCCTTTGGGGCCCTGTGGGCGACCCACGAGGTCGGCATGGGCCCCGAGGTGCTGGGTGCGTTCATGACCATCAACGCGCTCAGCGCGATCCTGCTCAGCACGCTGATCGCCCGTTGGTCCGACACGCACATCGCGCGCCGCACGCTCCTCCTGATCGGAGCGCTGGCCGGAGCCCTCGGCACGGTGGGCTACGCCTTCGTTCGCGATCCCGTGCGGCTCACGTTGATCGGCTCCTCCGCGCTGGCGTTGGCGTCGATGAACTTCGCGCAGCTCTTCGCCCACGCGCGCGAAGAGTTTGCACGCACGGCGCGTGAAGCTGCCCAGGTGACCTTTGCGCTCGGTGTGCTGCGCGCCTCCTACGCGCTCTCGTGGATGGTGGGCCCGAACCTCGGGGCCGCGATCAAGGAGCGGCACGGTTACCCGGGGCTCTTTCTGGCGGCCGCCGGGTTCTTCGTGCTGCTCGCCCTCTGTGTGTACGTCTGGGTGGCCCATCGCCCGCGCGAAGGCACTCGGACCGAAGCCTCATCGTCGCTCGACGTCGGTGCCCCGCGATCGATCGTGTTGACCTACTGCGCAGGCTTTGGCCTCATGTTCGCCGCATCCACGCTGAACAACCTCAACCTGCCGCTGTTCATGACCGAGCAGCTCGGCGGGACGGAGCGCAACGTGGGCCTGGCCTTCTCCATCTCGCCCGCGTTCGAGCTCGCGTTCATGATCGGCTTTGGACACCTGGCCGGGCGCGGCCATGCCCGGAGCGTCATGCTCTCGGGCATTGGCGCGGCCATGCTGTACTTTCTGCTGCTCTGCTTCGTCCGCGAGCCCTGGCAGGTTTATCCGCTGCAGATCCTGAACGCGGCGGGCGTCGCGGTCACCGTCAGCGTCGCCATCCCGTTCATCCAAGATCTGCTTCCGGGCCGGGCCGGCGTCGCGACCAATCTGTACGCGAACGCGCTCAAGCTCGGCAGCCTGATCGGCTTCTCCAGCTTCGGTCTGCTGGCGCGCCACGTGGGTCATGGCGGACTGTTTCTCGTCTGCGCGGGCCTCGCGAGCCTTACCTTGTTGATCGTCGCGCTTTCGGGCCCGCGGTGCCCGTGAGTGGAGAAGGCTCAGCTGTGTCCGGTTCAGAGCGCCCCCGATTTCCTCCCGAGAAGAGGTTGGTACAGCGCGCTCCATGTCCTATGGTGCACCGCGCTGATGAAGACCATGCCGAGACTGCTTTGGCGGTATCCTGCGCGATCCAAGAACGCGGGGCGCGCCGCGGTGGGCGTCGCCTGGATGCTGGGGCTGTTCGCCTGTGTCGATCTGCACGCGGCGGGCGAACCTGTGCGTACCACGCAGCAGGATAGCCCGATGCCCCCGGATGGCGGGAGCATGCCCGTCGAGGGGACGTGGGGGCCGGAGGGGATCGTAGGGCTGCTCGCGGGCATCGACAGCAACGGTGATGGGAGAAGCGATCTCGACGAGATCCTCTACGGATTGCCCAACGATCTCGACGGCGACGGCATACCTGACGATCGAGATCCGGACATCGATGGTGATGGAATATTGAACCACCGCGATCCCGATGTAGACGGAGACGGGCTCCTCAATGAGGACGATCCGGACGTGGATGGGGACGGCTTGTTGAATGAGGTCGACCCGGACGTGGATGGCGACGGACTGTCCAACGACGTGGACGACGACGACGACGGAGATGGTCTGCCCGACTGGCTCGAAGACGACGACGACGATGGTGACGATGACGACGATGAGGACGATGAGGACGATGAGGACGACGCCGATGGAGGGACTGACCGCGACAGCGGGGTGACCGACCAAGATGGCGGAGCCGACGGCCCCGGGGACAGCGGCTCCTCTGACGACTCCGATGATTCGTCAGAAGAGCCAGACCGGGATATTTGATCTCGCCTGCCGTCGGATCGGTTGACCGACGATCTGAGCGGGGTAGGTTGGCGCCATGATCAAGGGTGCTTTCCGCGGCCGCGGAGCGCGCTTCGCGCTCCTGTTTGTGCTCAGTGCATGTGGCGATCTGGTCGAGGCTCCTGGCGCGCTCGTGTCATCCGACGGCGGCACCGAAGGCACGGTGCGAGCCCGCTCGACGCCGCGCATCGTGAACGCCGTTTCCACCGGCAACAAGTCGGTGCTCGTTCAGTACAACGAGCCCATGGGCGACTCGGTGCTGGATCCTGCCCACTACGCGATCGTGCAGGAGAAGGTGAATGCCGGCGCGGGCTTCGTCGCCGTAAACGTGAAAGCCGATGTCGGCTTCTTGGTGGTGCAGGCGGTCTCCTTCGTTGACGCCAGTCATCGCTCGGTAAGGCTGACCACGCTCTCGCAGAGTGAGGTCACCTATCGCGTCAAGGTCACAAACGTGCTCACGGCGCGTGACGAGCCGCTCGGTCCCGTCGAGGTGAACGCTGGCGTGCAGGTCGATCCGACCAGCCGGATCTTCGCGGGCATCGCGCCCACCGCGGCGGACTGGACCGACACCGACGGTGATGGGCTGGCCGATCACCTGGAGCAACGTGGCTGGACGGTGGCGGTGATGGCCGTGAACGGCGATGTGGAAGCGCGCGACGTGACGAGCGATCCCACGCTTCCGGACAGCGACGGAGATGGCCTCACGGACCTCGAAGAGCATGCGCTGGCGACGGATCCGCGGGCGCCGGACACGGACGGTGACCGGTTGACGGACTATGTGGAGTACAACCACATCTACACGGACCCCACAGCGCGCGACAGCGACCTGGACGGCATCGACGACTATCTGGAGGTCTCCTTCTTTCACACCAACGCGCTCGTGGATGACTCGGATGGGGATGGCTTTAGCGACGCGGACGAGCTCTTCACGCTCAATCGCAATCCACGCCTGGCCGACTTGCCTTCGCCGAGCATTCAGATCGGGGAGGTTCGGCTGCAGCTCGATGAGCAGTACAGCGTGACCGACGTCAACGGCGTGACGCGCACCGAGGAGAGCAGCTCCACGGCAACGCTCGTGCAGAGCACCGAGCAATCTCACGCAGAGACCAGCAGCGATGCGCAGTCGTTCCTGGTCCGGGCCAAGGTCGCTGCGAAGCTAGGCTTCGAAGGCGGCACGTCGGGCGGCCATGCGCACGTGATAGGGAAAGGGGAGGTTGGGGCC
>JBIQKA010000190.1:0-7234 GCA_044507075.1 Myxococcales bacterium
CAGGACACCAAGCACCATGGCGACGCTGGTTCAAACCGCTCTCACTCTCCGCAAGACGGCCCGCGCCTCGTACGGGTTCATCCTCTCGTTCGGCTTCGCCGTGCTCCTGATGTTCGGGATCTTCCGCGGCCCGCTCGGGGTGGAGCACTTGGTCGCGGCGAGCGCATGGCTCGCCCTGTTCGCGCACCGCGCGGTGCAGCGGTTTCGGCTGGAGGGCGAGGGCCGGCTGGTGCCGCGGCAGGATCTCGAGATGGGTCTGCTCCTTCTGGTGGCCATCCACGCGGTGGTGCAGGTCGCCGGAGGGCTCACGGGTCAGCTCTACCCGCTCGTCTACGTACTGGTGGCCTTCGTGGCCTCGTTCGCGGTCAAGCCCACGGGCAGCACGCTGGTGGTCGCCGCCGTGGTGCTAGAAGCCATCCTCTACTTCATCACCGAGCGGCACCGCGATCCGCAGCCCTACTTCCTGCACGCCACCTTCATCGTGTTCTTCGGGCTGATGAGCCTCTTGTTCACGCGCGTCGAGATCGAGCGCGTGCGCGAGAAGTCCAAGAAGCAGCTCGACGAGGACAAGCTCAAGGCCCTCGAGGACGCCCGGCGCTACCGCCTGATCAGCGCGCCCAGCGAGGCCTCCGAGCGCGATGAAGAGCGCATGGCGCGCTCGAGCGTGGAGGAGGTCCACCAGACCCTCTACTACACGCTGGACCTGCTCAAGCGCACCCTCGATTTGCACACCTGCGTGCTGGTCATGTACGACGACGACGGCCAGCGCTTCCGCATCGTGGAGCTGGTGACCGAGAGCGACGATATCGCCGAGGGGCCGTTCGCGGGGGCGGAGGGGGCCGTGGGCGCCGTGATGAAGCGCGGCATGACCATGAACCTCGAGCACATCAAGCCGGGCTATCGAGGGCTCTGCTACTATCGCGGCCCCACCATGGTGCAGGCCTTCTTGGGCGTCCCCGTGATCGAGAACGGCAGGGTGCTCGGCGCGCTGTGCGCGGACCGCGTCGTCGACCAGCCCTTCGGGCCCCGCGAGGAGGGCGTGCTCGAGGGAGCCGTGCGGCACGCACTGCGCGCGATCGAAAACGAGCGGGTGTTCGTGCAGCTCGAGCGCACCAAGAGCGAGCAGACCGTGTTGCACCAGGCCTCCCAGGCGCTGGGCGCCGCGCTGACCGCCGAGGCCGTGATCGAGGCCGGGCTCTCCGCGGCAGCCCAGATCGCGCCCTACGACTTCGCCGCCGTCACGCGCTACGACGCCGAGCACAAGCGTCACTCGGTCCTGCGCGCAGTGGGCGAGGGCGCGCACGATCTGCAGAAGCTCAGCTTCCGCGACAACGCCTCGCTCACGGCCATGGCCGTGAAGAACCGCCACTACTTGCCCTATCGAGGCGAGTTCGACGGTCAGAAGCAGATGGTCTACACGCGCGCCGCCTCCAACCTCGACGGCATGCAGTCGCTGCTCATCCTGCCGCTCTTGGTGCGCGAGGATCCGGTCGGCACGCTCGCGATCGCCGCGCGCAGACCCGACGCCTTTACGGCCTCGGTGCGCCCCACCCTGCAGGTGCTGGCAAACCAGCTCGCGGTGGCGCTCGCCAACGCGGAGAGCGTGCGGCGCCTGGAGGAGCTCGCCACCACCGATGGACTCACCGGCTGCCTGAACAAGCGCGCCTTCCTGGATGAGCTCCAGAAGCGCATCAAGGCTGCCGAGCGCTTCGGCCGCAAGCTCAGCCTGATCGTGACCGACATCGATCATTTCAAGAGCGTCAACGACACCTACGGCCACGCGGTGGGCGACCAGGTGATCCGCGGGCTCGGTGAGATCCTACGCGCGCTCAAGCGTGACACCGACGTGGTGGCTCGCTTCGGCGGCGAGGAGTTCTGCATCCTGTGCGAGGAGACCGACGCCCGCGGCGCAGCCCAGCTCGCCGAGCGCGTGCGTGAAGAGCTCAAGGCGCGTCAGTTCGAGAGCGACATCGGCAAGCTGCGGGTCACCTGCTCGCTCGGCGTCGCCCAGTTCCCCGAGGACGCAAAGACCGACAGTCAGCTGTTCGAGGTGGCCGACAAGGCCCTCTACACGGCGAAGCAGAGCGGCCGCGATCGCGTGTGCACGGCGCGCAAGCTGGTGTAGGCGCGGGCCCGCTCAGATCCCGAACAGCGGAAACCAGAAGGCGGCGAGCGCGGCCAGCAAGAGCAGCCCGATCGCGGTCATGGTCATGCCGGGAACGACCATGTCGCGTGTGGTGAACTCACCTTCGGGCTTCTCGCTCTGCGCGCTCCGGTAGCCGTAGACCATCGCGTTGGGCGGCGTGCTCACGGGGAGCGGCATCGACAGGGTGCACGCGAACGCGGCGATCAACAGGACCGGCGCCGGGTCCACGCCGCGCAGGCTCATCACGATGGGCGCGATGAGGTTGATGGCGGCGGTGTTGCTCATCACGGACGAGATCCCCACCGCGAACACCGCGACGATGCCCTTGATCACGAAGAGCGGCACCCCCTCGGTCGGGATGAAGCCGCCGACCCAGGCCGCGAGGCCCGATTGATCCACCGCCGCGCCGAGCGCGAGGCCGCCCCCGATCAGCAAGATCACGTCCCAGGGCAGCGCCCGGAGGTCCGCGGTGCGCAAGAGCTCCGTACCGAAGAACACGACCACCGGCACGAGCCCCACCGTCCCCGACGTGATCGAGAACCGAGAGCCCACGACCCAGCCGAGCACGGTGACGACGAAGGTGATGGTCACGATCCACTGGGCGCGCCCGAACGGCTGCGCGGGAGCGTCGTCGAGCACGACCTGCTTGGTCGCGGTAGGGAAGCGCCGCGCCAGATAGAGCAGCAGGATGGCCTGCATCGCGACCACGAGCGGAATCGCGAGCAGCATCCAGGTGCCAAAACTCGGAGCCGCTCCGTGCGACTCCAGGTATCGCATCACGATGGCGTTGGGTGGAGAGCTCACCGGCGTCGGCAGCCCGCCCAGGTTGGCCGAGAACGCGACGCCGAGCAGCAGCGCCTTGCGAAGGCCATCCGAGCTTCCAAGGCGGGCGAGCACCGAGGACACGGGGCCGAGCATCAAGGCGCAGGCCGCCGTGTTGCTCATCCAGACCCCGAGCATGGAGGTCGCCCCCATCATCCCGAGCATGACGCGCGCGGGCTCGGTCCCCGTGCGCCGCAGGATCGCACGGGAGAGGAGCCGGTCGATGCCAGCGCGCTCGATGCCGGCGCTCAGCACGAAGCCGCCGAGGAAGAGCAAGGTCACGTCCGAGAAGAACGCATTGAGAAAGAGCGCTTTCCCGCGCGCTTCCGCCAGCGAGGGCGCGAGCCACACGAGCTCGAGGCCCAACACCACCAGGCTCGTGACGAACAACGGCACCGCCTCGCTCAGCCACAGCGATACCGCGATGGCCACGATGCCGAGCGTGATCTCCGCGGGGCGCGTGAGGTCGAGCAGCGGCGCGACCAGGCCGTGCTGCGCGACCAGGAAACAGGCGAGGGCCACGATGAAGGCGGGCTGGGCACGCCACGGGAAGCGCAGCGCCGCCGGAGAAAAGCGGCGTTCTTTGGGGGCTGACACGGCGGACTGAGCCCGTTCTTACTCCGGGATGGGGGGAACCACGAGCACCGGAAGCTCGGATCTCGCAAGGAGCGCGCCCGAGGTCGAGCCCAGGGTGCGCGACGCCAGCGGCGAGTGTCCGTGCGAGCCCACGCACAGCGCGTCTGCGCCCACGCGGCGCGCGTAAAGGAGGAGCGCCTCCTCGACCTGACCCGCGAGCACTTCCGTCTGCACCGTGGGACCGGGGCTCTCACGGGGCACGCGCCGCTCGAGCTCACTGCGCGCGGCGGCCCGCTCTCCGGGGCGGTCGTACTGCGCGCCGGGCAGCACGTGCACGAAGTGCACCTCGCCTCCCGTGGGGAGGAGCGAGAAGGCCAGCGGGAGGGCGGCATCGCCCTGGGAGGAGAAATCGGTGGCCGCCACCACGCGCCGAAAGCCGCGGCCGGGGACCACCGCGGTGGAGTTCCGCTTGGCAGGTGCGCACAGCACGCTGGTGGGCGAGCCGCGCAAGAGTCCGCGCGCGGTCGAACCGCTCAGCGCGCGTGAGATCCAGCTGCGCGACCGCGCGCCGAGCACGACCAGGTCTGCGTTCGAGGCGAGCTCCACGAGCTCGTCGGTCGCGCTGCGCTCGCTGAAGAGCACGCGCACGCGCCGCTTCTCCCGCCACGGGAAGGACTCCCCCTGGAGCTCCAGATCACGCGAGACGAGCGGCCTCAACATGGCCTCGAGCGCAGCATCGGCGGCCTCGGGCAGGCCGTAGCGAAACTGCCCCTCGCGCACCGACGTCACCCACACCACCTCCACCGAGAGCTCTCCTGCGCGCGCGAAGACAGACAGCGCTTCCTCCGCCTGCGTGGCAGCCCGGTTGAGATCAGAACCGAGCAAAACCCTGAGCGGCCGCTCGCCCCTCAAGAACGCGCGCAGACCATCGACGGAACTCACCGCCAACACCGGCGCCTTGATGGTGCGGATCAAGCGTTCGCTGAGCCCCCCCGAGGAGCGTGTGGCGAGCGGCTCGAGCCCGATCACCACGAGATCGGCGAGGTGCCGCTCCGCGATCGCCCCGAGCGTCTCTTCGATCACGCCCGCCCCGAGCTCGGTGGTCACCTGCTCGGTGCCGGCCCGCACGAGGCGCTCGGCCACCTCGGCGAGCGCGCGATGCTCATCGTTCAAGATCCGCGCCTCCGGCGTGCCGAGCACGAAGGGGGCCCGCGGGTCTTCCGAGACGTGCACCACGTGCAGGGGAGTGCGCAGCGCGCGCGCCAGCTCCGCCGCGACCTCGCTCGCGAGCTCGGACACCAGGGAGAAGTCGGTCGCCAAGAGGATGGTCACGGTTCCTCCTTCTGCACGCGTAGAGCGGTGCGCATGGACCCTTCAAATAGGCTATCCAATGGACCAACGCCAGCAGTAAGCGTGCCATTCCCCCAGCAAGCGAGAGAGCACGGGATGCGCGCGGAGCGGGCGCTGTGGGGCAGTCCTAGGGCGCGAGCGTCACGATGGCATAGCCGCCACCACCGGCCGCGCAGCGCGCTTCACCACCTCGGGCGGTCCCAGCGGGCAGCGCCTCGGTGTCGTGGGGCGCTGCGTCCTTTCCGGCCTGAGAGGACGTGCCTCCCTGACAGACACCGCCGCCGCCGCCGCCGCCGCCGCTGCCCGCGCCCGAGTTCGCGCCCTTGACCGAGCATCCCGGGCCACCGAAGCCACCAGGGAAGCTGGTGGTCGCGAAGTTGGATCCCATGCCGCCGCCGCCGCCGCCGCCGCCCGCGATCAACCTCGTCCCATCGACGACGGCCACACTGGCTGCGCCGCCGCCACCGCCGGGGCCGAAGGGGGCGTACGTGGCAATGCCGCGGCTGCCTGCTCCACCGCCGCCGCCGCCGAAGGATCCTGCGCCGCCGGCACCACCTCCCGTGCCTCCTCCGCCGCCAGTGACGCTTCCGTCCTCGCCGCGGGTACCTGCTTTACCGCTCGTAGTGCCGCCTCCGCCGCCGCTATAGGCCGCGTTGTCATTGGTGCCGGCGCCGCTGCAACCCTGTCCGCCACGCCCGATCAAGAGCTGAATCGACGAATCCTTGGTCACCGTGAAGGTGCGCTCGGTGTAACCGCCTGCGCCGCCCTTCGCGATGTTCATCAAGCCCCAATAGCCGCCATCGTCACCCGCCGCGCCACCCGCGCCCCAGAGGCGCACTGTCACGGTCGAACAGACGCCGGGCTTGACCGTGTGCGTGCCAACTGGGTATTCGAGCGTGGCGGGCGTACACACCACGTCCTGGTCGATCTGCCCATCGCAATCGTCGTCGACGCCATCGAGCGTGTCATCGGTGGTCGAGGGCGGCGTCCCCGGCGTGCACATGTCGACGAGAGCGCCGTCCTGGCACACCCGCTGGCCGGAGCGCTGACAGCTCGCGAAGCCGCACGTGATCGCGGTATCGACGTAGTCCTCATCCACTTGGCCGTCGCAGTCGTCGTCTATCCCGTCGCAGGTGGCGTCGGTCTCGCTGAGCTTGGGACCTTTGAGGCACTCCTTCTCCTCGCCGTCGATGCAGCGGGAGGGCACATTGGTCGTGCGGCAGTAGCCCACGCCACAAGATTCATCGGGTACGTAGAGATCGTCGTCCACGCCGTTGCAAAGGTCGGCGCAGTCGGGCTTGCCGACCTCACCGGTGTGGCTGCACGATGCGCCGCCGTCGCCCCCAATGGAGCCGTCGCCGTTCGGATTGAATCCGCCATCGCCGGTCGAACCCGAGGAGGGCATCAGCTCCAAGCCGATGCGTCCGCAAGCTCCCCACATGGACGCTCCTGCGAGCACACCGAACAAGAAAACGATCCGCGTACCGAAAGCTCTTTGTACCGACTTGGCCAAGCTTTTCGGATCGTTTCAAGGACCGATGCAAGCGGTCAAGCATGGCCCGCCGATCTGCGAGCAGCCTCACATGAGGCAGCTCGGATTGCGCTCTAGTTCGCCGCCCCGGAGCTCGGAGCAGGCGTGTCCGCGAAGATGCGAGGATCTCCAGCGCGCACCACTTCATCGACGAGCCGAAAATGTCCTCGCACAGCCTCCCACTGCTGCGTGATCACCGAGCTACGTATGGTGACGCCGCCGGTGTCGTACCAATTCAGCGCGACCTCGGACATGGCGCTCTTGCTGTCGTCGGCGATCTTCATGCGGACCAAATCCGCGTCCGCGATGCTCACGGGCCCCCCCCAGTCGCGATGGCGGCTCACGAAGGTTTCCAGGTAAGCGGGCGCCACGTACTTCGTGGCCGTATCCACCTGTCCCCAGCGCGCCGAGTCGTTGAGGGTGTGCGCGGCGTCCTGGAAGCGGGAAGTCGGGGTCATGTTGGCCATGATGCAGCCTGCGCCGAACGCACAAAGGAGCACGAGGATGCTGCGGAGAGCCATGCCCCACGCTAACGGGCGCGCCATGGAAGGCAAAAAAATGGCGCGCGCGGACCGCGAAGTCAGGATTACCTCTCCCCCATGGACCCCGAGACGAATCAGGCCGAGACTCACCTGCCGACCCGGCTGCTGGTCCTGCGGGAGCGCGACTTCATGCTCCAGGCCGCGCGCCGCAAGCTCCCGCCGGGCACGCTGCAGCTGGTGATGGAGGAAATGGACGCGGCGCTCGCGCTGCCGGACGACGAAGCCACGCTGGTGCTCGCCACCATCAAGTCGGCCTGGCAGCTCTGA
>JBIQKA010000191.1:0-7221 GCA_044507075.1 Myxococcales bacterium
TTATCTTTGTGGAGCTGAGGGGGATCGAACCCCTGACCTCTGCATTGCGAACGCAGCGCTCTCCCGGCTGAGCTACAACCCCGTCCCCGGTGAACCAGGGCCGCGGTACCTACCACGCAAGGGCGCAGCCCGCAAGGCCTGCGCGAAGGATGCGCGCCCGAGCGCGCTAGCGGGCCAGGCGCAAGGTGATCCGCACGTGTTCGGCCGGAGCCTCGGCCTCGGGGGCCGCCGCACGCGGGCTCAAGCGCTCCGCCGCGATGCCGCGCGCGACCAACGCCGCCGTGAGGGCCTCCGCGCGCGCGCCGGCCAGCGAGAGATCGGGCTCAAACACCGCGATTTCGGCCCCCAGGTGGGGCCGGGCCCGGAGCAGCGCGGCGAGATCGTCCAGCACGGGCGCCGCCTCCTCGGCGAGCCCGGTGCCCGCGAAGCGCACGGGCGTGAGCAGCGCGATCTGCTCGCCCGAAAACCGCGCGTGGCTTGGACAGCCCGCTTGCTCGGGGGGGCCCGCGACGTCCGGGCAATGGTCGGCGTCGTCGTCGAGGCCATCGCCGTCCAAGTCGCGCTCGGGGCAGCCGTCTTCGTCGCGCTCGCCGTTCCAGTTCTCGGGATCTTCGGGGCAACGATCTTGCTCGTCCGGGATCCCGTCGCCATCCGCGTCGGCGAGGGGACAGCCGTGCACCGGGTCGCCGGGCTCGAGCGGGCAGCGATCGACTGCGTCGAGCACCTGGTCGCCGTCGTTGTCGTCATCCGGGCAGCCGTCGTGGTCGTCGAAGCCGTCCAGATCTTCGCTCTCGCTCGGGCACTCGTCGCGTTCGTCGGGGATGCCGTCGTGATCGCTGTCGAGCACGACCGCCGCGCGCGCGGGCCGCGCGGGCCTCGGCTCCAGCGCGAGGCTGAACAGGCTGCGAAAGTCGGGGTCGCCGAGCGCCGCGCTGAGCCCCGTGCCCACCGCGAGTCCGGAGCGCATGCGCACCGCCCCCGTGTCCGCCGTGTGGCGCGCGCCCAGCAGCAGATCGAAGGTGTCGGCCGCCGAGGGGCCCGAGCGCGCGCGCAGGCCCCGCGAGCCAAACGCCTCGAGCAGCATCTCGACCCCGCGACCTGCGTCGAAGCGCACCAGCGCACCAAACTCGAGCTCCCGCCCGATGCGGGCCAGGGCGTAATCACGCGGCGGGCGATACACGAAGCCGGCGTTGGCGACGAAGGCGACCGGTCCGTGCGCGAACTCGGCTAGCCCGTGCACGCGCGGCGCGAGCGCGGAGTCGCCCGCGAGCTGCCCGCGATTTCCACTCGGCGTGACCAGCTCGGCCCGGCCGCCCAGAGAAAATCCCCGAGTCTCGAGCGCGAGCGCCGTGGCGCCGAACGCGATGTCCGAGAACGCCATGCCGCGCGGCGCCTCGAAGATGGTCTGCTGATAGACCACGTCTTCGCCGAGCGAGAACAGCGTCACGGGCACGCGGCCGTACAGCTCCAGCATGTCCCACAGCCCCACGGCCGCGGTGAGCTCGGCGCCCATGCGATGGGCCACCACGGCCTGGGCTTGCGGGCTGCGCAGCACCAGCGGGTTGGCGGCGTAGCTGCCCACCATCTTGACCGACCACACGCCGTGCTCGAGCACCGAGGGGCGGGTCACCGCGAAGCCATCGCGGCTGGTGGGGGTGCTCACCCAGCGATCCAGTCGAAAGCCGTGGGCCGGCGCATATTGCGCGCGCGCGTCCGCGCAGCACAGCAGGGCCCACACGAGGAGGGTCCAAGAGAGCGCGTGTCGAAGCGGGCGGTTCCGCCCGCGAGCAAGACGACGAAACCTCGACACCGAGGACCATCGGGACGGCGAGACGCATGCAACCATCGAATCGCCGCCCAGGGTACTACTTGCCGTGGCGATAGTGGGCGAGCACCGACGCGGAGGGGTTGACCCGGACGACTCCTTGCTCGGCGTCCACGAGCACCGTGTCCCCGTTGCGCACCCAGGCGAACAGGCCCGCCACCTCGGCCACCACCGGCAATTTGGCGGCCTTGGCGAGCGCCGCGGGCAGCGCCGTGTCGTCCACGTTTCCCCCCACCACGATCGCAGAGACGCCTCGCGCCACGGCCCAGAGTACCGTGAAGGCGCACAGCCGGTCGGTCTCGATGGCTACGCTGCCCGGACCCGCTCCGCTCTCGCCTGCCGCCTCGCCGGCGAGCCACAGGCAGAGCTCTTCGATCTCCCCCGCGCGCTGGCTCAACCAGGGGTCGACCGAGCCATCGCCGCCGATCATGTAGGGGGCGGTCACGTAATCGCGCGCCACCTTGCGCAGCCCCGCCACCACGCCGAGCTCGGTCGTGGCGCTGGCCGCCAGCGAGAGCAGACGCTGGTCCTGCAGGGTCACGGCGAGGGCGGCCATGGCGCGCCGATGATCCGGCGAGAGCTCCGGGTCGAGGCGCACGACCGTCCGATGGATGTGCTCGTTCACGCGCACGAGCGCCGCCTCCACGGCCTCGCGCGCCGCCTCGCCCGGTCCCACCGGCTCGGTCAACGCGCGGAAGGTGAGCGCGCTCTGCGCCTTGCCCACCGCGTGCCCGCGGCCCACGCGATGCCCGGTGAGACGTGCCGAGCGCCCCGGCTCCTGCTGCTCTCCGCCATTCAGCGGGCGGTGCAAGCTGCGATCGAGGGCGAGCGTGAAGGGCGTGGCCAGGGCCGCCGCCAGCGCCACCTCGGCCGGCGTGAAGTCGCCGTCGCGACGGCGCTGCAAGTTGAGAACACCCACTGCCTTGCCGCCGATCACCAGCGGAATGGAGAGGAAGGTCGGGAACGCCTCCTCACCCAGCGCGGGCACGTGCTTGTAATGGGTGTCTTGCTCCGCCACGGCCGCCGACACGGGGCGCAAGCACTCCGCGGCGAAGCCGGTGATGCCCTCGCCAAGCTCGAGCTTGACGTTGCCCACCATCTCCTTGGGGAAGCCCACGTTCGCGCGCATCACGAACACGGTCCGCCCCTGCTCGACCTCGCGCACATAGACGCTGACGACCTCGGCGTGAGCGATGGTCGCGACTTGCTCGCACATGCGCTGCAGCACCTCGGGCAGGGGCGCGATCCGCGACGATTCCTCGATCAGCGCGAGGATGCCATCGATTCGGCGGTCCTCGCCGCCGTGCACTTGCATGCGAATGGGGCGCGTCGTGTCCATGTACGAAGGGGAGCGTAGCAGCTCCCCGGTGCGCGAGGGAGCGCTCGTGTAAGGGCGACTTTTCGCCTTTGTTTCGGCGCGTAAGGTAACCTGCAGGGGAGCGCCGATCCCGCTAGAACCAAGGGGCGCTGCACGCTAAGTACCAGGCACGTGTCGGCGCGCTTATTCAGCTTCGACGAGATCGAGATCGACCTGGGCATCGACGAGCCTGAGGATGAGGCGTCGATCCGCCGGCGCGTGGCCAAGCGGCTCGGGATCGACGAGCAGCAAGTGCCCGCCCTCGAGCTGAAAAAGCGCGCCATCGACGCCCGCAAGGGGCGAATCCGCTTCCACCTGACGCTCTCTCCGGCCGACCCCCATCCGCCCGCCCGCGGCTTGCCTGAGCCACGCGAGGTGGATCGAAACGGACGCGTCCTGATCGTGGGGGACGGTCCCTGCGGGCTGTTCTGCGCCTATGAGCTGGCGCGCCACGGCATCGGATCCGTCGTGCTCGACCGCGGTAAGCACGTGCAGCCGCGGCGCCGCGATCTCAAGGGATTGACCCGGCACGGTCGCGTCGACGAGGACAGCAATTACTGCTTCGGCGAGGGGGGCGCGGGCACCTACAGCGATGGCAAGCTCTACACGCGCTCGCACAAGCGAGGGGATGTCCGGGACGTGCTCGAGCTGTTGGCCGTGCACGGCGCGCCCGAGCGCATTCTGGTCGATGCCCGTCCGCACATCGGCTCCAACAAGCTGCCCAAGGTGATCAGCGCCATGCGCGAGCACCTCGAGCAGGTGGGCGTACAGTTTCACTTCGGGGCGCGCGTGGTGAAGATCGCGCGCGATGTGCGCGGGCATGTCCGGGGCGTGACGCTCGCCGACGGGCGCGAGCTCGGGTGCGAGGCGCTCGTGCTCGCCACCGGACACTCCGCGCGCGACATCTACGAGATGCTCGATCAGGCCGGCGTGCGCCTCGTGCCCAAGGGCTTTGCGCTCGGCGTGCGCATCGAACATCCGCAGCCCTTGATCAACCGCATCCAGTACGGGCGCTTTGCCAGCCACCCTCGCTTGCCCAACGCCGCCTATCGCATCGCCCACACCGAGGGCGAGCGCGGCGTGTTCTCGTTCTGCATGTGCCCGGGCGGCTTCATCGTGCCGGCCGCCACCGAACACGACGGCCTCGTGGTGAACGGCATGAGCCTCGCGCGGCGCGACTCGCCGTTTGCCAATTCGGGGCTCGTGGTCTCGGTCGAGCCCAGTGATCTGACCGCGCTCGGACTGTCCGGTCCGCTCGCGGGCATCGCGTTTCAGCGCCGCATCGAGCGCGCCGCCAAGCGCGCCGGGGGGGATGGCCTGCGCGCGCCGGCCACCCGGGTCACGGATTTTTTGGCGCGTCGCGCTTCGAGCAGCTTGCCGGCCAGCAGCTACGAGCCTGGCCTCATGCCCTGCGACGTGGCCGACGTGCTGGACGAGACCGGGCTCTTGCTCTCGACCCGGGTGCGCCAGGCGCTCGAGGTGTTCGGCAAGCGGATGCGCGGCTACGTGAGCGAGGACGGCATCCTGGTGGGCGTGGAGTCGCGCACCAGCTCGCCCGTGCGCATCCCGCGCGATCCGGAAAGCTTCGAGTCCCCGGACCTCTTGGGACTCTATCCTGCCGGAGAAGGAGCGGGCTACGCGGGCGGGATCGTGAGCGCAGCCATGGACGGCATGCGCGTGGCCCGCATGATCGCGCAGGGGATGCGCGGCTAATTGAGGACGCGCGTTCGCGCGCTGAGCTATGGTGCCGCCGGCATGCGGATCGTCGGCCTCAGGTTCATGCGGGTCCTCACGGTGGGGGTGCTCGCCTATTTGTCCATGGTGGGGGCCAACGCCTTGGGATTGCCGTGGCTGGGGTGGACCCTCGCGGGGCTCTTGTTCGTCGGCTATGGCGCGCTCACGTTGGTCGAAATGCAGAAGCGTGCCGGGCTGCGGCGCGAGGCGCGCTGGGAGCAGGCCATCTACGACGGCACCCACCGCCGCCAGTGTATCGAGGAGGTGCGCGCCGCCCGCGCCAAGATCGACCCGGCTCGGGTGCGTCGGCGTCCGGAGTTCGCGCGGTTGTCGGTGCTGTTGGCGGAGCTGCTCGACGCGGAGGGCGACTACGTGGCCGCCCGCGCGATCATCGATGAGGTGCCGTTGAGCGGGCTCTCCAAGCTCGATGCGGGGTTGGTCCGGCACACGCGCGCCGTGATCCAGTTGCGGGCAGGGGATCCGGTGGCCGCGCTCGGTGCGCTCGACAAGCGCGATGACACCGGGGATCTGGAGCTCGACCAACGTCTCGAGTTGCTCGAGGCCTACGCTCAGATCGAAAACGGCGACCCACGCTCGGGGCTTTCGCGCGCGGAGGCGATGAGCCAGCGCCAGCAGGTCGATGAGAGCGTGCTCACCGAGGCGCGTGTGGTGCGCGCCGCGGCGCTCGATGTGCTCGGGCGTCGGGAGGAGGCGCTGGTGGTGTTGGCCGCGCTCGGGCGCGAGTCCTTGCAGCCGCTCTCCCATCTCGGTCAGCCGCGCGTGCGCGCGTTGGCGAGCCAGATCCTCGAGGGGCTCGAGGGCGAGGTCTGAGCGACGAGCGCGGTGATGGGCGCTCGAGGCCGCGTCCCCTCAGGTGCGGCGCTGCTGCATGCGGGCCAGGTGCAGCTGCGTGAGCGCGAGGCTGAGCGCTGTGAAGTCCACGGGCTTCGCGATCACGCGATCGGCGCCTGCGCGCAGCAGCATGGTTTCGGTGTACTCCGAGACGTGAGCCGTCACGAAGATGATCGGAGTCGAGGTCAGAACCGGGACGTGCTTGGCATACTCCGGCAGGCGCTCCTTCATGCGTTTGCCCCGCAGGACCTCGGTGAGCTCGATGCCGTTGAAGTCGGAGCCGTGGAGCGAGATGTCCATCAAGATGGCCGAGAGACCTGCCCTGTGCGCGATGGTCAGCTTGCACGCCTCCTCGGCGTTGCGGGCGCGCAGCAGATCGTAAGCATGGCCGAGACGTAGGTGTGCAGACTGCCAGCTCTCGTCTTCGTTCTCCACGTAGAGGACCGTTTCGAGCTTCGGTTGGATCGGCCGCAGCCCCGAGAGCGTCGCCGAACTGAGCTTTTTCATCGCGAGGAACCCCTGCGTCGCAGACCCCCTGCGTCGTCTTCGAGGGTGTGCTCGCAGCGATGCTAACACCGCGGCGTGCGAGAAGGTCGCACGTTCTATATGGGTCACCCCGACCCGCTCATTTCAGGGCGCGCTGCTTGGCATACATGTCAGCGTTTTGCTTGATCAGGTCGAGCTCCGCGAAGGCGCGCGAATTCTCACGCTGGGCGGCCTCCGAGTTCCAGACGAGTCCGTAGGTTCCATCATCGGCGCGGTACAGTTCGAGCCGCTCACCCCGGACCGTCTCCACCTCCACGGTCCGCTCCCGGTGTTGGACATTACGGGGGGAGGAGAGGCGCGCGGCCAGCGCGTCCATGCAAGCGGTCGGGCAGCGCATGGCGAGCAGAGCCGCTCCCGTCTCTGCATGCAGGGCGTCCCCGAGACGGGCCAGGGCCTCGGCTTGCGCCTCGGGCGGGTAGCTCGTGCGGATCACCTCGGCAGCCCGTTTGCGGGCCTTGACCACCGCTGCCATCGCGAAGCGCTCGCGCTGATCGAGCGCGTTGAAGAGCGCCTTCGCGTCGTGGGCGGAGGCCGCTGCAACAGCCCTTGCGATGGCGCCCTCGACCTCACGGGGATTGGGCGTACAGGCGAGGCTAAACAACAGTACAGTAAGGAATGCGAGAGGCCTCGCACACTGCCCAAGCTTCCGTATACACTGGGGTCCCTGGACACGCGCGGTGGCGTGAGCACGGAACGAAGCGGGCATGGCCGCCCGCGAGCAAAAGAAGAGGGCCCAGGCACGCTTGACAGCTCTGGGGAACCTGAGAATCTTGGTGAAAACGCGCGACTCTGCGCGTGAGCAAAACCCGGCAAGTTCGGGCCTGGAACGGGAGTCCATGCACATCGTCGCGGCAGGCCTATCAGATGTCGGGCTCCAGCGGGAGCACAACGAGGACAGTTTTTGCAT
>JBIQKA010000192.1:0-7145 GCA_044507075.1 Myxococcales bacterium
GATGGCGAACCACGCACGCTCGGACCGACGTTCACGCGCTCGATCTTGGCCCCAAAGGCGGGCTTTTCAAGCAGAGCCCCGGGTTAGAGGCAGGCCCAGGGTGGGATCAGTCGCAGTTGCCGACCTTGATCACGACCGGTTTTCCGCCGACCTGCTTCAGGTTGTAGCGGGGCTGGCTCTCGGCGGTGTTTCCGAGCGCCGTGAGCCCGTCGCAGATCAGCTCGCCCACGAAGTCCCAGTTGTCCTGGGCGCCGAGCACGTCGAGCTCACAGCCCTCGCCGCACTTGGCCTGATACCGGATGGGACCGGAAGCGCCCACGTCTTGCTCCTGGAGCTCGACGTCGCAGCCGCCGCTGTTGCTGATGTTGGTCACGCGCAGGGTGCTGGGATTGCGCGCTGGGACCTCGACGCCCTCGGGGGTCAGGTGGAGGGTCGAACGGCCCGGATCGCGCACGGAGAGGTCGAAGTACGCGCCGTTTTTGCCGCACGTCACGGTGAACGGCATCTCCGGATCCAACGCTTGATCGTGCGTAGTCAGGCCCGATCCGCACTGACCCCGCTCGCACCCGAGCAGCCAATTAATGTCATCATTGACGACAGGGCTCGGCGACTCGTCGCTGCACGCCCCGAACAAGAGCCCCAGCGAAATCAAAGCCCACGGCGACGCAACACGCATCCGATTCCTCACTTGTTGGCGCGCCCTTGCGCGCACGTCGTTGGCGGGCGCGCAGGCCGCGCGCCCGGACAGTCCCAGCGTGGACCGCCCAGATCCTGCGCATGTTAACAACTCGCGCCGCGCCCGCAAAGTCTTGTTTCCGCGCCAAAAACCGCGAATCAGCCCAGTTTTGCAGTGTCGCCGTCTTTTCGGCCCGTTCAAGGCGCAGCGGCCGCGGCGAGCCCCCGCTCCAGGTCGGCCCGCAGGTCGGATTCGGCCTCGAGCCCCACGCTGATCCGGATGAGCCCGTCCCCGATCCCGATCGCCTCGCGCGTCTCGCGGGGGATCGACCCGTGGGTCATCAGGGCCGGGTGCTCGATCAGCGATTCCACGCCCCCCAGGCTCTCGGCGCAGACGAAGATCCGCACGCTCTCGAGCAGGCGCCGCGCCGCGGGCAGGCCTCCCTTGACCACGAAGGAGATCATGCCCCCGAAGCCGCGCATCTGGGACTTTCCGAGCGCGTGCTGTGGGTGGCTCGCGAGCCCGGGATAGTAGACACGCTCGACCCCGGGCTGGGCCTCGAGCCAGGTCGCGAGCGAGAGCGCGTTCTTGCAGTGGCGTTCCATGCGCACGGGCAAGGTCTTCACGCCGCGCAGGACCAGGAAGCAATCGAACGGAGACGGCACCGCGCCCATCGCGTTCTGCAAGAAGCGCAGCTTGGTGTGCAGCTCGGCGTCGCGGGTGAGGATCGCGCCGCCCACCACATCGCTGTGCCCGTTGAGATACTTGGTGGTCGAGTGCACCACCACATCGGCCCCAAGCTCGAGGGGACGCTGGAGCATCGGGGTCGCAAACGTGTTGTCCACCACGAGCTTTGCGCCGTGCGCCTTGGTTAGACGCGCGGCGGCGCGGATGTCGAGCAGCTTGAGCATCGGGTTGGTCGGCGTCTCGAGCCACACGAGCTTCGTCTCCGGACGCAGCGCCCCCGCGAGGCGTGACATGTCGCTGAGATCGACCCAGCTGGTTTGAATCCCAAAGGGCTGCGACACCTTGTCCAGCAGGCGAAACGTGCCGCCGTAGACATCGTCGCAGGCCACCACGTGATCGCCGGGGCGCAACGTGGTGAGGAGCGTGTTCATCGCGGCGCAGCCCGAAGCGAACGCGAGCCCGTGTTCGGCTCCCTCGAGGGCGGCCAGGCAGTGCTCCAGGGTGCGACGTGTGGGATTGTCGCTGCGGGCGTACTCGAAGCCTTTGTGTTTGCCGGGCCCCTCCTGGGCGAAGGTGCTCGAGAGCACGATCGGAGGCATGACGGCGCCGGTGGTGGGATCGGGCGCTTGTCCGGCGTGGATCGCGAGGGTGTCGAGCTCAGCGTCGTGTTTGGCCATGCACTAGCTGAACCCACCCGGACGATCTCCGCAAGATCTGATGACCACGCCGCGCAGCGCCTCCGGAAGAGAGCGCAGCGCCCGTCGTTCTCCCTTGCGAGGACAGGCGCTTTCGCTAAAGAACGAAAGCTTCATGTCGGATGGGTTGAACGCGCCTCAGCGCGCCGCGGTAGAGCACGGCCATGGTCCATTGCTGGTCCTGGCTGGTGCGGGCAGCGGCAAGACGCGCGTGATCACCATGCGCATCGCGCGCTTGCTCGCCCAGGGCGTGCGGCCCGAGCAGATCCTGGCGGTGAGCTTCACCAACAAGGCTGCCGAGGAGATGCGTGAACGCATGGTGCCTTTGGTGGGCGCCCAGGCGGCCGAGCGGCTCGTGCTCTCCACCTTCCACAGCTTCGGGGTGCGCTTCCTCCAGGAGGAAAACCGATACCTGGGCTACGACGGTCGCTTCGTGATCTTCGACCAGGCCGACGCCACGGGCTTGGTACGCGAGCTGATGCGCCAGGGTCGAAAGGCCGATGGCGAGCGCAAGCTCGACATCATGGCCATCCTGGCGCGCATTTCGCTCTGGAAGAACGAGCTCAAGACGCCCGAGCAGATCCCGGAGAGCGATTTCGAGTACGACGCGGTGGCGCGCGAGATCTACCCCCGCTACGAGCAGGGCCTGCGCAACATGCACGCGGTGGACTTCGATGACCTCGTGGCGTTGCCGGTGCGGCTCTTGGAGAAGCACCCACAGGTGCGCGAGAAGTGGCAGCGCAGGTTCCGCCACATCTTGATCGACGAGTTCCAGGACACCAACGGCGCGCAGCTCAAGACGCTGCTGCTCTTGGCCAACGAGCTCGGCAACGTGTGCGTCGTCGGCGACGACGATCAGGCCATCTACGGCTGGCGCGGCGCGGACGTGCGCAACATCCTCGAGTTCGAGCAGCACTTCCCCGGCGCCAAGGTGGTCAAGCTCGAGGACAACTACCGCTCGCGCGCGGCGGTGCTCGAGGTGGCGAACGCGGCGATCGCCAACAGCACGCACAAGCGCCACCAGAAGACCCTGCGCGCGGCGCGCGGCGGCGGCGACAAGGTGCGGCTCGTCCAGTGTGACGACCCCGGGCACGAGGCGCGCTTCGTGACCGAGGAGATCAAGGATCTCAGCCGGGACCGGCTGCCGTACAAGGACATGGCCATCCTCTACCGCTCCAACCTGCAGGCGCGGTTGATCGAGGAAGAGCTGCGCGCCAACGGCATCCCCTATCGGCTGTTCGGAGGCACGCAGTTCTTCGACCGCAAGGAGGTCAAGGACGCCGCGGCCTACCTGCGGGTGGCGGTCAATCCGCACGATGACATGTCGCTGCGACGCATCATCAACTACCCCCCGCGCGGGATCGGCGACACCACCATCGAGCGCATCGATCGCATGCGCCTCGCGCGCGGCATCAGCTTCGGCGAAGCCGTCAAGCGCGCCGAGGGCATGAATGACGTGCCCGACAACGCCCGACGCTCCATCCAGCGCCTCAACGACCTGTTGGCCAAGATGCGCGCGCGCTTCGAGTCCGGACGCGATCTGGCCAAGGGCGCCCGCGAGCTGTTCGAAGGCGCGGGGCTGCACGAAGCCCTCAAGGACGGAGACGACCCGGTGGGGGCGCGGCGCTGGGAGAACGTGGAGTTCTTGTTGCGCAGCATCGAGCGCTACGAGCAGCGTCCCGGCGAAGAGAAGCCGACCCTCGCGCAGTTCCTCGCCCGCATCACCCTGCGCAAGGACGATGACGAGGAGGCCTCCGGCGAGCCAAATCAGGTCACCCTCTCCACGCTGCACGGCGCCAAGGGGCTCGAGTTCCACACGGTCTTCCTGATCGGCGCCGTGGAGGGCCAGCTCCCGCACAGCCGTACGACCGACCCCAAGGTCACCGAGGCGGCCCCCACCGACGTCGACGAGGAGCGTCGGCTGTTCTACGTGGGCGTCACGCGGGCGCGCGACCGGCTCTATATTTCCCACTTCAAGCGGCGCCTCTTGCGAGGCCAGGTCACCCCCGCTGCGCCCTCGCGCTTCCTGGAAGGTTTGCCAGAACACGCCACCGAGCCGTATGCCCGGGCAAACAGGCCCGCCCTGGACACCAACGAGGTCGCCGACCTCGCCGAGCAGCTCCTCGCGAAGCTCATGGCCCGCTAGCGGAACGCGCCCGCGATCGCGTGGACGGCCGCGGGCGAGCCCTGCTTGGGCCCCCCTCGTGCGCGCCCGATCTTTACTGGGCGTTCTCAGCGGGTTGCTTCACACTAGCGGCGATGCGCCTGGCCAAGCTACTCGGCCCCGATCTCGCCCAGACGCTCGCGCAAGATCCCGACGAGTTGCGCGAGGCGCTCGACGAATTCCACTCGGAGGACATCGCCGAGCTCCTCGAGGATCTGCCCCAGGAGGAGGCGATCGCCCTCTTCCGAGCGGTCCCGGCCGACATCGCCGCCGACGTGCTCGCCCACATGCCCGAGGAGGGCCGCACCCGCATCCTCGAGCTCTTGGGCGCGGAGAACGCGGCCGAGGTGCTCACGGAGATGGCCCCCGACGATCGCGCGGATGCCATCCAGGAGCTGCCCTCGCCGATCGCGGAGAAGATCCTCTCGCACATCGAGGAGACCGAGCCCGAGATCGCAGAGGACCTGCGCGAGTTATCGAGCTACGCCGAGGACTCCGCCGGTGGTCTGATGACCACCGAATACATCACGCTCGCGCCGGCCATGAAGATTTGGCAGGCGATCGAGGCCGTGCGCCAGTACAGCCGCCAGGACAAGGCGGAGACGGTCTACTACGCCTACGTGGTCGCCTTCGGCGGCAAGCTCGTGGGCGTCGTCTCGCTGCGCGAGCTCATCCTGAGCGACCCCGGCGTCGCCGTCGAAGACACGATGGAGCAGAACGTGATCTCGGTGCGCCCCCAGGCGGACCAGGAGGAGGTCGCGCAGACGTTCCAGAAGTACAGCTTCTCCGCGCTGCCGGTGGTCGACGAGCAGGGCCGGATGCTCGGCCTGGTCACGGTGGACGACGTGATCGACGTGGTCGTCGAGGAGGCCACCGAGGACGTGCAGATGATGGGCGCGGTGCAGCCCATCGAGGACACCTACCTCGCCACGGGTTTCTGGACCTTCATCGCCAAGCGCGCGCCCTGGCTGGTCGTGCTGTTCGTGGGCGAGCTGTTGACCGCCAACGTCATCCACGGCTACGAGCGCGACCTGGCCGCGGTGGTCGATCTTGTGGTCTTCGTACCGCTGATCATGTCCTCGGGCGGCAACTCGGGCTCCCAATCTTCTTCGCTCGTCATCCGCGCGCTTGCGGTCGGCGAGGTGCTGCCGCGCGACTGGACGCGCATTCTGGTGCGTGAAACGGGCATCGGCGTGGTGCTCGGTTTCGTGCTCGGGGTGGCGGGCTTCCTGCGCGCGCTGTTGCTCAAGAGCGAGCACGCCTGGGACATGGCGCTCTCCGTCTCCGTGAGCCTGGTCGCGGTGGTCACCTTGGGGACCCTGGTGGGCTCGCTGCTCCCGCTCGGCATCAAGCGCCTCGGGCTCGATCCCGCCGTCTCGAGCACTCCCTTCATCGCCTCGCTGGTCGACGTGCTCGGCTTGCTCGTGTACTTCAGCATCTCACGCCTGATCCTGGCTGGCTTGAACTGAGCGCCGCGCATGACCGAGATTGAGACCAAGCCCCTCCCGACCCGCCCGCTCGGTAACACGGGCATCGAACTCACGGAGCTCACCCTCGGCACCTGGGGCCTGTGCGCGCGCGCGTACGGACACGTGTTCCCCGAGCAGCAGGCCCGCACCTTCGAGGCCGCGTTGAAGCACGGAATCCGGAGCTTCGACGTCTCGCCCACCTGGGGTGAGGAAGGACTCAGCGAGCGCGCGGTGGCCGAGGCCGTGGGCGAGCGACGCGACGAGATGGTCTACATCACGCGCGCCGGCGCGGCGCTGCGGGATCCGGGATGGTCCTTGGACTTCGGGGTCGAAGCGCTGCGCGCGAGCTGCGAAGCGTCCCTGAAGCGCCTGGCCACCGATCGCATCGATGTCTGGCTCTTGCACAATCCGAGCGAAGCCGATCTGCGCCGAGAGGAGACGGCCGGCCTGGCCGAGGCCTTGCTTCGGGAGGGCAAGATCCGAGCATGGGGCGCGTCCGTGTCGCGCCTCGACGAAGCGCGGGCCGCGCTCGAAGCCGGCGCGCAGGTGCTGTGCTTGCCGTTCCACCTGCTCGCCCCACGGCTGCTCTGGGATCTCGAGGCGGACTTGCGTTCGCGTCGCGTGGGCCTGCTCGCCCGCTCGACACTCGCGCACGGCCTGCTCGCGGGACGTTGGACGGGTCGCAAGCGGTTCACGCCCGACGACCATCGCAGCCAGCGCTGGTCGCCGGAGGCCTTGGCCGAGCGGGTGGAGCAGGTGAACGACCGGCGCTTTCTGCAGCGCGGCCCGGTGCTGACCATGGCCCAGGCCGCCCATCGCTTCGTCCTGGCCCACGACGTAGTCAGCTCGTTGGTGCTCGGCGCGCGCACTGCGAGCCAGGTCGAAGCTTCGCTCGAGGTGGCGGGGACAGCCCCGTACCTACCCGCCGAAGACCTCACCCGGCTGCGCGCCATGGACGAGTAGCGCCCCGAGGATCAACCCTCGTCGTCGTACTCGTCGTGATCGCGGCGACGATCGCGACCGCCACCTCGGCGACCGCCGCCCTCGCCGCCGCCAGGACCGCCGCCGAAGCCGCCCCGGCCACCACCGCCGCCGTAGCCGCCGCCACCACCGCCGAAGCCACCACGGCCGCCGCCACCGCCGAAGCCGCCGCGACCGCCGCCACCGCCGCCGAAGCCGCCACCGCCGCCGCCGAAGCCGCCACGACCGCCGCCACCGCCGCCGAAGCCACCGCGGGGACCCCCGCCGCCGCCGAAGCCGCCGCCGCCGAAACCACCCCGGCCGCCGCCGCGCGGGCGCTCTTCCGCCTCGTTCACGCGCAGGGGTCGTCCCCCGAGCATCGCGCCATTGAGCTGCGCAATGGCCGTCTGAGCTGCTTCCTCGGACCCCATGGTCACGAACGCAAAGCCACGGGCGCGGCCCGTCTCGCGATCGACCACCAGGTGCACGTCACT
>JBIQKA010000193.1:0-7138 GCA_044507075.1 Myxococcales bacterium
GCCACGCCGAAGGGCGCCACGATGCGCAGCACGGCGTCGATCCAGGTCATGCACACGTCGTACACGCCCGCGATGGCGGAGCGCAGCACCTCGGTGTTCGTGGTGCGCGTGACCGCCAGGGCCACGCCGAACAGGAGCGAGAACACCATGAAGGCGAGCATGTCGCCAGAGGCGGCGGCCTCGACGGCGTTCCTGGGCACCATGTTCACGAGCACCGAGGTAGGGGAGAGATCGCTGAGCGCGCTGCTCGCGGCGGGGATGGCGGAGCTCGCTTCGAGCTCCGCGAGCGCGTTGCCCAGGCCGCGCCCGGGGCCCAGGAGGTTTACCAAGGTCATCCCGATCAACACGGAAGTGAGCGACACGCCGAGCGTGTACAGGAGGGTGCGCTTGCCGAGCGTGCCGAGGTGCTTGAGGTCGAGGTCGGCGATACCCACCACCAGGGCCGAAAAGAGCAGCGGGATGACCAGCACGAACAGGAGGCGCAGAAAGATCTGACCTACCGGCTGGGCGACGTACTCGAGCACGGCATCGAGCACCGCGGGCGGGAGCGTGTAGCGCGCGAGCACACCGAGCCCAGCGCCGACGACCAGGGCGACCAACATGCGACCGTGCTGGGACATGGCGGGGAGTATTGACGAGAACTGCCAGCGGGGCACGAACGGGCGCAACCCAAGGCTCGCCCGGCGCGCTCACTTGTCGCGGTTGACGCGCGACATCACGGGGCCCATTTGCCCCTGATACTTGCTCCCGCGCGAAGGCCCGTACGGGCGCTCCGCGGGGCTGGTCATGGTCTCGAATACGAGCTGACTGATGCGCGTGCCCGGATACAACAACACCGCGCAGCGCCCGAGGTTCGAGAGCTCCAGCGTGATCTGCCCTTCGAAGCCAGGATCCACGAAGCCCGCCGTGGCGTGCACCACCACCGCCAGGCGGCCAAAGCTCGAGCGCCCCTCGACGCGCGCCACGAGGTCGTTCGGCACGCGAACGCGCTCCATGGTGGAGCCCAGGGCGAACTCGCCCGGGTGCAGCACGAAGGGTTGCCCGTCCGGCATGGTGATGGACGAGGTGTAGCTCTCCATGGTCTCTGGCGTGCGCGGGTCGATCACCGGCACGTGCGGGAGCTTGTAGACCACGAAGCTCGAACCGAGCCGCAGGTCCACGCTGGCAGGCTGGATCTGGAGCTGCGGATCATCGAGCGGCTCGATCGCGAGGTCGCCCTTGGCGAGCCTCGCCCGGATGTCGCGATCGGAGAGAATCATGGGTTCCTACCTTCGCGCCGCTTGGCGCGAGGGAACCCTAGCCGGCTTCTCCGAACTGGGGAAGCCTGGGGCTCGTGTAAACTCAGACCTTCCGGCCGGCGGCGCGCAGGTCGCGCACCACGGCGTCGATGCCGCGCTTGTCGATATCGCGAATGGCGGACGTCGAGAGGCGGAGCTTGATCCAGCGGTTCTCACCGGTGAACCAGAAGCGCTTCTCCTGCAGGTTCGGCTGGGTGAACTTGATCGCTTTGCGGTTCGAGTGGGACACCTTGTTGCCACGCATCGCGCGCTTGCCGCTAACTTCGCAAACTTTGGACATTGTCGCTCTCCGAAACCCAAGAGGCTCGCCAAACCGGGCGGCCGAAAACGAGGGCCCTTTATTGGCCTCTCAACGGTGATCCGTCAAGCCGGCGCAGAGCGACGGCGGGCCCGGATTCACTCTTCATCCGTTCAGCTTCAGGCTCCTCGCGGCGCCCCCCTCGATGCGTACATCGAGGTGAGCACCCCGATCACCACCGAGCTCACGATGACCGCCAGCGAGATCGAGATGGGGATCTGCACGAAATCGTGCAAGCACATCTTGGCGCCCACGAAGACGAGGATGGCGGCCAGGGCGTACTTGAGGTGTCCAAAGCGGTCCATCATGCCCGCGATCACGAAGTACAGCGAGCGCAGCCCCAGGATGGCAAAAACGTTCGAGGTGAACACGATGAAGGGGTCGGTGGTCACCGTGAGCACGGCCGGCACCGAGTCCAGCGCGAACACCACGTCCGCGGCCTCCACGCTCACCAGGGCCACGAACAGCATGGTGGCGTGCAGCTTCTGCTCCGGGCCCAGCCGCACCAGGAAGTGACCCTCCGGGTTGGGCTCGCGCGAGATGGGCAGGAACATGGCGACCAAGCGCTCGAGGTAGGTCTTGGAAGGCGTTTTACCGCCGCCCTCCTCCTCCTCTTCCTTGTCGGGCTTGAGCTGGGACATGCCCTGGTACACGAGATAAAAGCCGAACACGTACATGATCCAGGCGAAGCGGGTGACGAGCCACACGCCGGTGAGGATCATGATGGCGCGCATCACGATGGCGCCGAGGATGCCCCAAAAGAGCACGCGATGCTGATAGGTGCCCGGGATCTTGTAGCTGCGGAAGATCAGCACCATCACGAACAGGTTGTCGATGCTCAGCGACTCCTCGAGCACGAAGCCCGTGAGGTAGGTGAGCATGGCGTCCACGCCGGAATACGGGATGGTGCCTGAGCCCTCCGCCTGGCTGTAGAGCTCGTTCTGATAGATGTAGTAGACGACCCCGGAGAACAGGACGCCGAGCGTGAGCCAGCCACTCGTCCAGGCCAGCGCCTCCTTGATGGAGGGCTGATGGGCTCGCCTGTTGAGCACGCCCAGGTCGAGCGCGAGCAAGCAGAGCACGAGGACGATAAAACCAGTCCAGAACCAAGTCATTTGGGCTCCACGCAACTAGCGTACCCCCCGCCTCTTCGCAACGCGGAGGCAGGGGAGCGTTTCCTACGCGGCGGTCAGCCGGCGACGGCGGCGGGCGGCGCGTTGCTCACGCGCCGGCGGCGGAAGAGCCAGGCGGCGATGGGGAACAGGAACGCGCCTGCTCCCGCACCATAGAGCTGCGTCTTGATGAGCAGGTTGGCCGTGTTGTTCACGAGCTCTGTGCACTGGCACATCGCGTCCTTGGCGCCGGTCGAGGCCAACAAGGTCTCCAGGACGAACGGGGCCACGAAGGTGGAGACCGCGCCTCCGACGAACGCCCCGACCATCAGCCAACCCAGGTAAAACCGCATGCACCCTCCACGAACGGCCGGGCGAGAGGATGCTGTTTTGTTCGGGCGCGGGCAAGGCGCGCAGCCGGGCTTTCGTCGTCTGCTCCCGCGCGACGGCCCCTGCGACGTCCGCTCAGCAGAGCTCGGGCGAATCGCTTTCGTCCGCGACCGAGAAGATCCCGTGGGAGGCGAGCCGCTCCATAAGCGCGGGAGAGTGGGTGCGCTGGTAGCGCTCGTAGAGGGAGAGCACGTCGTCGGGCGTCCCGAGCGCCGTGGTTTCGCGCACGTGCTCGAGCACGTCGGCGTAGGTCGAAAACCGGCTTCCGAGGTCGAAGAAGACCTCCGCGTGCGCCCTTCTGCGCATGCCCGCGAGCTGGCCGGCGCTCCGGTAAGCGCGCGCGCCCACGTCGGTCACGTAGGAGCGGGAGATGCCGTGACGCTCGAGGTGGGGATCGAACAGTCCCACCACAGAGAGCGCCTGATCGCCCAGGTGACGCAGGCGCTCGAGACGGCTTGCGTCCTCCACTTGGCCGGCGTCGAGCTCGAGCTCCACGAGCGAACGCGAGAGGGGCGCCGTGTCGTGGCCGAGGAGGGCGAGCAAGGAGACCAGATAGTGCTCGGTCGGGGGCGGCGCTTCGACGCCGCGCGAGGCCAGGGCGCGGGTCAGGGTTTCATGGAAGAAGGCGCGCAAATCGTGGTGACACTCGATGCGCGGTGGATGAGAATCGCGCGAGTCCATAATTCTCGGTATCACGCCCCGGGACGGGGGCGGGAGAGGCCGGCCCGTTTTTGTTGGCAATCGGGCTGCGCGAGTGCCAGTTCGACCTCCGCTGGAAAGCGGCCCCACACCCGTGGCGGAACGAGCCGCACCCGTCACAATGTAGCCCCATGGGCATCGGTGTCGGTCGTGGAGCTCTCATGCTGCTGCTCGTCTCCGGTTGCGCCTGCCGACAAGACGCAGCGTCGCTCGGATCGCGCTCGGCGGACATGGAGCGCGGCGATACGGGCCAGGAAGGAGGGCAGGCCGGCCTTTGGGACGCGCGCGCGGACACGCGTGACGCGGCCCGTGATCCCGAGGCCGAACCCGGCGACGGGCAAGCCGACGATCAAGGCGCCCAAACAGAGGCGCGCAGCGGCGGCTGCGGCACCAACCTACCCGGCGGTGGCACCTTCGTCGCGCGCACGATCCAGGTGGGCGATCGGCCGCGCACCTTCCACGTGCGTGTCCCGGCGAATTACGATCCCCACCGCGCCTACGATCTGGTGACGCGCTGGCATGGCAGAGGTGGCCATGGCCTCAGCGGCGGCCTCGACATCCAGTATGCGTCCGGCGACGACGCCATCGTGGTGGGGGCCGACGGACTCGACCAGCGCTGGTCTTCGCGGGATAGTGACCTCGCGCTGTTCGACGCCATTCTCGAGGTGGTCGGCGGCGAGTACTGCGTGAACCTGAAGCGCGTGTTCGCCTATGGCTTCAGCGCGGGCGGAGGCTTCACCAACTTGCTCAGCTGCGTGCGGGCCGAGGCGCTGCGCGGGATCGCCGCGGTCGCAGGCTTCGCCTCGTTCGAGGCGGATGAGTGCAAGGGCCAGGTCGCCGCTTGGTACCTGCACGACGCCCACGACGATGCGGTGGCGCTCTCGCAGGGGATCGCCGCGCGCGATCGGATGGTCCAGGCCAACGGATGCAGCGCGAGCACCGTGAACGTGGGCGATGACTGCGTGGCATACCAGGGCTGCGCCAGCGGCTATCCGGTCGTCTGGTGTCAGACCTCCGGGCGCGGCCACGATATCCGCGGAGATTGGGCGCCCGCCAAGGTCTGGACTTTCTTCTCCGGCCTGTGAACACGCTTGTCGGCGTGTCCGCTGCTCGCGGGCGGCAAGCGCGCGCGCTCGAAGTACGAACCCTCTCCAGCGCGCGGCACCGACCTTGCAGCGTCTTCACGTGCGTGGGTGACGTGCGATGCACCCCGCGTTGGAGGTCGAACCATGTCAGTCGACTATGACGACGGGCGTTTCGAGACACGCCCTCGGGAACCGCAGGAACCCCGCCCTCAAGGCGAGGTCGTCCAAGGCGAGGTCGTCCAAGCAACGATCGTGCAAGAAGAGGTTGAGCCCGCCCGAAAGGCCGGGAAATCTTGGCGCCACGGAGAACGAAGCGAACGCGCCGAACTGGCCCGCCGTCGCCTCGGTGATGGTGCCTACGCGATCTTTCGCATCACGGTGGGTGCGATCATGCTCGCCCATGGTCTGGCCAAGCTGCAGGACATGCCGGCATGGGTGGAGCAGGTGCGCGGTCTGGGCATCCCGATGCCCGCCACGCTCGGTTTGGTCGCGCTGGTCGCGGAGCTCGGCGGCGGCATCGCGCTCATCCTCGGGCTCTTCACGCGCGTCGCAGCCGCGCTCGTGTTCTGCAACATGCTGGTCGCCATCCTCGCCGTGCACGCGGGAAACGGCCTGTTCGCCAAGGACGGCGGCTACGAGTATCCGCTCACATTGTTGATGGCCTCCCTGCTGTTCTTGGCCGAGGGGTCACGGCGCTACGGCATCGACGCGAGCTTCTGGCGCGCGATGCGCCGCCGAAAAGACAAGACCGTGTCGGGGGCGCCGAGGCCCCACTACGCGCGGTGAGCGCGAGCGTGTGTGGCAATCGAGAACATCATGGGGCGCAACTCGGCGCACGGTAGAGCGCTTCGAGTTCGTACACGGAGAGCGCCTCTTCGAAGAGGAGCACCTCGTCCATCGTCCCGTGGAACGGGAACATGGGGTTCGCCACCGAGCCTCCCAGCCGCAAGTCGCTCACCGCGAGCGCGAGCGACGAGGTGACCGCCACGTGGTTCCACTGGTCTGCCAAGAGCGCTCCGCCGACGGCTCCGTTGACCACCACCGTCGCCCCAGGGTCGCCGCGCAGCGTGACCTCCATGCTGTCCTCGTCGGCGACCGCCAGCTCAAGCCCGCCCGTGAGGCCGATCAGCGTTCGTCCGAGCGCGTAGGGGGTGTAGTGGATCTGAACCGCGACATAGTCGATGTACATGGTGTTGACGATGCCACCGAACGAGGCGCACACGCGGAAGTTCGCGTCTGAGAAGTCGCTCGCGCGCCAGCTCTTGCCCCACAGCTTGTCGATGCCGCCAGCGTGCTGCAGCGGCGAGCCCGCCACGAGCTGGCCCCAGCCGTAGTTGGCATCGGTGTGCGAGTAACCGCCGTCCTGCGAGAGCTCCACGCTGAAGTAGCCCAAGAGGCCCAGGTTGGCGGTGTCCACCAGCACCGAGATGCCGAGGATGTTCGCGTCGGGTGGGATCTGCTGATCGAGCTGGAACCCACCCCAGTGCTGCAGCTTGAACACGCCCACCACACCGACCGCGAGCGCGAACTCGTCGTCGTTCGTGTAGGCGTGCTCCGGGCTGATCCAGCTGTTGAAGGGGCCGTGCGCGCTCGGCAGCATGGCCGAGGTCTCGCTGGTGACCACATGGGTGCTCGCCGGCTTGAGCCACAACGAGAGCGAGCGCAGCGGACGCTCGAGCGCGCCGACCACGACGTGGTCGTCCGCGCCATCGAAGGCGAGCGCGCCGGCGACGATGCCCGACGTCCAAGCCGGCTCGCTGAAGTTCATGAGCAAACCCGGGTTCGCGCCGCGACCATCGTGGGTCAGTACGCCGGCGCTCTCGTCCAACGCGAAGCGCGCTGCGGGGGCGGGTAAGGTCGTGATACACGTGCAGGGGTCACCGACCTCGCAGGCGGCGCCGCCGTCGGCGCGGTCCGCGTCGTCGGGTCCGGGGGCATCGGGATCGGCGGGGTGGGGGCCCGCGTCATCGAGCGCTCCCGGCACCCGCATGTCCTCGCAGCGGAGCGCTCCCTGGCACTCGCTGCCGAGCAACACCGTGTCCACGCAGCCTCCCAGGGCGAGCGCAGCCGCAAAGAGAGACGAGGGGATACGGGTGGACACGTCGGGGCCGATTGTATGCCACAGACGGGGACCAACGTATATCCCCCAGCGCCCTAATGCGCCGCGTCATGGCGGCCATCGCGCTTGTCTGCTCGCGTACGGGCGCTAACAAGAGGCGCGGAGGCTTGACGTTGGTCACCTATCGTATTGCTTAT
>JBIQKA010000194.1:0-7094 GCA_044507075.1 Myxococcales bacterium
CGGGCGCGATCGAGCACCACGACGGCGTGCTCGCCCGCACGCGGGCCCACGGCACCTTGTTCCTCGATGAGATCGGGGAGATCAGCCTCCCCGTTCAGGTCAAGCTGCTGCGCGTGTTGCAGGAGCGCTCCTACGCGCCCGTGGGCGGGCGAGAGCTGCGCCGCTTCGAGGGTCGAATCGTGGCCGCCACCCATCGTCCGCTCGACGCGTTACGCGAGCAGGGGCGCATCCGGGACGACTTCTTCTTCCGTCTGAGCACCCAGACCATTTATGTGCCGAGCTTACGCACGCGGCTCGAGGAGAACCCGAACGAGCTCGCGCTCTTGGTCGACAACCTGTGCGCACGCGTGGTCGGCGAAGCGGACCCGGCGCTGGCGGACGAGATCTGCGCGGCCATCCGGCGCGACTTGGGCGCGGACTACCCCTTTCCGGGCAACGTGCGCGAACTCGAGCAGTGCGTGCGTCGTGTTCTGCTCACGGGCCGTTGCGCGGGCGAGCGTCCGCGCGCGTCCGCCGAACTCCCCCTCGGCGCGCTCTGTTGGAGCGCCGAGCACTTGCTGAGCCGCTACTGCGAGGCTCTCTATGCGCGCCATCAGAGCTACGTCGAGGTCGCACGCATCACGGGCCTCGATCGACGCACGGTGAAGAAGTACATCGACGCGCTGCGCGTCGTCTCCTAACCGCGCTCGCTCGCCCGGCTCCCCCCCGGAGTGCCTCAGAGCAAGACGATGGGCGCGCAGCCGAGCTCCACGATCACGCTGGTGCGCCGGTTGTTCTTGAACGACTTGCAGGCCTCGCCGAACAGTTGAATGGCCTCTTGCTGCGCGTCGGTCCAATCCCACCCCTCGACGCCCGCGTGCTCGTGGTCGTACGGGATGCCCTGACCGTTCAGGTACAGGTTCACGTTCGCCTTGTCGGCGTCCTCCGAAAGCCCTTCCACGCCGAATGAACACGTGGCCAGCGTATCGGAGATGTTCGCGAGGGCCGCGTTCAGCTCCGCGTCGTTCTTGGCGTCCACGTAGGGCGGCTTCGAGGGATCGCCCGCGGACAGGTCCGTCCCGCCGTTCGTGACGATCGCGCGGAGCTGCGCTTCGTTCTCGGGCGTCTTGTCGTCGGGCAAACCGTAGCGCACGACGTGGGTCTGCACGTTGGCCTCGAGCAGCTTCCGGGAGGCCGCTCCGAGCCTTTCCACCAACACGCTCTGCTCCACCCCCGCGCAGTTGTCGCCGCCCGCGGACAGCACGACCACCGCGCCCTTTACCTCGGGCTCCGAGAGCCGTCCCGGCGCATCGGCCACGTTCTCCAAGACCTGCACGAGCGGGCTCGCGCCAAACGGCAGCTTCTCGAGGATGCTGCTCATCACCGAGATCTCGGTGCCGTCGGCGCAGGGGATCTCGGGGCCAGACGCCACCTCGCACGACAGCGCGCTCGAGGTCTTCGCCGGAAAGAACTGGATGCCGAACTCGATGTCGTCGTTGATGGGCGCGGTCAGGACCTGATTGACGGCGTGCCCTGCGACCTCCCAGTAGCTCAAGCTCGGGCGCATGCCGAGCTGGGGCGCCACCTGACAGGAGCTGGTCCCGTCCGTGCATTGAATGCGGGAGGTGGACACGTCGAACACGAAGAGCACGGCGCGGGGCTTGGTCTCCACCTTGATGGAAGCCGTGCCGCAGACGTTGGTCATGCACGTCTTGCGAGCCTCGAACTTGGCCTCGCTCCGCAGCGCCTCACAGGCCTGGCCGAACAGCTCCACCTGGCTCGCGTCGCCGCCCACGAAGTTCCAGCCCTCGAGGTTGGTACGGTCACGCTGCACCACCTTGCCGTTGATCACGAAGTCGATCTGAAACGGGTTCACGCCCTTGTCCGGGTCGAGCGCGTCCGGGATCTTGAACCGACAGTTGCGAACGTTTTTGCCCACCTGTGAGAGCACCTCGCCGAATTTGTCGGGGTCGTCGACCTTGGGAACGGACTTCAGGCCGGAGCCGCCGGATCGAAGCAGGGTCGAGAGCACCTCCATGTCGGTGTTGCCATTCACCGTGCCGATCACGCCCGTCGACCCGGGCACGGCCGAGGCGTCGAAGCCGATCGGAATCAGGCGGATGTCGCGCTTGCCGAGCTCCACCGCCAGCTTCTGATAAGCGAGCAACTTGTCCGCAGGCAGCGCGAACACCGAACCGAAGCAGTTGTCGTTGCCGTTGGTGATGAGCAAGAGATAGTTGGTGCGGTCGGGGTCGGCGAGCTTGGTGCTGTTCACGAGGTAGTAGTTCAGCGGCTCGATCACGGGCGACGTCTCCCACAAACCACCGAGCCCGTAGGAGCCTCCGGGCGGTGCATCGCCGAGCACCTTCACCAGTTCGTCCGCCGTGGCGCCGCTCACGTCCTTGAAGTTGTTCTTGGTGGCCCCGCACCAGTTGTTCTTTTGCCAGCCGCTCGTCCAGTCTGCGAGCTCGCCCCAGAACACCTGCACGCCCATGTCCGCGTCGGGGTGTGCCTCCCGGAGGTTTCGAATCGCGTTCTTGATCTTGGGCCAATGCGTGGCCATCGAAGAGGCCCCATCGACCGCCACCATGATATTCACGCCCGCGGGCGTGAGATCGATCGGCGCGCTCCCACAGGCGGAATCGTCGCCGTCGCCCGCGTCACAATAGGGGTTGTCCCTTGGGCACTCGTCTTCTCCGCGGTCCCCTTCGTCCTCGCCTTCGTCGGAGATCGGGTCCCCTTCGCGGACGACCGGCTCGTCGAGAGGAGCGAGCTTCTCGTTGCCCCCACACGCGCCGGCCAAAGGCCCGAGAGAGACGACGAGCAGCGCCGAACAGAGGACGAAGCGAGGTGGGCGACACGCGAGAGTGGTCATGCCCCCTCCATGTTTCGACGCCCCGCTTTTTCTGACCGATCGAGGAAGAAAATTGATCGGGACGCGCCACTGGCCGCGACGGTCTTGGGCCGCGCTGGTCTTCTGGGTCAATTTTGACGTGCGCTCGGTCGCCATCGTCCCAGCTTTTTGCGTTAGAAGCGTGTCCGATGCGCGCTCCGCTGCTCCTCTTGGCCCTGGCTGGCTGCGGCCCAGTTTTGCTGGGACGAGAGCTCGCAGACGACGATGCGGGCGAGCCCGCGCACGACGCACAGCTGCGGATCTCGGTCACGGTGGCGAACGCGGGCTGTGCGGGGTGCTTCGAGCTTCAAGCCACGGGCCTGGGAGGCGACGGGCCATACACCTTCGAGTGGGACGATGGGTCCGACTCCGAGCGCCGACAGCTGTGCCCCGGGATGGGCGTAGAGTCCGTGACCGTGGTCGCCACGGACGCGCGTGGGCGATCCGCAGAAGCGCTCACTCAGCTCACGTTCCCCGATGCCAGCTGTCCCCCGCCCCCTCAGCTCCTGTGCATCCAAAACCCCTCCTTCGAAGGCAACCCCGCCTTCAACGATACCAACGCGGCAAACTTCGACGCCGTCCCGTGGAACAACTGCCCACAGCCGTCCTTGAACACCCCCGACATCGTCAATGAGACGATCGAGCAGCCGATCGCGGTGCTGCCGACGGCCAAGGACGGCAACACCTATATCGGTTTGCAGGAAGGGGAGCAGGTCTCGCAGACCTTGTGTGAGCCTCTCTCGGGAGGCGAGGAGCTGTACCTGCAGCTCGATGCGCGCCGCCTCTACATCGGTAGCGGCGTCGCGCCGGACACGGAGCTGCCGTTTTTGGAGATCTGGGGCGGGCTTTCGGAGACCTGCTCCCAGCAGCAATTGCTATGGGCGTCGGAGCCTTTGCCCCTCGCGTGGCAGACCTATTGCGCGAAGCTGAAGCCGCAGCAGTACATGGATCAGCTCACGCTGCGCATCAAGACCGACGAGTCGCTCCCGACGGTCACCTACCTGCTGGTGGACAACCTCATCCCGGTCGAGAGTTGTCCGTGAGGCGCGGAGCCGGGCACGCAGGGCTTCGTTGAGCTGCCCTGCCTGGAGAACGCTGCTGGTGCTGGCGATGGGTTGGCTGGCCTTGGCGGCGGATGCGCGCGCGCAGGCGGCCCGTGCCCACTTCTCACTGGAGCGCCCAGCACAGAGCTTTTGCCCCACGAGCCAGGCCATCGAAAGGGACGTCGAAGCCCTGGCCGGGCGTCCGATCTTCACGCGCGATCCCCGTGCTCCGGTGCAGGTGCACTGTGACATCGTCGATCGCGCGAGCGGCGCAACGGCCCGCATCGAAGTTCGCGGGGCCGACGGAACGGCCCTCGGCACACGCGAGTTGTCCTCGGGGCCGGGCGAATGCGGGGCTTTGCGCGAGCCCATCGCGGTGGTGCTCTTGATGCTGCTCGATCGAGAGATCGACGACGCTCACCCGAGTGCCGCCCCGCGCGGGGACGGAAGCGGCCCGCGGTTCGGATACGGCGCATCCACCGGGGCACTCATCGGCGCTCTGCCGCGTCCCGACCCGGGCATCGGGCTGGCGCTCGCCTCGCAAATCGGCGCTCGGCTCTTTGCACGGATGGACGCCCACTACTGGTTTCCCGTCACCGCGCGGGTTTTCGACGGCCCGGGGGGCCGCTTTCGCGCCTTCAGCCTGGCCGGATCGCTCTGCGCGCGCTTTTCGAACAGCCCTCCTGCCGTGGGTGCCGCCCTTTGTGGTGGAGCGCAGCTGACCATCCTGCAGGCCAGCGCGCTGGAGCTCCTCGAGAGCAGGCGGGGGGCGCGCGCATTCGGCCAAGCATTTCTGACCCTTGCCCTCACGGGGAAGTGGCGACGAGGCGAGCTGGTCGCAGACCTCGGGCCCACCCTCGCCTTCGCGCGCCCGCGCTTCTACCTGCTGCGGGGCGACCGCTCCGAGCTCGAGGTCCACCGACCGGCCCTACTTGGGGCGATCTTCCGCCTGAGTCTCATAATCTGGCCGCGCTGAGGACATGGTGACGTGATGGCAGGCGAGCGCATGTTGGAGCAGGGGCGAGGGCGCGAGCTCGACGCCATCGAAGCGAGCGCCGCCACGTGCCCGCAGGAAGCGGCCGCGCGGGCCCGCGCGCGACGCCTGCGCGACATGTTCGACGAGCACGCGCTCTTCGTGTGCAGGAGCCTGCGTCGACTCGGTGTCGCCGAGGTCGACATGGACGACATGCTGCAAGAGGTCTTCGTGGTCGTGCACCGCAAGTTGCCCGAGTACAACGAGATGGGCCGCGCGCGCTCCTGGCTGTACTCCATCTGTCGCCGCATGGTCCAGGCGCAGCGCCGACAGCGGCTGCGTCGACGCGAGAGCCTGATGCCTGCGCCTCCAGAGGCGCAGACGTCGGGGGGCCAGGAAGAGCGCCTGGAAAATCGCGAGGCGCTGGCGTTAGGTGAAGAATTACTCGCGCGCTTGCCCACAGAGCAACGAGAGGTCTTTATGCTCTACGAGGTCGAAGAGCTGGGCATGGCGGAGATCGCAGAGGCGGTGGGCTGTCCCCTGCAGACGGCCTACTCACGCCTCTACGCAGCCCGCGCCCGCATCCTCGCCGAGGTCGAACGCCTCCGAAATGAAGGCCGCCCATGAAACACGAAGCGCCGCCGCGTTTGAAGTACACGCCTGGAGCTCCGCCAGAGCTCGCAGAGGCCCTGGATGCGCTGGGGCAGGCGTCCTCCGATCGCGCTCGCGTCGCGCGCGTGGAGCAGAAGCTCGGGGCGCTGCTCGACGCGCCTCTGGCGAGTCAATCGGCTTGGGTGCAGCACGTTCTGCTCAAGTCGCTGGCGGGCAAGCTACTCGCCACCACGTTGCTGGCGTCGGTGGGAGCGAGCTGGCTCTTGCGCCCGGACCCAACGCAGAGCGCGCTGCCCACCTCGTCGGTGCAGGCGCCGCCTCCGGACGCGGACGCCACGCCGTTCGGCCCGCCCGACGACGGCCATGCGCGGCGCGGCGCGGACGACCTGACCATCGAGCACGCCGCACCGCAGGTCGAAGAAAGCCGCGAGCCGCCCCTTTCAAAGCCTGTGCGTAGCCATGCCGCACCGAGCGCAACCGCGCTCCCGGCCACCGACGACCGCTCCCAACGGGTGCGCAGCCGCGCACGCAGCCCGATGCCCACCGCGTCGAACAAACCGGTTGCGACAGCCGCGCTCGACGCGAAGGCCGAGCCGGTGACCGATCACGCTGACACCTTGCCTGCCCCTCGCCCTGCGGCTCCCCCGGCGCCGCCACCGAAGGCGCCGCCGCGCGAGGCGGAGTTGCTACTGTCGGCGCGCAAACAGCTGCACAGTGACCCCCGCGGCACGTTGGTCCTGCTCGAGCAACACGCGGCGCTCTTTCCCAATGGAATGCTCGCGCCTGAGCGCGAGGTCCTCGCCATCGAGGCCCTACGCAAGTCGGGGCGCGACGCCGAAGCCAGCGAGCGGCTCGCACGCTTTCGGGCGCACTACCCGGATTCACCGCACCTGCGCGGGCTGCGCTGATCCGTCTGCCCTCAGGGGCTCACCTCGAGGGAGAAGATCTCCTGCGCCCCGGTGCCCTCAAAACGCACACCCTTGCTCGCGTTGATCAGGCATCGCGCAAAGGGTGTCTTGGCCAAGCCCCGAGTCTCCACCCGCACCACGCCTGGCTTGCCCGTGCCATCCACCGCGAACGTCAACTCCACGGCGTCGGGTCTGAAGCGCTTGGGCACGCGCGCGAAGCACTGCGCGATCTGCGTTGCGCGACTTTCGAGCGCCTGCTCTCGCGCCGCCAGTATGTGCGCCTCGCGCTCCGCTTGCGCCATCGCCTGCTGGCGTGCGATCTCGGCGGGATCCGGTGGCGGAGGGGCCACCACGGGCTCTACGACGGGGGCCGGCGGCGGCTTTGGCGCGCGAACCCACCAGGTGACGAGCGCCATCCCGGCGAGCCCCGCCACGAGCGCGAGCGCCAAGAGCCACCTGCGGCGCAGTCGCGGCGTCTCCGCGCCAGCCATGGGCATACGCACCGTCGCCGCCACCTGCGCACGCCGACGCGGCGCTCGAGTTGGGTCCTTGGGCGGGGTCGCGGGAGCGGGCGGAGGTGCAGCCTTGGGCGTCGTCATCGGCGCGGGTGGAGGCACGCCCTTGGGCGTCGTCATCGGCGCGGGTGGAGGTACGCCCTTGGGCGTCATCATCGGCGCGGGTGGAGG
>JBIQKA010000195.1:0-4887 GCA_044507075.1 Myxococcales bacterium
TTCACGACCGAGCTGCGCTACTTCTTCCAGTACAAGGGCGGCGAGGTGCTCACCTTCGTGGGCGACGATGACGTCTGGGTGTTCATCAATGGTCGGCTCGCGGTCGACGTGGGCGGCATCCACTGCCCGCACATCGGTCGCGTCGTCCTCGGCGATGAGAACGGCAGCTGCAATCTCCAGGTCGGGGACAACAATTGCAACACCAACCCCGCCGACCCCGCCCCCTGCACCAGCTACACCGACGCTGAGCAACGGGACACCACGGACAACCGGTTCGGCATCACCAAGGGCGAGGTCTACGAGATCGTGCTCTTCCACGCCGAACGCAACCCCGTTTACTCCACGTTCAAGCTGACGCTCGACGGCTTCCTCGCGCCGCGCTCCACCTGCAAGACCGTGTGTGGCGACGGCATCCCCGCAGGCAACGAGCTCTGCGACACCAAGAGCAACCTCACCAGCGGCTACAACACGTGCCTCAAGGATTGCTCCATCAACTTCTGCGGCGACGGTGAGGTGCAAGCCCCCCACGAGACCTGCGATGACCCCGTCAAGGTCACCTACCGCCAGACCGCTGGTGGCTGTGGCTTCGACTGTCGGCCCGCGCCCTACTGCGGAGACGGCGTGGTGCAAGCCTTCGCGGGCGAGGTCTGCGACGACGGCGTCAACAGCGGCAACTACGGAAGCTGCGCGAAGGACTGTAAGTCGTTCGCAGGCTACTGCGGCGACGGCAAGCAGAACGGCACCGAGTTCTGTGACAGCGCGACGAAGGTCGACTACCAGCTGGCGCCTGGCGGTTGTGGCTTCGACTGTCAGGAAGCCCCGTACTGCGGCGACGGAGTGCGCAACGGAAACGAGACCTGCGAGCCTCCGAACACCGCGCAGTGCGACGCCACCTGCCAGATCAAGCCCTTCTGCGGGGACGGCATCAAGAGCCCCGGCGAAGCGTGCGACTACGGCAAGTTCAACGCACCCGTCAGCAGCGTCGACTACGGCGGATGCGACATCAGCTGTAACCTCGGACCGCATTGCGGCGATGAAGAGACGCAGGCCGCTGCCGGCGAGGAGTGCGACGACGGCGCCGGCAACTCTCCGGCTGCAAACCCGGACTACGACACCTGTACGACCGCGTGCTTGCTCGGTCCGCGCTGTGGTGACGGCATCGTGCAGTCTGCGCGAGAGGCCTGCGACAATGGCTTCAACGAGGACACCTACGCGTACTCCTCGGACGCCTGCGGCCCCAACTGCACCGCGGTACCGTACTGCGGCGACGGCATCGTGGATCCGGCCCTGGAGCAGTGCGACGACGGCGCGGCGAACAGCGACGGCAGCTACAACGGCTGTCGCACCGACTGCCAGTGGGGGCCGTACTGTGGCGACGGAATCAAGAACGGAAACGAAGAGTGCGACGACCCGAACGGCAACGTGGCCTACTCGCCGGACGGCACCGGCTGTAGCTTCGAGTGCAAGCTCAACGTTCCTTCTTGCGGCGACGGTATCCGCAACGGTCCCGAGCAGTGCGACAACGGCACGGCCGGCAACGACGGTCTCTACGGGTCCTGCAATGCGGACTGCACGAGGGCCCCGCGCTGCGGTGACAGCATCGTCCAGGCAGAGCACGAGGAATGTGACGATGGTCCGACTGGCAGCGTCGATTGCACGCAGGCCTGCGAGTGGGCGATCATCCTGCTCTGACCTCTCGAGGACGCTGCGTCCCAAGGTGTAAGGACGCAGCGCTCCCTGAGTGGACCGTCCCGCGTGCCCGGACCATCCTTCCCGGGTGATCAAGGGAGCCACCGACAGCTCAGAAGCATTGCCCATCGGCCCGCGCGTGGAAGCCATCCTCGAGGTGGCCTACCGCGCGCGCCGGCCCGTCCTGCTCGAGGGCCCCACGGGCATCGGCAAGTCCGAGCTGGTGATGCAGCTCGCGAAGAAGCTCGGCATCGGACACACGGTGCTCGATCTGTCGTTGCTCGAGCCACCCGACCTGGTCGGCTTGCCGGTGATCGAAGAGGGTCGCACCCGCTACGCGCTGCCGCGCTTTCTGCCGCGCGACGGCGCGGGGATCTTGATGCTCGAGGAGCTCAACCGCGCCGAGCGCTACATCCAGCAGCCGGCCCTTCAGTTGCTCACCGCGCGCACGCTGCACGAGTACACCCTGCCCGAGAGCTGGGCTTGCTTCGCGGCCATCAACCCCGAGACGGGCGACTATCAGGTGACGCCGCTCGACGCCGCCCTGCGCGCCCGCTTTCTGCAGCTCCCCGTGCGCGCCGACCGCGCGAACTGGCTCGCGTGGGCCGAACAGCACCAGGTGCACCCCGCCGTCACCGGCCTCGTGCGCGCCCACGAGCGCGTGTTCGAGAGCGTGCCGCCGCGCTCATTCACCTACGCGGCCAGCATGCTCAGCAGCATGCAACCCCACGAGCTCAAGGATCTGGGGCTCGTGCGCGACGTGCTGTCGGGCTACCTGCCGCCGGTCTGGGTCAGCGCGCTGTGCGCGAGCTCTTCCCTCTCCGCGAAGCCGCTCGAACTCGATGTGCTCGAGCTGCTGCGCAACTACGCGCCCAAGGGCTCGCACGCGGCACGCTTGAAAGCCTGGAAAGATGCGGGCGATGTGGACCGCATCGACGAGCTCGTGGCGCGGCTCGCCACCATCTTGAGCGGCCCCGAGTGCGGCGTGTTGATCGAAAAGCGCGGCCTCTCGCTCGCGGGCCTCGAGGCGCTGTTCGCCGACCTCCCGGGCGACCAACGCGAAAAGCTCCAGGAAGCCCTGGGCCGAAACCCGACCGCGATCCCCTTGCTCGACGTGGGCCCCCGTGAGGTGCTCACGAATTACGGCGGCAGCGCCGCCCACAAGCGCGTCGAGGAGTGGAAGACCGAGCCCATCAAGCGTCACCGGGTGGCCCTGCTCGTCACCGCCGTGCGCAACCACGTGCTCGCCCCGCACCACGCGGCCGAGCTGCGCAAGTCCAACGCCCAACGCACCTCCATCGGCTACTTCTTGCTGCAGGTGGGCGAGCGCTGGGGGGTCCCGTTGGCCGAGGCGCTGCACAAGATCAGCGTCACGCCGATCCGGCCGCCCGCATGACGCACGCCGCCTTCGAGACGACCGAGCTCCGGCGCTGGCTCGAGGCCTACGTCTGGGAAGAAGGCTTCCTCCAGCGCTACCCGTACTACGCCTACGTGCTCGTCGAGCTCGAGCCGGTGGCCGACCCGAGCGTGCCTTTGATGGGGGTATCGCTGGTGCGAGGCCGCTACTACCTGCACGTGAACGTGGGGGCGCTGCAACGCGATCCGCGTTTTCTGCGCGGGCTCTTGCTGCACGAGGTGCATCACATCGTGCTCGGACATCTGGCTCACCCGAAGTTCTTCGGGGTGGAGCAGCGTGACCTCATGCAGCTCGCCCAGGAGATGAGCGCCAACGAGCACATCGAGGAGCCCCTGCCCGAGCCGATCCTGGTGCGCCACTTCGAGCGCTTCGGCATCCGCCCAGGTCAGAGCACGCTCGAGCGCTACGAACTCCTGTGCAAGGCGCGCGCGGAAAAGGGCGATCCCAAGCCGCAGCGGGACACCTCCCAGGTCGATCCCCACGCCTGGCAGGAAGAGAGCGTGCCCCCACCAGGAGGGATCCACGAGACGCGCGAGCTGCTCCAGCGGGTGCGCGACCAGGGGGCCGAGGACGCCGAGCGCGTCCGTGCCCAAGCGCCACAGCGCGCGCGCCTGGCCGGGCGCACCCCCGACCAACTGCTCAGCCAGCTCGGCGGCACCGAAAAGCCGCCCGAGGTCGTGATCGACTGGCGCGAAGCGCTACGAACGTTCGTGGCCCGCGCCCGGGCGCCGATGCACACCTGGTCGCGACCGAATCGCCGCTTTCCGCAGCGCGTAGGCCAGGTGCCCGGTCGATCGTACCAGCACCGCACGGTGCTCCGGCCCCAGCTGATCGTCGCCATCGACACCTCGATGAGCATGAGCGAAGGCGAGCTCGCCGAGGTCGCGCGCCAGCTCAGCGTAATCAGCGAGCGCGCGCGCCTGTTCATCGTCGAGTGCGACGTGCGCATCACCCGCAGCTATCCATTTCGCGGCCGGCTCGAGGAGGTCGAGGGCCGCGGCGGCACCGACCTGAGGCCGGTCTTCGACCCCAAGCTCCTGCGTGCCCACGCCGCCGATGGGGTCGTGTACTTCACCGACGGCGAAGGCCCCTACCCCGAGCTGCCTCCGAACCTGCCCGTGCTCTGGATGCTCACCAAGCCCGGCGAGTTCAGCTGTCCGTGGGGGACGCGCGCGCGACTGGACCTCACGAAGCGGCGGTAGCTCACCACCACTCGGCGGGCTGGGTCTTGACGGTCAGCTGGGCCGGCGGCCTCGAGCACACCTTGGCTCCCGTGACGTTGGAGAGCTCCCAGCGCAGCGCGTACTCGCCGGGGGCGAGTCCCTGGAGATTGCAGGTCGTCGCTGCGCTGGCCAGCAAGGTCTCGCGCATCACGCGGCGCTCGTGGGGAGCGAGCGTGAGCGTTTTCGGTGGAGACATGTCGCAATCGCCTGCCAGGCACGTGTCGAAGGCATCGTAGGCCCCAAATCCAACGATCGCAGGCCCGTGACACCACCCCGGGAAGGTGGCCGTGCGCGCCTCCCCGTGCGGGTTTTCGAGGACCATCAACAGCTTGCTCGCCGTGTTGGGCGCGAGGGCGTAGCGCGTATCGCGGCCCTCGAACTCCACGCTCAACCAGAGGTCGCAGTCCGTGTCGGGCAAGCACAGCGAGATCTCGGCACCGGGTGCGTCACAGACGATGGCGCCCGGGTCGTCGACAGGGGGACGACAGGGATCGATGGTCGTCACGGCACAGTGATAGCCGGGATCACAGGCGGTGGATCCGTCCGAGTCATCACAGG
>JBIQKA010000195.1:4987-7055 GCA_044507075.1 Myxococcales bacterium
GCGTCTCCGTCGCCTGAGTGATCGTCCACGGGAGGCGACGAAGTTCCAAGTCGTTCGTCGCGCACCTCCGCCTCCCCAGGATCACAGCCTCCCAGGATGATGAGGGCCGAGCCTATCCTCGATGCCACGCTCATAGACCTCTCCGCGCCGTTTGTGCCGGCCTGTGTCACCAGCAGCAGACCCAGACGTGATCCCCCGAGACAGCAGGAGCCATGCCAGTTCTCCTGGCTCGCGCCTTCTCCTCCCCTACCCAGCTCCGCGCACACCTTCGAAAATGCCGATTTGCCGGGATTTTCTGCCCGTCCCTTCCCCCGGCTGGCACCTTCTCCCCGCTTTGGTAGATCGCGGACTGTTCCTCGCGGCCTCGGACGGAGCGCACGCGCGAACCAGCTTTGATGTAGAGAGCCATTGGAGTTCACAGATGACCAGCAAGAAACCCATCCGCGTCGCAGTCACCGGAGCCGCCGGTAACATCGGCTATGCCCTCCTCTTCCGCATCGCTGCCGGTGAGATGCTCGGCGCCGACCAGCCCATCATCCTTCAGCTCCTCGAGATCCCCGTGGAGAAGGCGCAGCAGGCGCTCAAGGGCGTGGCGATGGAGCTCGACGACTGTGCGTTCCCGCTGCTGCAGGACATCGTGCTCACCGACGACCCCAAGGTCGCCTTCAAGGACGTGAACTGGGCGCTGCTCGTGGGCTCCAAGCCCCGCGGCCCCGGCATGGAGCGCGCCGACCTGCTCAAGGACAACGGCAAGATCTTCATCTCCCAGGGCAAGGCCATCGACGAGGTGGCCGCCGACGACTGCCGCATCGCGGTGGTGGGCAATCCCTGCAACACCAACACCATGATCGCCGCGGCCCAGTCCAAGCGCCTGCCCAAGGAGCGCTTCACCGCCATGGTGCGCCTCGATCAGAACCGCGCCGCCGCCCAGCTCGCCAAGAAGGCCGGCGTGGCCGTGACCGACGTCTCCGACATCTACATCTACGGCAACCACAGCCCGACCATGTTCGCGGACTTCACGCACGCGAAGATCCAGGGCAAGCCCGTGACCAGCGTCATCAAGGACGAGGCCTGGCTCAAGAACGACTTCCTGCCCAAGGTGGGCAAGCGCGGCGCCGAGATCATCTCCGCGCGCGGCCTGAGCTCGGCGGCCTCCGCGGCGAGCGCCTTGATCGACCATGTACGCGACCTCACCCGTCCCGGCGTCGTCCACTCGGTGGCCGTGTACAGCGATGGCTCCAACGGCTTCAGTGAGGGCGTGTGGGCAGGCGTGCCGGTGAAGACCACCGCGAGCGGCTACGAGATCCAGGCCGCCAAGGACATGGACGACTTCGCCAAGAGCAAGATCGCCGCGACCAACGAGGAGCTCGTGGGGGAGCGCGAGACCGTAAAGGACTTGCTGGGCTGAGAACTCGGGGGCGGGCTTTCCAGATCGGCTTTCTGACTGGTACGGTCCGAAGAGCAGCTCGTGCGAAGGAGCCGTCCCCGAACCCAGCGGAGGTCGCTTGCCGTCGGACAACGCGTCAGAGCCTCACGCAAGCGAGGATCAGCGTCGAACGAACGCGGAGCCGGCGCGTGAGCGCTTCCTCGAGGCGATCACCAATTCCGTTCCGGCCATGGTGGGATACGTGGGAGCGGACGGCCGCTACCAGTACGTCAACAAAGGGTACGAGACCTGGCTGGGCCTGAAGCCGGAGCAGGTGGTCGGCAAGCACATGCGCGAGCTGTTCGGTGAGCAGCCGTACGCGCTCATGGAGCCCTTCGTGGAGCGTGCCCTGCGCGGCGAGACCGTGCGCTACGCCAACGAGATCACAGCCCGCGACGGCCGCATGCGGCACATCCAGCCGAGCTACACCCCGGATCTCGACGAGCAGGGGCGCGTCCGCGGCTTCGTGGTGCTCGCGCTCGATGTCACCGACGAGGTCGAAGCACGTCAGAAGGCCGAACAGCTAGCCGAGGCGGCGCGCGCCGCCAACCGTTCCAAGGACGAGTTCTTGGCCATGCTCGGCCACGAGCTGCGCAACCCCATGGCGCCCATCCTCACCGCGATCGAGCTGATCAAGCTGCG
>JBIQKA010000196.1:0-3062 GCA_044507075.1 Myxococcales bacterium
TCGGGCACATAGAGCTCCTCCGCGATCACGTGGGTCACGCCGTCCGCGGTCTGGACTCTCCCGCGCACCCCGAGCAGGCTCGCCGTGCGCGCCACGCGCTGATAGCGGTCGAACACGTTGTTCCACACCACCACGTTCACGAAGCCGAGCTCGTCCTCGAGCGTCAGAAACACCACGCCGGTCGCGGTCCCGGGGCGCTGACGACAGATCACCAGGCCCATGCAATCGACGCGCTTGCCGTGGCCCGCCTCGCGCACGTCCTGGGCGCTGACGATGCCCCGCTGTCGTAGCCACTCTCGCAGGGGCGCCATGGGATGTCCGCGTGGGCTGTGGTTGGCCATGCGGTAGTCCCACAGGACCTGCTCTGGCACGCTGAGCGAGCGCAGCGCGGGCACGCTGGAGTCGGAATACGTGTCCGGCCGGGAGCCCAACAAACGGTCCCTCGCCCCCGGAAACGCGGCGCGCACTCGCCATAGGGCTTCACGCCGGGTCATGCCCAGGCTATCGAAGGCGCCCGCCTCGGCGAGCGACACCAGCGGCGTGAGCCCGAGCTGACTCTTGCGGGCGAAGTCTTCGACGGTACGCACGGGGCGAGGAACGTTCTCGAGCCGCGCCCGCTCCCGCGCGCCGAGCCCCTTTACGTAGCGATACCCCATGCGCACGGCGAGCATCCGCGCGATCCCGCCCGCGCGGTCGGGCCCCTCGGTGGTCTCGAGCGTGCAATCCCAGGCGCTGTGATTCACGTCGATCGGCAAGGTGATCACGCCGTGACGCGCTCCGTCTTCGATCAGCGTGGCCGGCGCATAGAAGCCCATGGGCTGGGCGTTCAGCATGGCGCACAAAAAGACCTCGGGGTGGTGGCACTTGAGCCAGGACGTGATGTACGCGAGCAACGCGAACGAGGCCGCGTGGCTCTCCGGGAAGCCGTACTCGCCGAAGCCGCGGATCTGGGAGAACACGCGCTCCGCGAACTCCTCCGGGATGCCCCGGGCCACCATGCGATGCACCAGGCGTTCGTGGTGCTCTTCGATGCGCCCCGAGCTCTTCCAGGCCGCCATGTCGCGCCGTAGCTGGTCGGACTCCCCCGGCGTGTAGTCCGCGGCGAGCACCGCGAGCTTCATCACCTGCTCCTGGAAGATGGGGATGCCCAGCGTCTTCTTGAGCACGCGCTCGAGGCACGGGTGCGGGTAGTTCACCGGCTCTTCCTCGGTTCTCCGGCGCAGATAGGGGTGCACCATGTCGCCCTGGATGGGCCCGGGGCGCACGATCGCCACCTCGATCACCAGATCATAGAACTCCTTCGGCTTGAGCCGCGGCAGCATGGCCATCTGCGCGCGGCTCTCGATCTGGAACACCCCCACCGTATCTCCGCGCGAGACCATCTCGTACGTCGCGGGATCTTCCTTGGGGATGGTGGCCATCTCGTAGTTCAGCCCCTTGTGCTTGCCGAGCAGCTGAAAGCACTGGCGGATGGCGGTGAGCGCGCCGAGCCCCAGCAGATCCACCTTGAACAACCCGAGCGCCTCGATGTCGTACTTGTCCCACTGGATGACCGTGCGGTTCTCCATGGTGGCGGGCTCGATGGGCACGATGCTGTCCACCGCCTCGTGGCCGAGCAGAAAGCCGCCCGGGTGGATGGAGAGGTGGCGCGGGAACTCCTGGATCTCGCGGCACAACGTGAGCAACTGCGCGAGCGCCTGGCTGTTCGGATCGAGCCCCGCTTCGCGCAGGATCGAAGCGTCGATGCCGTCGGCGTAATGCCCGAGGAGGCGCGCGATGCCGTCGAGCTCGGTGCTGGGAATGCCGAGCACCTTGCCCACGTCGCGCACGGCGGATCGCGCGCGATAGCGGATCAAATTGGCCACCATGGCCGCGCGCTTGCGGCCGTACTTGGAGTACATCCACTGGATCACCTGCTCGCGGCGCTCGTGTTCGATGTCGAGATCGATGTCAGGCGGCTCGGCGCGCTCGCGGCTCAAAAAACGCTCGAAGAGCAGATCCATCAACATGGGGTCGATGGCCGTGATGCCGAGGCAGTAACAGACGATGCTGTTGGCGGCGCTGCCGCGCCCCTGACACAGGATGCCCTGCGCGTGGCAGTACTCCACGAGCTCGTGCATGGTGAGGAAATAGCCGCCGTAGTCGAGCTCCCGGATCAACGCGAGCTCGCGCTCGATCTGGGCGCGCGCCTCCTCCGAGAGGCCTTCGGGGTAGCGCTTTTGGGCTCCGCGGTAGGTGAGCTGCGCGAGCCACTCGCTCTCGCTCATGCCGCTCGGCAAGGACTCGCCTGGGTAGCGATAGCGGATCTCGTCGTAGCTAAAGGTGCACGCGTCCACGATGGACTGGATGAGCGTGAGCGACTCGGGTGCGTCGAAAAAGCGCTCGCGCATGAAGGCCGAAGATGGCAAGCCGTGCTCGGCGTTGGGCTTGATGCGGGTGCCGGCCGCGCGCAGCGTGACGCCGTGGCGAATGCAGGTCAGCACGTCCTGCAGGGGCCGCCTGCGAACGTCGTGATAGAGCACCTCGGTGGTGCCCACCACGGGCACGCCGAGCGCGCCTGCACGCTCGCGCAGCTTGGTCTCGCGCTGCGCGTCCCCCTCGGCCTCGTGCCGCACAGAGAGCGCATAGAGGTCCGCCTGATAGGCTGGCTTGAGCAAGGCGAGCAAGGTCGGCTCGAGGCACAACGCGATCAGGTGCCCCGCCGCCTCGCGCACCTCGTCCACGGTCACGAGCGAGCTCCCCTTGGCCGAGCGCAGGCGCCCCTTGGAGATCAGAGCGCACAGGCTCGCGTACCCCGCGCGCGTCTTGGCCAGCAGGATCACCCGCTGCTTCACCTCACTTTCGAGGCCCATGGCCAACGTGATCTCGGCCCCCACCAGCAGCTTGATGCCGAGCTCCTTGGCTTTCACGTGGGCTTTGACCGCGCCGTACACGCCGTCGCGATCCGTGATGGCCATGGCCTTGAGCCCGAGCGCATGGGCACGCATGACCAGCTCCTCCGGGTGACTCGCCCCCTCGAGAAAACTGTGGTTACTCTTGACCCACAACGGAACGTACCCAAC
>JBIQKA010000196.1:3162-6945 GCA_044507075.1 Myxococcales bacterium
GGTCGTAAAACACCCAGAGCAACTCTCCGCGCCCTGACCGCGCGTAGTAGTAGTCACGCGCCACCTCACGCACCCACCAGCCTCCGCTCACGCGGTAGGGCCCCGAGAGCGCGTACGGCTCCCCGCCGTGGGTCAACGTCTTCTCCCGCGTCTGCGCGTCGACCTCCACGCTCCCTGCGAGTGGCTCCGGCTTGAACCGCAACCTGCGCACCAGGGGAAGCGGCGCGTGCTCCGAGGTCTGTTCCGTCTTTGGCTTCTCGAGCCTGGTAAGCGGCGCGAAGCGATACCTGGCCTCGGGCAGATGCGCGTCTTCGAGCTCCACCCTGCACACCACGTCCTGCCCGTAGCTCGCCTTGATGCGCGCGAGCGCGCGGTCGCCCGCCGCGAGATCGCGCTTGGGGACGAACATGTTGAGCTGTCCGGGCGCAGCGTCGCTCAGCTCGGCCTCGAGCACCACACGCTCGACGCGCGCGCCGAGGATACTGCCCTGCGCGTGCGTCGAAGCGAACCGATCCGCTCGCGAAGACAGGGCGGAGAGCCGCAGGCGCAAGAGCTCGAGCAGCAGCGCGGCGTCGCGCGTGGGCGCGGAGGGCTCGAGGCGCTGGACGTTGGCCGGTGCGCGCTCGAGCTCGAGCCGCAGCCACAGCGCCCGCACGCTCTGTCCGCGCTGACGCACCTTCTCCAGCAGCAAATCCAGGCCTCGCTTGAGCGCAAAGCACAGCCGCGCCACGTCGTCGTCGGGCGGATCGATCTCCACCTCGGTACACGGCGTATCGACGTGGGGCTCCGCGCACAGGGGCAGCACCTCTTCGGCCTGGGCCACCCGACACCAGCGCGCCGCCTCGGCGCCAAAGCGCACCCCGAGTTGATCCGCGCCGAACGCGCACAGATCGCCCAGCGTGGTCAGCCCGAGGCGCTCCAGGGAGTCGCGCAGCTTCGGCGTGACGTGCAGCCGCTCGAGCGGCACCTCACGCGCCAGCTCCAGCGCCTCCTCCTGCCGTTCGATGACCTTCACGCCGCGCGTGACACGCGAAAGGGCATAGGAGAGCGTGCGCCCGAAGCCCACGACCACCGCCGCATAGAAGCGCCTGCCTGTGAGGTAGCGATGCACGCAGCGCGCCCAGTTGAGCTCCCCCCCGTAGAGATGGGAGAGGCCGTTCGGATCCACGTAGAACACCCCGGCGCTCACCGGGTCGCGCTCCACGTGGGGCGAGAAGGTCTGCAGATCCCCGACGAGCTGCGCGACCGCCTGCTCCACCTCCAGCGCCGACACCGATCCCACACGCAGCTCGGGCACCAGGCTCTTGGCAGCTCCAAAGCGCATGCCAGTCCGCAACCGCATGCTTCGCGCGTGGCGGTTCACCAGCAGCAAGGGCGACTCGGGCCGCTCCTCCGCCACCACGGCCGCGGGCAAGTCGCGATAATCCGGGTGAGCGCGCAGCAAGATCTGCAGCGGCAGGTCCGGGATGTCGACGCAGGTGGTACGGCGCAGCGAGGTCATGCATGCCTCACAGCTCCGGGTGGGGGCTCGCGAATGTCTGGGGAGATGGCGAGCGCACCGCCGCGTTTGCACTTGAGCACGCGCTGTCCGAGCGAGGCCCGTGAAGGCGAATGCGCGCTCACTTGGGGCTCGAGGCGCAGGCTCACCATGGGCCCGAGCGAGGGTTCATGGGCCTCGCTGCGCGTGAGCATCACCACGCGCGCATCGTGACTGCGCAAAAGCCCCGAGAGCCGCGACTGCCAGCTGAGCTCGCCCCTGGGCACGCGCCCCTGGGAGAAGTCCATCACCACCAGACCGAAGGCCCCCGAGCGCAGCAGAAGCTCGCTGGCCCGCACCAGGCCGTGGGACCCCGCCTCGGGCGGCACCCGCACCACCACCAGCGCGGCGAGGTCGATGCCCGCCTGGGCGAAGTCCGGCGGGTAGAAGCTCGACTCCTCGCGCGGGGAAACCCATGCACAGGGCTCCCCCTCGGCCTGCGCGCGGAGCAGCAAGCGGGCGACCGTGCTCAGCTTTCCGGGGGCCCGCCCGGACAGCTCGAGGATCTGCCCTGCCCCCCATTGCTCCCACAGCGGAGCCCGCCCGGGAGGGGGCGCTGAGGGAGCCGAGGACGGGGCTCTCAGAGCGGCCGAAGAGATCGCTGTAAGCGCTTGAATCGACTCGAATTTGCCCATTTTGACGAGACCCCTGACGTGCTGCGGCGGCAGCTGAGATCTCTCAAAATACTGAACACAAGATTAGTGGTCAAGGGAACCCGAATCCATTCGTGCGGGAGCCCACGGACACGGATGGCTGACTTGAGAGCGACGCTTCTTCGAACAAATGCGCGACGCCGGTGGCGGCCGCTCAACGCCCTACTCCGCCGGGCTGGCCGCGAGCTCGTTGAAGCGATTGCCCGCGTAGCGCGCGAGCCACAGCCACACGAACGCGAGCCCCACCACCACCAGGCTCAAGTAACGCACCGCTGTCAGATCGTCCCGGATCCAGAGGCTCATCGCGAAGCTCAGCACCACCCCCACCGCCTTGGCGGAGCGCTGCACGAAGATGTCGATGAACGCCTTGGCCTGGTACTTCTCGAGCGCGCTGGCCGGCACGTAGAGCGACTCGCGCGCCGACTGATTCACCGAGTAGTTGAGCGCGTTGTCCGCGATGCTCAGGGAGCTGCCGACCCAGAGCAGCGGCATGATGGCAAAGCCCCCCGCGACCACCAGGACCACGAACGGGAGCACGCTGAGCGCCGCGCGGATGCCGAGCTCCTGCATCACGAAGCGCGTAAACAGCAGCTGGATCAGGAGCGATGCCACGTTGGTCACCAGGAACACGGAGGCCAGCTGCTCGCCGATGGCGGCCCCCTGCAGGTAGTGGCTGACGGTGGCGCTGAACTGGAAGTCCATCACCGTGGAGACGATCTCGTAGATCGCAACGATGCACGCGATGGACTGGAGATAGCGCGAAGCGAACACCACCCGCGCGCCGGCTGCGCCCACGCGCATGCCGGCGGTGACCACCACCTCGGCCTCCTCGGGTTTGTGTCGCGTGACCGGGAGCTTCAAGCGGGATACGGCGAAGGCCAGACCGATGATCAGCAGGGTGCCCGCGAAGCAGATCCACAGCCAGGTCGAGGTGGAGAGCACCGAGATGTAGGCCTTGACCACGGTGGAGCCGAACACCCCGCCGACCACGCCGCCCAGCACGACGAAGGCGTAGATGCGACGCGCCACGTCGGGTGACACGATGTCGTTCAAGTACGCGAAGAAGGCCGCCACCATCAACATGTTGAACAGGTCGCCGAATAGATAGAACGACCACACCGAAACCCTGCTCGGCTCGTCGATCACGCGCGTGAACAGGAAGAAAGCGCACAGCGAGCAAGCTCCGAACACATAGCTCAGCCTCTCGCGTCGTAAGCGGCGCGCGAAGCCGACGAACACGAGCGCGGCCAAGCCAGCCACGATCATGTTGAGCACCTTGGCGCCCAGCTCCACCTCCGCGGCCGTCAGCACGATCTCGCGTGGGCCGACGAAGCTCGGCAACGCGAGGCTCAGCCCCGGACGATAGAACGCGAGGAAGAGCGACTTCTTGATCGGCTTGAGAATCCAGAAGCAGGTGATGACCAGAAAGAAGTACCCCGACATGAGCAGCGTAGGCGCGAGCTCGGAAGGGCGAATATCGAACAGGGCCTTCAGTGGCTTGGGCATCGAACTGGACTCGTTCTAAGGGTGGCACAGGTCCTGCCAGCAGGTCTCCAAAAGTGCACGGCGTTTTCTTGCCCGTTTTCTTGCCCG
>JBIQKA010000197.1:0-6929 GCA_044507075.1 Myxococcales bacterium
AGTGGACGATCTTGGCCTGCTCGCGCCAGAACCCCTCGGGATCGGCCAAGCTCCGTTCGTGCATGGCGCGGTAGTCCGAAAGCGAGCCCACGTGCGCCTTCTGGGCGAAATCCTGGGCAGGAGGGAACACGCGCGCTTCGCGCGATACGCTCTGGATGCTCGGCTTGGTCATCTCTCCTTCATTACAGCAAATGGGGCGGCCGTAAACTCCTTCTGGCGTCCCGGCAGGGCAACGGCGAGCGCGTCCGGGCCGGTTGTTTCGACCGGCGGGCAGAGGTTGCGGTAAGATGAAAAGATCCCATGGGAAGTGCACCCTTCTTCGTGCTCGAAGGCATCGACGGCGCCGGCACCACCACGCAGACGGCGCGGCTCGCGGAGGCGCTGCGCGAGCGGGACATCCAGGTCCACACGACGCGTGAGCCGAGCGATGGCCCGGTGGGCATGTTGCTGAGGCAGATCCTCACCGGCCGCGTCGTTACGCCGGGCGCCGCGGGCCCCCTGCGCGCCGCCAAGCTCGCGCTGCTGTTCGCCGCCGATCGCATGGATCACCTGGAGGTCGAGGTGTTGCCGCGCCTGCGCGCGGGCGAGTGCGTCGTGAGCGATCGCTACGATCACTCCACGGTCGCCTATCAAAGCGTGAGCGGCCGCGATCCGGGGAGCGTGCCGTGGTTGCGAGAGCTCAACCGGTTTGCACGCAGACCTGACCTCACGATCGTGCTCGACGTGTCCGCGGAGGTCGCCCGTGCGCGCCGGCTCGCGCGCTCGTCGGCCCGGGAGTTGTTCGACGACGACGATCTCCAGGCGCGCCTCGCGCGCTTTTACGCCGACCTCGACGTCCACTTCCCCGGTGAGCGGATCGCCCACGTCCAGGCCGATCGCGACGCGGACGCGGTTTTTGCCGATGTGCTGGCGCTCGCGCTACCGTTCTTCGACAGGCCTTCGTCGTAAGGAGCAAGTCATGCGCTGGGTCATTGTGGGGATGGCATGCGGAGTGGCGGCCTGCGCAGCCAAGCAGCCAGTCGTGCCCACGGCGAACAAGCCCGTGCCCACGCAAGTGGCGGTGGCCCTCGACCGGCCGCCGCCAGCTGCCGTGGACTCTCCGCGGGTCACGCTCGCCGGCGTGGAGGGCGACGGTTATCTCGGCGTGATCGAGCGTCAGGGCCTGGTGGCGATCGTCGATCGGGGACTCGGCAGCTTGTTGCAGCACGTGCGGCTCGAGCCGGCCATGGCGAACGGCAAGTTCGGTGGCTTCAGGGTGGCCTCTTTGGATCCCGCCTGGCAGGGCGCGGGGATCGAATCGGGAGACGTGATCACGCGGGTCAACGGGCAGCCCATCGAGCGCCCTGAGCAGGCGATGGCTGCCTTCGAGTCGCTGCGCACGGCGAGCGAGCTGAGCGTCGATTTCACGCGCGGCGGAACCCCCGCGAATCTCCGCCTGCGCATCGAATAGCTGCGCTCATCGGAGGCGCGAGAGCCGCACTCCGAGCGCGCCGCGGTGGACGACCAGACCGCCCTCAGCGCGCAGCACGCCATCTTGAAACACCTGTACGTTCTCCAGCGGGACGTCTGTGAGGGGCAGGGCGTCTCCTCGACCGAGGCGCCCGAGCTCCTCGAGGGACAGACGTTGGCGCGCGATCACCAGCTCCACGCGCCCGGCGCGCGCCCCGGGCTTGGCGGCGGGATTCAGGCGCAGGGTGTGGCCCGAGAGGGTTGCCGAATAGGTCTCTGCGAGGCCTTCGACCTTCACCTCGACCGGTCCGACCAGGCCCGCCGACGTGCAAGTGAGGGCGAGCCGATCGCTCAACAGGACATCTCCGGGGGCGCAGCTCGCTGACGAGAGCTCCCCCTCGAACAGATCGCTCAAGAGGACCTCGAACGCGCCGCTGACCGGGCTCGCTGCGACCACTTGCTCGCTCATCAAGAGCCGCACATCCACCCGGCCGAGCGGTGTGTCCAACGCGAGCGGCCAAGCGAGCGCGGTGGCACAGCGCTCTGCGATCGAGGCGGTGCGCGCCGGCTCGATCTGGGTCAGCTGATAATTGGGGAGCGACGCGTTCAGCGATCGCCCGAGGGCATAGGCCAGGACGCCATACTCCGGCTCGCTGAGCCCGGGCGCGTGGGCGATCGCCCCATCTCCACCGAGGATGCGGTCGACCCAGCGTGCGCCGTCGCTGCTCGGAAGCAACAGCCAGACGAAGCTGCGCCCGTCCTGGGGCACGGCCCGTAGTTCACAGACAACGTCATCCGGTCTGAGCCAATTTTTCAGTTCATCGCCTGAGAACAGGCGTGGCAGACCGCTCGCGCATTGCACGCCCCCGAGACCCCACAGTCGCTTGCCGAGCTCCAGCAGCGCGGGCTCGCGCAGGAGCCGAGCCGGAAGGCTCATCAACGAGACTCTGGCTTCATTGGAGGATTCGGTTCTCGCGCTCGCGCTCGCGTCCACTTTTCTCCTATACTGCCCCGGCAGTGACGTCGGGAGGGGATCTAGCTACGTGAACGCGCCAGCCTCCTACATCGGGAAGGAGATCGCGGGGCAATTCCGCATCATTCAACGGATCGGCTCCGGCGGCATGGGCGCGGTGTTCAAGGCCGAGCAGCCCGACATGAACCGCTTCGTGGCGGTGAAGATCCTGCACCCGAAGTACGTGTCCCGGCCGGATCTGGTCTCCCGCTTCCGCCGCGAGGCGCGTGCGATGAGTCACCTTTCCCATCCGAACACCGCGCGCGTGTTCATGTATGGGCAGCTCGAGGACAACGCCTGCTACATCGTGATGGAGTACCTCGAGGGCAAGAACCTGGCTCAGGTCACGCGCGCCGAGGGGATGCTGCAGCCCGTGCGGGCGACCAACATCATGGTGCAGGTCTGCGGCGCGCTGGAGGAGGCGCATCGGCAAGGCATCATCCATCGTGATCTCAAGCCCGAGAACATCTTCCTGACCACCCAGGGAGGGATCGCCGATTTCCCCAAGGTGCTCGACTTCGGCCTGGCCAAGGTGACGCAGCGCGAGATGCGCCCCGGCTCGTTGATCCTCACCCAGGAGGGCATGGTCTTCGGGACGCCGGAGTTCATGAGCCCCGAGCAAGCGCGCGGGCAGCAGTTGGATGCGCGCTCCGACATCTACTCGCTTGGCTGCATCCTCTACGAGATGCTCACCGGCAAGCTGCCGTTCGACGCGGCGCAACCGATGGACTACCTGGCCCTGCAAATTCGGGGCACGCCGATTCCGCTCGGTGAACGCATCCCCGGGCTCACGTTTCCGCCAGGCCTCGAGGCGGTGGTGATGAAGACCATCGAGAAGGACCCGGGCCACCGCTATCCGAGCGCTTCGGACTTCGCAATGGCGCTCAAGGGCGTGCTGCAGGGCGAGGTGCGCGACGACGCCATGCGCTCGGTTCCCCCGAGCGAAGAGAGCCAACGCTTCTATCTGGAAGGGCGAGAGGCGGCCGAACAGGGGAGGGGAAAGAACCCCAGCATCCCGGTGCCCAGCGGTTCCAAGGCCGCTTCGATACGTCCTGCCGCATCCCCCGGGCAGCAGCGGCAGGGCGCTGGCTCGCTCGGGCAGTCCCCGGTGCTGTGGGCCGCCCTGGGCGCTGGCGCGATGCTCGTTTTGGGGGGGCTGATCGCGCTCGCTCTGCTCCTTCTGCGTTGATCTCCCATTCTCGGGGTTGATTTGGCCGCTGAAGGACCCTATCTCCCGGGCACGTGGTTGACTGGCTGGTTTGGCCTTTGCTATACCGCCGCACCTTTCGGCACCGTTGAGCCCCTCGCGCGGGCCCAGACGCTGCGCATCAGAGGCGACCTTCGTCGAGCGCGCGGAATTGCGTGCGGGCAAGAGAGATGGACGCTGTACGCGAACACCAACTGTCCGGGATTACACGTGATATTGTTTCGCTGGCCAAGCCGCGTATCACGCTGATGGTTCTGATCACCACCGCGGGTGGACTGTCACTGGCCCACGGCGCCGGCGGTCTCGACCTGTGGAAGGCCTTCTTCACGCTGCTCGGGACCGCGCTCGTGGTGGGCTCCGCCAACACGCTCAACTGCTGGCTCGAGCGCGATGTCGATCGCCATATGAGCCGCACCAAGGGCCGCCCGCTCCCCGCGGGGCGGCTCACGCCCAAGGTCGCCCTCCTGTTCGGGCTCTTCCTGGGAGTGGTCTCCATCCCGTTGCTGACGCTGGGGGTCAATCGGCTGACCGGCCTCTTGGCGGCGATCGCCCTCTTCAGCTACGTCGCTGTCTACACCCCCATGAAGCAGAAGAGCCCGGCCGCCTTGCTGGTGGGCTCGGTGCCCGGCGCGCTGCCGCCCCTCATCGGCTGGACGGCCGTGACCGGGAGGCTCGACTGGGCGGGGCTGGCGCTGTTCGGGGTGCTGTTCTTCTGGCAGCTACCCCACTTCATCGCGATCGCGATCTTCCGTGAGGAGGAGTACACGCGGGCGGGCATCAAGGTGCTGCCGGCTGTGCGCGGTCTGCGGGTGGCCAAGATCCACGCGTTCATCCACGCGGTGCTGCTGTTGGCCGTGAGCCTGGTGCTGGTCCCGCTCAAGGTGGCCGGCATGGCCTACTTTGTCGTCGCCCTGGTGCTCGGGGTCGGCATGGTGGCGATGACCGTGCGTGGCTTCTGGCCGGGTGCGGGGCATCGTTGGGCGCGCCAGGTGTTCGCGGCGTCGCTCGTCTACCTGCCCTTGCTGTTCGCGGCGCTCGCGCTGGACGCGCTGGTTTAGGGCTTTGCTCGCGGGCCCTGGCGGCCCGCTTCGACTACGCCGGGGGGGCGGCCCCATGCGCAAAGTACGATGGCTCTTGTGGGCCCTGTTGCCGGTCACGGCCGTGGCGATCTACGCGGCGCGGGGGATGAACGCGTCCGAGGCCACCACGAAGGGGTCGCTGGGGCACGTACCCTCGTTCTCACTGACCGATCAGGAGGGGCGTCGGGTGACCGACAGGGACCTCTTGGGGCAGGTTTGGGTGGTGAATTTCGTGTTCACCCGCTGCCCCAGCGTGTGCCCGCTGCTCACGGCCAAGTTCGCCTCCCTGCAGAAGCGGGTGGGGGCGCTGCCGGTGCAGTTCGTGTCCATCTCCGTGGACCCGGACTACGACACCCCCGAGGTGCTCGCGGCCTACGCGGCTCGCTTCGAGGCCGACCCCAAGCGCTGGCGCTTCCTCACCGGTCCGCTTTCGGAGATCGAGCGCACCGTGGTGCAGGGCTTCAAGATCCACCGCGGCGACCCCGAGCCCAGCGAGAACGACCCGAACCTGGTCGAGATCATGCACGGGGAGCACTTCGTGCTGGTGAACGCCCAGGGCGAGATCCGCGGCTACTACCGCAGCGACGCGGCAGGCCTCAAGGAGCTCGAGGGCGATCTGCGCGCGCTCGTCCCCTGAGCCACCAGGCGGCCCCGCAAGGCCGCCTCAGCTCGTGCAGGCGTCCTTGGGGAGCTTCTTGATCGCCTTCAGCTTCTCCTTGGCCTTCGCGACCAGGGGAGAGTTCGTCTGGGTCTTGATCAGCGTGTCCAGGGTGGTCTTGGCGTCGCTGCAGGCCTTGAGCCGGAAGAAGGCCTCGGCCATGTCCAGCAGGGCCTCGTCTACCGCGTCGCCGCCGCGGTAGCTCTCGATCACCTTGCGCAGCTCGCCCAGGGCGGTGGCCGGTCGGTTCTCGATCAGGTAGCTGGCCCCGATCCAATACTGCGCGTTGTCGGACTGCGCGTCGTTCTTGTAGCGATCGATGTAGGCGCGGAACAGGGTGCGGGCCTTGGCGAAGTCGCGGTCGCTGTAGGCACGGTACGCGGCCGCGTAGTGCTCCGTCTTGTCGGCCGGGATCGCATCGGCGGGCGGGGCATCGCTGCCTGCGGCGGTCGCGGTCGCGGCGGCCTTGGCCTCGGTCTGCGCCTTCTTGAGCTCTTCTACCGAGAACTGAAGCTCGGCGATGCGTCCCTCGGCCACCGCGAGCTTGGACTCCAGCTCGCTGACCTGGACGGTGACGTCGGCGCTGTTGCGCTGCACCACCGTGGTGGCGCGCTCGATCACGCCCTCGAGCTGCTCGATGCTCTGCTGTGCCTTGGCCTCCGCCTGCTTGAGCTGCTCGAGCTGAGCGTTCTGCGCGACCTCGAGCTTCTGCACGCGTGCCGCCTCGGCCTGAAGGTCCCGGCGCAGCTGATCGCCGTCGGCCGCCGTGGTCCACAAGAAGCAGCCGCTCGTGCTCGCGGCGAGCCAGGCGGAGCAAACGAAAGCAGTCGTGCGTCCCATGAGGATCTTGCCCTTTGTCGAACCAATGAAGAGGGCGCCCACATGGAGCGCCCCTGTTGAGAGCCTACTCGCGGTCGAAGCCCAAGGTTTCAAACGCGAGCATGGCGATGCGGATCAGTTCGAGGTGAATTCGACGCGGCGGTCCTTGGCCCAACCGCTCTCGTCGTTGCCGCGCGCCATCTCCTCGCCCATCGACGAGGTGCTCGTCTTGCTCTTTTCGATGCCGAGGCTGTTCATGTACTGCTCGACCGAGCGCGCACGGCGATCACCGAGCGCCAGGTTGTACTCCTCGGTGCCGCGCGGGTCCGTATAGCCCGTGACGCGCACGCCGCCCAAACCGCGCTCACGGATGCAGTTGGCGTTCTTGGCGATCGCATCGCGAGCGGACGGCTCGAGCGTGGACGAGTCGTACTCGAAGTAGACGGTCTCGAGCTCGCAGGGACCCGCAGGAGCCGCGACCGGCTCAGGCTCGCGGTATTCGCTGGCTGCCACCTCGCAGCGGTTGGCCACACAGCTCTGGCCACTCGGGCATGGGGTCGAGTCGTCGCAGTAACCAGGGATGGGGTCGCAGGCGCCTGCGTTGCACTGCTGGCCGGGGCCGCAATCGGCGTCCGAGCGGCACTTCTGGCAGAGCTGATTGACGCAGAACTCGCCTGCCTTGCAGTCCCCATCCTCTTCGCAGTT
>JBIQKA010000198.1:0-6893 GCA_044507075.1 Myxococcales bacterium
CGGGAGCGCGCCGCGTTCCAGGACGGCACGCTGTTCATCGACCAGCGTGAGTGCGAGCTGGTGCTGCGAGTCGACGACCCGGCCAAGCACGCCGTGCTCGCCTCGCTCTCCAGGTGCTTCTTGCTGTACTGCGATATCCGCAACGGCAAGGGCGAGACACGCCACATCGTGGCGGCGCTGACCAACGGCGACTCCGACAACATCACGGTCGGCCGCAACGGCGTCTTTTACGATCGCCAGGGCCAGGATTGGGACGTCACCGTGACGAAGGTGGTCGACAGTCCGATCAGCGTGCGCGCCGCGTTCTGGGCGCCTTACAAGAAGGTGCTGCGCTCGGTCGAGGAGTACATGACCAAGCGCGCAGCGGCGGCCGAGGCCGAGTCCGACCAGAAGCTGACGGGCGCTCTCGAGTCGGCGCAGAGCGCAGCAGCGGGCGCCCCCAAGGGCGTCAAGCCCACCAAGATCGACGTCGGCGTGGTGGCTGCCCTCGGCGTGGCGGTCGGCGGCATCACCGCGGCCCTCGGCGCGCTCTTGCAGTCGTTCTTCGGGCTTGGCATCTGGATGCCGCTCGGCGTGCTCGGCATCGTGCTCGTGATCAGCGGGCCCTCGATGGCCATCGCCTGGCTCAAGCTGCGTCAGCGCAACATCGCGCCCTTGCTCGACGCCAACGGTTGGGCCGTCAACAAGGACGCCAAGCTCAACGTCCGCTTCGGCGAGGCGCTCACGCGCGTGGCCGCGCTCCCAGCCGGCTCCACGCGGGATCTGGTAGATCCCTTCGCCGACAAGAAGCGGCCCACCTGGCTGTACCTGCTGCTCGCGATCGTGTTCGGGCTCGGCATCGGCTGGTACCTCGGCAAGTTCGATCCGTACCTGCCCGCGCACCTGGGCAGCGTGGAGGTGCTCGGCGACGCCGCGCCCGCCAAGGTGCAGATCGCGCCGGAGGAAGCGCCCGAGGAAGCTCCGGAGGAGGCTCCGGCCGAGGCGCCCTGAGTCGGCAGGTCACCGAGCTGCCTCAAGCCCGGGGCTGCTCTTGCTCGGGCAGCTGCGGAGCGCGCGGAGCCCCGTCCTTCCCCGCGCGCTTCTGCGCGCGGCGCGCGCGCCAGTTCGCGAAGAAGCGCGAGCAGTCGTCGAACAGGGTGTAGGCCACCGGCGTGGCGATCAGCGTCAGCGCCAACGAGAGCGTCTGCCCGCCCAGGATGCCCACGGCCACCGCACGATTGGTCGCCGCCCCCGCGCCGCTCGAGATCACCAGCGGCAGCATGCCGGCCACGAACGCCAGGGTGGTCATCAGGATGGGGCGCAAGCGATCACGGCAGGCTTGGATCACCGCCTCGCCGCGCGCCATGCCCTCGGCGCGCAGCTGGATGATGCGATCGACCTGGAGGATGGAGTTCTTCTTGACCACGCCGAACAGCACCAGGAAGCCCAACGCGGAGAACACGTTCAGGCTCTGCGCGCCAATCAAGAGCGAGACGAGGCCGAATGGGATGGTGAGCGGCAGCGAGAGCAGGATGGTGACCGGGTGGATCCAGCTCTCGAACTGGGCCGCCAGGATCAGGTACATGAACACGAACGAGAGGACGATGGCCACCATGAAGGCCGTGGCAGCCTTCTGCATCTCCTTGGCGTTGCCGATCACCTCGCCGCGATAGCGGCCGCTGGGCTCGACCTCCTTCAGCTTGGCCTCGATGGCGTTCACCACGTCGGCGTCGGAGGTACCAGGCAGCGTGTTCATGAACAGCGTGATCTGACGCTGCCGGCCGACGCGCCGGATGAGCCCTGGGCCCTCCTTGCGCGTGAAGTCCGCGAGCTCCGCCAAGGAGAGCAGCGTGCCTTGCTCGGAGCGCACGGTCAGCGTGCGCACGAGGTCCTCGGGGCTCAGATTGTCCGCGGCCACCCGCAGGCGAACCTTCAGCGAGAGGTCGTACTTGCTGCGCGGATCTCGGACCGTGCCGAGCTCCACGCCCTGCCTGTCGATCAGCGCGAGCGCGCTGCCGATCTCGGCGTGGGAGACCCCGAGCTTGCTCGCGTGCGCGCGATCCACCACGAGCGAGAGCTCGGGCTTTCCGCCGGCGCTGGTGATGCCGTGGTCCACGGTGCCCGGGATGTCCTTGGCGGACTCGAGCAGTTTCCCGGCCACCTCGCGGAGCTCGGCCAGATCGGAGCCGCGGATCACGTACTGGATGGGCGCGCTGTCGGGGCCGGGCGGCGCGAAGTCGTCCATCGGGCCGACCATGGTCAGCACGTCCTCCGGGACCATCGCGCGCACCTTCTCGCGCACCAGCTGGGTCATCTCGACCTGCACGCCGGGGCGATCGAGGTAGACCGAAACAGTCGCGTCGCGGTTGCTGAGGGTCATCACCGCGGTGCCGGAGACGGTCGGCAGCTGACGGATCCGCGCGGCGAGCTCCTCGGCGACCTGCGCCGTGCGGTCCACGCTCGCGCGATCGGGCAAGCGCACGTACACGGAGAAGCGTCCGAGGTCCTCGATGGGGATGAACGTGGCTGGCAGCATGCCCGCCACCGGGAAGATGGAGAAGAAGGTGAGCGCCACGCCGATGCCGATCACCCAGCGGCGACGCAGGGACCACGCGAGCAAGAGACCGTAGTAGTGCTCGAAGCGCCCTTGCTGGTGCTCGCCCGCGTGCTGCCCGTCGCCGTCGTGCGCGTCGCTCTTCTTGAGCCAGCGCGAGCAGAGCATGGGCGTGAGCGTGAAGGCCACGGCCATCGACAACATGATCGACACCGACATCGTGAGACTGAAGGGCGCGAGCCAGCGGCCCACGATGCCCTCCATGGTGGCCACGGGCAGGAAGACCGCCACCAGCGAGAGGGTGGTCGCGAGCACCGCGAGCCCGATCTCGCGCGTCGCCTCGACGGCCGCCTCGCGCGGGGTGAGCTTCTTCGCACCGATCACGCGCACGATGTTCTCGAGCACCACGATCGCGTCGTCGATCACGATGCCGACCGCCAGCGTAAGACCCAGGAGCGAGAGCAGGTTGAGCGTGATGTCGAGGGCGTGGGCCGCCGCGAAGGCGCCGATGATGGAGGTCGGGATAGCCAGACCCGCGATCACGGTGGCGCGAAAGCTGCGCAAGAACGCGAGCACGACGAGCGCCGCCAGGATCGAGCCGATGATCAAGTGCTCGGTGACCGCGTGGACCGCCGCGCGCACGTCCTCGCTGTTGTCTTGGATGATGCGGACCCGGACGCCGTCGGGGAGCAGCGCGCGCACCCGCTCGAGTCGGTCGCGCACCTCGTCGGCCACGCCCACCGTGTTCTGCCCGGGCTGCTTGGTGACCGTGATCAGCACACCCGGACGACCGGACAGCGAGGCGCGCGAGTCGGAGGCGGTCGTGCCATCGATCACCTGGCCGAGGTCGGACAGACGCACGCTCAGATCGCCACGCTTGCCGACCACCACATCGCGGAGGGCCTCCGCCGTGGCCGCCCTGGCCGAGAGGCGCACGCCGAGCGAGCTATCCCCGTCGGGGAGGCTGCCGCCAGGCGCCTCGAGGTTCTCGCGCTCGAGCGCGCGCTGCACCTCCTGGGCCGTGAAATCCAGGGCCCGCAGGCGCAAGGGGTCGAGCACGATCGAGAGCGCGCGGGTCTCACCGCCCACCAGCTTCACGTCACCCACGCCGCTCACCGTCTGCAGCTCACGGCGCACGACGGTGTCGGCGAGCTCGGTGAGCTCGAGCGGCGTGCGCGCATCCACCGGATCGGCGTCGACGGCGATCAGGACGATCGGCGAGGCGTTGGGGTTGAAGGTCTCGAGGCGCGGGGGACGCGCCACGCGCGGGAGCTCATCGCCCAACCGCGACACGCGATCGCGCACCTCGTTGGCCGCAGTGTCGGGATCCTTCCCGAGCAGGAACTGCGCCCAGATCATGGACATGCCCTCTTGCGAGAACGAGTCCAGGCGATCCAGGCCGCTCACCGTGCCGAGGGCGTTTTCGACCCGGGTGGAGATCTCACTCTCCACCTGCTCGGCCGACATGCCGGGCGCTTGGATGATGACCGCGACGAAGGGGAACTCGATGTTCGGGAAGCGCTCGACCGGCATCTTCCCGAGCGCGGAGAGGCCGAGCACGACCGTGCTCAACACGAGCACCCAGGTGAACACCGGGCGCCGGACGCACAGCGCGGCGAGCGCTCTCATCGCGCACCCCCGCCTGCACGGGAGGGTTCCGCGCGACCGTCGATGAAGTCGAGCTTGGCCATGGCCAGCGCGCGCTCCACCACAGCGTCCACGTGCTCGTTCTTGGCGCGCGCCAGATCGGTCTCCGCCAGCACCACGTTCAAGGGCAAGGCCGTGCCCACCTCGAGCTCACCGCGGCGCGCGGCGGCCAGGGCGGCGGCGTGCTCCACGCGCTTGCTCGCGCGCGAGGCGCGCTCGTGGGCCAACCTGAGGCTGCTGAGGGCCGCCGTGCGCTCGGCGTCGAGCTGACGCTTGGCCTCCTCCACGCGCGCCGAAAAGGCCCGGTGCGTCGCCTTCTCGCGCTGCGCGAGCGAGCTGCCGCTGGTGAGCTGCGAGAGTGACCACTCCACCCTGGCGCCGGCCTCCCAGGTCGGGATGAACAGCAAGCGGTCCAGCACGAATACGCGCGGGCTCGGCGCCGCGTAGTCTCCGGCGACGAACACGGAGACCTTCGGCAAACGCGCGAGCGATGCGCTCTTCGCACGCTCGCGCGCGGCCAGGGCCTGGGCCTCGAGGCTCGCGAGCTGGGGGGAAGCCGCCGCCTTCGGCGCCTCGGGCGCGGGCTCGTCGACGCTCGACGCCGGCAGGTCCGGGACGCGCAGCGAGCGGGCCTGCAAACTGGGAAAAAAGCTGCGTAGCATGGCCTCGGCCGCCGCCAGGTCGGCCCGGGCCGACTGCTCGGCCATCGCCGCCGCGTCCAGCGCGACCTCGAACGTCAACACGTCGTTGCGGGCCACGGTGCCCGCCTCTTGCCGCGCGCGTTGATCCTGGACCTGGGAGGTCGCCGCGCGGGTCAGCTCGATCGCGGTGTCGAGCGCCAACTTGCTGCGCCAATAACGCAAGAACGCCGCGCGCGCTTCGTACGCGATCTGCGCGCGCGCGCTCACCACCTCGAGTTCGGCCGCGTCGGCCAAGTGCCCGAGCGCGCGCGCGCTCGCGGCCAGGTTCAAGAACAGCTCGCTCAACGGCACCACGAGCTGGGCGCGCGCACCGAAGTTGTCGAGCAGCTGCGGAAAGGTGAAGCCGTTGTAGCTGCGGTAGCGCTCGGGGATGCTGCTCAAGCGCGTATAGCGGCCGCTCAGCTGCACGTCGGGGATCAACGCGCGCCGCCCTGCCCGCTTGGCCTCGGCGGCCGCGTCGCGATCGGCTCGCGCCGCCTCGATGTGCGGGTGATCGGCCAGCGCCAGCGCGACCACCTTGGCCTCATCGATCAACAGGGCGCCGTCGTCTTCGGGGTTCGCTACCGGAGCGGTCTCAGCCACCTCGGCCACGTCCCGCGCCGATGGCACGTCCTGCGCGTGGGCGGCCTGCGCCACGAGCACCGCGCCCAGCGCGGCGAGTGCAAACCTGGCGTTCACGGCATCACCTCTTCGCCCAGCTTGAAGTCGGGCTGCGGCTGATCGACCAACAGATCACCATCTGCGAGCCCGCTCAACACCAGCACCTCGTCGCCCTCGTAGCGCAGCACCGAGAGCAGCCGCTCGCTCAAGCGATTGTCGTCGATCACCCACGCGCGCAGCAGGCCCGCGGTGGTGGTCGTGCTGCTGAGCGGGACGCGCACCACCGTGTCCTCGCCGCCGATCTCGAGCCACACCGGAAAGCGCGCGCCGGGCAGGAGCTGCGAAACCAGCTCCTTGTCCGCCTCGGCGGGCAAGTCGATCTTGGCCTCCACGAGGCGCGCGTTCGAGGCCCCCACCAGGCCGGGCGTGGAACGCACGACCTGCGCCGAGAGCACGCGCTGAGCGACCTGTATGGTGACCTTGCTGCCGAGGGACACCTGATGGGCGTCGAACTGGGGCACGTCGAAGCGGACGCGCAGCTCGCTGTTGTCGACGACGCGGATCAGCGGGGCGTTGGGCGCGGCCATCTGGCCGACTTCGATGAAGCGATCGAGCACCACCCCATCGAAGGGCGCGCGCACGGCCTTGTCCCCGAGGGCCGCCTGGGCCTGGGCCGAGTGCGCCTCGAGCTCCACCAACCGGCCGAACTCCGCCTGCGCGGCGGCCAGCGCGCCGTCGTACTGCGCCTTGGCCGAGGCCTCGTTGGAGCGCGCGCGGTTGAGCTCCTGCTCGCTCACCGAGCCCTGCGCGAACAGCTTCTCGGCGCGCTTGAGGGCGTCGGCCGCCACCTCGTAGGCTGACTTGGCCGCCTGCGCGCTCGGCAGACTCTGGGCGTCCTTGGCCCCTCCGATCCGCGCGCGCGCCTGGGTGACGCTGGCAGCGGCGGCCTGCGAGGCATAGTTCAACTCCGCCGAGCCGAGCTTGACCAAGAGGTCATTGGCGCGAATGGGCTGACCGATCTCGAAATAGTAGGCCTCGACGCGTCCCCCTCGAGTCGAGGAGACGATGGCGTCACGCGGCGCGACCACCGTGCCCACGTAGGACAAGGTCTTGAGCACCTTCTGGGCGCTGAGCTTGGTGGTCTTTGGCGCCTTCCTCGGCCCACCCGCGTCGGCGGCGGACGGAGTATCCGGGGGCGTCTCGGGTGAACAACCAGCCAGTGCCAACAGCAAACCAAGGAAGATCGAGATCCGGATCATGGCGGCGGCGTTCATAGCCTCCGGGCCACCAAAATGCCCGCCCACATCGAAACCCACCGCCCGGCTACCGGGACGACGCCCCGCTCCCCCAGTAACCTCCCCCCAGTGGTCTCCCTCTGTCCGGGGCAAGGCGCGTCTTCTGCGCGCGGTCGC
>JBIQKA010000199.1:0-6847 GCA_044507075.1 Myxococcales bacterium
CCGTCGTACTCGGCTCCATCGTCAAGGCCCTGTTCGGACTCCGCCCGAGCGCCGACGACGAAGAGACCGGCCTCGACTACACCGACCACGGCGAGAGCGGCTACCGCGACGAGACGGGCGGCGGTCACTACGATCTGCCGAGCGCGGCCCGCGAGGCGAGCACGGCGGCAGGGGCGCCCGTCAAGGTCTGAGCCCGCTTCCCGAGCACTGAAGCTCTCTGCGTTGCGGAGGCCGTGGCGAGAGCCGCGGCCTCGCTGTTTCAGAGTCATCACGCGCCCCGCCCTCTGTGAGGGAAGATGGGCCCCATCGGTCGCGCAATCAGCGCCTTTCCCTTGTCAGCCTCGCGAAGAACGACGACGATCGGAGGGTGACCTGACATGGAGGACGGATGTTCGCAGACGAGGTGAAGCGCGTAGGCGTGGCGATGGCTGTGACGGCGATGTTGGCGGCCGGTGGATGCGGGGATGACGACTCTGGAGCGAAGCAGACGGATCCCGACACCGACGCCGGAAACAGCGGCGATGGGGACCTCGGCGGCGATGGGGACCTCGGCGGAGACGGCGACGCAAGTGGGGATGGCGACATCAGCGGCGATGGGGATGTCAACGGAGACGGCGACGCAGGTGGGGATGGCGATGGTGGGGCCGCTGGCTCGCTCCTGGTGTCGACCTCGCACGTGGCCCGCCTGGTCAATCTAGCTGACGGCAGCACCAAGGAGGTGCTCGGAGACCGCCTGCGCTGGCCCCAGACCCAAGACCACGCTTATCACGTTTGGGATGTCTCGCCGGACGGCACCCGCGTCGTGACCGGCGGCGGCTTCTACGCGGACGATCCGGATATCCGGCTCGTGGTGTACGAGTTCGCCGACGATGGAGCGACCGGTAAGGTCCTGATCAAGAAGGGTGGTCCGCTCGGCAGCTTGGTCCGCGCCCCCTGCTGGGCCGACGCAAAGACCGTGCTGGTGGTCGCCAACGGGAAGGTATGGAGCGTCGATCCGACCCTGGATGAAACGCAGACGCCCGTGGAGGTCAAGGCGATCCCGGACGCCAGCAAGTTGGCGGGCGGCATCTTCTGGGACAGCAGCTGCACCGGTTTTCTGGCGCAAGGCTTCCGGAGCGGCGGCACCAATGGGGACTCCAACAACCTCGGATACTTCTCGCTGGAGGCGGGAACGTTGACCCAGCTCTCCCAACACTACGGCAGCAAAAAGGGCATGACCTACGCGCAGGAGCAGAACTTCAGCGCATGCACCGGCTGCGTCGTGGCCCAGAACGGCGGCCCCGCGGGCAGCATGGGATTCTTACTCAACGGACAGGTGTGGTTCTCCTCGAACCGCGACTACTGGCGGGACCAGGACAACAACTACATGGGAACCATGTCGCTGATGCTCCAGGCGGATCCCGCGGCGCCCGCGGCATTCGAGACCCTACCCACCTACGACGGCCCGCAGATTCGAGCCGTGAGCCGCGATGGCAAGCTTCAGGCCCACGTCAGCGGCGAATCCGTCGAGGTGCTGAACGAGAGCGGCACGCGCGTGGTGTTGTCGAGTCCGGACTTCAACGTCGCCAACAGCCCGGGATACATGCGCTTCGTTCCCTGAGCGGAGGGCCGCCCTGCGATCTGCCCGCGACCCCTGGGCGACGCGCGATCTCGCCGATAACCGCTACCCGTAACCGCGCGGGTGGGCCTTTTCGGCACTGAGCACTTGTCACGGGGATCGGGCCACGCGATATCTGGGGGGTGATCACCGTCGTCGCCGAAAAACCCTCTGTCGCCCGGGACATCGGTCGTGTCCTGGGCGCCACGCAGCGGGGCGACGGGTTTCTGCGCGGCGGGGGCTACACGGTGACCTGGGCGGTGGGCCACCTGGTCGCCCTCGCCGAGCCGGAGCGGGTCGATCCGCGCTGGAAGGGCTGGCGCTTCGAGTACCTGCCCATGATCCCGGAGCGCTGGCCCCTGTACGTGGTCGACGCGACGCGGGCGCAGTTCGAGGTGGTGCGGCGCCTCATCACCTCCCCCGAGACGCGCCAGGTGGTGTGCGCCACGGACGCCGGGCGCGAAGGCGAGCTCATCTTCCGCTACATCGCCGAGCTCGCAGGGCTCACCAAGCCGCTCAAGCGTCTGTGGATCTCGTCGCTGACCGACGAGGCCATCCGCGCGGGGTTTCAGCGCCTGCGGGACGGCGCGGAGTTCGAGCCGCTGGCCGACGCGGCCCGCGGCAGGAGCCGCGCCGACTGGCTGGTCGGGATGAACCTCTCGCGTGCGTACACGCTGCGGGCCCAGAGCCAATCCCGCGCGAACGGTGCGGAGAAGCCCCAGGTGTTCTCCGTGGGTCGCGTGCAGACCCCGACCCTCGCGATGATCGTCGAGCGCGATCGCGCGATCCGGAACTTCGTGCCGGAGGCGTACCTCGAGGTCGCGCTCCAAGTGTCCCCCGAGCACGGCGAGGCATCGCGCTTCGAGGCGCGCTTCGTGCGTACGCCAGAGGATCACGAGCCCTGCAGGCTGCCCGCGGATCGGGTGGAGGCGGAGCAGCTCTGCCAGCGTGCGGGCGTGGGCACGCTCAGCGTGCACGCCGTGGAGCGCGAAGAAAAGCGAGCCCGCCCGCAGCTGCTCTATGACTTGACCGAGCTCCAGCGCCACGCGGCGCGGCTCTATGGGTTTTCGGCCAGCCGCACCCTGGAGCTCGCCCAGCGCCTGTACGAAGAGCACAAGCTGCTCAGCTACCCGCGTACCGACAGCCGCCATCTCTCGACGGATGTGGCGCGCACCCTCCCCGAGATCGTGGCCAAGGTCCGCGCGCCCTACGAGGCGCTGTTCGTCGTGGACCCGGCGCTGGGCTCGCTCGGCAAGCGCTTCGTCGACGACGCAGAGGTGCGTGACCATCACGCCATCATCCCCACCGGCAAACCGTGCAAGCTCGGTGTCCACAGCGATGAGTTCAAGATCTACGACCTGGTCGTGCGGCGCCTGCTCGCGGCCTATCAGCCAGATTACGAGTGGGCGGTGACCCACGTGCGCGTCGCGGTCAGGTCGGAGCTCGCGGGCGATGCGCTCGATCATTATTTGGCGCGCGGTACCACCGTGCTGGCCGAGGGCCACCGCAAGCTCGACGTGAAGCTCCGCCCGCAACGCGAGGCGCACCCGGGAGAGCCCGAGCTCCCGCTCGTGCAAGCCGGCGATGCCCTGCGCTTGCACGAGGCGCGCATCGAAGAAAAGCGCACCCGACCTCCCGCCCCCTACACGGAAGCGAGCCTGCTCACGGCGATGGAGACGGCCGGCAAGGCGCTCGACGACAAGGAGCTGTCCGAGGCGATGCGGGAGCGCGGGCTCGGCACGCCCGCCACGCGCGCGGCCATCATCGAGACCCTGCTGACGCGCAACTTCATCGTGCGCGAGCAGAAGGCGCTGCGCGGCACCGCGCGGGGCGAGGCGCTGATCGACGCGGTGCATCCGCACGTCAAGAGCGCGCAGATGACCGGCGAGTGGGAGCACAAGCTGCGGCAGATCGAGCGCGGAAAGCTGGGGCTCACCCCCTTCATGGCCGAGATCGAAGCCTACGTGCGCGAGGTGATCGGCAACGTGCGCGGCGGCGTGCCACCCCCACCTTTCGCCCGGGTCGCGGCAAGCGCTCCCCTGCCCGTGGCAGCCAGGTCGGTCGAGGCCCGGGACGCCGCCCCTCACGCGACGGGGCGTGTTCCTGCCGCCGCGCGTCTCGCCTCGACTCCCCCTTCCCCGGTCACGCGTGTGGCCGTCCGCCCGGGGACCTCCATGCGCGAGGTTCTCCAGACCCGCTTTGGCTTTCCGGACTACCGCCCCCATCAGCAGGAGGTCTGCGAACTCTTGCTGTCGGGCCGCGATGCGCTGCTCGTGATGCCCACCGGCGCGGGCAAGTCGCTCTGCTACCAGCTACCAGGGGTCGCGCGCGGCGGCACGACGCTGGTGGTGAGCCCGCTCATCGCCTTGATCGAAGATCAAGTGAGCAAGCTGCGGCAACAGGGGTTCGTGGCCGAGCGCATCCACTCCGGCTTGCCGCGCGAGGCCGCGCGCGAGGTCTGTCGCAACTACCTCCGCGGCCAGCTCGACTTTCTGTTCATCGCGCCGGAGCGGCTGCGGGTGCCCGGCTTCACGGAGCTCTTGGAGAAGCGGGCGCCGACCCTGATCGCCATCGACGAAGCGCACTGCATCTCGCAATGGGGGCACGATTTTCGTCCGGACTATCGCATGCTGCGCGACCGCCTGCCGCGGCGCGGCGCGGGCCCCATCGTGGCGCTGACGGCCACCGCCACGCCCGAGGTGCAGCGCGACATCGTCGATCAGCTCGGCATCCCCGAGGCGGCCCGGTTCATCCACGGGTTTCGCCGCCACAATTTGGAGGTCCAGGTGGTCGAGGCGCTGCCGCGGGTGCGCGAAGAGATCGCGCGCAACGTGCTCGCCCGGCCAGGCCGCCTGCCGGCCATCGTCTACGCCCCCACGCGCAGCCGCGCCGACGAGATCGCGCGCGCGCTCGGACAGCGCTTTCGCTGCGCGGCGTACCACGCGGGCATGGAGTCGGGCGCCCGCGAGCGCGTGCTCGCGAGCTTTCTCGGCGGACAGCTCGATCTGGTGGTGGCCACGATCGCCTTCGGCATGGGCGTGGACAAGCCCGACGTGCGCACCGTGCTGCACCTCTCGAGCCCGGCGAGCGTCGAGGGCTACTACCAGGAGATCGGGCGCGCAGGGCGCGACGGCGAGCCTTCTCTGGCGCTGCTCTTGACCTCCGCGGGCGACAGGCGGACCCACGAGTTCTTCTTCGAGCGGGACTACCCGGAGACCAGCGAGCTCGAGCGAGTGTTCGCGCGCCTCTCAAAGCAACCCGTGTTCAAGGGCTCCTTGGCCCGCGCGCTCAAGCTCGAAGACGAGGCGCTCGAGCGCATCCTGGACAAGCTGTGGGTGCACGGCGGCGCGCACATCGATCACGACGATCAAATCGTGTGCGGCCACGCCGAGTTCCGCCGGACCTATCCCAAGCATCGCGCGAGCCGCGCGGCCCAGATCGCGCACATGGCGCGCTACATCCACACCGATCGCTGTCGGATGCTCGCGCTGATCCATCACTTCGGAGACGACGAAGATCTCGGAAAGCCCTGCGACAACTGCGATCGCTGCCGGCCCGAGCGCCGCCTGTACGCGGGACAGTTCGAGGACTCGAGCACGCGCGACGGGCAGACCGCTGCCACAGCCCGCGGGCTTCGGAGCAAGCGCGGCCCGCGGAGCCCCAGAGCGCGCGTGGAGCGCGATCGCGATCTCCGCCACACCTCCCCGGACGCACCGGCGAAGCTCGTGGAGGCGCTGCGCACCTTTCGCCGCGAAGAAGCCAGGGCCCGCGCGATCCCCGCCTTCCGCGTGCTGAGCGATCGCGTGCTTTTTGCCGTGGCCGAGGGTGCCCCGGGCAGCGAGTCCGAGCTGCTGCAGATCCAGGGCGTAGGCCCTGCGCTGGCGAAAAAGTACGGGAGCCGCTTGGTCGCCATCGTGCGCGCGTGCAGCCGCTAAGCCGCCCCATTGACCTGCCCTCGCAGGTCGGCCACGCTCCTTCGCCGTATGTCGTCTCGCCCGCTCGTCGGCCTCCTGGTTCTGTTCGCACTCGTGATGATGCTCGCCGTCGCGCGCCTCTCCGCACGCGTGGAGCAGCTCGAGCGCGAGCGCTTGGGTCCAAGTCTCGTGGACCAACCCAGGGCGCAAGAGCAGAAGCCGCCCCACAAGGTGCCCGCGATCCCGCCCCCGGTGATCCCGCGCGGGGATCTCTCGGAGTTCGAGAAGTCGACCATCGAGCTGTTCTCCGCGCGCTCCGCCAACGTGGTGCACATCACCACCGTGCAGATGCGAACCGATCCCTTCCGCCGCAACGCGCTCGAGGTGCCGCGCGGCACAGGTTCCGGCTTCATATGGGATGCGGCCGGGCACGTGGTGACCAACTTCCACGTGATCCAGGGCGCCGACGGCGCGCGCGTGACCTTGCATGACCGCAGCGTGTTCAACGCCAAGCTGGTCGGCGTCTCCCCCCGCAACGACATTGCCGTGCTGCGCATCGAGACCCAGGGCGCGACCCTCACCCCGGTCTCGCTCGGCAGCTCGCACGACCTCTCGGTGGGCCAACAGGTGTTCGCGATCGGCAGCCCCTTCGGCCTCGACTACACGCTCTGCACGGGCATCATCAGCGGACTCGGGCGCGAGATCGAGGGCGTCACCGGCATCCCGATCACCGGCGCCATCCAGACCGACGCGGCGATCAACCCGGGCAACTCCGGCGGCCCCTTGCTCGACTCGAGCGGCCGCCTGATCGGCATGAACACCTCCATCCTGAGCCCCTCGGGCGCCTCCGCGGGCATCGGCTTCGCGGTCCCGGCCGACACCATCGGCCGCGTGGTCCCCCAGCTCATCGAGTACGGACGCGAGATCCGGCCGAGCATCGGGGTGGAGCTCGCAGAGGACGCGATCACGCGGCGCTTCGGGCTACAAGGCGCCCTGGTGCTGAACGTGGTGCCGGGGAGCCCAGCGGCCAAGGCAGGCCTGCGCCCCACGGTGCAGGACGCCGCGGGACGCATCGGGCTCGGAGACGTCATCGTGGCCGTGGACGGAACACCCGTGCGCAAGAACGCAGACCTCTTCCTCGCGCTCGAGAAGCACCGCGAGGGCGAGCGCGCCAAGCTCTCCTTGCAGCGCGGAAACGCACGCGTCGAGGTCGAGGTCCAGCTCGCGCTGAACGTGGGCAACTAGGGTCTAGAGCGCATTTCTTGAAATGCGCTCTAAGGGGCGCAGAACGACCTCGCTCTGGTGCATCTTGCGTGTGTCTGTCTCTGGCTTCCGT
>JBIQKA010000037.1:0-3950 GCA_044507075.1 Myxococcales bacterium
CGTCAAAGCGGCTCAGGCGTTCGCCGGTGTCGCTTGCGCAAGCAAGGGATACGGGAGGAAAGTCCGGGCTCCACAGGGCGGGATGCTCGCTAACGGCGAGTGGGGGCGACCCCGAGGAAAGTGCCACAGAAAACAGACCGCCGCGCCTTTCCGCAAGGATCCGCGCGGTAAGGGTGAAACGGTGAGGTAAGAGCTCACCGGGCCTGCGGTGACGCAGGTCGCACGGCAAACCCCATCCGGAGCAAGACGGAATAGGGAAGCGTTCGAGGGTGGCCCGCCCGATGCTTCCGGGTATCGTCGCTCGAGGCGCGCGGCAACGTGCGCCCTAGATGAATGATCGCCGCCCACGGTCCGGTGACGGGGCGTGGGAACAGAACCCGGCTTACGAGCTCTTTGACCCGCCTTCTCGCACCCTTGGGGTGCGAGAAGCGCTGGCTTTGGTGGGCCGCGACCTCTCCCACACCCTTTTGACTATCCGCGCCGGGCAGGGCTCGCCCAGGGGGCGGCGAAGGCGGGCTCGCACAGGGCGTCGAGCCGATAGACGTGCTCGGCGCGGATACTCTCGAATTGATAGAAGCGGGCCCGCATGCGCAAGAGCCCGTTGAGAAAGTCGGCGGTGGCCGAGCGGTCGTGGCCCATGCCGCTCAACACCAGGTCGATCGCCCCGTGGGCTGCGCGCGGGTGAAAAACACGCCCCGGACTCAGGTAGAGCTTCTGGCCGGCGACGACGAGCCGTCCATCGAAGCGATCGCCCCGGGCGAGCTGCTTGTCCTCCGGGCGAGCCAGCACGCGGAAGGAGCCCCCGAGCCAGAGATCGCGCACGAGGCCGCGCCTTCCGTCAGGGTCCCAGCCGTCGAAGGAAAAAAGGCTGCGATGGCTGCGCAGCCAGCCCGCCAGCTGGATCCGCTCGGCGGAGGACAGCTCGGGCGTGAGCGCGGCAAAGCGCGCCAGTGGGGCTACGCCCAGGGCGTCTGGGGCACACAGATGCTGCTCGAAGAAGTGGGCGATCCGTGATTCGTAGTCCGCCGAGCCCTCGTCGATTGCCCCGGTGTCCTCCTCGAACGCGCGGCGGGCGGCGAGCACCTCGGCCTCGCCCGAGTGGCTCAAAAGCCAGCGTAATGCGCGCTCCAACAAGGCCTCGTTCAGCATTCCAGTCCCCAGTCCTGCCAAGCCGGCTTGTCGGTCATAACGCGCCAGGAGGCCCCGCGCAGCGCCTATCCGAGCGAAGGCCCTACCAAAAACGGGCGCGATGGGGGCAGCCGGTGCAAACTGTGAATCCCCTTGCGCCTCAGGGAGTGTGGGGTCTACAAAAACTGCTGAGTGACAACGTTGTCCCGTAGGGAGGGCCCTCGTGAGGGAACTAGTTCGGTATCTCTTGGAAAACGCCTACATCGATTTTCGTGGCGACATCGCCATGGACCAGGTGCGGCAGTTCCTGCGCGAGGATGACAGTCGTGAATCGCGGGCGCTGCTCGCCAAGTTGATCGAAGACAAAGGCATCGACGAACTGCTGCTCGCGCTGGCCGACGTGCTGAAGGAGTACATCCAGGTCGGGGTGACGGAGGAGGTCATCCGCGAACAACTCGTCACCTACAGCGAGAGCTGAATAAGCGCTGGGTTTTCGCGTTTTGCGCTCAGATCCCCGCGCTGCTAGCATCGGCGCCACCATGCGCTCGCCCACGGTCCCATTCTTGGTCTTGGCCATGTTGCTCGGCCTGTTCTCGCTGGGAGCGAGCTGCAACGGGGGATCCGAGAGCGCCTCGAATGCCACCAAGAGTAACCCCAAGATCGAGAAGCTAGAGCGGGTCGACGTCAGCGCGCTCACCGAGGGGGAGCGCCGCACCTGGATAGAGCTCGTCAACGAGCAGCTCTCGCCCTGCGGTGAGCCCGTGAGTGTGGCGCAGTGCGTGGCGGAGGCCCGCAACTGCAGCGCCTGCGTGCCAGCCGCCCGCTACCTCGTGCGGCTGGTCTCGGAGGGCTTCGAGAAGCGGGAAATCGAGCACCTGTTTGCGGCGCGCTACGACGAAAAGCAGAAGGTCCAGGTGGCGATCGGCGATTCGCCGGTGCGCGGCGCGCCGATGGCCAAGATCTCCATCATCGAGTTCAGCGACTTCGAGTGCCCCCACTGCGGCGCGGCACACCCGGTGCTGAGCGGCGTCCTGCGGGAGTTCGAGGGCAAGGTCAACCTGGTCTTCAAGAACTACCCGCTCGATGCGCACAAGAACGCGATGCCCGCCGCGCTGGCGGCGGTCGCGGCCAACAAGCAGGGCAAGTTCTGGGAGCTTGCGGACAAGCTCTTCGAGCATCAGCGTGAGCTGAGCCCCGAGAAGATCCGCGAACTCGCGCAGAGCACGGGGCTCGATATGGAGCGCTTCGACGCGGACGTGGCCTCCGAAGAGGTTCGCGCGCGGGTCATGCAGGACAAGCAGGAAGGTTCGCGCGCCAAGATCCAGGGGACGCCCAGCCTGTTCATCAACGGACGTCTCTATCAGGGATCGTTGCAGGGCCTCAGCAAGTACCTGCGCGAGGAGCTGGAGCAGTAGCGCGCCGCTCACGCCCGAGGGGTGAACTCCGCGCCTGATGTGCGCTGGCTCGCCGTTTCGCGCGGCCGGAGGCGGTGAATCTGGGCGCCCTCGCCGCGTCGCAGATCGGGTACCCTATGCAACTGATGAATGCGCGCCGCCTCGTGGTTTCGTTCGTGCTGGCCCTCTCGCTGGCCGGCTTCGCCCTCACGGCCCAGGCGCTCGGCCCCGGCAGCAAGGCCCCCGCCATCGCCCTGAAGGACTTTGCGGGCAAGGATTTCGCCTGGAGCTCGCTCGCCGGCAAAGTCGTGCTCGTGGACTTCTGGGCGTCGTGGTGCGCCCCCTGCAAGCAGGAGCTGCCGGTGCTCGAGGCGCTGTACAAGAAGTACAAGGACCGCGGCTTCGTGGTGATCGGCGTGAACCAGGACGAAGACAGGGCCAACGCCGAGAAGTTCTTGCGTCGCTCGCCGCTCAGTTTCGTGGTGGTGCACGACGCGCAGCGCACTGCGGCGGCCGCCTACGCCCCACCGAAGATGCCCTCTTCGTACCTGATCGATCGTCGTGGCCTCGTCCGCTACGTGCACGCGGGCTTCAAGGCCTCGGATGCGGCGCAGCTCGAGAAAGAGATCCGCGGCCTGCTCGACGCGAAGTGAGCGCGCGCCTCAGCGGCGTCCGCCGGCGCGCTTCGATTGCAGAAACTCGGCGAGCTGCGACGCGAGATATCCCGCGACGGCCATGTCCGCTTCGCTGAAGTTCGGGCGCCCCTTGCGGTTGATCAGCTGCAGCAGGCCGAGGAGGTTGTCTCCCTTTTGGAGAGGGAGATAGGCCAGCGTCTCCACGCTCAAACCCACGCGACCATCGACCGCGGGGTCGTAGCGCGGATCGTTCTCGACGTCGGTCGCGATGAAGGTGTCCTTCCCGCTGCGCACCGCTGCGGCCAACAGGCCTTCGCTCGAGGGGACGGCCTCCGCGCGCCGCTCGGTGGCGCCGGGCCCGCTCAGCGCGACGAACCGGAACTCGTCCGTGTTGATGTCGTAGATGCAGGCGCTGGCGGCCTCGCTGGGGACCAAATCGGAGAGCAGCTTGACCGCAAACTCGAGGCCCTCGACTGGGGTCGCCAGGAAGTACAGGTCCTGACTCGCCTCGAAGGCGACAGCGAGTCGCCGATCTTGATCGCCGGTCGGCTCCGCGCCGAACTCGTTGATGTTGGCGAGGCCCTGCGCGGGCGTCACGAGGGCGGAAGCGCGGGCCGTCGCTGGCGGCGGAACGACCATCGCGGGCGAGGTCGGCAGCGGCACCTGCGCGGGCGCGAGGGAAGGGGCCTGTGAGGCGGGCGGCTGGTGGGGTGCAGGCGCGTGGCTCGGAGCCGGAAACTGTGAGGCGGGCGGCTGGTGGGGTGCAGGCGCGTGGCTCGGAGCCGGAAACTGT
>JBIQKA010000037.1:4050-33892 GCA_044507075.1 Myxococcales bacterium
CTGGTGGGGCGCAGGCGCGTGGCTCGGAGCCGGGGCCTGTGAGGCGGGCGGCTGGTGGGGTGCAGGCGCGTGGCTCGGAGCCGGAAACTGTGAGGCGGGCGGCTGGTGGGGCGCAGGCGCGTGGCTCGGAGCCGGGGCCTGTGAGGCGGGCGGCTGGGGCGCCAGTGGATGAAACGGGGCTGGCGCTGGGGCCGCGTGCGGCACGAAGGACGGCGCAGCGGGGGTCGCCGCAGGCGGCACGAAGGATCCCGGAGGATGCGTGGGGGCACCCGGTATGAAGGAGGTGGCGACAGGAGGCCCGCCCGCTGGCGTGGGACGCCAGGAGGGCAAAGCCTGTGCGCTTGCCATCGAGAACACGGGAGCCCCGCGCCAGTCCTTCCACTGCAGCGTGGCCAACGGGGGACGCTGCGGGCGGCCCTGGAAGGTGTGATCGAACACCGCGAGATTGACGAACTGCCCGCGTGGGCTCTGGGCGAGCTCGCGCATCAGCGTCTCGAGCTCGCTCCGCAGCAACGCCTCGAGGCGGCCGGGCTCCAGGGGGGTGGGCGCGAAGTAACTGCGCTCGCGGTAGGTCAGCGGGGAAGCGGCGCTCGGCGCTTCGTCGCGCGCATGGATCGAAACCAGCTCGCCTCCCGGCGCGAAAGGAGATTGCAGGTAAGCCACCGTGGCCCTGCGTCCCAGAGCCGGCGCTTGTGCAGGTGGTGCGGCAGGAGCAACGGGAGCGGCCGGCGCTTCCGACGCCCGGGCCACGCTCGGAGCCACCGACGGGCTGGCGGAGGCAGCTGGCGCGCTCGCCTGCGGGCCGAGCTCGACGCTCGGTCTGCTCGCTGAATCGGGCTCGGCCGACGCGCTCCTCTGGCTACGCGCCTGGGCGGCCGCCTGGAGTTGGCGGCGAAACTCCGAGGACTCCTCCGGCGAATAGGCCACCGTGGCGGAGCGCTTGGACGAACTCGATGGCGCTGCTGGCTGAGCGGAGGCGGGCGCAGGCTGTGCGGCGAGCGACGAGGGCAGCGAAGGAGAGAACGCGGGCTTGGCGGGTGCGTGCAGAGCCGGAGCTGGCGCAGGGGCTTGCGGTTGTGCTTGTGGGCTGGGCGACATCGCCTGGGTCGGCTGAGCAAGCTGCTTGCGGATCTCGGCGGACTCCTCGGGGGAGTAAGCGATGGTGGCTGAGCGTCGCGGCGCGCCCGGGGGTGGCGCTGCGGCATCGTGGTTTTCAGGCGCGGGAGCGCTCGCTTGAGGGGTTGCCACGGACACCGCGGGCGGGGCCGAGACCCGCTCGGTCGCGACAGGCGCCGCGGGCACGGTGGAGACCCTGGTGAGGGCGTAACGCAGCCGCTGCGCCGCATCGAGGATGGTGACCTCGCCGCTCGCACTCATCACGCAGCTCGCGCCCGGAGGCATGCCGCCGTCCTGACCGAGCTCCTTGCGCGCGAGACGCAGCGCAGACAGCCAGTTTTCGGCCTCTACCGCAACTTCGACCGGATCGACGGAGCCGTTGAGTGAGGTGACCGTCAGTTTCCAAGTGCTTCCTGCCAAGCTGCTCCGTGGGGCACGCCCTGCTGGGGCATCCGAAGTAGGGCCTGGTCGTGCCGATTTGGTTCTAGTCATCCCGTGCACCTCGGGTCAAGCAAACGCATCGGAAACACGCGCGAAAACAGCTGTTCTTTCGCTGCGCTTGCATTTGCGCCATCCCTGGCGGATCGCTAGTCTCTTTTCGTTCTCAATCGGGCGACCCCCGCGAGGCATAGAAGGCATGTGGATCTTAGTCGTCGGTGGTGCCGCTGTTCTTGATCGTCCTGATGGGGGCATGGCAACTTTGAGCGAGCTAGGTTGCCGAATACGTTCCGTGGACCTGTGGGATAACCTGGACGCGCACGACTTCGCTTCAGATCCGCCAAGCGTGATCCTCGTCGAAGCCATCGACCAAGTCGAGGCCGGACGCGCCGCGGTCATGCGGTTGCGCGCGGTCCCGACCCTGGCGGAGGTGCCCGCCCTGATCGCCGTCACGGTCAACGCGACCCAGCGTCTCGACCCCAACGATGGTTTCGACGACTTCGTGCTCGTCCCCTATGTCCCGGTCGAGCTCTACACGCGCATTCGCCGCGCCGAGTGGAAGCGCAGCGAGTTCGCGGGTAAAGAGCGCGTCAAGATCGCGTCGATGTGCATCGACTTGGCCGCCCACGAGGTCACCGTCGATGGACGCCTGATCGAGCTCACACACCAGGAGTTCGCGCTGCTCGCCTTCTTGAGCCAGAACCGGGGCCGTGTTTTCAGCCGTGAACAGCTCTTGGATCGCGTGTGGGGCGTGGATTACTACGGCGGCAGCCGCACCGTCGACATCCACGTGAGGCGCCTGCGCATGAAGCTCGGGTCTTCGGCCGATCCCATCGAAACCGTGCGTGGGGCCGGTTACAAGATGAAGGCACCGTGACGGCGCGCTTACCCCTCGCCGTGCCGGTAGGAGATCCGGCCGGAGTGGGGCCGGTGGTGTCCGTGCGCGCCGGTGCGTCGGTGTGTCACGAGGTCCCCGTCGCGCTGTTCGGCGATGCGGCGCGGCTCGAGGCGGTGGCCGCCAAGGTCGGTGTGGCGAGCCGCCGCGTGGCGTTAGCCGAGCTTTCAGCGCTCGAAGTGGGCGTGCTCGGGCTCGTGCACATCGGCAACGTCGACGATGGGACCGTCGAGCGGCGCGCCGCCTCGGTCGAGGGTGGGCGGCATCAGCTGCGCGCGCTGGAGCTCTCCGCGCAGGTCGTGCGTGAAGGTGCCGCGCGCGCGCTGGTCACAGGGCCGACCTGCAAGGCCGCCATCGTGAGCGCAGGTCATCCGTTCGTCGGCCAAACGGAGTACCTCGCCAGGGCGGCCGGTCTCGCAGACGACGACGTCACCATGATGTTTCTGGGGCCCAAGCTGCGGGTGGCGCTCGTGACGACGCACCTGGCGGTCGCGGACGTGCCGGCGGCCATCACCGAGCGCAGGGTCGCGCGCACGGTGCGGCACCTTTCGGAGGCGCTGACACGGCTGTATCCCAAGGGGCCCCGGCGGCTGACCGTGGCGGGGCTCAACCCGCACGCGGGCGAGGGTGGGCTGTTCGGTCGCGAGGAGATCGACGTGATCGCTCCCGCGCTGCAGAGCCTACGGGCCGAGCAGGCGTGCTCGTCCGGGGCGATCACGCTGCGCGGTCCCGAGCCGGCCGAGTCGGTGTTTCGCGCGGCGCAACGAGGTGAGCTCGAAGGGGTGGTCGCGATGTTCCACGACCAGGCCACCTTGGCGTCGAAGTTGCTCGACTGGGGCGCCGCGGTGAACACCACCTGGGGCCTGCCCTTTGTGCGCACCAGCGTGGACCACGGCGTGGCCTACGACGCGGCCCGCGAGGACAAGGCGGACGCAGACGGTATGCTTGCGGCCATGCGCATGGCCCTGCGTCTCACCCGGGGAGCGCATGGCGATTGAGCCCGAACCGCGCCGATCCGCGCGCGACTCGAGCCTGATCGTCCGCGGCGCCCGGGAGCACAACCTCAAGAACATCACGGTGGCGATCCCGCGGGATCGCTTGGTGGTGATCACCGGCCCGAGCGGCTCGGGCAAGTCGTCGCTCGTCTTCGACACGATCTACGCGGAGGCGCAGCGTCGCTACGTGGAGTCGTTGAGCGTGTACGCGCGGCAGTTCCTCGGCCAGATGCCCAAGCCGGATGTCGACGGAATCGATGGCCTGTCGCCGGCGATCAGCGTGCGCCAGCAGGGCACGCGCAGGAGCCCGCGCTCCACGGTGGGCACGCTGACCGAGATCTACGACTACTTGCGGCTCCTGTTCGCGCGCGCGGGCGTCCCGCACAGCCCGGCCACCGGCAAGGAGATGCGCGCCTTTTCCGTACAGCAGGTGGTCGACCGCGTCCTCGCGCTGCCGGAAGATGCCCGGTTGGTGATCGCGGCGCCCCTGGTGAAGGATGCGCCCGGCGCCTTCGAGCAGGAGCTCGCGCGCCTGCGCAAGGACGGCTTCGTGCGCGTCCTGATCGACGGCGCGCTACGTGATCTCGGCGAGGACATCGAGCTCGATCCGAAGCGCAAGCACAGCATCGAGGTGCAGGTCGATCGAGTGCGCGTGAAGGCCAGCGCCCGGCAGCGCATCGGGGAGGCCATCGAACTCGCCTACAAGCTCAGCCAGGGCTTCGTGCATCTCACGACCGAAGACGGCTTCGCGTGGCTCGCCTCCGAGCGGCTCGTCTGCGTGGACACCGGCGAGAGCTTTCCGGAGCTCACGCCGAGGACCTTCTCGTTCAACAGCCCCGAAGGTGCGTGCCCGACCTGCGGCGGGCTCGGCGTCACGCGAGAGTTCGTGGCCGAGCGCGTGGTGCCCGACGAAACGCTGTCGCTCAACGAAGGGGCGATCGCGGCCTGGGGGCGCGCAGAAGGCGCCTTCTACCAGCGCGAACTCGCGACGCTCGCGCAGACGCTGAAGGTGAACCTGGACGCGCCATGGGCGAAGCTCAGCAAAGCGACCAAGGAGCGCATCCTTGGGGGCGAGCGCGCGGGCCAAGCGAAGAAGGGCGGCGGGGACTACGAGGGGGTGTTGCCCGGTCTCCGGAGGCGCAGCCGGGAGTTCGCGCGGCGCAGGCGGGGGCGAGCGGAGGACGTGAGCGAGGTCGCCCAGTACCTGGAGGAGGAGCTCTCACGTTACGCGCGGGAGGCGCCGTGCCCGGAGTGCGAAGGCGCGCGTTTGACCGCCCTTGCGCGCCACGTGAAAGTCCACGGCGAAACCTTGCCCACGCTCTGCGCGCGTCCGCTCGCGAGCCTGGGCGCGTACCTCGCGGACGTGGCGCGCGAGGGGCGTGGCGGGATCGTGACCGAGCGGATCCTCAAGGACATCCGTTCGCGCGTCGATGCCCTCTTGGGCCTGGGGCTCGATTACCTCTCGCTGGATCGCAGCGCCTCCACGCTGTCGGGCGGAGAGATCGAGCGCATCCGACTGGCCACGCAGATTGGCTCGGGGCTGGTGAGCGTGCTGTACGTGCTCGACGAGCCCTCGGCGGGGCTGCACGCGCGGGACAACGAACGCTTGATCGCGAGCCTCCACCGGCTTCGCGATCAGGGCAACAGCCTGCTGGTGGTGGAGCACGATGAAGCGACCATCCGCGCGGCCGATCACGTGATCGATCTGGGCCCGGGCGCAGGCGTGAACGGTGGGCAACTGATGGCGCAGGGCTCGCCAGCGGAGATCGCCGCGCAGCCGGACTCGCCCTCTGGTGCGTACCTGAGTGGGCGCGCGTTCATTCCAACGCCGCGTGAACGGCGCGCGTCGACCCACTTTCTCGAGCTCGACGGGGTGAGTACCCACAACCTGCGCGAGGTGTCGGTCCGAATCCCGATCGCGGCGCTCACCTGTGTGACTGGCGTGAGCGGCAGCGGCAAGTCCTCGTTGGTCATCGATTCGCTCCTCCCTGCGGTCAAGCAAGCGCTGCGCGGGGAGAGCGCGACCGGCGTGGAGCTGCGGGGCGCTGCGCGCTTCGATCGCGTGATCGAGGTCGATCAGTCGGCCATCGGGCGGACTCCGCGCTCGAGTCCGGCCTCCTTCGTCGGGGCGTTCGACGAGATCCGCGAGCTGTTTGCCACCCTGCCCGAAGCCAGGGCGCGTGCCTATGGCCCGGCTCGCTTCAGCTTCAACGTGAAGGGCGGGCGCTGCGAGGTGTGCAAAGGCGACGGACTCGTGCGCGTCGACATGCAGTTCTTACCCGACGTGTTCGTGGTCTGTGAGAGCTGCGGAGGCGAGCGCTACAACCGCGAGACGCTCGACGTTCGTTACCGGGGGTACAGCGTGGCCGACGTGCTGCGCATGAGCATCGCGGAGGCCCGCGAGTTGTTCGCTCAGGTGCCCAAGCTGGCCACGAAGTTGTCCGCCCTGTGCGACGTCGGGCTCGGCTACCTGGCGCTCGGACAGCCCGCCAACACGCTCTCTGGCGGCGAGGCGCAGCGCATCAAGCTCGCGCGTGAGCTCGCGCGCAAGGTCACCGGCAGCACCTTGCTCGTGCTCGATGAGCCGACCACGGGCCTGCACTTTCAGGACGTGGCGCTGTTGATCGACCTCCTTCAGCGCCTGGTCTCGGCGGGCAATACGGTGGTGGTGGTCGAGCACCAACTCGATCTGATCCGCGCGGCCGATTACGTGATCGACATGGGACCCGAGGGGGGACCCGCGGGTGGGCAGGTGGTGGCCGTCGGGACGCCGGAGCAAGTGGCCCGAGAGCCCCGCTCCCACACTGGGCGCTACTTGGGCGAGGCGCTGGCCAGGGCGGAGCGCCGCTGAGGTTCGCTCAGCCGAGCTCGCGTACGAACGCGTCCGTGACCTGAATCGCCGCTTCGCGGATCTCCGCGCCTTCGCCCACCAAGAGCGCCACCGGATGGAGGTCGACGCGCTCGACCTCGCGCCCGAAGGCCTCCACGAAGGCGCCGATGCGGCCGAAGAGATCGTGCAACAGAAGGACGTTGCGCTCGCGTTCGGCAGGGGCCTCTCCCAGCAAGAGCGCATGCCCCGACAAGCGCCCGACGGCACGGGCCACCCCCTCCGGCGTGGAGGGCAGGAGCGTACTCGTGGCGTCGCGCGCGACTGCGCCGTGGGGATCGGCGAACCCTATCCGCAGCAAGCAGCGGCCGCCTGCGAGGGGGCGCGCGGTGACCCGGACCAGCGCGCGCGCCAACGTGGTCGCGGTCACGGTGACACCGAGCACCCGCGCCTTGGGGGCCCGCTCTTCGGCGACCGAGGTGAGCTGGCGGTACACGTCCCGCACGCGCGCGGCATTGTCCACGCCGTCCACCGAGAGATCCGGGTGATCCCACACCCGCAGGTCCGGTGAAGCCAGCGAGATGCGCACGGGGAAGCCGATGCGCGCGGCCTCGGAGGAGGCCCGCGAGGGGCTCGCGCACAACTCCTCTTGCGGCATGGGCAGGCCGAACGGGGCCAGCGCGGCCTTGCTCGCGGGATCGGAGAGCAAGCGGGGCGGGCCGAAGAGGATATCGCGCGCGGGGCTCAGATCTTCGGGCAGCGCGGCGCGCAGCGGCTGCGCCATCCCTAGCTTCCGGGTCGCGAGCGCCCTCAAGGCAGAAGCGGCCTGACGGCCGTGACCCAGGGCGATCAACGGTGCTTCGTCATGGAGCTGAAACCCCAGGCCATCTGCGCCGAGCGAGATCAAGCGCCCGGCTCCCCGCTCGCTGCTGCTGCTGAGCGCGCCTTCCAGCCGGAGCTTGTCCAGCGCGGAGACCTTGCGTGCGCTCGCCTTCCAGGGGCGGCTCGAGCCGCTCAGCAGCAGGGCAACGGCGCTGAGCGCCGATCCGACTTCAGGCACACACACGAAGCCCAGGTCGGACGCGAGGCCGCGACCGTGCGCATCGCGATCGGCGATCGCGCCCAAGACAAGCGTGTCGGCGGCGGAACACGCGTCCAGTGCTGCGAGCAACGTGCTCGGCTCCGGAATCCGGGAGCACAGCGCCACGGCGGGTTGTTCGGGCCTTGCGGCGCGGGCGGCCGCATCGAGCGGATGCGCCGAGAGCTCGCACGCGATCGTCAGCCCAAGCCCCTGTGCGATGGCAGAAGCCTCCACAGCGAGCTCGGCGGACTCGCAAAAAACGGGACAGCTTCGGGTGGTCATGGCGCGGTGGGCATGGGCAAACGCGGCGTGGGCGGGGCAGGGCGCTGAAACTCAGGGGGCCAGCATAGACGTCTGATCTCGGCTTCTGCGAGTTTTGGGGGCATCATGGTGTGCGCTCCGGAGTGGGCGCGCGACTTTTCTGGGGGAGGGGTGTTGCTCGTTTGTTTCCACGGGCGCCGAAGCTCCCTAAACTGTTGAGACTCTTGACCAGAATCGAGCGTCGGTGATACCACCGACCGCGGGGGAGATGCCGACATGCGGCTGAAGATTATCGCGGGAAACCTAGTGGCAGTGTTGCTCCTGGGGCTCGTGTCGTATGCGATTGTGGGTTCGGACTTGCGGCAGGAGTTGTCCGGCAAGGTCCTGGCCCAAATCGGCAACGACCAAGTGTTGATCGATCGCTCACTACGTCTGACCGCGCTCGAGTTCGTCAATCTGGTGAAGCAGCGAGCCAGCGACTCCGACGTGCTCGGCGTGTTCGCGGCGTTGGACGAGGAGGGCCGCCGGACGCGCGCCTTCGAGGCCGCCGAGCGCAGCTCGAACTGGTTCGCCGATCCGGCGCGCGGTTCCCGGGGCAACCCAGACATCGTCGTCATCACCGATGACGCGGGCAAGGTGCTCGCGCGCAACGCGGACAAAAACCGCATGTACGGGAGCCGCCTCGATACGGCCTTGCCCGCGGTGCGCGCGGCGCTGAAGGACGGCGGAGCCCACCACGACGTGTGGAAGAAGGACGACGAAGGCAAGCTGCTCGAGCTGGCGGTCTCCGCGGTGCGCGGCGACGGCGGGAACATCGTGGGCACGTTGGTGGTCGGCTACGATCTCTCGAATGGCCTCGCGCGGAGCGAAGGCCAGCGCCTCGGTGGCCGCGACGTCGCGTTCATCGTGGACGACAAGGTGTACAGCTCGTCGTTCAGCGAGTCGGTCGCCAAGCAGCTGCGCGCCTACCTGTTTGGCGCGGGCAAGGGAGCCACCGAGGGCGCCCTGAACGGCACCGTGAGCCCCGCCTGGGAAACCAAGCTCGATGGGGCCGATCTGGTAGGGAAGGTGGCGCCGCTGCCCTTCGCTCCTTCGGCCAAGGTCGCGTACGCGGTGATCGCCGATCGCTCCCGGTCGGCTTCGGTGGCAGGCGATGTCACCAGCACCATCCTGATGCTCACCCTGGTGTTCTCCCTGGTGGTGCTCGGCTACGGCTTCATGGTCGGCAACACCATCGTGAAGCCAATCGAGCAGATCGAAGAGGGCGTGTTGGCCGCCATCAACGGCAACACGGACGTGCGGCTCGACACGACCAACCCCGATCTCGGCGGGCTCGCCTACCGCATCAACCAGCTACTCAACGTCTTCACCGGCGTATCCGAGGGCGAGTCCGAAGACGAGCAGGGCAGGGTCTCCAACGTCCGCCAGCAGGACTGGAAGGACTCCGCGTTCTCGGACGCTGGCCAGGTGGCCGCGGGGGGCGGCGGAACTGCCGGGACGACCTCTGCCGGGGGCAACGAGCCCATCGACGATCCGGCCCTGGCCCAGCGGCTGAGTGCCGAACCCGAAGATGCCTATTATCGCCGGATCTTTCAGGAATACGTGGCTGCCAAGAAGGCCCTCGGCGAGAACATCAACATTCCAGAGGAGCGTTTCACGCAGCGGCTGAAGGGCAATGAACAGGCCCTGGTCAAGAAGCACGGTGTGCGCAACGTGCGCTTCGTGGTGCAGAAGAGCGGCAGCCAGGTGAACCTGCAGCCGGTGCTGATTCGATAGGGACTCAGGCGCGAAACCCGCTCTGCATCGAGGCCCGCCCCCCCGGCGGGCCTCTTGCTTTTGTGCGGGAATGCGGCCCTATCGGGCGAGTTGGAAGTAAAGGCGTTGCCAGGTCCGAGGGCCTCGGGTAAGCCATCGCCAATCTCGTGGGACTGTTCGACTTCCTCAACAAAAAGAACGCTCAATCTCCGGTCCAGAAGCTCGCGGCCAAGGCCGCGGACAAGCGCGGCATGGCGCCGGATCGCTGGGAGGCCTTGCAAGCCCTCGGTCGCATCGACAGCGAGGAGGCGATCGAGGCGCTCCTCCAACGTTTCAAGTTCTATGTCGATCCGAGCATCACGGACCAGGAGGAGAAGGAGAGCGTCTTCGAATCCATCGTGTCCAAAGGGGCCACCGCGGTTGGGCCGCTCAAGCGCTTCATCAAGAAGTCCGAGTCGCTGTCCTGGCCGCTCAAGATGCTCGACCGCGTGCTGCCTGCCGAGGAGGTGCTCGCCATCCTGGTGGATCTGACGAGCGCCATGGACACCGAGTACGAGCGCGATCCGACGCGCAAGCTGCAGCTCTTGGCGGAGCTCGAGAACCGGCGCGGGGAGGGGGTGCTCCAGGTGGTGCTTCCGTTCCTCAAGGACGTCAACGAGACCGCCCGGTTCCATGCGGTGGGCGCCATCTTCGCCCAGGAGAACGCCAGCGCGGCCCGTGAGGGCCTCGCCGAGCTGCTCGAGCGCGAGGAGAGCATGCGCATCAAGGCACGGATCCTGGACGGCTTTGCGGCGCTCGGCTGGACCGTCGAGCCAGGCAAGGCCGGGCGCCTGCCGGATGGGTTCGTGCTCGACGCCAGCGGATTGCCGCGGCGGCGCTAGCCGCAGGTTCCACCGCTTCACCGCCGCCGCCCCAAAAGCAAACGCGCCGACGAGAAAGCTCGCCGGCGCGCCGTTCTGCTTGGGATCTCAACCGTTCAGTCGGAGATCTCGACCTCCCATGGCAGGTAGAAGGCGAGGCCGAGCTTGAACATTTGGTTGAAGTGGAAGATGCGGTCGGCCTCGTTGATCTGGCCATCGGGGAACTCGCCGCTGTTGTCGGGCACGCGGTCTCGGTTCAAGCCGCCCTCGTCGGTGCCGGAGGTGTTCCACTTGAAGGGGAAAGCGCGCCACTCCATGGTGAGCGCCAAGTAGTTCGTGAAGTACATGGAGAGGCCCACGCCGAAGGTCGGCGCGATCGCCATGCGTGAGGCGCGGGCAGACTGGCTTTCGAGGCAGAACGGCAAGTTGTTTCGGGTATCCTGCGCGGTCTCGAACAAGGGACCCGTGCAGGGCGTATCGCCCTGCGGCCCGAGCAGGATGTTGGCGCGCTCCTCGATGCCCGCGAAGGCCACGCCACCGAACAAGTAGAAGTCGGTGTCGACGAACAGGGCCTGGAACAGTGAGAGCTTGCCACGCAGTGGGATGAAGGTGGCCTGGATGCCAGCCAGGTAGTTGATGCGTCCCACCTGATCCGCAAAGCCCGCTGCGCTCGGCAGGCTCAGGCGATTGAGCGCCGTCGACTGGCCGTTCTGCGTGATCTGGTCGGTCAAGGCCGTGTTGCCGATGCCGCTCTTGACCGTGTTGAAGTCGAAGAAGGCGCTCAGGCCGAGCCAGTCGGTGAAGTGGTAGCTCATCTGCGCGCCCACCAACATGGCGCGCGAGAAGTCGTCGGCGATGGTGACGCCGAACGACGGCTGAATCTGAAAGCGCCCGTCGCGGTAGATGCGCATGTGGCGCACCGCCGGGGCACCAGCCAGGGGACCCGTGACCTGGACCTCCTGGGCTTTGACGTCGGATGCGTCGAGCAAGAAGCCTGCGGCTGCCAGCATGAGCCCCAGGACAAAGCGCGATGCAGTGTTCATAGACTTCCTCGATTGCGATTGGATGGTAGGCATCGTTGGCGCTTTCAGGGGCTACTTGGGCAGCTTGTAGTCGAACTTGAAGGGGAAGTAGATGGTCATGCCCACCGAAGCGACCACGTTCCAGACCAAGGTGTTCGAGCTGTCTTTCCAGGTCGCTGGATCCTGGCGCGATTGACCGAGCGCGACCTGAAGGTTCTCGAGCTTCTCGAGGTAGGGGTACGTACGCCCCTCCAAGAACACTGTCAGCCACTTGCTGAGGAAGACTCGCAAGCCGAGACCGGGGTTACCGATCGACAACTTGTAGGAATAATCGAAGCTGCGATACGAGGGGTCCACGACCGGCACCGGACGCGTTCGCATCACGCCGACGCCGCCCACGATGTAGGCGTCCCACTGGAAGATGTAGCGATTGAACATCGAGAACTTGCCGTAGAAAGGCACGTACGTGAAGTTCAGCGAGGCGCCGAACTGGAACTGCGTCGGGCGCGTGGCCAGACGTGTCGAGCGGCGCACGTGAAAGTTGAGATCCGACTCGTTCTCGAGGCCCTGGTACCAGTTCATGTTCGCGCCCACGGCGAGCACGTTCGTGATCCAGTAGTTGAGGCCGATGCCGATGTTCGGATGGGTGACGTAGGGGTCGTTCAACGTGAAGCCGAACGAGGGCATGAGCTCCAGGCGGTTGTTGCGCAGCGCGTAGATCTGCTGCACCGCATAGATTTCCTCGCTCATTTCGTTGGCCTTGGGCCCAGCGGCCTGTGGCCCCGCAGACCTCGTCGTCGAGGACGACGAGCTGTCGTCTCCCGCGAGATCGCCGATCACATCTCCACCGACGCTGGCCTCGATCCCACCGGCTGCACCATCTGCAGCCTCACCTTCATCGGCCGATTCCGTCTCTTCGAGGCCGAAGCTCATGTCCTGGGCGGAGGCTACGGCGCTTACCTGGGAGCTAACGAGAAGCGCGAGCCACGCCACCAATCGAGACTTAGTCATGCATACCTCTTTGAAACTCCGCACAGCGACCCTATCCGCGGCATTCTCATGCATTGACGACACATCTTTGTGCTCAGGCTGATCGGGGCGCAACCTTATGAAATCGCTTGGGAATCTGCCGATAAACGCAAAGCGCCGGCGACTATATCACGGTGAATCTCACACAATCAACGGCAGTCGAACTGCGGGATCCAAGAGGGGCGTGAAAACTACGCGGCGGAAGGCTCCGTCTCGGGTTTTTCGAACAATGCTTCGACGAAGATGTCGGGATCGAACTCCCGCAAGTCCTCGACCCGTTCGCCGATACCAATGAACCGAATGGGGAGTTGATGTTCATCGACGATGCCCAAGACCACGCCACCCTTGGCTGTTCCGTCCAGTTTGGTGAGAACAATCCCGGACACCGGTAATGCGTCCCGAAAGAGCGCTGCTTGCTGGAGTGCGTTTTGCCCGTTGGTCGAGTCGAGCACGAGCAAGATCTCGTCGGCGGGACGCCCGATCGCCTTTTCGACCGTGCGCCCGATCTTCTTGAGCTCCTCCATGAGCGGGGCCTTGGTGTGCAGGCGTCCAGCGGTGTCCACGATGACGAGGTCGATCCCCTCGATCTCGGCCCGCTTGAGCGCATCGAACACGACCGAAGAAGGATCTGCGTTCTCCTTCCCCTTCACGACGGGGCACCCCACACGCTTGCCCCACACCTCGAGCTGCAGCACGGCCGCGGCACGGAAGGTGTCAGCGGCGACCAGCATGATCTTCGCCCCTTGAGCCGAAAGGCGGCTCGCCAGCTTGCCGATGGTCGTGGTCTTGCCCACGCCGTTCACCCCGATCACGAGCAGGACCGCGGGGCGCCCCTTCAGGGACAGTCGGCCCGCGCTCGAGCCCAGGATCGCGCGCGCCTCGTCGCGCAGCGAGGACCAGACGCGCTCCTCGTCGGTCAGTTCCTTGCGCGAGAGGCGATCGCGCAGGCGATCCAAGATCCGCTGCGTGGTCTTCGCGCCGATATCCGCGGTGATGAGGACTTCTTCGATCTGCTCGATGAGCTGAGGATCGATCTCGGCTTTGCCGCCGAATAGGCGGGACAGGCGCGCGATGAAGCCGCCCCGGGTGGACGCCAAGCCCTTCTTGAGCGACGCCAGATCCTCGGCGGAAGGGCGCTTGGGTTCAGGCTCGCGGAAGCGGGGGGGCGGGGGAGGGGATACGGGAGCCGGTTCGGCGAGCTCGACGGTGGTGCGCGCCGGCTCGTCGACCGAGACCTCGGGCTCGGCCGCCGCCGGCGCCGCGGCGCTTGGTTTGCCGGGGGACGGAGGAGCGGCCGGGGCGCCCTTCGCTTCGCGTGGCGGAGCCTTGGGCGGGAGCGCTTCGGGTGGTTTGGCTTGGGGTAGCTTCGGCGTCCTGGCGCGCGCGAAAAGGATGATGGCCACCACGACAGCGATGACCCCTAACGCGATGATCAACTCGGAACCCATGTCACCCTCAGCATCACGTCGAAGCGCGCGGATTGCGCGCGAGCCTTTTTGCCAGCACGCGGGCAGCGCGCGAGCATCCTGCTGGCGCGCGGACCGTGCGCGAGCATTTTGCTGGCGCGCGGACCGTGCGCCAGCCCTTGGCGAGCGTTGGTGAGGCGCGCGGGAACCCGCGCGAGCACCACTCGATGAGCTCGCATATAAGAACGGGAGCTGTGCGGAGTCAACGCACCGCGGGCGTTTCCGCAGTGGATTCTCGCCCGTTGTCGGCGGAGATGCTTGCTTCGACGAGCAACGAAGATTGCTCGATTTGCGCGACCTCGGCCTCCGAGGGAACCTCGCGCGCGTAACATGCCCGCTCGACCTCGGAGGTCAGCTTCCCCAATATCGCTTGTTGCTCGGGGGCCCGCTGCGTGAGCCACTCGCGCGCCTCACGGTTGGTCCAGATGCCCCAGGCGCGCGCCGAGGGTAGCACGCGCATGGTGAGTCGTCGGAAGGGAGTGAGCGCCCTGTCGCGTAAGCTCTCCAAGCGGACCACGAACGAGGTCCACTCGCCACGATGTGGGATCTCGAGCTCCACCTGGGTGGCCACGTGGCCCTGGGCGTCCACGAGCATCCGAGCCCGCCCCGGCGGCAGGATCGGAGAAGAGAAGCGCCCCTGGTCGTCGCAGACCAGGGTGCAGGAGCCCTGGGGGTGTTCGTGGACGATCTGGACCCGGGCCTGGGCCAGGGCAGCGTCGCTCCGGGCTTGGACGGCGCGGCCATTGATGCGGTGGCGATCGCGGCGCCCCTGCCGGCGCGCCGGATGTACGCTCGAGCCGAGGTTCTCGGGCGCACTCGCCCCGGGGTCGAGTTCCCCCGGCTCCCTGCGCGCCCGGCTGAGCACGGCGAGCAGCCCGGCCAAGAGCGCGCTCGCCGCGGCGACCCACAGCACAGGCACGGGGCGCGGTGGCTCGATCGACAACGTGAGTCGGGTCTCCGCCGCCGGGTAAGCCCCCGTGGCGTCGGCCTCGGATCGGGCGTGAATGGTCAGCGGGCCTTTCGGCGCATCGATCCAGAGCTCGGCCTCGAATTCGCCGCTCGCGTTGCTCAGCACGGTCTCCAGGTGGCGCTCCCCGGCGAACAAACCGATCGGGACGTTCATGCGCGGGCCAACTTGCGTGCTCACCTTGCCTGCCACGCGCACGTGGTTGCCGGCCTCGAAGTGGTCCCCGAGCGCCCGCATCTCGATATACACGGCGCGTCGGCGCACCACGCGGGCTTCGGTTTGGGCCTCCGCGCGCCGCTCGTCGCGCGCGGACTCCAGGCGCAGCAAACCGGGGCCGGGCGCGCCCGCAGCGGCCGGGACCACGCGCAGGGTAAGCCGCCCATCGGGACCCGTGATGCCGCTCGCGATCGCACGTCCGCCTTCGTCGGAGAGCCGCATCGAGATGCCGTCACCGCCGGCATCCGACTCCGCGATCGCCTCGAGGAGCAGGTTCGGCGCGTCGAGATCGAGCGTGCCCTCGCTGGGCAGTCGCAACTCGAGCCGCACGTCCGCCCGGGCGCGCTCGACGCGACGTTCGACCCGTACACCCCGGTGCGTCGCGTCGCCCGCGAAGGTGGCCAGCAACCGATAATCATGCTCCGGGTCGGCGAGCTCCAGCGTGAAGCGGCCCGTGTCGTCGGTGGTGAGTTGGTGGCGCAAGGGCTCCGAAGCATCTTCCAGCGCGAACGCCTCGATGCCGAGCGAGCGTCCGCGCAGCGGATGACCGAGCTCGTCGCGCAGCGCGCCGCTGATGGAGATCCCCACGTCCTGGTGGGCGACCCCCAACTCGATCCGACTCTCTGCGCGAACGCGCACGAGTGGTTCGGCCGACACGCGCGCTGGTTCGCCGAGGGCGAGGGCGCCGAGCAAGAACCAGAGCGCCATGTTGGTGCGCAACAGCACGCTCTGAAGGTAGCCGAATTCCGCGGCGCAGGTGGAGCGAACACGGCTCGAACGCACAGCATCCCACCGCCCTGCGATGCAGCGGACAAACTTCGTTGCGGCTTCGTGCGCGCGACTGCCATACTCGCTGAAGCTTCGCTCGTGGCGGTTCGTTCAAAGCTCTCGATGGTTGCAGTAAACGTCCCCTCAAGCGTCACCCACGGCGTTCATGGTCCTTGCCCACGCAAGGACTCGTGCACTTCGATCAGCATGCGGAGCGTCGCGTGAACCCGGTACGAACCTGTGTGCGGTCGGCGTTGCGGAGAGGGAGCCAAACCTGGACCCAGAGCCGCCTCCCGGGCCTGCGAGCTGTCGTCATCGCGCTCTGCCTCGCTCTCTCGAGCGGCGCCTCGGCCGACGCGCGGACCGACTTCTTGATCCGCATGCTGTCGACCTCGGCCCAGTTCCGCGTGCGCACCCAGGCGGCCCTCGCGCTGGGCGGACAAGCCCCCGAGAGCAGCATCACCCAGGCGCTGATGAAGGCGCTCTCCGACGACCATCCGGCCGTGCGCGCCGCGAGTGCCTCCTCGCTGGGCCGGCTCAAGGATCCCGCGGCGGTGGCCGCGCTGCGCTCGGCTCAGACCGACAAGGACGCTTCGGTACGCAAGGCGGTCAAGAGCGCGCTCGGCGCGCTCGGTGCGGGCGCAACCGCGGTCGCCTCTCGCTCGAGTTCGGGCAGCACGTCGCCCTCGCGGACGGGGGGCACGAGCGCGCCGGCCGCTTACTACGTGGGCGTGGGGGTGCCGGGCAGTCAGGTGGGGCTCTCGGCCGCCGCTCTGCGCGGATTGCGCGAGCATGTGGTGCAGCAGGTTACACAGATGGAGGGGGTCCGCGTGGCCCCGGAGAACGAAGACAAGAAGGCCGCGGCCAAGGTCATCGGGGCAGGTAAGCTGGTCGGCTACTTCGTGGACAGCTCGGTTACCAAGGTGGAATCCCGCCCGGACGGCTCGGTGCGGGCGCAGGTCTCCGTGGTGATCGGCACCTATCCGGGGCGCGACATCCGCGCCATGTTGTCCGGGGCCGCCACGGTTTCGGGGGGGGCCACGGGAGAGGCGCTGACCATGCAAGCCGTTCAGGCGGCGTTCACGGGCGCGCTGCGGAGGCTGCCTCAGGCGATGCAGGCCGGGCTGGCGAGAGCCGAATGAAACGTACGCTTTATTGTGCACTTCTGGCCCATGGCCTAGTCTCGAACCACGGGAGAATTGGGTGATGGGCGTCGAAGCCAGATCGGTACGTCCCGCAGCAGGTGCGCCGAAGCGCAGACTGAGGAACTACCTCCTCGATAAGCGTTTTCAGCTCAAGTACACCGGGATGGTGGTCGGCGTGACCCTGGTGGTCGCCTCGATCCTCGGGGCGCTCGCCTATCGTGAGTCTCAGGGGCAAACCGAGGCCATGCAGGTCCAACTGGCGATGCAGCCCGATCTGGATCCGCAAGCGGTTGCCAGCCTCGAGGCGTTCGGCAAGGAGCGCGATCGGCAGATCCTGGTCGGCATCGTGGGCGGCATCGCGGCGCTCGTGATCGCGCTCGCCCTCACCGGCATCGTGGTGACCCACAAGATGGTGGGCCCGGCGTACAAGATGCGCCTGCTCCTGGCCAAGGTGGCGGCCGGCCATCTGCGGGTCGACGGGGGGCTGCGTAAGGGGGACGAGCTTCAGGACGTGTTCGCGGCCTTCAACGAAATGGTCACTGCGCTACGCACCCGTCAGTCCAGCGAGATCGCGCTGCTCGACGACGCGCTGGTCAAGGCCGAGAAGGCCGGCACGCCCGCCGAGGTGCTCGCGACGTTCCGCCAGATCCGCGAGCGCATGCAGGCCGAACTCGACTGAAACGCCCCGCGCACGATCCCCCGGAGGCGGCCTAGAAGGCGAACTCGAAGTAGTCGAGCCGGGGAGGGGTGCGATCGAAGATCACGGAAGCGGCGTCGAAGCGAATCTCCACACCCGGCTGCGGATTCGAGGCGAGCCATTGTCCGGCCGCTCGGCGCAGGCGCGCGATCTTGCGCGGGTCGATCGTGTCGATGGGATCCACGATCGCGTCGGACTTTCGGCTACGAACCTCACAGAACACCAGGAGGTCGCCGCGCTTGGCGATCACGTCGATCTCGAGCCGGCCTACGCGCGCGTTTCGAGCCACGATCTCGAACCCCTTGGCCGCGAGGTGCGCGGCGACGAGCGCCTCCCCCAGATCTCCGAGGGAGCTGCGCGCCCGCCCGTGCCTCACGGCCTTTGCCTGGCCGGCCGAGCTGGGCTCACTGGGTGTCCGGCTTGGGCTTCACGCAGTACTTGCCGCGGATTCCGTCGCCCCCGAGCTGAAGCACGTCGTCACAGACGAAACCGTCCGGGCACTCACAGAAGTCGACGCTCGTGGAGGGGCCGTCGCAACGGCAGGTGCAGAAGATGGACTGGCTGAACTCTGCCTCCGTGACGCATCCCTGCTCTTTGCGGTCCTCGCCATCTCTGCAGATGTGCCGCGGGTCTGCCGGGGTGTTGCCGTTGGTGTTGTTGTCCAGCTTGTGCACGATGCACAGGCGGCTGCGGCACTGCACCGAGCTGGACTCGATGTAGGACTCCTGCAGGTTGAAGCCGCACCTCCGATCGCCGTCGGCGTCTTCGCCGCACGGAACCGACTCCGGGATACAGGGATCGCCCACACCTTCGTCGGTGCATGCGGTCGCCAGAAAGCCAAGTAGGGCCATCGCACCAAGTTTCGATACCGAGAGTTGCATCCTGCCTCTTCCTACCGAGCCGTTTGCTTCGTCTTCACGCGCGCGTGCGCGCGCTTTGCGCCGCGGTTTTTTTCTGCCGCAGGCGCCGCACGCTAGTGCGGGCAGCGAGCCAGTGTCAAGAGGGGTGTACTGTCTCACTTCCGACCTGTGGAACCCCTGTTTCTTCACCCACCTTTTTCGTTGACACGCAACTCGGGGCGTCGATATCATCACTCGCACTCTGCGGCGTAAGTGACTGATATTACTTAGAAATTGGCGAAGTTTATGGGGTCCAGTGTAATCCGCTGTTGGCAGCGGAACATTCGGGCTCCATGAGTCGCTGGCGATGAGCGAGCGACCGCCGCGGAGCACCCCCCGCCTGAGAAGAGGATCGGATGAGGCACAGCCAGGTTGTGAAGTCGGCAGCGCACAAGGCGATCGCAGTCATGCTCGCCCTTGGAACGTCTCAGGTCACGGCTCAAGACATGAGCTTCGACATGGATGAGACTGAGGAGGCCGCGCCGGCCAAGCCGGGCAAGGCCAAGGTCGAGAGGGCCGCGCCAAAGCCTCCGCCCGAGGAGGGGCCGCCCTCGGCGGCGCTCGCCACGGCCCTCAAGCTCTACCAGGACGAGCGCTACCAGGAGTCGTCGGTCCAGCTGCAGCGCATCGTGGAAGGCGACACGCCCGACACGCCTGGCAACCAGCAGAAGGCCCAATTCTTCCTCGGCAAGGCGCTCTACCACCTGGGCTACTACCAGTCTGCGCTCGCGATCTTCGACGAGATCAGCCAGCAGAGCACGGGGCATCTCTTCTTCGATCAGAGCCTTCAGTGGCTTGCGCAGCTCGCCTCGCAGCTACCGGAGCCCGCGGGCATCATCGAGAAGGTGGGGCGCTACGAGCTCTCGCAGATCGAGCAGTTCAACAACGGCGAGGGCAAGGCCATCTACGCCCAGCTCTTGTACCTGCTCGGCCGCTCCAAGTACGCGCAGGGCGAGTTCGAGCAGGGCATCGAGCTGTTCGACAACGTCCCCTCGAGTTCCAAGTGGTACGTGCAAGCCAACATGTTCAAGGGCATCAGCTACGTGCGCATGCGCCAGGCTCGCCCCGCCATCCAGGCGTTCCGCTCGATCGTCGAGGCCCTCGAGGCCGGCGATCTGGAGACCGACGAGCAAGATCGCGTGCGCGATCTGGCCTGGCTCTCGCTCGCGCGCGTGTACTACACGGCGGCCAACAAGGTCGATCAGGAAACCGGTGAGCGCGAGGTCGACGGCCGTCTGCTCGGCGCCGCGGTGGACGCCTGGAGTCGCGTGGATCCCGGCAGCGAGTACTGGCTGGACGCGCTCTTCGAGGGATCGTTCGCGTTCTTCCTGGCGGATGAGTTCTCGCGCGCCATGGGCAACATCCACACGGTGTTCTCTCCTTACTTCGAGAACTCCTACTACCCGGAGGCGCTGGTCCTGAAGGCGGTGATCTTCTTCTATAACTGCCAGATGGAGAACGCGTCCGCGATGGTCGCCAAGTTCCACGAGCGGTACGATCCCGTTCAGTCGGAGCTGCAGGCGAAGCTCGCGGAGTTCAAGGACAACGAGACGTTCTACAAGTTCTTGACCAAGGTCCGCGAAGGCGAGGAGACGCGTCTTTCGCCCTCGATTCGCGGCATCGTTTCGACGGCGCTCTCGGATCGCACCGTGCTTCGCCATCTGGAGTACGTGAGGCAGCTCGAAGCGGAGGAGGCGAAGCTCAAGGCCGAGCCGATGGCGTTCAAGAGCTCCAGCGTGGGCGCGCGCATCCTGCAGGACGCGGCGCTCGCCAAGTCGTTCGCAGTGGAGCAGACGGGCGATCTCGCGCGCGGTCGCTACACGCGTCTGGTCAGCGAACTTCAGGATTTCATGAACCAGATCGACGCGGTCGATCTCGAAGTCGCCACCTACGAGCGCGGCGAGCTGACCGCCGCCCTCCAGGAGCAGCAGCCCCCCGAGAACGCTTCAGGTGGCCGTGTCGAAGTGGATGAAGAGCACCAAGTCTGGCCATTCGATGGCGAGTACTGGCGTGACGAACTGGGCTTCTATCGCCAGGAAGTTACGTCTCAGTGCCGGCGTTGATGTAGGCGGAAGGATCGAAGAATGCGTCACGTGAGGATCGTTGCAGCCACTGCGTTTGCGGTGGTGATCGGGTCGAGTCCGCTTTGGGTCGGTGCTCAATCGGGCAAGGAATCGGCCGCCAAGAAGGCTTCGTCGGCTCCTGCGGGGGCAGGCGCGTCTGGCGGGGCATGCGTGCCCAGCACCGTGGTTACCGCGGTCGAAGAGTGTCCGGCCAACGCGCCCAGGCTCGACAAGGGCGGCAGCTTGCTCGGCAAGTCGCAGGCGCCCAAGTCCAACTTGGCCACCTCGGCTCGCAAGAAGGAGGCTCCCAAGGAGCAGCAGAAGGGGCCGTCGATCTCCATCGATGCCGCGACCCTGCGCAACCAGACCGCGACCCAGGCCAAGGCCGATGCGCTGCTCGAGAAGGAAATCACGATCACCAAGCGCATGATCAAGAATTTCCCGATCGATTCGCCAAAGCGGCCGGACATCGTGCTGCGCCTCGCGGAGACGTACTTCGAGCTCCAGCAGACCACCAACGCCAAGGTCCGAGCGCTGGACGAGCCGATCTATCAGGCGCAGCAGCAGAAGAACAAAGAGAAGGTCAAGCAGCTGCAGAACCAGCAAAAGCAGCTGGAGAAGAAGAACGAGGAGTACCGCAAGGAAGCCATCAAGGCCTATGCGACGCTCGTTCAAGACCACCCGAACTTCAAGCGCATGGATGAGGTGCTCTTCGCGTTGGGCTTCTCGCTCGACGAGATGAAGCAGAACGACAAGGCGCGCGAGGTCTACTACCGCCTGATCAAGAACTTCCCCGAGAGCAAGTTCGTTCCGAACGCCTATCTGTCGTTCGCGGAGCACTACTTCGCGCAGGGCGACATGACCGCGGCCGCCAAGTTCTACGGCAAGGTCACGGAGTTCCCGCCGGAGCGCAACGCGGTTTATGGTTTCGCCCTCTACAAGCAAGCCTGGTGCTTGTACAACGTGGACGACTTCAAGGGCTCTCTGCAGAAGTTCGTCGAAGTCATCGAGTACGGCAAGGGCCACCCCGAAGGTCGCGACGTCGCGAACCTCATGAAGCAGTCGCGCCGTGAGTTGGTGATGCCGTACGCGCGTGCAGGCACGCCCGGCAAGGCGCTCGAATTCTTCAGCCGCTTCGCCGTGGACGAGGCGCAGGCCTACGACATGCTCGAGAGCCTGGCCGAGCTCTACTACGACACCGGCGAGTGGGCAGCGACTACCCAGGTCTATCACAAGCTGATGAGCGAGCAGCCAAGCAGCGGCAAGCTCTGCTACTGGCAGAGCCGCGTCACCAACGCAGCGCTTGCCAGCGGTGACAAGAAGAAGGGCGTCACCGAGGTGCAGCGCCTCGTCGACGTGTTCGACAACTTCAAGGCGGGCAGCGCCAAGGAAGAGGACAAGAAGACCTGCAAGCAGGCGGCAGCCGGCACGCTCGTCGACCTCGCCACCGCCTGGCACCGTGAGGCCATTGGCACGGACACCCAGCCGGGTACCAACGACAAGAGGACGATGGAGCTCGCCGCGCAGCTCTACCGCCTGCTGCTCGACAAGTTCCCGGACATGGGCAGCCTCGAGTTCCCGCAGATCGACAAGCGTGACTGGCCGACCGAGTACCGCGTGGGGTACTTCTACGCGGAGCTCCTGTGGAAGATGGAGCGCTGGGCGGAGTGCGCCCCCGCGTTCGACAAGGTGGTCGACCTAGATCCCAAGGGTCCGTTCACCGCGGACGCGGCGCTGGCGGCGGTGCTTTGTTACAACAATCTCTACCAGCAGCAGTTCTCTGCCGGTGAGAAGGCGACCGCCAAGCGCGACAGCGGCAAGAAGGCCAAGAAGGGCCAGGTCGAGGACGAGAGCGCGAAGTTCAAGGCGCGTGAGTTCACGCCGCTCGAGGCCGGCATGCTCAAGGCATTCCAGCGCTACGTGTGCTTCGTCCCCAACAGCGACGATCTGGCGACGATGAAGTATCGCCGCGCTCGCATCTACTACGAGGCGAACCGCTACGAAGAGGCGTCGGTCATCTTCAAGGACATCGCCTACCACCACAAGGACAGCGATCTCGCGGAGTACGCGGCCAACCTGTACCTCGACTCGCTGAACGTCCTCGCGTCGATGCGCGCGGATGATCTCCGCCCGCAGTGCTACGACCAGATGGCCGCGAACGTGCCGGAGATTCACGAGCTGTACTGCGCGACCTCGGCCGCCAAGAGCGAGCACGAGGGCCTGTGCGGCCCGCTCGAGCAGCTCCGCTGCGACATCCAGCGCAAGAAGGCGGAAGCTCATCAGCAGAAGAAGGAGTTCCGCGACGCCGCGTACACCTACGTCAACCTGTTCCGCAAGTTCCCCGGCTGCGGCAAGGGCGACGAGGTGCTCTACAACGCAGCGATCAACTTCGAAGCGTCCAAGCTGATCGGTCGTGCCATCAAGGTGCGCGGCGTACTGATCGACAAGTACCCCGAGAGCCCCCTGGCCAAGAAGAGCTTGTACCTCACCGGTGCGAACTTCCAGGCCCTCGCGCTCTACAACAAGGCGGCCGAGTACTACGAGACCTTTGCCTCGAAGTACCCGGGTGAAGACGGCAAGAACTGCACGGAGGCCGACGTGGCCAACGGCACCTGTCCGAAGGCGGCCGAAGCGCTGCAGGACGCCGTGTTCTTCCGCCTCGGCATCGGCGACGACCAGAAGGCTGTCGAGGACGCCAAGCTCTACGAGAGGAACTTCGCCAAGAAGTACCCGCGCGAGACGTCGCAGGTCATCTACTCCATGGCCTCGATCTACGAGCGCCAGAACGACTGGCCCAAGGTCGCCGAGCACTATCAGAGCTATCTGAAGAAGTACGGCCGCCAGGCGCTGCCGAACGAAGAGATCCGCGCCAACGTCCAGATCGGCGTTGCGATGTGGAACATGAACAGGAAGCCGGACGCCGAGAAGTACTTCAAGGCTGCCACCAAGCTCTGGAACAGCGGTGCCGCGGGCGCCATCGAGAAGCTGGCCAAGGGTGATGCCGAGAAGGCCACCAAGTGGCAGGCCGAAGCGAGCCAGGCCACGGCGCAAGCCCTTTGGTATCTCGCCGAGTACCAGTTCGCAGCGTTCGAGAAGATCAAGTTCCCCGAACTCAAGGGCGCGTCCGACATGGCCAAGGTCAACGCCTGGGCAACCGGACCGTTCGTCAAGTGGATCGAGGAGAAGGGCAAAGCGCTCAAGAGCGCGGAAGACGCCTACATCAAGGTTCGCGAGCTGAAGGCGCCCATGTGGGACATCGCTGCCGCCGCCCGCGTCGGCGTGATGTACCGGACCTTCGTCGACGAGTTCCGCGACGCTCCCGTGCCCGACCAGATCAAGAAGGACCCGGAGCTCATGGACATCTACTTGGGCAGCTTGGATGAGAAGTCCCAGCCCTGGGTGATCAAGGCCACCGGTGCCTTTGACTTCTGCATGACGCTCGCCACGCAGGTCCGTTGGTTCAACGAATTCTCGCAACAGTGCGAGCTGGAGCTGAACAAACTCGATCCGCGCAAGTACCCCATGGCAGCCGAGCTTCGTGGCTCTCCGAACTACGTACAGCAGAAGGTTGCCGACCCTGTGACCGCGCAGATCGGTCGCGGCGACGAAGAGGAATGATGGGAATGGAAACGCGTATGAACAACACCTTCTCACGACTCCTGTTGGCTGCGTCGATGCTGGGGCTGGCCGCGTGCGGTGGCTCGGCCGCCTCCGGTGGCGGGACCACTCCGACCAACGTGGCCAAGGACGAGCACGGCAACGTCATTCGCTCTTCTTCGGGTGCCGCGGTTTCCAAGGAAGCCGAGGCGAACTGGAGGGAGGCCATCACGAAGTTTGAGGCGGCCGACAAGGCTGGCTGGAATGACAGCAGCTGCTCGTCGGTGGCCGACACTTTCCGCGATGCCAACAAGAAGCAGGGCGGGAAGTTCGCGGAGGCCGTGTACATGCAAGGCCTGGTCGCGGACCGTTGCGGAAAGTCGGATGAAGCGCTCAAGCAGTACAACGCGGCGCTCGCCATGGACTCCAAGTTGTGCGGTGCGCGCGTGGGCGTCGGCATCGATGCCTTCAGGAAGGGCAACGAAGCTCAGGCTTTCGCTTCCTTCGAGCAGTCGGTTCGCAATGATCCGCGCTGCACCGAGGGCTACGTCAACCTGGCCATGATGCAGATGGCGCGCAGCGGAGCGGGCAGCGACGACGCGCTGAACAACCTGCGTCGCGCGCTCGCCATCGACGCCCAGTTCCTGCCGGCGTTCAACCAGATGGCGCTCCTGTTCCTGGGACGCGCCAAGGACAACAAGAAGATGCTCGATCTGGCGGGCGTCGTCTGCCGTCAGGCGCAGCTCATCAACGCGGACTACGCGCCCATCTACAACACCTGGGGCCTCATCAACGTGCGCAAGGAGAACGTCTTCGACGCGCTCCGCATGTTCGAGAAGGCGGCGCAGCTCGACCCCAAGAACTTCGAAGCCCACATGAACTTTGGGCAGATCACGCTCAGCTTCCGTGGCTACGAGGACGCCCGCAAGGCGTTCAGCACGGCCGTGGAGCTGAACCCGAAGAGCTACGACGCGCGCGTGGGTCTCGGTGCGGCGCTTCGTGGCCTCAACGACACCGAGGGGGCGAAGAAGCAGTACGAGGAGGCCAAGTCCATCAGCGCCGGCCGCCCCGAGGCGTACTTCAACCTGGGCATCCTCTACCAGGATTTCATGTCCGGCTCGGTTGCGGACATGAAGCAGGCCCTCAGCTACTACGACCAGTTCGTGCAGCGCGCGGGCGGCAACGCCAGCCTCAAGCCGGTGGTGGACGACATCGAGCGCCGCTGCGGGAACGAGGACGCCAAGAAGAAGCGCAAGTCTTCCAAGACCTGCCGTCCGGGGCGTCGGCAGAACATCCAGCTCGCGATCGAGGCGATGGCCGCGATGGCGGAGATGGAGAAGCAGGCTGCGGGAACACCTGCTCAGTGATCGAACGCAGGGCGCGGCCACGGCCGCGCCCTAAGGGTTTTCACCCGCGCCGCCGGGTGTGCGTTTTTTGGGGAACCTTGGGGTGCTGGAGCTGTCGTACACGGCGAGGCAACGGCTGAGCTGAGCGACATGAAGGAGCGATGTATGGCAAAACTCTTTGGAATTTCGCTCGTTTTGGGTGTTCTCTCGGTGTCCGGCGTGGCGCTTGGTCAGGACCAGGGCGGCGGTGAGACTACCTACGATTTCGAAGACGACCTGGTCACCGGTGACCTGGTGCGGCCGGATGGCGAGCTTCTCAGCGTTCGTCGTCGCGGCAACCGGGCCTCGTTGATCCAGATTCGCGAGCATTTCATCCCCGAGATGCTCAAGTCGGTCGAAGACCTCTGAGTCTTCGGGGGTCGGGCGGCCGGTCGGGGCACGGGTTTGCGTTGGTCGGAAGTGTTGCTTGAGGTTGAAGCGGCCGCGTTCGGAGCGACCGGTCGCTGAGGTTTTTTCGTTACCGGGTGGCCGGTAAGCGCTGGTTGGAGGCGACGGTGTCTAATCCCAGGATCCCCATCAAATTCGATATCTACCGTGGGGAGCAGTATCTCCGGTCGGAGACGTTTGCTGAGCCCATCGTCAAGATCGGCAAAGTGGCGTCGAGCCATCTCCGCCTGGAGGACGACGTCGCTTCGCGCATGCACGCGATGATCGAGGTGACCGGGCCCGATGAGATCTACATCATCGACCTCGGTTCGGCGGCAGGCACCTTCGTCAATGGTCAGCGCAGCAACAAGGCGCGCCTGCAGAGCGGAGATGAGATCGTCGTCGGCGAGACTCGGCTCATCGTCGAGATCGGCGTGGGCGATGAAGACTCCACGATGGCGGTCGACCGCTCCCGCGCAGGCCTCGACTTCGGGGCCATGGCAGCCGAGCACGCGGATCCGTCCGCTCCGGCGCCAGTTGCGCCGGCTCGCGCGCCGGCGCCGCGCCCGGCACCTGGCACGCTGATCGGGATGCAGGCGCCCTCCGTCGGCTCGGTGCCCCCGGTGGCTGCCGGACTGGGCTCGCTTCCTCCGCCTGCACGCGGCTCAGTTCCGCCTCCTGGCGCGGGCTTCGCGCCTCCTTCCGGTGCGCCCCGTCCCGGCGCACCCATGCCCAGCCCCTTCGCCAATCCGTTCGCTGCTCCGGGCGCAGCACCGGGCGCCGCACCCGGCGTCCCTGCTCCTGCTTTTGGCGGAGCACCCGCTGGATTCGGTGGTGCCCCAGCGGCCCCGGCCTACGGCGCTTCGGCCTATGGTGCGCCCGGGTACGAAGCAGCGCAGGCGGCCCCTGGCTACGAAGGGCCGCGTCCCGAGTATCTCGACGAGGGTGACGAGGATCCAGAGCGCGTCCGTTATGGTCTGGTGGCTCGGGCGCCCGCGCCCAGCGCGGATGAAGTCGAGACCGGCGAGCGCGCCGTCGAAGTGATGGTGATGTGGGGGGACAATGCGGTCCTGCACGTCGACCACCTGAACCCGATCCGCTCGTTCTACGTGGGTGAAGCCACGGACGCGAAGGGCAAGTCCACCACGGACTACCTGATCGGCAGTGATTTGCTCGGTAGCGAGCGCATGCCCGTGGTGGTCGACGCAGGCGGCGGCGCTGCCGTGGTGATTCCGCAGGGCGCCACCGGCGAGATCTCCATTGGCTCCGATCGCATGAGCGTCACCGACCTCATCAACGGCGGCCGTACGCAGCCGTGTGCCGAGATGGCAGGTGCCCAGCAGTACACGCTCCCCCCGGGGGCCACCGCGCGCGTGAACTATCGCGGCTTGACCTTCGTGGTTCGCCCGGTGAACGCCGGCAAGGTCGTCGGCCGCGGTGGGAAGGGCGGCTTCGACTTCAAGAAGAACGCCTGGACGATCTTCTCGTTCGCTTTCCACGGCCTGTTCCTGCTGATGATGTACTTCATGCCCCCGAGCGGCTCCGGCCTCTCGCTGGACCTGTTGAACGAGGACTCGCGCCTCGCCAAGTACCTCCTGGAGCCCCCTGAGACCATGGAAGAGGAGCAGCCCGACTGGCTGCAGCCGTCCGACCAACAGGACGACGAGGGCGGCAAGGGTAAGCGCCACAAGGACGAAGAAGGCGCGATGGGCAAGGAAGAGTCCAAGAAGACGAAGAACAAGTACGGCATCGAAGGTCCAGCCGACAATCAAGACCCTCACATGGCGCGCGAGGCGGCCAAGGAGGAGGCGAAGACCGCCGGTATTCTCGGTGTGCTCTCGCAGTCCACGGGCTCGTGGAATTCGCCGACCTCTCCCTACGGTCAGGACACGGCACTCGGCTATGATCCGATGAGCGCGCTCGGTGCGCTCATGGGCGACGCCATCGGTGAAAACCAGGGCTTCGGGGGTCTCGGTCTGCGCGGCACCGGTCGTGGTGGCGGTGGCACCGGTGAGGGCACCATCGGTCTCGGCAACATCGGCACCATCGGCCATGGTGGCGGCGGTGGTTCGGGCTCCGGTTATGGGCGTGGCGCGGGCGGTTTCCGCGGTCGCAACGCCAAGGTTCCCCAGATCCGCTCGGGTAACGCCGACGTGCGTGGCTCGCTCTCGAAGGAAGTCATTCGTCGCGTGATCCAGCGCCACATCAACGAGGTGCGTTTCTGCTACGAGCAAGAGCTGAACTCTCGCCCCGACCTCTCGGGTCGCGTGCAGGTCAAGTTCATCATCTCTCCCTCGGGCGCGGTGCAGGCTGCGAACGTGGAGAACTCCACCCTGGGCAGCCCCAAGGCGGAAGGTTGCATTGCCACCGCAGTACGTCGTTGGACCTTCCCGGCTCCGGACGGCGGCGGCATCGTCATCGTCTCCTATCCGTTCGTACTCGAAGCGGCAGGCAATTGATTATGCGAACGCTTGGTTTGATCTCGATCCTGTTGGCGCTCGCGGGTTGCTCACGCGCCAATGTGGAGTCCATGAACCACATGAACCAGGGCGTGGTCCTGGCGACGCAGAAGCAATACGTCGAAGCGGTGGAGAAGCTCGAGAAGGCTGCGGTCATCGACTCCAGCAACGACCAGGCGTTCTTCAACTTGGCGATCGTCCACATGGAGATGCGCAAGTTCGAACGCGCCAAGGACGATCTCACGCGGGCCATCGCCGTAGCCCCTGAGAACGCGGCCTACCAGGAGAAGCTCGGCACCGTCTTGATCGAGCTCAAGGACTGGTCGGGTGCCAAGAAGGCGCTCGAGAAGGCCGTGCAGCTCGAGCCCACGTTGTTCAAGGCGTACTACAAGCTCGCCCAGGTCTCCGAGGAGCTCGACGATCAGCAAAACGCCCTGCATCGCTACACGGAAGCGATCGAAAAGGGGCCAAGCTTCCTTCCGGCCTACAATGCCCTGGGCTCGCTCTATGCGGATCTCGGTTACCTGGACCACGCGGTGCAGGTCTCCCAGAGCGCCCTCAAGGTCACGCAGGCGGGATCCGAAGAGGCCGCCAAGATCCACAACCTGCTCGGGACCATCTATCAGCAGCAGCAGAAGTACGACCTCGCGGTCCAGGAATTCCGCGCCGCGCTGGAGGTCGTTCCTGGCATGCGTGACGCCATCTTCTCCCTGGGTTGGACGTACTCGCTGCAGGGGAACAAGGAAGAGGCCAAGCGCTACCTCAAGAAGTTCGTGTCGGTCGCCGGGGATGCCCCCGCTCACTACCAGAAGGCCGCGCGCGACAAGCTTTCGGAGATGTCCGAGGGCTTCTGACTCGCGTTTGTCTCCCTCGCGGGGCTTCCAAGCCGTCCACCGCGCTGCGCTGGTTCGCGGCTTCCCCCTCGGTCCGATGCCCTCTAGGCGAACCGGGAGGTCGATGAGAAATCGGCCGTTCGGAGGCCCGCGAAGGGAGAACCGGGAGTCCGAAGGGAGCTCGTTCGCCCGCGAAGACCGCGTCCCCGCCGGGCGCGGTTTTTGGTTTGTGCGCGACGGTAGGGCGCGCGCGCCGGGCCTCGTGTGGCGGCCCTTGGTGGACTGACCGGGTTCGAGCGGGGGCAGTGTGTGCAGGGGCCGGGCAAGCGACTCAGGTCGGTTCGTGCAGGCCGCTTTTTAGCTGTTTTGGAGACCACCTATTCCTGTTACACACAAGGTGAGGCGAGGGCGGCATCGGGCTTTCGGGCGGGGGCGCCAAGTCGCTGTATTTTCGTGGAAAAGTTCAGCCTGATTCGGAGTACGATGGGCGCCGAACAAGGGTGCCCAGCTTGCGGGTTCCTCGGGCACGTGCGTGTGCACGGAAGGTTTGAACGGGCGGTTACTTAAACATCCCGTTTTGTTTTGCCAGCGCGCAGGGAAGCGCGCGCTGCGACCCTGGCGCGGCCCCGCGTCGTGAGTCGGTTTGATGGAGGCATCGGTGTCAGAGCAGGATCTCTCCCA
>JBIQKA010000037.1:33992-42899 GCA_044507075.1 Myxococcales bacterium
CCGCGTCGTGAGTCGGTTTGATGGAGGCATCGGTGTCAGAGCAGGATCTCTCCCAGAATATCGAGTTGAGCGAAGAAGAGCAGGCACAGCTGAAGGCGCTCGACGAGAGCCTCGCGAAGTTCGAGGGGCTCAAGCGCTGGTCGGACGTCATCAAGACGCTGATCAGCAAGGCGGAGATCGTGAAAGATCCGCTCGAGAAGGTCCAGCTCTACGCCCGCGCTGGTGAGCTCTACATCGAGAAGTCATCGAACCAAGCCGAAGCCATCAAGTGCTACGCGCGCGTGCTCGAGATCGATCGCTCCAATGTCGAGGCCATCACGCGCCTCAAGGACATGTACGAGAAGCGTCGCGACTGGGAGAAGCTGGTCGACGTGATGCGCACGGAGATCGAGCTCCTCGACGAGGCCGATCGTCTCCTGCGTTACGTGGAGGTCGCAGAGCTCGCGACGCAGCGCTTGCGCAAGCCAGAGATCTGCATCGAGCTGTGGCGCAAGGTGCTCGAGTATGACGCGGTCCATTCCAAGGCGGTGGAGTCTCTCGCGACGCTCTACGAGAAGGCGCGCGAGTGGGGTCCGCTGGCAGAGATCCTCGAGCTGCAGGCCAACCAGATCACGAGCGACAACGATCTGGTGAGCCTGCTTCTCAAGTTGGGTGGCCTGTACGGCGACAAGCTCAGTGACGACCGCGGCGCCGTGCGTGCGTTCAAGCGCTTGCTCGAGCTGCGACCCGAAGAGCGTCGCGCCCAGGAGCAGCTCAAGAAGCGCTACGCTGCGCTGCGCGACTGGGACGCCCTGGAGGACTTCTACTCCACGACCGACAAGTGGGACGAGCTGATCCGCGTGTTCGAGCGCGAGGGGGACGACGCCAACGTCGCCGTCGAAGAGCGCATCGCGCTGATCAAACGCGTGGCGCGCCTGTGGGCAGAGAAGAAGGAGAAGCCCGATCGCGCCGCACGCGCCTACGAGAAGATCCTGGATCTCGATCCGGACAACCTCGACGCCGCGGTTGCGCTCAGCCCGATCTACGAGCAGGGCAGGGACCCCAAGAAGCTTGCCGGCGTGTACGAGGTTCGCCTCAAGCACGTCGAGGAGCTCGAGGAGCGTCTGATGCTCCTGCGCGAGACGGGGCTCATCTACGAGGAGCGCATCAAGGACCCGAGCACCGCGTTCGCCAAGTTCCTGGAGGCGTTCTCGCTCGCCCCCGCACGTGAGATCACGCGGGAGGATCCCGCGCGCCTGGCGGGGCAGGTCGAGGGCGGCTGGGACAAGCTCACGAAGGCCTATGAGGACGCCATCGACGGGACCAGTGAGCCGGCGGAGATCACAGACCTGCGTTTGAGCGCCGGAACCGTGCTCGCGCAGATCGGCCGGGTCGATGAGGCGATCAAGCAGCTCGCGGACGTCTATGACGCCGAGCCCGACAACATGCGTGCCGCGCAGGCGCTCGAGCCGCTCTACCGTCAGACGGGTCGCTTCGCGGACGTGCTCGAGATCTATCGCAAGCGCCAGGAGCTCGAGGAGGACCCCGAGGTCCGAAAGCAGCTCGCGTATCACATCGCGACGCTCACCGAGGACGAGCTCAAGAAGCCGAGTGAGGCCATCGACTGCTACACGCAGATCATCGCCGATTGGGGCGATGACGAGATCGACGCCTACCGCGCGCTCGAACGGCTGAACGAGGAGCTCGGGAATTTCTCGGACCTCGCCGACGTGCTCCAGCGCCGCATCGACCTCGGGCCGACCTCGGATGAGGAGCTGGCGTCGCTCAAGTTCCGCCTGGCGCGCGTCAAGCAAGAGCACCTCGACGGCACGGCCGAGGCGGTCGAGTTGTACCGAGAGATCCTGCTGCTCTTGCCCGAGCACGAGGGCGCTCGCGCGCAGCTCGAGAGCCTGCTCGACGACACGAGCCACGGCAAGGCCGCGGCCGAGATCCTCGAGCCGATGTACGAGACCTCGGGCCAGTGGGAGAACCTGATCCGCGCGCTCGAAGTGCTCGTGGTGGGCGCGGATGATCCGGAGGAGAAGCTCCGTCTCCTCACCAAGGTAGGCCAGGTCGCGGCAGGGCCGCTCGACAACCCGGGCCGCTCGTTCGACGCGTACATGCGCGCGCTGCGCGAGATGCCCTCGCACGCCGAGACGGTGGCGCAGCTCGAGGTACTGGCGATCGAGCAAGATCGCTTCGAGGAGCTGGTCAAGCTGGTCGTCGAGCTGGCCGTCAATGAGACGGATCCCTCGCTCGCGCGATCCTTGTACCTCAAGGCCGCGGAGCATTACGCGACGCAGCTCGGCAACATGGACGGCGCCGTCGGTTGCTACAACAAGATCCTCGAGTCCGATCCCGCGGACGAGGAAGTGCTGGCGTCCCTCGAGACGCTGTACCGGGTGCGTGAGCGCTGGAACGAGCTGCTCGGCGTGTTGCGCCGCAAGACCGAGCTCACCGCGGATCCGGAGCGCAAGGAGGCCCTGCTCGCGCAGATGGCCGAGGTGCATCAAGAGAAGCTCGGCGAGGCCCAGGAGGCCATCGCGCGCTACCGGGAGATCCTCGAGATCGACCCCACCAGCGCCCGCTCCTTGAGCGCGCTCGACGCCCTCTACGAGGGGCAGTCGATGTGGGCCGAGCTCGCCGACAACGTGAGTCGTCAGCTCGACCTCGCAGAGGACCCCGACCAGCAGACGGCGTACATGTTGCGTTTGGCGGCGCTGCGTGAGCACCGTATGGGCGCGGTCGAGGCCGCCATCGAGATCTACCGCGAGGTTCTCTCCCGCGATCCCTCCAACGCCGAAGCACTGAGCGCGCTCGAGCGCTTGATGCTCAACCCCGAGCACGAACTCGCCATCGCCGAGGTGCTCGAGCCGCTGTACGGGGACTCCGCGGAGTACCGCAAGCTGGTCGGCGCGCACGAGATCCAGGCGCGCCACGCAGGCTCCGTGGAGCAGCGCGTGCTGTTGCTCCACACCATCGCCGATCTCTACGAGACCCAGCTCGGCGAGCTGGTGAGCGCGGTCGACGCGTACGCGCGCGCGCTCGGTGAGGACCCGGCCAATGAAGCCACGCAGTCGCAGCTAGAGCGGGTGGCGCTTTCGGCCAACGACGCTCCCAAGCTCGCCCAAATCTACGAGGCGCAGGTGGAGAACGTCACCGATCCACAGGTGGCCTCGCTCCTGCACGTGAAGGCGGCGCAGATCCGCGAGAACATGCTGGGCGACGTGCAGGCGGCGGTCGGGCACTACCAGAAGGTGCTCGAGCATGACGCGCACCACCTGGAGGCGGCGACCGCGCTCGAGCGCCTCTACCTCCAGACCGAGCAGTACGAGGCGTTGGCCGGCATCTACCTGACCAAGAGCAAGATGCTCTCGGAGCTCGACGATCAGAAGCAGCACCTCTACCGCGCCGCGCAGATTCAGGAGGAGATCCTGAGTCAACCGCTGATGGCGGTCGACGTCTACAAGCAGGTGCTCGAGCTCGACGGTGAGGATCTGCACGCGCTGGACCAGCTCAGCGCGCTGTATCTGAAGCTCGGACGTTGGGAGGACTTGATGTCCGCCTACGCGAAGAAGGCGGACATCGTCTCTTCGCCCGAGGACAAGAAGGCCATCTACTCCGAGATCGGCGCGGTCTACGAGACGCAGCTCAACGATCCGGCCCGGGCCATCGACACCTACCAGCGCATCCTCGAGGTCGACCCGGATGATCGCACGGCGATTGGTCGCCTCGACGCGCTGTACCTGGCGACGGAGAACTGGACCGAGCTGATGAGCGTGCTCGAGCGCGAGGTGGATCTCACCGGCGATCCCTACGTGGCGATCGGCTACCGCTACCGCATCGCCGAGCTCTGGGACCAGAAGCTCAACGACTCCGCGCGCGCCGTCGACGGGTTCCGCGAGATCCTCGAGCTCTCACCGGACCACGCGCCCACGCTCGCCGCGCTCGAGGGCATGATCGCGGGTGAGCGTGAGCCGCTGGCCGCGGCCGAGGTGCTCGATCCGGTCTACCGCCAGCTCGGCGAGTGGGCCAAGCTCGCGAGCGTTCAGGAGGTGCGCGTCAAGCACGAGCGCGACGCGACTCGCAAGGTCGAGCTCCTGCACGGGCTGGCGGAGCTGTTCGAAATGCAGCTCGACAACGCGTCGGCGGCCTTCGAGGCCTACGGTCGCAGCCTCGCCTTCGAACCGGTTAACGAGAACACGCAAGCCGCGCTCGAACGCCTCGCCGAGGGCTTGGGGAACTGGACCGAGGTCACACGCCTCTACGACGCCTGCGTCGAGCAGCTCAAGGAGGCGGGCGGTGACTCCCATGTGCAGCTCGCGCTGCGCTCGGCCCAGATCTACGAGATCCAGGTCGAGGACATCGACGCCGCCATCGCGCGCTACCGCATCGTGGTGGACGCCGACGCTTCGCACGTCGATGCGCTCGAAGCGCTCGATCGCCTGTACGAGTCGACCAGTCGCTGGAGCGAGCTCGCGGAGGTTCTCCGCAAGGAGATCGAGATCGCGCCGACGCCTGACGACATGCTCAACACCCAGTATCGGCTCGGCCAAGTGCTGCAGACGCGCCTGAACCGGGTGGACGAAGCCGTCGGCCAGTACCGCGACATTCTCGCGGCGGCACCCGAGTATCAGCCCGCGGTGCGCTCCCTCGAGACGCTGTTCGCGGACGGTCAGCTGCCGATGGAGATCGGCGAGGTGCTCGAGCCGCTGTACCGCATGCAGGGGGCGTGGAACGCGCTGATCGGAGTGCACGAGGTGCAGCTCTCGCATCAGCCCGATCCGACCGAGCGCATCGCGATGATGCATCGTGTTGCCGAGATCGCCGAGGACAAGGCAGGCGATTCACGGCTGGCCTTCCTCTGGATGCAGCGGGCGCTGCTCGAGGAGCCCCAGAACGAGCACACCGACAGCGAGGTCGAGCGCCTGGCGCGCGTGACCGGCGGCTGGGCGGTGCTCGCCAACACGTATGCAGACGTCGTGTCGAACGGGGTGCCCACCGACGTGAAGGTGACGCTGGGCCGCAAGCTGGCGCGCATCTACGAGAACGAGCTGAGCGATCTCCATCGCGCCGAAGAGAGCTACCGCTTCGTGCTTGGGGTCGATCGGGCGGACAACGAGACCCTCGAGTCGCTCGACCGGATCTACGAGGCCCACGGCGCGTACGAGTCGCTGGCCGAGGTGCTCCGGCTCCGGGTGACGGCGGCCGAGGACGCCTTCGACAAGACCGAGCTCAGCTTCCGGTTGGGCCAGGTGCTCGAGGTCGAGCTCAACCGCCTCGATGAGGCGATCGCGACCTATCAGACCATCCTCAACGATCTCGACCCCGAGCACGTCGACAGCGTGCACGCGCTCGAGCGCGCGTTCACGACCAAGGGAGACTGGGTCAACCTGTTTGCCACCTACGAGCGCGCCTTGCGCGTGGTGGTCGGCGACTCGAACCAGGCGGACATCTACGCCAAGATGGCGCGGCTCTCGGCGGAGCACCTGGGTGATCCGGCCAAGGCCATCGAACTTTGGAAGCAAGTGCTCGACCTGCGCGGTGAGGACCCGGAGGCACTCAAGGCGCTCGGCCAGCTCTACACGGGCCAGGGCAACTGGCGGGACCTCGTGGACATCCTCGAGCGCGGCGCCAACGTCGCGGATACCGACGAGGACCGGATCTCCATTTTCATGGAGCTCGGCGGGGTCTGGTACTCCCGCCTCGACCGCGCGCGTAGCGCGCTCGAGAGCTACGAACGCGTGCTCGATCTGGATCCGGCCCGCACGGCTGCCCTGTTCGAGATCGCCAACATTCATCGCGCGGCCGGGGCCACGCAGGAGCTGGTCGACACGCTTCATCGCGTGATCGACGTGGGGGCCGGCACGCTCGAGGCGAGCGCGCGCGAGGCGGTGCACATGGAGCTCGGCAAGCTCTATGGCGACACGCTCCAGCGCAACCCGGAGGCGATCGAGGCGTACACCGCGGCCATCGACGTAAACCCGTGCAACTTCGCGGCCATGGACGCCCTCGAGCGCATCCATACCGACGAGGGCGACTGGGAGGCCCGGATCGGGGTCAAGGAGCGTCGCGCCAACGGCCTCAGCGAGCCGGCGGACAAGATCGCCGTCCTGTTGGACATCGCTCGCAGTTGGGCGGAGGACGGTTCGCAGCGTGAACAGGGCGTCAGCGCCCTCACCCGTGTGCTCGAGCTCGATCCGCTGCACGAATCGGCGTTCCAGCAGCTCGAGGAGGCCTACACCGAGGGCGAGCGTTGGGAGCCGCTGGTGGAGCTCTACCTGGCGCGCGTGGAGGCCGTCGAGGACGGCGCCGAGCGCATTCAGCTGCTGATGAAGGTGGCCAAGGTCTACGAGACCAGCCTCGAGGAGCCTCAGCAGGCGTTCGACGCCTTGCTCGTGGCCTGGACCGAGGACTACGAGTACGGGCCGTCCGCCGACCAACTCGAGCGGCTCGCGCAGGTGGTGCAGGGCTGGAACCAGGTCCTCACCACGGCCAACGAAGCGCTCTCGCAGCAGATCGAGCAGAGCACGCGCGTCGCCATCTGCCTGCGCTGCGCCAAGTGGTACGGCCGCTTCCTCGAGCGCCCGGACTACGCCATCCCGTACTACCAGCAGATTCTGCAGCTCGACCCGCAGCACCACGCTGCGATGAGCCAGATGGCCGACCTGTACCGTCAGCTCGGTCAGTGGGACACCGTCTATCAGGTGCTCGCGCGCATGCTCGAAGTGGCATCCCGCGACGAAGACAAGATGGACGTGTACGTGCAGCTCGGCGAGCTCTGCGAGAAGCAGCTCGGGCGCTCGGAGCAGGCGACCTCGTACTACAGCCAGGCGCTCGAACTCGACGGCGCCCACTTGCCTTCGTTGGTTGCGCTCGAGCGCATCTACCGCGAGCGTGGCGAGTGGGACGAGCTGGTCGAGGTGCTCAAGCGTAAGGCGAGCTTCCGGGGAGGTGAGCTCAACACGCTCTCGCAGGAAGACCTCGAGATCGTGCTGGCCGCCAAGCTCGAGCTGGCCGCTTCGTACCGCGATCACTTCAACGACATCGACAAGGCCATCCAGCAGTACGAGGAGGTGCTGGAGGTCGAGGAGCAGAACCTCGCGGCGCTGCGCGGCATCGAGCCCCTCTACCAGCAGCGCGAGCGCTGGCCGGATCTGCCAAAGATCCTCGAGGCTCAGCTGGAGGCGGTGCGCACCGAGAAGGAGCGCATCACCATCCTCGGCAAGCTCGCTCGACTGTTCGAGGAGGAGTTCGTCAAGCCCGAGAAGGCGGCCGAGCGGCTCGAGCAAGTGCTCGAGATCGATCCGAACAACCTGGAGGCCCTCTCGAGCCTGTCACGCATCTATCGCACGCTGCAGCGTTGGGACGACGTGCTCAACACCTACGAGCGCCACGTCTCGGCCACGCCCGACCGCGCGGAGAAGATCGCGATCTACAAGGCGCTCGGCAGCACCTACGCCGACGAGCTGAAGGACCCTGCGCGCGCGATCGACACCTACCTCAACGTCACGAACCTCGATGAGGACGACGCCGAGGCGCTCGATGCCCTGGCGCGACTCTACGAGAAGACCGACGATCACGCGGCTTCGATCGACGCCCTGGAGCGTTTGGCCAAGCTGCTGCGTGATCCGGAGCAGCAGGTGGACCTGCACTTCCGCATTGGCGTCATCCTCGAGGAGAAGCTCGGCGAGCGGAACGACGCGGTCCGTCACTACGAGCGTGCCATCGACATCGACTCGGCGCATCTGCCCTCGCTCGAGGCGCTGCGCAAGGTCTACATCGACGGCGGCGACTGGCTGGCGGCAGCCCGCACCCTCGAGCAGGAGATCCAGCACCACACCACGCCGCGCATCCTGACGCGCCTCAACGTGGAGCTCGGTCAGGTCTACCGCGAGCGTCTCGACGAGTACTCACGCTCGGTGGCCTGCTTCGAGGCCGCGCTCCGGCACGACGACACCAACGAGGACGCAGCGCTGCCCCTGGTGGACGACTACGTCAAGGAGGAGCGCTTCGCGGAGGCGTTGCCGCTCCTGCAGCTCCTCGTCAAGCAGAGCAGCAAGCGCTCGGCAGACGAGAACCAGCGGCTCTCGTTCCTGCTCGGCCAGACGGCCTTCAAGCTCGCGGACTACGCGCTGTCCGTCAAGGCGTACGGCCAGGCCTACACGCTCGACCAGACGCACCTGCCGACCATTCAGGGGCTGGCAGAGGCGCACTTCGCGCTCAAGGACTGGGACAAGGCGAGCAAGTTCTACCAGGTGTTGCTCATGCAGCACCGCGACGACCTGGCGCCGGACGAGGTGGTGCAGGCGTTCCATCAGCTCGGCGTGGTCAAGCTCGAGCAGGGTGAGCGTCGCAAGGCCCTCAACATGTTCGACAAGGCCCTGGAGCAGGACCCCGGACATCGGTCGACCCTACAGCGCGTGATCGAGATCCACGGCGACGACAACGCCTGGGATCAGGTCATCCACTACAAGAAGCAGCTGCTCGACGGCGCCGACCGCGCGACCCGGCTCGCGTTGCTCCAGGAGATCGCCGATCACTGGAAGGACAAGCTCGACAACCGCGCCAAGGCCATCGAGGCGATCGTGGAGGCGGTCTCGATCGAGCCCAAGAACCACGTGTTGCTCCACAAGTTGCTGCAGCTCTACCAGGAGACGCGGCAGTGGAAGGAAGCCACCGAGATCATCCAGCGCGTGGCGGACCTCGACGAGCGCACCGCGGCCAAGGCGAAGTACGCGTACACGGTTGGCGTCATCATGCGCGACGAGCTCAAGGACATCGAGGGGGCGCTCGCGCGCTTCAACGAAGCCCTCGATCTCGACGTGACACAGCTCAAGCCCTTCGAAGCGATCAACAAGCTGTTGACGCACATGAAGGACTGGAAGGGCCTCGAGCGCGCCTTCCGCAAGATGCTGCATCGCCTGA
>JBIQKA010000200.1:0-6778 GCA_044507075.1 Myxococcales bacterium
CTAACCTTCATCTTCCGACCCCCATGACTGCCGCCGACATGCCCAAGGCCTACGACCCGTCTCTCACCGAAAAGAAGTGGTACGCCTTCTGGGAAGAACACGGGTTGTTTCGGGCCGAGAACGACCCGGATGACCCCCGCCCCACCTACGTGATCTCCATGCCGCCTCCCAATGTCACCGGGAGCCTGCACATGGGCCACGCCTGCCGCACCACCTTCGAGGACGTGCTCATCCGTTACCACCGGATGCGCGGCTATAACGCGCTCTGGGTGCCGGGCACGGACCACGCGGGCATCGCCACCCAGGTGGTCGTCGAGCGTCAGCTCAAGGCCGAAGCGCTCACCCGGCACGATCTCGGGCGCGCCAAGTTCATCGAGCGCGTGTGGGCCTGGCGCCGCGAGTCGGGCGACCGGATCCTCGAGCAGAAGCGGGTGATGGGCGCCAGCGCCGACTGGTCGCGCACCAAGTTCACCATGGACCCCGACCTGTGCGTGGCCGTCCGCGAGGCCTTCGTGCGCCTCTACGAGGAGGGGCTGATCTACCGGGCCACGCGCCTGGTGAACTGGGACATCGTCTCCCAGACGGTGCTCAGCGATCTCGAAGTCGAGACCGAGGAGAACGTCGAGGGCGAACTCTATGAGTTCGCTTACAAGACGGAAGAGGGGGGCGAAATTGTGGTCGCCACCACGCGCCCCGAGACGATGCTGGGCGACACCGGCATCGCCGTTCACCCCGACGACCCGCGCTACACGCACCTGCACGGCAAGTTCGTGAAGCACCCGTTCGTGGACCGGAAGATCCCGATCATCACGGACGCGGAGCTGGTCGATCCCAAGTTCGGCACCGGCGCGGTGAAGGTCACGCCCGCCCACGACTTCAACGACTTTGCCACCGGCAAGCGGCACAACCTCGAGGAGATCAACATCTTCACGCTCGACGGCAAGGTGAACCGCGAGGGCGGCGAGTTCCAGGGGCTCGACCGCTTCGTGGCGCGCAAGGCCGTGAAGAAGCGCCTGGCCGAGCTCGGGCTCGAACGCGGCAGCAAGAAGCACCTGATGACGCTGCCCAAGTCGCAGCGCTCCGGGACCATCGTGGAGCCGCTGATCTCGACCCAGTGGTTCATGAAGATGCAGCCCTTGGCCGAGCCCGCGATCAAGGCCGTGGAGAGCGGCGAGACGGTGATCATCCCGGAGGATTGGTCGAAGACCTACTTCCACTGGATGCGCAACATCCAGGACTGGTGCATCTCGCGTCAGCTCTGGTGGGGCCACGCGATCCCGGCCTGGTACTGCCAGAAGTGCGAGCACGTGATCGTGAGCCGCACCGATCCCACGCACTGCGAAAAGTGCGGGAGCGCCGAGCTCAAGGCCGACGAGGACGTGCTCGACACCTGGTTCAGCTCGGGCCTGTGGCCGTTCTCCACCCTGGGCTGGCCCAACGACACGCCCGACCTCGCGAAGTTCTACCCCACGAGCGACATGGAGACGGGCTACGACATCCTGTTCTTCTGGGTCGCGCGCATGATGATGATGGGCATCCACTTCATGGGGAAGCCGCCCTTCAAGCGCGTCTTGCTCGCGGGCATGGTCACCGACGAGAACGGCGACAAGATGTCCAAGGTGAAGGGCAACGTGATCGATCCGCTGGATCTGATCTACGGCGCCACGCTCGAGCAGCTCGTCGAGAAGGCCAAAAAGAGCGGCAGCAGCGAGAGCGGCATCAAATACATCACGCGCACCTATCCCGAGGGCTTCCAAGCCTACGGCTCGGACGCCGTCCGCTACACCCTGCTCAGCTACTCCCCGCAGGCGCGCCGCATCGCGCTCAGCGTCAAGCGCATCGAGGGCTACCGCAACTTCTGCAACAAGCTCTGGAACGCGGCGCGCTACGCTATGCTGCAGCTCGAGGGCAAGGGCGCCGAGGCCACGGGCGAGCGTCCACAGGCGACCGCGCTGATCAACCGCTGGATCCTGTCGCGCCTCGACGTCGCGCTCGCCGCCGCCAACCAGGGCGTGCACGAGTATCGCCTCGATGACGCCACGCTCGCGCTCTACCACTTCGTGTGGAACGAGCTGTGCGACTGGTACCTCGAGCTCACCAAGCCGCTGCTCGCGGGGGCGAGCGGAGGCACGACGCAGGATGCGGGGGCTGCCGAGGCGCTGGCCAAGGAGACGCGGGCCACCCTCGTGCACGTGCTCGAGACCGTGCTGCGCGCGCTGCACCCGATGATGCCCTTCCTCACCGAGGAGATCTGGCAGAACGTGCCCAAGCGCGCGGGCCACGCCAAGGCCTGCGCGGTGGCCCCCTACCCCCAGGCCGGCAAGGAAGGGCTGCGCGATGAGCTCGCCGAGAAGGAGCTCAGCTGGTTGAGCGCGGTGATCACCGCCGCGCGCGGCATCCGCGCGGAGCACGACTTGGCGCCCAAGAAGCACCTGGCGCTCACCCTGCGCACCAGCGACGCCGACAAGCGCGCGCTGCTCAGCGCGCAGAAGAGCGCCATCGAGACGTTGTGCAACGCGACGCTCACGCTGGAGGACGCGAGCGACGTGATCCCCGAGCACACCGCCACCGCAGTCGCCGAGGGCATCACGGTGCTCGTGCCGCTCGCGGGTTTGGTCGACATGGCCAAGGAGAAGGAGCGCGTCACGCGCGAGCTCGCCAAGGTCGAAAAGGACCTGATGGTGCTCACCAAGAAGCTCGGCAACGCGGACTTCGTGGCCCGCGCCCCGGCGGAGGTGGTGGCCAAGGACACCGCGCGCAAAGCCGAACTCGAGGCCGCCAAGCAAAAGCTCGGCGAGGCCCTCAAGCAGATGGCGTAGGGGTCGATCGCGGCCGTGACCTGTCGTGGTCGCGCCCGGGATTCGTGGCCGCGCTCGTAAACTGGAGCGATATCGCGAGGGTGGTCGACGCCGCGCGACGCTCGCGCGCTCGTTCAGGGGCGGGGATCACGGCCGCGGCATCGTTCCGGCTCACGAGCGCGGTCGCGATCACGTTTGCGGCCACGGCCACAGCGCCTACGAACACGTTTTTGATGGCCCGCTCTAAGGCGCTGAAGCGACCCGCTGACACTGGGTCGTCACTCCCGCGATCTCCAGGGTCGCGTGATCGCCCTGAGACCAGAAAACGACCTTCTCCTTTGCGAACGTCGTGTTTGCGAACTTCGTGCCCGTATCCGACGGGACGCGATCGAGCCGAAACAGCGTCTCGTCCACGCTGAGCGCCAGCTTCTGCTCAGCGGGGTCGAATTGCGTGGCCAGCTGTTGGCCGCTCGCGCAGGCATAGGCGTTGCGCGGCGCGAACTCGTCGTCGGCGTCGGGCCCGGCGACGGTGGAAGCGGTCTTCACTCCGTGGGTGCGATGCGCGCAGGCCGGAAGGCCGAGGGCCAGTGCGCACACGATGCACGTGCATGTTCGCGCCATCCTTGAGGATGCCACGCGGGAGTCTCTTCAGCCCTCCAAACTACCGCTCTTCGACCAGACGATCCCACAGCTCGAGCTGCCCCGGGATGACTTTTCCAGCATCGACCTGGACGCCCTCCAGCGCGAGCAAGCGACGCTTCATCGACAAACCGCCGGAATAGCCGCCGAGCCCGAGGCCCGTGCCGACGACGCGATGGCAGGGCACCACGATCGCGATCGGATTGGCGCCGTTCGCCGCGCCCACGGCCCGCATCGCCCGCGGCGAGCCGATGTCCGCGGCGATCCCCGCATAGCTTCGCACGCTGCCCCGGGGAATGCGCCGCAGCGACTGCCACACCCGCACCTGAAAGGCGGTTCCACGCAGGTCTACCCGCAGCGTGGCCGGCTCGACTGGCTCGCCAGCAGCGTAGGCCAAGAGCGGCTCTCTGTACTCATCGGGCACCTCGGCGAGCGGCGGCGGCGCGATGCCCCGGTCGACCATCTCCGCCTCGACCTCGCCCGGCGCTTGCTCCGGCAAGGACAGCATCAAGAGCCCCCGCGCGCTCCAGGCGAGCCACACCTCGCCGATGTTTGGCAAGACCAACGCGCCTTGACCGAGCGCGGGCTCGGAGTCTGCGGCGATCGGCGTAGCTCGGGAACGGTCAGCGGTGCTAGCGTCGTGGGGCATGGCTCGGTACTTCGTCGTCCTCGTAGGCTGCCTCATGACCTGGGCCTGCGCACCCAGCCACCGCATGGTGTACGACGGCAACGTCTACTTCGAGCGTTGTTATGGCGCAGAATTCAACGAAGCGGTCACGCCCGCCGAACGAGAGGCCTGCTGGACCGCCTGGCTCGCCGATTACACGCGCCATCAGCCCGCCCATCGTGTCGACTACGCCATGCGCCGGGTCGAAGCCATCCAGGCCGGCGATCAGACCCTGCGCCTGCCCAGCATCCCAGGCGGCCGCAGCAGCCCGCCCATCGATCCCACGCTCAAAGAGCACATGGACCTGCGCAGCGCGCGCGTGGGCGCCGACGTCGCGACCACGGCGCAGATGAACCAGGATGGGGGCAGCATTCCCGCCGGCTGCCGGGCTGCGTGCCGCGCCTACGAGCAGAGCTGCGTGCAGGGGTGCCCTCCCGAAGCGCCCAGCTGCAAGCTGCTGTGCGTGCGCGAAGAGGCGATCTGCAATCAGGGCTGCTACTGACCGGACTGGGGCTGTGGGTATGCTCGCAAAGCACTGAAATTATTGTCTTCGCCTCGGCAAACCTGTCACGACTCGCGGCAAGATGTAAAACATTGTCAGCGGACCCGACGGGAAAGCTCGACGCGATCGCATGCGTGCCATAGTGCGCGGCGTTCGTCCCGGAACTTGGGGCGAAAGCACGCGGGTCCATGCTCAGTCTCACCACGGTTCTCCTCGCCTCAGCGGCCTTCTCGTTTTGCTTCTACCTCGTGGTGGTCGCGTCCACGCTCATTCACACGCGGCGCCGCAGACGGCAGCACACCCTGACCGAGTTGCCCGGCGTCAGCCTGCTCAAGCCCGTGAAGGGCCTGGAGGAGAACCTCGAGGCTTGTCTGCGCAGCTTCTTCGAGCAGGACTATCCGGGCCCGCTCGAGCTCGTGTTCGCCAGCGCGACGCGCGAGGACCCGGCCATGGCCGTGGCGCGCAAGCTCTCCCGCGAATACCCCGAGGTCGCGGTGCGCTTCGTTCTCAGCGACGAAAACTGGGGCCTCAACCCCAAGGTCGCAAACCTCCAGGGAGCGCTGCGAGCGGCCCGCTACGATCTGGTCCTTCAGAGCGATGCCAACGTGTGGGCTCCGCGTGACTATCTGCGCAGCATCGTGACCGAGCTGGAGAGCGAGGGCGGCTCTCTGCTCTCGTCGATGGTCTCCGGCATTGGCGAGCGCTCCGTGGGCGCGGCCATGGAGAACCTCCAGCTCTCGGCCTATGTCGCGCCAGCCTGTTGCGTCGCGCTCAAGGTCGGCGGTGTCACCTGTGTGATCGGCAAGTCCATGCTGTTTCGCCGCAGCGAGCTCAGGGCACTGGGCGGTCTGGAGCGGGTCAAAGATTCGCTTGCCGAGGACTTCTTGCTCGGCAAGCACTACGGGGAGAGCGGCAAGAAGGTCATTCTTTCGGCCACGCCCATCCGCAACGTCAACGTGGACATGCCCATCGAGCGCTCGCTCACGCGCCACGCCCGCTGGCTCAAGATGCGCGCCGTGATCCACCCGCTGAGCTTCATCACGGACATCTTCACGAACCCGATCGCGCTCGCGGCCATGGCCTGGCTCAGCGCGGACTGCGACGCCAGGCATGGGCTGGGCTTCGCCTTCGTGGTGGCGTTCAAGACGCTGGTGGACGGTCAACTCGTGAAGCTCGTGCGCGGCGCGCCGATGAAAACCAGCCATCTGCTGCTCGCGCCGGTGAAGGACCTGCTCATGCTGTGCGTGTGGGTCTACTCGAGCTTCTCGCGCTCGGTGGAGTGGCGCGGCATCAAGCTGCGGCTCGGGGCGGACTCTCAGCTCTTGCCCGACGAGGGCGCCCTCCCCGTGCGCGTGCTGCGTCGCTTGCTCAGCGCCTGAGCGAGCCTTGAAGCCATGAACGCAGAGCCCGCGCTGCGCGAGATCGCCGACGGTTCGTTCGCCTATCTCCAGGTGGGCGGCTGGGGCTACAGCAACGCCGGGCTGATCACGAGCGACGAAGCCTCACTGCTGGTGGACACGCTCTACGACCTCGCGCTCACGGGGCGCATGCTCGACGCGATGCGGCGGGCGAGCCCCGCTGCCCGCGAGATCGACAGCGTCGTGAACACCCACGCCAACGGCGATCACTGCTGGGGCAATCAGCTCGTCGGAGAGGCGCGCATCATCAGCTCGCGTGCAGCCGCCGAGGAGATGCTCGAGCTCTCACCCGGGCTCATGCACACGCTGGTACGCGCGTCGCGCACAATCGCGAAGCTTGGCCCCGTGGCGAGCGCGCCGCTCCGCCTCGTGGGCAGCCTCGGTGTTCGCCGTGCCAGGGCGCTCGCGGAGGCGGCGGGCTTCGTGTCCGAGGCCTTCGGCCCATTCAACTTCGGCCCCATCTCGCTACGCCCCCCGGACACCACCTTCGAGGGCCGCATGACGCTGCACGTGGGCGGCAAAGAAGTGCACCTGATCGAGGTCGGCCCTGCGCACACCCGGGGCGATGTGATCGTGCACGTGCCCAAAGATCGCATCGTGTACACCGGCGACATTCTGTTCATGGGCAGCCACCCCATCGTCTGGGAAGGGCCGATCGAAAACTGGGTGCGCGCCTGCGACACCATCCTCGGGCTCGACGTGGACGTGGTGGTGCCCGGACACGGGCCGCTCACGGACAAGCGAGGCGTGCAGA
>JBIQKA010000201.1:0-6736 GCA_044507075.1 Myxococcales bacterium
TACTTCGCCAGCAAGGACGAGATCCTGATCGGCTGCACGCGCGCCGCGCTCGACGCCACGGAGCGCTACTTCGCCGAGGAAGACGACACGAAGCAGAGCGGCAGGGTTCGGCTCGAGCGCTTCATGACCTGGTTCGGCGAGAGCATGGCGGAGCCCTTTGGTCGGTGCTTGGTGCGCGTCGCGGAGCACGACGTCGAGGACGAGACGCAAGCCCAGTTGATGGCCGGCAAGCGCATCATCTACCGGCGCCTGCGCAGCCTCGTGGAGGCCGGCATCAAGGACGGCTCGGTGGCCCCGTGTGACGCCAAGGTGGCCGCGTTCACGATCGCGGGTGCGCTCGGCTGGCTCAGCCACTGGTATCGCCCGGGCGGCAAGTGGTCGGCGCGCGACGCGGCCTCGCACGTCACCGAGTTTCTGCTGCACGGTCTTACGCCGCGCGCCGGATAGAAGGGTCTTGCGTCGCGCCCCCGCGCGCCGGCCTCACCCCGAAACGCAGTGCGGGTCGCGCGGATGCGCGCTGTGGACCTTCGACCGGCGAAAAAACGACACGGAAAGCGCTTGGTGCTCGCCCCCAGCAATGGCTTCACCACGCCGAGCCTCGACGTGCTCGCGCCGCGTGAGCGGCAAGTCGCGGCCTGCATCGCCATGGGCCACACGAACAAGGAGATCGCCTACGAGCTCCGCCTCTCGCATTCTACCGTGCGTGTGCTCGTGGTCCGCGCGTTCCCCAAGCTCGGTGTGAAGAAGCGTGAAGATTTCATCGCGCTCTATCGGCGCGCCCAGCTCGGTTAGCCGGCACGGATTACACTCGCCGAGCATGCTGTATCCGATCGTGCTTTTTCTGCACTCCTGGCTGCGCTGGCTGGTCCTCGGCGCTGCCCTCTTCGTCGTCGTTCACATGGCGCGCGCACGCGCACGGAAGGCGCCCTGGACCCCCCGCGACCGCAACCTCTATGCGCGATTCGTAGGCCTGGTGGATCTGCAGTTCACGCTCGGCCTGGTGCTCTATCTGTGGCTCAGCCCGATCGTGCGCGGGGCCTTCGCAGACATGGGCGTCACCATGAAGAGCGCGCCGCTGCGCTTCTTCGCCATCGAGCACATCCTGGCCATGTTCTTGGCGGTGGCGTTCGCGCACATCGCGCAGGTACGGGCCAGGCGCGCCCGCGATGACGCACATCGGCAGCGCCTCGCGCTTCGCGGAAGCCTCGCCTTCTTGATCACGGCGCTGATCGGGCTCCCCTGGCCCGGGCTCAAGGCCGCCCGCCCGCTCGTGCGCCTCTCGGTGTTCGAGCCCCGCCCCGACGACGAGAGCGCGAAGGTCCCCGAGCTCTACATCCGGCGCTGCGCCCCCTGTCACGGTGCAGCGGGGCACGGAGACGGACTCGCCGCGACTGCGATGGAGCCACGGCCACGCGACTTCGCCGATCGCAGCTTTCAGGCGGCGCTCTCGGACGCCGAGATCGCCCAGGTGATCCGGAGCGGCGGCCTCGCGCGGGGACTGAGCGCCAGCATGCCAGCGCACCCGGATCTCACCGAGGATCAGGTCACGGAGTTGGTACGCGTCGTTCGCAGCATGCGCTGAGCGCGCACCGGCCCCCGCACCTCAGCGCGTCATGTCGACTCCGATCATCGAGAGCATGACATCCGCGGTGGCAGTGACGAAAGGCTCTACGTTGGCCATGGCGACGCCAACGTTGGCAGCCATGTCACCTGATTCGCTGAGCCGATGGCTCGCTCAGGGCGCGCGGGCCGGCCAGCGGCTCGGGACCTCGGGATCCTGAAACGGCAACCACACGCCGGAAGCCTCCGCGGACGCACCCTCGGTGAGCGCCGCTTCGTTCACGGGCAGCAGATAGAGCTGCGGCGTCTTGCCGGTGAGCGGGCCCTGGGCGGAGACCGTGAGCCAAGCGAGGCCATCGCCATCCTCACTGGGCCACCAAACAGGCGCCGCGGGCTCCAGCTGGAGCGCCTTCTTGGCGTCCTTCATCGGTTTTTCGTGGACGACGGGCGCGGCGGGACCGCCCGCGCTCGGTGTGATCCAGAGCGCCGCTTCCTTCTTGTCACGCAGCTTGCCCTTGAAGCGCAGGTACGCGATCCAGGTTCCAGCGCGCGAATAGGCGGGAAAGCACAGGGTCTCATCGGGCTGCGCTGGGCCCACGAGCAGCTCGGGCGCGCTGAACGTTGCGTCGGGCCCCACGGCGATGCGCGCCAGACTGGTGCCCTCGAGTGCGCCTTCATCGGCCATGAATGCGGCAGGCCAAAGGGTGACCACGAGGTGGCTCCCGTCGGGGGACCAATCGGGGTGGGAGACGCGCGGCGCGTCTTTCGCGTCGAGCGCGTCGAGCGCGGAGAGGATCTCGCCGGTCTGCGCAGCGAGGATCACGAGCCGTCCGCCGCGCGCGAGGGCGATACGCTGTCCGAGTGGATCCAGCGCGAGGCTCGCTTGGCTGGGGCCCATGAGCGGTTGGGTGCGCGACCAGAGCACCGTACGCTCGGGCAAGCTCAACCACTGGAGCTCCTCGGGTGAAGGTGCGTAGAGCATGCGCGTTCCGTCGCGCGAGATCACGAAGCGTGGCGCCTCGGGGCCCGCGCCCGCTGCCCAGGCTTCGGCGCTGGCGCCCGAGATTGGCGCACGCCACAGCTGATCCTGCGCCTGGTAGTAGAGCGTGCCTGACGCGAGTGGCGCCGAGAGACCGAGCGTGATCTCCGAGGCCGCCAGCACGGGCTGCTCTGCGTCCACGAGCGCGCGCAGCTGAAGCACGAGCGGGAGCCGATCGGCGGCGAGCGGCGCCAAGCGGGCCCCGTCGATGTCCACTTGCGAGCCGTCCGTGTACGCGCACAGCGCGCGCAACTCGTTGCGCAGGCACAGCTCGAAGTAGGCGGCGGCAGCGGGCCCAGGCTCGCCCTTGGCCTTCATCATCCCCATCGGCGGCGGCATCTCGGCCTCCACCTTGCCCTTCAGCTCCCAGGCGATCCGCAGCGCGCCGAGGTTCGCGGGGATTTCGCTCTCGGGCTCCGGATACGTGAGCTGCAGCCGAGGGTCCGTGACCCGCGAGGCGTCGGCCGCGAAGCGCGCGATCGTCGCTGCAGGGACGTCACCGATCACCCACACCTCGTCGGGCGCCGTGCGGGCCAGCTCGACCTGAGTGAGACACCCCGTGCTCCAACACGCCGTTACGAGGCCGAGCAGCCCGCGCACCCCCGCCCTCACGGTTGCTCGAGCAACCGCTGCGCTGCCACCGCCTGGGGGGTTTTCGCAAACTGCTTGATGAGGTCCCGTGCTGCCCTCCGCGTGCCCTCGCGATCGCCCATCGCCTGCAGAGCCCGTACGTGAATCCAGGCGGCCTCCGCAGCAAGTCGGCTGCGCGGAAAACGACGCCGGTGCGCCGCGAGCAGCTTGTCCGCCGTCGAAGCTTCGCCGCGCTCGATCTCGAAGCCCGCGTGCCGCAAAAGCGCCACTTCCGCGTCCGCCGATCCCCGCTGCGCGGCTTGCGCGTAGAGCGCCCGCGCACGCCCGAAATCCCCCTCACGACGCGCCGCCTCGGCCTCCGAGAGCGCCGAGGCCCCGCGCGTGGAACGTGACCCGCGCACGAGCGCTTCTTCTTCGAGCGCGTCGGGCTGCTCCGCGCGCTCCTCCGTGGGCGTGGGCGTGGGCGCGCGCTCGGCCTGCTTCGCGCGCAAGAGGCCCTTCACACGCTGCGCATCCTCCGGTGAGGCCTCGCTGAGGGTGGGCTCGCCGCGCCGAGCGCGGCGCAAGGCGTTCCCCGGCGACAAACGCGCGGTGACCCGTTCGCGCTCGACGAACTCCACCGCGCCCGAGAGCAACACCACCTTCAGCTCTTCCCGCAGGTCCACCGAGAACGTGGTGCCACGCACGAGCACGTCGCCGAGATCCGTCTGCACGCGCAGGGATCCCGGCCGCAGATCACCGAGCTCCGCCGCGAGCGCGCCCCGCGTGAGCCGAACGCGCAGGGCGCACGCGGCATCCACGACCGCCGTGGCCTCGGCGCCCGACGCGAGCACCACGTGCCCCGCGGGCCCCAACGCGAGCTTGCGCCTGCCGTCGCCGAGCTCAGAAAAAGTGAGCGACGCTTCTCCCCAGGCGCAGACCGCGAGCGCGGGCTCTACCATCACCGGCTCGTCCCGCGCGAACCAGACGAGCGACAGCGCCGCTGCCGCGGCCAACACCCCGGCTCCCGTCAACAAGGTGCGCGCGCGCTTCATACGTCCTTGCCGCGCGGTCTCCGCGCGCAGACGCGCCACCATCCGCTGCTCCGCCTCCGCGTCGAGCGGCGCGGACACGGCCTCTCCCAGCGCGAGGAACTTCTCTCGCAGTCCTTCATCGAGCTTTGGTTCGCGTTCACTCATGGCCTTTGCTCCTCGAGCCACTCGCGTAGAGAGGGATCGCGCTGGGCTTTCGTCATGAGCTCCTTCTGGGCGTAGAAGATGCGCGAGCGCGTCGCCGAGAGCGACGCTTGCATGACGCTGGCCACCTCGGCCGGTGGCAGCCCCTCGACGGCCCACAACAGAAACGCCACGCGCTTCGGCTCGGCCACTTCCGCGAGCAGCGCGTGCACGCGGCGCAGGAGTTCCGCGGCGCGCGCCCGCTCGTCCGGTGCGCTCGCCCCGTGCCGCACGTGGGTGGCGCGCTCGAGCCCCACCGAGCGCTGGATCACGCGCCCGGGGCGTAGCGCGCGCCGCCCCACGCGCACGCCGATGCCCGTCAAGAACGTCGAGAACGTGCTCTCCTGCCGAAACCCGGGCAACGCCTTGAGCAACTCGAGGAACGTGTTCTGCACCAAGTCCTCGAGGTCGTCGCGCGGCCCAAACACACGCAGGAACATGCGCTGCAGGCGCGGGCCATGGGTGCGCACGAGCCAGCCGAGCGCCTCCGGATCGCCGCGCTGGGCCCGCTCAACCCACGCGTGGTCGCCGGCGCCCGTCACCGGACCGGCCTCGCCCAAGCCAGCGCCTCCATCCGCGCGCGCGAGCGCGCCCATCTGGAGGGAGAGCACGGGCCACGGCGATCTCGAGGTTTCAGACGGCACCGCCCATGGGTCACCTGGGCACGGGAAAATGATGAAAGATGGACGGACATAACCAGAAGCTCGTGGCGCTCGGAGCTCAGCGCACGGGCAGGACGAACGCAAGGCCCAGTGCGGCGCGCCCTGCAAAGACGCTCTCCCGCAGCGCGCGCCGTCCGTGGAGCGAGAACTCGGCGCGGTCCGTGAGCAGGCCGCCCGAGATCTCCGCCGTCAGGGAAACCCACGACAAAACACCGACTTGGAGCTGCCCCCCGAGCCCAAAGGTGCCCGAAACCAGGCGCGCTTCGTTGCCGCCTGGGCCGCTGTACGCGGCGTGACGAATGGCGAGGCCGAGCGCCCCGAAGCCGAACAACATGAGCGGCCCGCGTAGGTAGGCGGGGCCAGCGCGCAGGTCGACATCGTGGCGGACCAGCGCGATTTCTCCGAACCCGTGGGGCCGCTCCGCGTGCCCCGAGATGGCCACGCCGAGCGCGAGCGCGATCCCGAGTGACCGGGTCGGGTCTGCCCAGAGCCCGCCGAGGGAAGCGCCCGGCCTCACACTCCCCGTGTAGGGCGCGCTGGCCCACGACAGATCGGCCGCTCCGCTCAGCCAGACGCTCGTGAGACCAAAGCGGCGCGCGGGCGCGGGCGCGGGCTCGAGCTCGGCCGCCGTGCTCAAGAGCTCCGCCGCGACGAACGAGACCGCGTAGTTCGAGCGCGAAGCCACGTCGAAGGTCTCGCGCGTGAACACCTCGGGCTCGCCGGATCGCACCAGGGAAACGCGGCCCTGTGCGCGATCGAGGATGAGCACCTGCTTGACGCCGAGCGAGCGCGCGTAGTGCACGGGAGAGGTCGCGGAGACCGGCAGCCTCTCGACGGTCACGGGACGATCGAGCAGCTCCCGCAGGCGGGCCGTGTCCTCCGCGTCGCGCTCGGAGACCTCGAGCAGGAGCAGCTCGACGTTGCCCTCAGCCCGCGCGCGGCTCTGCCCCAAAAGCGCCAGGGTCACGAAAATCGACACCCAGAGGACGAAAGGCTTCATCACTTGCGGGTCCTCGGGTGACTCATGGCCTCATCGGAGCGGGCGCACTCGGCCGCAAGCAGAGCAGGCAGAGGAGCGCCCGAGCTGGACAGCGCGCAAAGCGCGAGGAGGATGCAATGGGAACCCGCCGGATTCAATCCAGATTGCTGTGTGCGCTCGCCGCGTGCACGGCCCTGGTCGGCTGCGACAACGATGATCCCAAGCACGGCAACTCGGGCAAAGATCCGCTCGGTCGCGATCTTTCGGTTCAGTTCCCCGGCCCCCAGTTTCCCGGGGCCGGCACGGGCAGCGCTGGACACGCCATCGCGGCCGGCGTCGACACGGTGTCATGCGACGGCCTCGGCACGCCTCCTGCGGGCGTCAACGGTCCCGCGCCCGGCGCGCAGGCCGAGGCGGTTTGTTTCTACGCAGACGATCCGGCAGTGCCCGCCGCGATGGTGGAGTGGATCGTGGAGACCGCTGCGGACAGCGAGGTCGTGCACGTGCGTCTCACCTTCAACCCGAATTTCGTGGACAACACCTACGGCGCGAACGCGATCGGCTGGGGAGAGGCCGCGATGAACATGCCGGGTGGCCCGATGATGCCCCCGAAGCCGCCCAAGAAGGGTAAGGGGCACACCTTCAAGGACCTCGTGGGCAGCGACCACGCGGAGTTCAAGCTGTTCGACGC
>JBIQKA010000202.1:0-6718 GCA_044507075.1 Myxococcales bacterium
CCTGGTTGAAGCTCCGCAAGAAGACGGATCCCGAGCTCCCGCTCGAGCCGCCGATTTGGCTCAATAATCACTCGAACGGCGAGTACTACCACCAGCAGACGCCGCGCGAAGCCAAGATGAAGGCCGAGATCCTCAAGCGCGCGGACGAGCAGTCGCGCTATCTCGGCATGGATCGCCGTGAGTTCTTGGCCAGCTCCATGGGCATGGTCACGAGCCTCGCCGTGATCAACCAGATGGGCTGCGACGAATCCACGCAGAAGGGCAAGAGCGGCGGGAACGTGGAGAACGGTCCCTACCTCACGCCGATTGAAGCCATGTGCGAGGACAGCGACATCCTCAAGGGCGACGAGTTCATCTTCGACGTCCAGACCCACAGCTTCGATCACGGGGAGTGGCGCAACACCAACACTGTGTATCCCACCTTCCTCGGGCTCCTCGGGGGCTGCGGCAACGAACGCGCCGACAGCCTCGATTGCTTCGACCAGGAGCGCTACGCGCGGCTGATGTTTGCCGAGAGTGACACCTCGATCGCCGTGATCACCTCCTGGCCCGCCGCCACCTGCAGCACCGATCGCGGGCTGTTCGGGCGCCAGGCCAAGGCCTGCGGCCTGCCGCTCTCGAACGAAGGCATGAAGCAGCTGCGCGACTGGGTGAACGCCAAGGCCGCGTCGCAGCGCCTGGTGAACCAGGTGCAGATCATGCCCAACGACAACATCGAGATGCAGCTCGAGATCATGAAGGCGGCGATCGAGGACAAGACCTGGGGGGCGGTGAGCTGGAAGTGTTATCCGGCCTGGCGCTCCGACAACTATCCGGGCGTCGGTCAGCCCGCGAGCGGTTACTTCCTCACCGATCCGGTGGGTCGCAAGTTCATCGAGACGGGCCTCGCGCTCGGCATCCCGAACTTCGCCGTGCACAAGGGGCTCCCGATCCCCGGCTTCGATGTCGAGCACAACATGCCCAGTGACATCGGCCCGATTGCCCGTGACTATCCGGACGCAAACTTCATCGTCTACCACTCGTCGATCGGCGCAGGCTCGGCGTTCAACGCGCTCGCCACGTTCACGGGCTCCACGACCGAGAGCGTGCCCTTCGATCCCAACGACCCGAACCCCACGGGCACCAACGCCCTGATCAAGTCCGTTTTGGACGCGGGCATCGGGCCGGGTGGCAACGTCTACGCCGAGCTGGGCAGCGCCTGGTCCAACGTCATGATGGACGTGGTCGCCGCGCAACACTTCATGGGCAAGCTGCTCAAGTACTTCGGCCCGGACAACATCGTGTGGGGGACCGACTGCATCCTCAGCGGCAGTCCGCAGAGCCAGATCGAGGCCTTCCGCCTGTTCAACATCACCGAGGAGTACCAGGAGCTTTACGGCTATCCGGCGCTCACCAAGGAGATCAAGGCCAAGATCTTCGGACTCAACGCCGCGCGCATTTACGGCATCGATCCGGAGCTGCGCCGCTGCAAGGTGCAAAGGGACTCGTTCGCCCTGCACCGCCAGCAGCTCGATGGCGAGTTCGGCACCCGTCGCCACACGGCCCAACCGCCGCTCGGCCCGACTGACCGCCGCAGCTTCTTGATGATGGCGCGCAAGAGCATCGCGCAGGGTCGACCGGGTTGACCATCACAAGCCGCCTAGCGTAGAGCAGTTTGCAATGATGGAGTGGGGAAGCGTTCTATGATGAAGTCGTGCCAACACTTGGGTTATGCGGCGTTGTTGCTCGGTGCGCTCGCGGCGTGTGGCGGCGACAAGAAGGATAAGGACCAAGGCGGGGCGGCCGGCGATGGCTCCGTGGAGGACCTCTCCGTTTGGCCGTCCTACGGGCACGACGGAAAGAACACGCGCTTCAACGCCGAGGAGAAGCGGATCTCCCGGGAGAACGTGGCCACGCTCGTCAAAAAGTGGGACACGGCCACCAGCGGCGTGACCCCCCTTGCCGTCACCAGCACCGTGGCCGTGACCGGCGGCGTCGCCTATTTCGGCGACTGGGGCGGCATGCTGCACGCAATCGACGCCAAGACCGGGGCGCAGGTCTGGAAGACGCAGCTCGCCCGCAACACCACGGGCCTCGACGCCCAGATCAACGCCTCCCCCTTCGTGACCGACGATCGCGTTTACATCGGGGGCGTCGAGAACCAGGTCTTCGCGGTGGAGCGCGCGACGGGCATGAAGATCTGGGAGCCGTACGCCCTCGCGGGCAATCAGGCCAACGTCATCCTCTGGTCTTCGCCCAACGTGGTGGACAACACCTTGATCATCGGCGTCGGGTCCACCGAGGTGTTTCTCGGCAACGAGAGCACGTTCAGCTTCCGCGGCAACCTCGTGATGATGGACGCCAGCTCGGGCACCGTGCAGCACACCACCTACGTCACCAACGGCGACGACACCTCGGGTTTCGGCTGCTCCATCTGGGGCTCCGCCGCGATCGACCCCGAGCGCCAGCTCGCCTACGTGGGCGTGGGGCAATCGTACTCGGCGCCCGCCAGCGCGCTCTCGGATGCCGTGATCGCCGTGGACTACACCACGGGCGAGATCAGGTGGGGCCATCAGTTCACCCCCGACGACATCTGGACGATCAGCGGGGGTGACGGCGAAGACTGGGACGTGGGCGCCAGCGTGGTGCTCTACGAGTCCAATGGCAAGAGCTTGGTGGGCGCTGGCGACAAGGCTGGCAACTTCTACGCGCTCGACCGCGACACGGGCGCGATGGTGTGGATCACCGATCTCACGCCGGGAGGCAAGACCGGCGGCGTGATGGCTTCGCCCGCGGTGGCCGACGGCGTGATCTACGTGTTCTCGAACGACGGCATCGCAGAGAACTACGGCAGCGACGGCCCGGGCTCGGGCTCGGCGTTCGCGCTCAACGGCGAGACGGGCCAGATCCTGTGGCGGACCGAGATCAAGCCCGGCGCGTTCGGCGGCATCGCAGTGGCCAACGGCCTGATGTTCTTCACCACGCTCGATGGCACGATCTACGCGCTCAATACCGACGACGGCGCCGTGCTCTGGCAGAACAAGATGCTCGACGGAAACGCCACCAAAGCGGCCGGTGGTGTCACGGTCGCTGGCGGCATGGTGTACGCTGGCGCAGGCTGGGATTGGGTTGCGATTGCCCCGCCCCCGGGTGGCGTGACGGCATACGCTCTGCCCGGAGACTGAGGAGAGTGAGATCCATGCTTGAGAAGTTCTTGATGCGCCGCCTCGGCCAGGTCGTTTCGCTTTCGTGTGTCGCGTTGCTCGGAGCCTGCGGCGACGATCCTGCCCAAGGTCCCGCGGTGACCCACGACGATGTGGCAACCATCCTCGGCGCGGGGCCCGCAGGGGGGGGCACCTGCTCCATCAACACCTGCCACGGCGACGGCGCCGCCAGCGGAGATCTCAACCTCAGGTTGACCACCGACTTGACGGAGCTGCTCGTCAACAAGCCCGCGTGCGAGGCGCCCTCGCTGATGTTGGTCGAACCCGGCGCGCCCGAGAGGAGCTGGCTCTACATCAAGCTCACCGGAGAAACGAAGGAGGGGAGCCGGGACCTGGCCCCCGATCCATCCTGGGGCGAGCCTGGGCAGGGCTGCGAGGATGCCACGGGGTTCGGCAAGAAGATGCCCGAGACGGGGTCTCCGCTGAGCGAGGAAAAGGTCGAGCAGATCCGCCAGTGGATCCTCGACGGCGCCCCCGGTCCCTGAGCGCGTACCGAAAGCGTGCGTTTTCTCCTAGTTCCAGACGGGGGCTGATCAAAACCCTTCCCGGATTGGTGAGCTGGGTCAGCCCTTCGGTCTTTTCAGTCTATCCTGCCTGGGCTTGACCCGGGCATTCTGCGCGCACCTTTTCTCAAAATGGGTTGGACCTCTTGCGACCCAAGGGACAGGATGACCGCGCTTTCCAATATCGGGGTGCTGAACGACGCGACGGCAAGCAGTGCGCTGGCCTGGCCCGCGGTGGGGCGGGTCATGGCGCGCGGACTCCCCGCGGCGACCGTCACGCGGACAGCCGGACTTCGACTCGGGCAATTGGCCGATAGCCGGCTGCGTATCCCGGTGCGTGCGCTCCACGCCCTCTGGAATCAGAGCGCCGAGCTGCTCGGGGAGCACCACATCGGCCTTCAGACTTTGAGCCTACTCAACCACGCGAATTCCTGGCCCGAGCCGTTTTCGCTGTACGAGGCGCTCTTTCGTGCGAGCGACACCATGCGTGAGGGCGTCGATAGGCTCGCCAAGTACGCGCGCATCCTGCGCGACGGATTCGGTGGCCACATCGAAGATCGCGGTGAGGTCAGTTTGATCTGCTTCGAACTCGCCGAGAACGAACCATGGCCCCTGGTAGAGCTTCACGTGGGCATGGGGATGTTGCTCCACCGTAGGGTGCTCCCTGGTCATTCGGGCGTGCGCGAGGTGTGGTTCCGGCGCCCGCCGCCGCTGGAGCTTTCCCTGTTCGACGGCTTTTTTGGGGTCCCCTTGCGCTTCAACGCGCCCGACAACGGGTTGCTCGTGGACACGGAATCGTTGTCCGCTCCACTCCCCGATGCGAACCCGAGCCTGCTCGCTGCGCTCGAATGGCGCGCGAGTGCGCAGCTCGAGAGCTTGCCCGATCTGGAGGACGTGCTCGACCGCGTGCGCCGGGCCGTGCTCGACGGCATCGCCGAGGGAGACGTGCGGGTCGAGCGCATCGCGAAGAAGCTCGCGCTCTCGCCGCGCACACTGCACCGCCGTCTTCAAGCGGAGGGCGAGTCGTTCCAGAGCGTGCTCGACGCCACGCGTTGCGACCTCGCCAAGCGCGATCTCGCCTCGGGCCGCTACACGGTGAGCGAGGTGAGCCGCCGCGTGGGCTTCACCAGCGTGAGCGCCTTTAGCCGTGCCTTCAAGCTGTGGACGGACTGTACGCCGCTCGCGTTTCAGCAACATTCGGCCTCCACGTTCGGAGCCAGCGCGCGCGTTGCGCCGCGCCAAACCGGGCTCACTCCCCCGGCGGAGCACAATTGACGTGAAGACAGGGGTGTGGCGGGCGGCCTTGGCGCTGCTGTTTGCCTGGTCGTTTTCGAATTCGGCTGCGGCAGGCCCGCTCGAGACGCTTCGCGCGATCGCATTCCATCCGTCCGATCCCGCCACCTACGCGGCGGTCTTCAACGAGGCCGGAGGCGGCCTGCTGATCACCCGCGATGGCGGACAATCGTTCCGGCTGGCCTGCATGTCCTACGTGACCGGGAAGAGCACCATCGACGGACTCTTGCCCAACGCCCTTTACACGTCCTCTGGTCATCTGGTGGTGGCCACGTTCCGCGGGCTGTTTCGCGATGACGGAACGGGTTGCAGCTTCGCGCGTGCGCAGGAGCTCGGCGACGCCTACGTCACGGGACTCACGGCAGACCCGCACCAGCCCGACGTGCTCTACGCCATGACCAGCTCTGGCGGGCAGCAGAACGCGATCTATCGCTCGGCCGATCAGGGCGCCACGTGGTCTCCCTTCGGCGCGCTCGAGGATGCGTTCTTCCGCAGGCTCGACATCGTCACCATGCCCGACGGGCACCGGCGCTTCTACGTGTCGCTCGCGCGGATCGAAGATACCACCAGCTACGCAGTCACTGCCGCGCTGCGGATCTCCGATGATGAGGGCGCGAGCTATGTCGAACATGTCTTTCCGCATGACTCGGACATGACGCTCGCAGGCGTGGATGCGCTCTTGCCCGAGCGCGTCTACGCGCTGGCTCCCGAGCCCGATCATTCGGGCACCAAGGTGTTGCTCAACGACGCGGCGGGCGCACCCGAGGGGTGGCGCGAGCTCGGAACCGTGCAGAGCCCGGGCAATTTCGAGCTCCTGCCCGGGGGCGGGTTCTTCCTCGTCGACGTGGGCGCGCGACAGCTTTTCCGCCTGAACGACAGCCAGGACGGGCTCGTCCTGGCCGACGCGGCCGACATCACGTGCTTCGAGCAGAGCCCGCTCACGGGCGAGCGCTTTTCGTGCGCGACCTGGAGCATGTTCGAGGCCGACGCTTCGGGGGCGCGCACGGACCGCGTGATCTACGACATGAATTGGCTCGACGCGGTGGTGAGCTGCGGCGACCAGGACGTGGTCGCGAGCTGTGTCCCGCAGTTCGACTACGGCTGGTGCGGCGTGACGCACTATCCCGAGGCCCCGCTGTGCCAGGAGCTGCGCGGCGAGGGCGGCGCGAAGGGCTGCGGCGGCCAAGGTCAGCCTGCGTGCGCCGATGCCGGCGCCGAGCCTCCTGCGTCCAAGCCCAAGGCGAACGGCTGCGCCCTCACACCCGGCTCGACGCGCCCGCGCTCGTGGGTGCTGCTCGCGGGCCTCGCATGCGCGCTTCGCGCGCGCCGGGGCAGGGGACGGAGTATTCGAGCTTAGTGAGCGCCCGACGGCGCCCGCGCGCTAACTAAGCTCGAATACTCCGTCCCCTGCCCCCCGCGCAGCGCGCGATCAGAAGCCGCCGAACTTGATCTTGTCCGCTACTTCCTTGCTGACGCACAGGCGCAGGTTGTTCGTGCCGGCGGGGCCATTGGCAGCCGCCGCGCACTCGGCGTTGGTCGCGCAGCCCGCGTACACGCAGATCTTGTTTTGGCAGCTGTAGAGGCCGCCGAGCGCAGCACAGCCCGCGTTGTCCTCGCAGGGGATCGCGCACTTGCCGCTGGCCATGTCGCACACGGCGTCGGGGCGCTCGAGGAACGCGACGCACTCACGGTTGTCGATGCAGTTGCGGTCGACGCAGC
>JBIQKA010000038.1:0-42409 GCA_044507075.1 Myxococcales bacterium
GCCAGGGAGATCCAGCGCTCGCTGCAGATGCAGCAGGGGGAGCCCTGAGCCGCGCGCCGAGCGCGTAACGCCGCGCGCGGGCGCGGAACCGGTTGGGCCGTGGACGCCGCTCCGCGTGCTCACCCGGGAGCAGCTGCTCACCGAGATGCTTGACAAGCACTTCCTGTCGACGCGCGGTGGGTTGAGCCGCACCGGGCTCCACGCGCGGACTGGGTGACGTGAGCTTTCGCGCGGACCGTGCGCAGCAAGGCGCGCGGCTACTTCAATCCCTTCACGTACACCGGAGAGTACCGCGTAATCTTGGTGCCATCTCCCAGCTGCCCCTTGCTGTTGTCACCCCAGCACTTCACGCCGCCATCCGCGAGCCGCGCGCAACAATGATTCTTACCGCAACGCACTTCGAGTGCGTGCTCGAGACCGGGAACGGCGCGGGGGACGATGAAAAAAAAGTCATTGAAATCTGGAACCGCATCGACACCTCGCCCGACCGCTTCTTTGGTTCCCATGCAATAGACTTGGCCGCTGCCAGCCAAGGCACAGACCGCTGTGAGACCGACGGTGACTTGCTTGATGTCGCTCAGGGACGCGACCTGGGTCGCCTTCATGGATGTCTTTGCCGTGGCAGTCGCGACATTGCCGGACCAGATGGACGTTCCCCAACAGTAGAGCTTTCCATCATTGGTGACTGCACACGCGGCGCCGTAGTCCGTGTCAACCTCCTTCGCGTTGGTCAGGTTCCCTGCGCCATCCTCACGCTGCACGCGAACGCCCGATCCAGCGGTGCGGGCCATCTCCTCATAACTAACACCGAGCTGGCCCTGCATGTTGATTCCCCAGCAGCCCACCGTGCCGTCGGCCAAGACCGCGCAGGTCGCCGTGACATCGCCCGAAATCATCTTTGCCGCCGGCTCTTCGGATTCAATCACCGTGATAACCCCTCGGGGCCGGTCATACATCTCGTCCGTGATCAACCCGTTGTTCATCCGACCCCAGCACTTGACCCCGGAAAACGCGCTACTCAGGGCGCACGTGTTGCCCCCGGTAGAAGCGCTCAACCCCGCAGCGGTCGAGATCGCTGTTACGCCAGAAATCTGCACATCTCTGAAAGTCGAAGCTGGCTCGGAGCTGTCGTAGTGGTAGTCCAGTCCGCAATCCTTGCCGCAGAGCCCCCAGCAGCGCACCACATCGGCGTCTGGAAGGATCACACAGCGACGCTCGGCGGTGAGCGCGAGCGCACGCACGGTCGGCACGCCCTCAATTGCGCTGGGCAAGGTTTGATCCTCGAGTGGGGTCGCCGTGGTCTCGCGAAACAGCGCGCTCTCGGCATCGCCCCAACAGCGCAAGGGGTGTTCGTCGGTATTCGAGTGCAAGAGGGCACAGCTCACCTGCTCGAGTAGCACCAAACGATCCGCGAGCTGCTGGCAGGTCCCCCCTCCGCAACTCGCGCCGAGCCCGCACGATGTCTCGCAGGAGCCGCAATGACCTGGATCAGTCTTGAGGTTCACGCAGGCACCGCCACACGCCGTGAAGCCGCTCTTGCAGTCGCAAGACGCTGCGCCGTTCGCGGCGGTGCACTCCTCATTGATTCCACAGCTCGGCCCGCCGTGCACCGGCGAGCACAGGTCTGCTACGCACGCGTCGCCCTGCGCAAGATAGCCTTGATCACAAGTGCACGTGTCGCGCGCCGCGTCGCACGTGCTGTGCTCGCCACAATCGCCCGACGCCGCGCAGGGAGGGGGCGGCTCTTCGCCGTCATCGTCCCCCTCGGAGCCGATTGCGCCGTCCCTATCCGCACCCTCCGCACCGGCGTCATCCGCACCCTCCGCACCGGCGTCATCCGCACCGGCCTCGTTGTGACCTCCGTCTACTTGCCCATTGGCGCCAGCACCGCTGTCCATTTCGGTGGAGTCGCCATCTCCTGGTGCGGCATCGCCCTCCGCCGTCCCAGAGTCGCGTTTCGGTGAGTCCCAGTCGAGGCCACACGCAGTGACGAGCAGGAGCGGCAGGCAGAGGTTGACGGGATGCGTAGTCTTCATGGGCCGCCACTTTAGCCTGTCCACGCTAGCCTCGCGAGGCTCGCCGGCTGACTTCACCTCACTCACACGGGCAGCGCCGCTACGATGCAAAGCAGGCGAGGCGCACAAGCACGAACGCCCGCGGCACCGAGGTGCGCGGGCGTCATCGGCGCTTGGCCGCTTCAAAGCTTGCTAGTCAGACAGATACGAGCGCCGCTCTTGTCGCGCGCGTCAAACGGAGGAGGCCAGGGAGATCCAGCGCTCGCTGCAGATGCAACAAGCGGAGCCCTGAGCCGCGCACCACCTCGGTGCGCAGCAACCTCGACGCGGTTTGGAGTCACAGACGCCGCACGTGAGTTGGCGCCAAACAGAACGCCCGCGATACGAGACGCATCGCGGGCGTTCCTTGCGGCTCTCGCGCGAAGTCTCAGAACAAGCAGGTACCTGTAACTCCAGTCAGACTGACTCCGTTGTACAAGGCACCCGCCGGATAGTGCAGAACATAATTGTAGCACATCTCAGCCTCTGATTCGGTACCGAACCGGTAGTCCGTCCGAGCGTCCAGCTCGTAGTAGCAGGTGGTGGTGATAGAGTCGCCCGGCGCGACCCTCAGTGGAGTGTCATACGAGACTTGGTCGTCGAACGAGAACGGCTTGTCGAAGATCATGCTCTGGCCGCCGCCCTTTATGTTGTGTCGCGCGGTCATGCGGACACCAGAGTAGTGCATGTGAGGCCAAGAGTTGAGAATGGTAGCCCCCGTGTTGACAGAGCAGGTGCCGCTAGCCTCCTGCTTGGGGCCCGAAAAAAGGTTCCTGACGATGGCCTCGGTCCCGAGCCAGGCCACTGCGGCTTCGTTCTTGCGCAACTTACTGGTCGCGCACACCTTGGCGCCGCTACGATCGCGGATGCCGGAAGTGCCATTGGGGTTGTTATAGTGGAGCTCAAGCGTGAAGCGCCCCGAGCTCTTCTCGGGCAACTTGAGACCGACGCCGCGCGGCATAGTGGTAGCGCCTCGCCCAGCCGCCCAACCTGCAAGCAGCTGCGCCGCAGGGTGGATACCCGCGCAATTATAGTAGCTCTTGCCCTTCGTGGTGCCGCTCGCGTCGTAGACGAGCCAGTGGTGCACCACTTCCTCGTTGTCGATAATGGGCGCGATCTCGAGCGCTTGCATCTTGCCGTCATAGGGCACTTCGAAGTCGAAGCACTCGTAGGAGTTCTTCTGGGTCCCGACCGGGAAGCCGTTCTCCTTGTTGTTCTTGCCCTCTTCGAAGGCCCGCAGCTCAATCTCCATCTCGCAGTCTTCGGGCTTAATCGGATCGTAGTAGATGCCGAGCTCCTCGTTGTCTTCCGGGAGGTCGTCCTCGTCGCCGTTGCCCGTATCGTCATCGTCGCCGGTGTTGTCACCGTTGCCCGTGTCGTCGTCGTCATTGCCGGTCACGTCGTCGTTGTCGCCGTCGTCGGAGTCGCCGCCGCACTTCTCGGTGCTCTTGGGGGCACCGTCGTTGAGCCACGCGTCCAGGATGTCGAGCTCTGCCTCGGGCACCTCGTCTTGGCTGACGGGCGGCATGCGGTACTTGGGCTTCTCGTGATGGATGCGCTCCAGGGCAAGCTTGTAGTACGGGTCACCGCCCTCGCTCTTGGCCCGGAAGTCCGCCCGCGTGACGAGCGGCATGGGCGCGCTGTACGCCGGCTTCGTTCCGTGACATAGGCCACAATGTTCGTCGACGATCTCCGCGACATCGCAGGGAAGTTCTCGCTTCGCCTTGCCGCCGGAGGAGCCGCTACCGTCGCCGGGTTGGCTTGGGTTGGGCACAGCCGCCTCCGGGGTGCACGCTACTGCGAGGATCCCGAGGGAACCGGCGAGAAGGGAAGGGGAAAGCCAGGAAAACTGACGGCGCATTGAAGCTCCTCCAAGGAATGCACCGATAACATCCTTCAAGGCTTTTGAGCACGAAAAGGTAAAGACACTATTGGTCATTAATATGACCGCAAGTGCGCGAACGACGTTTAGTCGGCGTGCTGCCCTCCCCCTCGCCGACCCGATTCGCGCGCGGAGCCAATGGCCATAAACCTCGAGAAAAGCTCGTGCTTGCCGGCCCGAGCTCGCTTTGGTTCCCGGCTCGCTGCCCCCCAGGTGGTGCGGGCCTACAGCGTGCTCCACGCGAGGGCTCGCGAGAAATCGAGCCGCGCATGGGCGCGCGCCGCGGCGCATCGCTTGGGTGCCCGCTCACGGACCCACTCGGCAGCCGCGAGCATGCGCGCCCGCGCTGCTTGGGTGGGCTGGCTCACGCTTGAAAATTGCGGATCGAGCGTGAGCCCGAGCTAGCCCCAGCGCCTGATTCAGGGTTCGAGCACGCGGCGTAAGCGTGTGCGCGCGTACACAAAAGCCCATTGCCCCGGGGGAAGCGCCATGCGAGCTCCGAGTCCATTCCTGATTCGGCACACCACCACCCGACTCCGGGCGCCCTCGCCACGCCACCTTCGGATGCGCGCGGCCCCTTGCCGCTTTCGATCTGCGTAGCGTTTTGCGCCCAGGGCATCTTCGGCGCCGCCATGGCCCTCGTCATCGGCGTGTATCTGAGCAAGTTCTACGTGGACGTGGTGCTCGTCCCCGCGGGCGTGCTCGCGCTCGCCGTCGCGGGAGGGCGCGCGCTCGACGCGCTGATCGAGCCCGCGGTCGGCTACCTGACGGATCACACGCGCTCACGTTGGGGCCGCCGCAAGCCGTGGATCCTGGTCGGCGTGCTGGCCAACGCCGTCACCTTTTACCTCCTGATGTCGCCTCCGCGTGACCTCCCACCCGAGTTGGCGGTGGGCTGGTTTCTGGCGGGCTACGGGCTCACCTTTGTGTTCTCCGCCCTCAGCAACGTCCCCCGGCTCGCGCTCAGCGTGGAGTTCACCTTCGAAGCGCGCTCGCGGCAGCGCCTCTACGGCGTGGCGGCCGCCTTCGTGGCCATCGGCACCATCCTCGGCGGCGTGATGCCGGTGGTGCTCGACCGGCTCGGCGTGCACGACCCGCACGCGCAGATGGAGCGCGCCGCAGCTCTCTACGTCACCGGCTATCTGGTGCTCAACCTCTGGTTCTTGCGCGTGATCCCGGAGCGCGCCGACTTCATGGGGCGCGGCGAAGTCCCGTTCGTGCCCGGCGTGCGCCGCGCGCTGCGTAACCGGCCCTTCCGCGTGATGTTCTTCTCGCAGGTGCTCGGCGCAGTGCCCGTGGCGATCCCGGGCGTGGTGATGCCGTTCTTCGTGGAGCACGTACTGAAGCTCGATCCGCTGCTGTGGACGGGCGTCTACGTGATGGTGTTCCTCGGCGCGGGCCTGCTCTGCCTGCCCGCGTGGCTCGCGCTCGCGCGCAAGCTGGGCAAGCTCAACGTGTGGCGGATGGCGGGGCTCATCGGCCTCACCGGCAACGTGGCCATGGGCTTCGTGGGCCCGGGCGACGACTGGTGGATGCTCGCCATCGTGACCTACGTGGGCACGCAATTTTCGGTTTGGTTGTTCGTGGGCAGCGCCATGCACGCCGATGTGATCGACTACGACGAGCTGCTCACGGGCAAGCGAAGGGAGGCACAGTTTTCCGCGCTCTGGTCGATCGTCCCCAAGTTCGCGCAGATCCCGGGCGCCGTGCTCTCGCTGTCTGCGCTCGGGGCCATGGGCTACGCGCCCCAGGCGAGCGAGCAGTCCCCCGAGGTGCTGCTCACGTTGCGCGTCTTGATTGCGGTGGTGCCCTCGATCTTCTACGCCGCGAGCCTGCTGGTGATGTGGTGGTATCCGCTGACCGAGCGGGTGCACCGCGAGATCCGCGCCGGGGTCGCGCTGCACGCGGTCGGGAAAGTGGCGCGCGATCCGATCACGGGGCAGCCCTTGCCGCCGCCCGATCGTCGCGAGATCGACGAGGCGAGCGCATGGTTTCTCGATAACTTCTCGGTGCCTGAGCTCGAGCGCGCGCAGAAACCGGGTCAAGGCGTGCTCGGATCGGTGCTGGGGCGCACGCTGTTCTACTTCACCGTGCTGATGCTCGGACTCTACTACGCGATCCAGAGCGTGGAGAGCCTGGCGCGCGATCCGGGGCCGTATCCGCCGCTCGCGATCTTGGTGATGGGCTTGGGCTTCTCGGGCTTGGTGTTTCATGCCTTGCGCATCCCGCCTGCCCTGCGCTTTCGGCGCGCGCCCCCCGAGCGCGCGCTGCTCGAGCGACACCTGGCAATGTTGAGCGCCCGTGCGCTCGGCATGCACCGCGCTTGCGCGGACGGCAGCACGCAGCAAGCTCACGATTGAGATTCGAGCACGCACTGCGCGCGTGAAAAAACGTGTGTGTGGCAGGGCCGTGCGCGCGGGTGAATCCAGCGGATTGTGCTCGTCCCCCTCCTGGGAGTATGCTCGCGCGGTGCTGCTCAAATGGCTATTTGGTGACTCCGAGGCCGCTGCCAATCCCAGCGCCAGCAAGGAACTGCGCGCCCTCGTGGCGCGTCACATGCCCAAGGCGGACGACCACACCGCGGCGGTGGTGGGCGCGCTCGCGGGTTTGTTGGCCACGGTCGCACACGCGGATCGCGTGTACACCGACACGGAGCGCGAGCACGTCCGACAGTCGCTGCAGAACATCCCCGTCCTCGCCGAGGGCGCCGCGGAGGCCATCGAGGCCCTGCTGAGTCAGCGCATGGCGGAGCTCGCGCACGAGTCTCTGCAGGTGTACACACGCGTGCTCTACAACGGGCTCGAGCGCTGGGCGCGCCTCGAGGTGTTCGAGGTGTTGATGGATCTGGCCGCTGTCGACGAGGTGCTCGACATGCACGAGACCAACCTGCTGCGTCGGATCGCCAACGCGCTCGGGCTCACGGAGGCGGAGTACGCGGCCTCGCAGGCGCGACACAAGGAAAAGCTCTCGCTGCTCAAGCGCTGAGCGCGCCCTACCAGCGCACGGGCTCGAGCTTTAGCTCCACGTCGAACACCCGCGCGACCTGGGCGCGCACCTCGTCGGCGAGCGCGAGCAGCTGCGCGCTGCTGCCACCGCCGTGGTGCACGAGGGCCAGGGTGTGCTTGCTCGAGATGCCCACCGGGCCGCGCCGCAGGCCCTTTTGCACGCCCGCCTTCTCGATCAACCACGCGGCCGCGAGCTTCTCGAAGCCCGGGCCAGCGTCATAGGCGGGTACGTCCTCGAGGCGCATCACGAGCCCCGCCGCCAGCGCGCGCGCCTTGACCGCCTGGGCGCGCTCGCGCGAGAGCACCGGGTTCATGAAGAAAGAGCCCGCGCTCCGGCCATTCTCGTCGGCCGGATCGAGCAGCATGGACTTGCTCGCGCGCAGCCCACGCACCGCGAGGGCCACCTCGCGCAAGCTCGGAGTCGACGCGTCGCGCGAGGCGAGCGCGCGGGCGAGCTCTGCGTAGCGCACCTGGGGCTTGCCATGCGGCGTGAGCGCGAAGCGCACGGCGAGCACCACGTTTTCGTCCGGGCGTCGCTTGAACACGCTGTCACGGTAGGCGAAGCCGCACGCCTCCTTGGTGAGCCAGCGCGTGGTCAAAGTCTGACGGTCGAGCACCTCCACGGCCTCGATGCGTTCGCTCACCTCCTGGCCGTACGCGCCCACGTTTTGGATCGGCGTGGCCCCGGTGGAGCCCGGGATTCCGGTCAGGCACTCGAGGCCTGAAAGGTCCTCGGACAGCGCGAGCTCCACCACGTCCTGCCACGGCTCGCCCGCTTGCGCCTCGAGCGTCGCACGCGCGTCGTCGCGCGTGAGGGCGAGGCCGCGGAGGTCCAACTTGATCACGAGGCCCGCGACGCCCGCGTCATCGATCACCAGGTTGCTGCCGCCGCCCAGGACGCGCACGGGCTCGCGCTCGGCCCTGGCCCAGGCGAGCGCGTCGTGGAGCTCGGCGCGCGAACGCACGCGCGCGAAGTACTTCGCGGGTCCACCGAGGCCGAGGCTGGTGAAGGGCGCGAGCGAGACGTGGCGCTCGTAGGGAGCCGTCACGCGCCCGGCCTGAGCACCTCGACCCCGCCCATGTAGGGCACGAGGGCCTGGGGAATGCGCACGCTTCCATCTGCCTGCTGACACTGCTCGAGCACGGCCACCATCGTGCGCCCGATGGCGAGGCCGGATCCGTTGAGTGTGTGGACGAGCTCGGGCTTGGCGTTGGGCGCGGGGCGGTAGCGCACCTTGGCGCGCCGCGCCTGGAAGTCACCGAACCAGGAGCAGCTCGAGATCTCGCGGAAGGCGTTCTGGCCCGGGAGCCAGACCTCGAGGTCGTAGGTGCGCTTGGCGTTGGCGCCCATGTCGCCCGCGCACAGCTCCATCACGCGGTAGTGCAGGCCGAGCTTCTGCAACACTTTTTCGGCGTGCGCGGTGAGCTCTTCGAGCGTGGCGAGCCCCTGCTCGGGCGCGACGAACTGCACGAGCTCCACCTTGTCGAACTGATGCTGGCGGATGAGCCCGCGCGTGTCGCGCCCGTAGCTGCCGGCCTCGGCGCGGAAGCAGGGCGTGTAGGCCGTGTAGCGCACGGGCAGGCGACCGGGCTCGAAGATCTCGTCGCGGTGGAGGTTGGTAAGCTGCACCTCGGCGGTGGGCGAGAGGAAGAGCTCGGTGCCCTTCTCCTGCGAGTCGAGCGCCTCGGTGCCGAGCTGGAAGAGGTCCTGCTTGAACTTGGGGAGCTGGCCCGTGCCGCGCAGCGAGTCGGCGTTGACCACGGCGGGCGGCCAGATCTCGGTGTAGCCGTGCTCGCTGGTGTGCAGGTCGAGCATGAACGAGAGCAGGGCGCGCTCGAGCCGCGCGCCTGCGCCCTTGAGGATGCTGAAGCGCGCGCCGGTGATCTTCACGGCGCGCTCGGCGTCGAGCAGGCCGAGGCCGAGGGCCACGTCCACGTGATCCTTTGCGGGGAAGTCGAACTTGGGCAGCTCGCCCCAGCGGCGCAGCTCGCGGTTTTGCTCGGCGCCCTCGCCGTCCGGGATCTCGGGGTGCGGCAGGTTGGGCACCGAGAGCAGGAGCTCCTCGACCTCGCTCTGGACCTCTTTCTGGCGGGCATCGAGCTGCTTGCCGCGCTCGCTCAGCGCGCGCAGCGCCTCGCGCTTCTCGGCGAACTCGGCGCTCTTCTTGTCCGCGATCTTCGCCATCGCCTCGCTCGCGGTGTTGCGCTCGCGCAGCACGGCCTCAGCCTCCAGAATGGCGCGCTTGCGCTCGGCGCCGAGCTCGGCGACGCGGGCCAGTGCCTCGGCCGCGGCGGGCCCCCGGCGGCTCAAACCCGCGCGAACTTCATCGAGATGATCCAGGACATAACGGAGATCCAACATGACGGGCCGCGTTATAGCTCGGGCGGGGAGGGGACGGAGTATTCGAGCTTCGTTAGCGCCCAGGAGCGCCCTGGGGGACGGAGTATTCGAACTTCGTTAGCGCGCGCCTGCCCGCTTGGGGCGCTCACGAAGTTCGAATGCTCCGTCCCCGCTAACGAAGCTCGAATACTCCGTCCCCTCCCCCGTGCCTCCCCCGTGGACCCGGGGGGGCTTCCGTGGTTTAAGCGGGCTCGGATGGCCGCTGCACCACTGACGTTCACTGCGCAGGCGCGCGTTCTCGGGTTGACCGGCCTCGCCGGATGGCTGCTCGCGTGCGCCTGTCAGGTGTGGGAGGTGCTCGCTTCGCAGTCACCGGGCTCGCCTCTGCACTTCGGGTTGCTTCCGGGGCCCGTCGCACAGCTGCGTGGCCACTGCTTCGAGTTCGGCGTCCTGTGCGTCGGGCTGGCGGTGCTCTGGTCGTTGTTCCAGCTCGAACGCGGCTGGCTGCTCGTGGGGGCGTTGCTCCTGGGTGGCGCGATCGAGACGGCCGCGCTCACCTGGGCCGCCGCCCGGGGCATGCTGGCCGTGCAGGCGTTCGATCCGCGCGCCGACGCGCGGCTGGCGTTCTATGCACGCGCCCTGGGGCACGGGCTCACGTTGCTCACCCTGACCGCATTCTTCGTGCAGGGCTTACTCAGCGCCCGCCGCGGTCCGCTGGTGCGCACGCTCGCGCCGCCTCCCTAGCCGATCAGAGCGTGGGCAGCTTGGGTGGAGCCGGAATCGGGGGCACGCCCTGCGCGCTTTTCGCGTCGTCCATGGCCTGACGGAGCTCGGCGCGGGCCTCGGCGATCACCATCAGCGCCCGCGCGCGCTCGCGCGGGTCATCGAGGGGGCCCTCGGCCGAGGGCCGGGTGAGCCGCTCTTCGAGCCAAGACAAGTGCGTCTCCAGGCGGGCCAGGCGCGCCTCGAGTTCGCGCGCAGCGCGCTTGGAGGTCTGAAAGGCACCGCTGGTGGTCGTGGGGGTCCGGTCCGTCTCAAATGGACTCACTCTTGATTCTGAATCATCCGAGATTCCGACCTCTGGTGGAATCCTGCTTGATGCGTGCGCCATGGGGACGCGGGACCGAGGCCCCGGAGCCAGGCTCATCCGACCCGAGCCGGTGATGATCTCGTAGCGCACGACGGCGCCCTCGAGGGCCCCAGCGGGGCCCAGAAAGGCCTCGACGGACATGGTGACGTCGAGCCGTCCGCCGTCCTCGCGCCGCACCGCGCTGCGCACCCTGCGGGCGCTACCGCCCTTCAATACATCCTCGATATTACGGAGTTCTCCGCGTCGCTCGGGGACCACCAGCCGCTCCATCCCCATGCCCTCGAGGGTCCCTGGAGGGGCGCCGAACAACCGGCGTGCGGCGGGGTTGGCATAGGCGATCTGGCGGTCCGGCCCGACGACGATGAGCGGGACCTCGAGCTGGTCGAAACCACTTTGGTGCCACCAAGCTGGCTCGCGCATGGAGACCTTCCTTCGCCATGTCGGAGCGCTCATCCCGCGCTCACCCTCCACCGATTCCACACCGCGGGCCCTCCGCCCACCGATCGAGCCCCCGCAAAAGCCGTACCCCGAGAGCCCGCCGGGGGCGCGCGACGTGCTCCCTCCAAGAGGTACGCTAGGAGCTCCCTATTCATTGCCTGCACGCGAAAGTTTTGTTGCCCCAGCCCCCCCGCGCAATCCCAAGGAGGGGTGATAGCTCCTGCTCCCAAAGGATGGGACACAGGTGTACTGATCCGCCCAGAGCCGCCCGAGGCCGAACACCCGTTCCAGGCGCGCGGCGCGATCAGGGCCCGAAGTAGTGCAGCACCAGCCAGCCCGTGGCGGCGAGCAGCACCAAGCTCGCCAACGCGAGCATCCACGTGAAGCCCATGCCGCGCCGCTCCGCGAAGCGATCACGGTAGAACTTGCCTCCGCTCCGAGCACGCAGCTTCTGCTGCACCCCAGCCAGGAGGTCCACGTTCGCTAGCTCCCCTTCCCCTTTGGGCGTGGCCCCCCGACCAGCACGCCGCGCAGCCGAGAGCTCGATGAACTCGTCGTGCAGCGCGTCGTTTGCGCGCAACGCCGCCTCGAACTCCCGCTGCGTGCTCGCGTCGAGCGCGCCCTCGAGCGCGCGCTCGAACAGCGCGCGCGCCGCCTCGTCGTTCATCGCGTGCGCCCTCGCAGCGCGCCGCCCTCGCGTGCCGTACCGCGCGCCTCGACCTTCTCGAGATATTCGCGCAGCCCCGCGCGCGCGCGGTGCAGGCGGCTCTTGACGGTGCCCTCGGGCAGTCCCGTGATCTCCATGATCTCTTCGTAGCTCAGGTGCTCGACCTCGCGCAGCACGATCAGCTCCCGCTGCTCCTCATCGAGTTGTTGCAGACCCAGCTGCAACAGGTGCTCGGTTTGGTGGGCCTCCAGCAGCCGATCGGGCGGATTGGGCCGCTCCTGGACGTGCGCGCCGCCCTCGTCGATCTGCTCGTTGTAGTTGTCCGTGAGCTGCCTGCGCCTGCGGGCCAGGTACTTGATGCGGTTGCGACAGTGGTTGGCGGCGACCCGATACACCCAGGTGGAGAGCTGAGAGTCGCCCCGGAAACCCTCGATGGCCTTGAAGATGCTGATGAACACCTCCTGGGCCAGATCCTCGGCCTCCGCGCGGTCGCCGATCATGCGCAGCAGCAGCCGAAACACGCGCTCCTGGTAGAGCAGCACGAAGCGATTGAACGCGGCCTCGTCGTGGCGCCTCAAGCGCTCGACGAGCTCACGTTCTTCGGCGTCGATGACCATGGGACGGGAGAGAGCCTTGTTGCGCGCCCGGTGCGCGCGAGAGAACCCGAGGCCCAACGTCCGGGGCCAGACGGCACCATACACGAGTGAGGTCACGTTGGAACCGACAGCCGAAACCGGGGTGGGGTTCCCGTGACTTTCGATTTGTGCGCGCTGCGCGTGCGGGGACGCGCCTTGACGCGCCCACCCTCAATGCACGAAGTATTGCAGCGCACCCATCAGCGTGGTGTCGCTGCCGCCGGCCACGATCTGGCGCAGGCTCAACTGCACGCCCACCCGCTGATCGATGTAGCCAACGCCCGCGGTCACCGCGTGTTGGTTTCGCCCCTGATCGTACAAGTAGCCGGCGCGCAGCGGCGCCACGCCCTGCGCCATGAACTCGAGGCCGCCGCCCGCCGTGAGCTTGACGCCGTCGTAGACCTTGGCGCGGTTGAGATCCACGAGCACGTCGCCGCCGATCCCGAGGCCCGTCTTGCCGAAGCTGAAGGCGCCCGAGCCGCCCACCATCGTGGGCGCGAGCGGCGAGCCGGTGTCGATCAGGTTGTAGCCGAGGGCCGAAATCGAGAGCCCCGGGATGGGACGCAGACCGATGCTCGCGTCCATCGTGAACGCCTTGAGGCGGAAGGTCTGATCGGGCTTTTCACCCATCACCACGGGTCGCTCGGGGATCGCGTCGGGATCGCTGATGGTGTAGCGGGCGTAGCGTCCCGACACGCCGATCGAGAGCATGTCGATGATCGGGATGCCGAGGCCGATCTTGGCTTCCCAGCCCTTGTTGTCGCCCGCGTCGTTGCCTCCGAACAGGCCCCGCACGCTGGCGCCGGCCGCCAATCTGCTGGTCATGGAATCGACCACGGCGCCGCCCCAGCCGACCGCGCCCATTTGGGGCTGGTAGGCGAGGAAACTCTCCAAGTGGTACATGCCCGCGAGCACCAAGTTGGCGGGGTTGTCGGCCTGGGCCTGGGTAGAAGCGGCTCCGGCGCGCGCGCCCGTGCCCAAAGCCATGCCGCGGGTCGACTCGATGCGCGCCTCTGGGACCACGCGCTCGTCGGCGTGGACGCGCGCAACGGAACCCGCGCTGCCCAAAGTGAGCACTGCTGCCAGAACACCCCAACCACGGGCATGCCGGAGCAACATCCAAAGCACTTTGGTTCCGACCGCCATTCGTTCTCCGCAACACGCCACGGCTGAGGTCCTGCTCTTAGCAGCGATGTCGATCCCGACAAAGATACTGGCGCCAACTCACAAAACGGCACGCTTGGGAACGCCCCCAAACGGCGCCCTCAATTCACGCGCGTGAGGTGGTCGTTCGTGCGCAACCATGGCAGTTTAGGGGCCGATGTCTCGCACACGATCCGCCAAGCCCCTTTTCCCGCCCGGCAGCCCGACCGAAAGAGTTGCGATCTTCGTCGCTTACAAATTTGCGCTCGGAGTCCGGTAGACGCGCCCTCCACCGTTTGCTAGCGTCGCGGTCCGTTGGCTGGGGTGGGGGCGTTGTTGACCCGGCAAGGGGACTACTAGAACGAGTTGAGAGTCCCGTAACCGGCGTCGTTTCAGTCAAAGCACGCAGTACGTGGGATCCAGGCTGTGGATAGCCTGTGGATTTCGCGAGTATCTCTTCTGTTCTAAAGGAGAATTGTGCATGGAAGACCTGTGGGAACGTGCCCTGCAGGACCTCAAGGGAAAGCTGTCTTCGGAGAACTTCGAGACGTGGCTTGCCCCGCTTGCTGTGGACCGCGTGGATGAGGCGGCGCTCACCCTGCGTGTACCCAACAAGTTCTATGCGGACTGGCTCCAGACGCATTACCTCGACTTGGTACGGGATGCGCTGCGCAACCTCGGGGCCCCCGCGGCCATGCGCGTCGACTTCAGCGTTTCCGAGCAGCCGCGGGCCCGCGTCAATACGCGGCCAAGTGAGCTTCCTCCCACGCCTCCGCGCCCCCGCGCGCCGAGTCCCACGCCGGGAAACCACGCCCCCGTGGCAGCCACGCCGACCAGCGGCGCGGTCGCACCGGCCGCGAGCCAAGGCCCGTACGTCACGCCCGGTTCGGGCTTGAACCCGCGCTACAGCTTCGAAAATTTCGTGGTGGGCCCGTCCAATCAGCTCGCGCACGCGGCCGCCGTGGCCGCCGCCTCCAGCCGCCAGAAGCGCTACAATCCGCTCTTCATCTACGGTGGCGTGGGTCTCGGCAAGACTCACCTAGTGAACGCGGTCGGTCACCGCGCGCTCGCCGACAACCCGAGCCTGCGCATCCTCTTCGTGTCCGCCGAGCGCTTCACGAACGAGTTCATCTGGGCCCTGCAAAACCACCGCATCAACGAGTTCCGCGAGCGCTACCGCAACGGCTGCGACGTGCTGTTGATGGACGACATCCAGTTCCTCGCGGGCCGCGAGCAAACGCAGGAAGAGTTCTTCCACACGTTCAACGCCCTCTACCACGCCGATCGCCAAATCGTGGTCACGAGCGACGTGTACCCGCAGCAGATCCCGGAGATGGAAGAGCGCTTGATCAGCCGCTTCCAGTGGGGCCTGGTGGCGGACATCCAGGCGCCCGAGCTCGACACCCGCATCGCCATCTTGAAGGCCAAGGCCGAGCAAGAGCACATCTCGCTCGCCGACGACGTGGCGCTGTTCCTCGCGCAGGTCGTGAAGAGCAACGTGCGTGAGCTCGAGGGCACGCTGCTGCGCCTGGCCGTGAAGGCCGAGCTCGCCACGCGCGCCATCGATCTGGAGTTCGCGAAGGAAGCCCTGCGCGGGGTGCTGCCCAAGTCCGAGACCGCCACCACGGTGGAGGATATCCAGCGCGCGGTGTGCGATTACTACAGCATCCGCCTGGCCGACCTGAAGAGCCACCGCCGTCATCGCGCCGTGAGCTTCCCGCGCATGGTGGCGATGTACCTGTGCCGCCAGCGCCTGGGCACGAGCTTCCCCGAGCTCGGCGACCGCTTCGGCGGCAAGGACCACACCACGGTCATGAGCGCGGTGCGCAAAATCGATGGCCTCATCAAGAACGAGGATCCCTCGGTGGTGAACGCAGTCGAGGCCATCGAGCGCAAGCTCAACCTCTGACCCACGTTGCGCTTTTTTCCGGAGTTCGCGCGCGAGACTGACCTGATCGAGGGACGCCCTACTTGCGTCACCACGGCGTTCCCGCGTTAGGATGGGTCCCCGAGACCTTTTTTGGGGGGGACCCATGTGGAGAAATGAGTGGAGGGGCCTGTGGCTCCTGGCGGCGGCGTGCGCCCTGCCGGCCTGCGGTGACGACGGCCTGACGCGGGACGACTTCCCGTGCGCCGATGGAAAAGACAACGACAAGGACGGCAAGATCGACCTCGACGACCCCGGCTGTGCCGGCAACCCCTTGTCGAGATCGGAGAGCCTCGAGCCCGCCTGCTCCGACGGCAAAGACAACGACGGCGACGGCCTGATCGACTACGGCCAGGACGACGGCTGCAGCTCCCCACACGACACATCGGAGCTGCTCGAGAAGCCCGAATGCAGCGACGGCATCGACAACGACGGCGACGGAAAGGTCGACTACCCCGCGGACCCCGGCTGTGCCAGCCCCGAGAGCTTGCACGAGTTCCCCGACCTCGAGTGTCAGGACGGCGTCGACAACAACGGCGACGGAAAGGTCGACTACCCCGAAGATCCCGGCTGCTACAGCCCCACGGATGAGTACGAGGACGAGCGCTCGAGCTGCTCGGACGGCATCGACAACGACCTCGACGGACTGACCGACTTCCCCAACGATCCAGACTGTCGTAGTCCGCAGGACACCAGCGAACACGCGGTGCGTTGCTCGGACGGCATCGACAACGACGGCGACGGCCTGACCGACTGGCCTGCGGACCGCGGCTGCTATGGCCCCGAAGACAACGACGAGCAGAACCCGACCTGCTCGGACGGCATCGACAACAACGGCGACGGAAAGATCGACTTCCCGGAGGATTTGACCTGCTCCTCGCTCCTCGGCAGCGAAGGGAACAGGAGCGAGTGCAACGACGGCTATGACAACGATGGCGACGGAAAGGTCGACTGGCCTGCCGATCCGGATTGCTCGTCGTACCAGGGCAGCTTCGAGGGACCGACCCTGACCCCGTGTAACGACGGCATCGACAACGACTTCGATGGCCTGATCGACTACGGCCAGGACCCCGACTGCACGTCCCCCATGAGCTGGTCCGAGTTCGGCCCCAACGCGATCGAGGTCCAGTGCAGCGACGGCATTGACAACAACGGCGACGGAAAGGTCGACTTCCCCGAAGATCCGAACTGCGAGAGCCCCAGCGACAGCAGCGAGAGTCAGCCGGAGTGCTCCGACGGCAAGGACAACGACGGAGACGGCAGGATTGACTACCCGGATGATCCGGGCTGCAGCTCATACTACGACAGCGCCGAGTACCCCGAGCCGGCCTGCTACGACGGGATCGACAACGACAAGGACGGCAAGGTCGACTTCCCAGACGACCCCGACTGCAACACCGAGCTGGACAACAGCGAAGCCAGCGAGCTCGTGCCCTCGCAGTGCTCCGATGGCAAGGACAACGACGGAGACGGCAAGATTGACTACCCGGATGATCCGGGCTGCCTCAACCCGAGCGACAACACGGAGTCACCCGACCCGCAGTGCGCCGACGGCATCGACAACGACGGCGATGGAGTCATCGACATGGCCGACCTGGGCTGCGCGAGCCCCTACGACCCCGTCGAGGGCCCCGCTCCGGCCTGCTCGGATGGCTTGGACAACGACGGAGACGGGCTGGCCGATTACCCGGACGACCCGGGCTGCTCCTACCCCTCGGACAACGACGAGACCGACCCGCCGATGACCCCGCTTCCGGTCTGACCGGCCCCCTGGGCGTAGCTGGGCGGCTTCTCGCTGCCCGCACGCCGACACCCTTCGAGCGCCGCCTGGACACACCGTCGTCCGGCGGCGCAAGTCGTTTTTTTCGCCTGTGCCTGCCCCGTGTACAACCCTGTGGAATCCGGGTGTGTGTAGGTTGTGTGTGGATGCTTCACAAACGATCCCGATCACTATCCCCCGCACAAAAATCCGACAATCGCAAAAAAGTTACGGGCTTAGCGGGAGCTATCCCCAATTCACAGGCGTTAAGACGGAGAAGAGAGAATTAAATTAGATCTTTGATCAGAGATCCGTAGTCCCTGTGCATGGGATGTTCTCGGCCCGAGCTCAAGCCTTCGGGATTCCTCCGCACCCAGAAAGAGTGCTAAACAACTCGCGGCTTACGGGACCCCCCTGCGTGGGTCTCTCACGCGAGTATCGCTCGCGGGCGATGGGCCCGCTTCGAGGGTGGGGATTTCAGATGGAGCTCAGCATCAGCAAGAAGGACCTGTTGCGTGGTCTGGCGCGTACGCATGCGGTGGCCGATCGCAAGAGTTCCATGCCGATCCTTTCGAACGTGTTGCTCTCGGCCGACGAGAGCGGCGCGCTTCGTTTCGCCGCGACCGACCTCTACCTCGCGGTCAACGCCAGCGCGGAGGCCAGGGTCAAGCGGCCCGGCTCGGTGGCCATCTCGGCGCGCACCCTGTTCGACATCGTGAAGAACCTGCCGGAAGGCGAGGTGAAGCTGGCCGTGGACAAGAACCACGCCGTGCAGCTCCGCTCGGGCAAGATCAAGTTCCGTATCCCGGGCATGCCCGGCGAAGACTTCCCGCCCCTGCCGAGCCCCGGCGAGGCCGCCTTCGCCGAGCTCGAGGCGGGCACGCTGGGCCAGCTCATCGGCTTGACCCAGTACTCCATGTCCAGCGACGACACGCGCCCGCACCTGGCGGGCACGCTGTTCGAGAGCGACGGCAACGTCGTGCGCATGGTGACCACCGATGGCCATCGGCTCTCGAAGGCCGAGGCGCCGAGCCCCGGGATCCCTGCGTTCACCATGCTCGTGCCCCAGAAGGGCATCCTGGAGCTCAAGCGCCTCATCGAGGACGTGCGCAACGACAAGAGCCGTCCGGCCGAGGAGCGCGTCACCGTGAGCGTGGCCAACGTGGGCGGCAACGCGTTCTTCCGCGGGCACGAGGTGCAGCTCAGCGTGAAGCTGGCGGATGAGCAGTTTCCGCCCTACGCCAAGGTCATTCCGCAGTCACACACGCGCCGCGTGGTGGCCGCCCGTGAGCTCCTCGTGGACTCCCTGCGCCGCATCAGCCTGGTCGCGAGCGACAAGAGCGGCGGCGTGCGCCTGATGCTCGAGCCCGGAAAGCTCGAGATCGTCAGCGAGAACCCCGACGTGGGCGAGGGCAGCGAGGAGCTCGACGTGGACTTCGTGGGGGAGAAGGTGGCCATCGGCTTCAACGCCCGCTACCTGCTCGAGGCGCTCTCGGCGCTGCCCGACGATGAGGTCGCGCTGGAGCTCGGCGGTGAGCTCGATCCCGGCGTGGTGCGCCCCGCCACGGACAACCGCTTCGTGGGCGTGATCATGCCCATGCGCATCTGAGCTCTGCGCGGAGCGCCGTGGAACCTGAGCTCGAGTCGGTCTCCCCCGAAGCCATTCGAGACGCGATTCGTCTCGAGTCCCTCACGCTCTCGGGGTTCCGCAACCTCGCGGCGTTCACCTTCGCGCCTGGCCCGCGCTTCAACGTGCTGTTCGGCGACAACGGGGCGGGCAAGAGCAGCCTGCTCGAGGCGGTCACATACATCGCGACCCTGTCGAGCTTCCGCGACGCCAAGAAGGAAGACATCGTGGCGCTCGGGGCGCAACGCGCACAGCTCAAGGCGCGCGTCTCCGGGCGACCCATGTCGCGCGAGTACAAGATCACGCTCGACCGCACCGCCGCGCGCACGGTGAGCGTCGATGGCAAGCGCCCGAGCTCACTCGGCAGCTACTACGAGAGCATTCAGCTCGTGCTCTTCCACCCCGGCCACGTGGACTTGATGGCGGGCTCGCCCGAGCCCCGTCGGGCCTTCCTCGATCGCGTGCTCGAGCAGGTGGACCCGCACTACGCGCGCACCGTGGCGGACTACGAGAAGGCGCTCCGGAGCCGAAATCGCCTGCTCAAGCAGGAGCAGATGGACGCGCGCTCGATCCGCGCCTACGACCCCATGCTGGCCGAGCTCGGGGCGCGCATCGGCACGGCGCGGGCCAAGCTCGTGACCGAGCTCAAGCCGCTCACCGAGGGGTTCTTCGCGGAGATCACCGAGCACGCGCTCCCTTTGCAGATGACCTACGCGGCCCGCCATCGACCCGACGAGCAAGTCTTGCGGGAGGCCTTGGCCGAGAGCTTCGAGAAGGATCGGGCGCGCGGGTTCACCGGCGTGGGCCCGCACGGAGATGACCTGCGGGTGGGCGTGGAGAAGAGCCTGGTCAAGCACCTGGCCTCGCAAGGGCAGCACCGGGCGCTCGTGCTCTCGCTCAAGGTCTCCGAGCTGTTCGTGCTCTCGCGGCGCACCGGGCGCATGCCGCTGTTCGTGCTGGATGATGTCTCGAGTGAGCTCGACCGCAGCCGCAACATGCGCTTCTTTCGCCTGCTCTCGCGGCTCGGCGCGCAGGTATTTCTGAGCACCACGCACCGCGAGTTCATCCTGATCGACAACCAGGGCCCGGACTTCCGCGTGGACTTTCAGCTCGAGCGCGGCGAAATCAAGCGCGTGTAGGCGCGCACCACCCAGCTTCAGAGCGAAAACAGGCGCTCGAGGGTGTCGGCGAGGGGGGTCGTTTCGCGCGGAGCCTGGCACAGGAGCGCCTGGATCGCGGGCAAGCGGCTCAACACCTGATCGAGCACGCGATCGCTCCCAGGCTGCACCGCCCCGAGCTCGAGCAGCGGACGCTTTTCTTCGTAGTGCGCGAGCCAGCCGCGCAATCTGCGGGCAGCCTCCCGATGCGGCGGGGACACGAGATCGTCCATCGCGCGCGAGAGGCTCTTCACCACGTCGATCGCCGGATAGTGGCCGCGCTGGCCGAGCGCGCGATCGAGCACGATGTGTCCGTCGACCAGGCCGCGCACCTCGTCGGCCACGGGCTCGTCGAGATCGTTGCCCTCGACGAGCACGGTGTAGAACGCGGTGATCGAGCCGCGTTCACTCAAGCCCGCGCGCTCGATCAGCGGCGCAAGCTCGCTGAAGGCGCTCGGCGGAAAGCCGCGGCGCGCGGGCGGCTCCCCCGCCGCCAACCCCACCTCGCGCGCGCTGCGCACGAGGCGCGTGAGGCTGTCCACCAACAAGAGCACGCGCATGCCCCGGTCGCGCAGGTACTCGGCGATGCTGGTGGCGAGCTGGGCGCTCTTGGTGCGCTCGAGGGCCGGGGCGTCGCTGGTGGCGCACACCACCACGCTGCGCGCGCGGGCGCGTTCGTCGAGCGCGTCTTGCAAGAACTCGTTGAGCTCGCGGCCACGCTCGCCGATCAAGCAGGTGACGATGGCGTCCGCCTGACAGCCCTGGGCGAGGCGCGCGATCAGGCGGGTCTTGCCGGCGCCGGCGGGGGCGAACACGGCCAAACGCTGACCTTCACCCACGGTGCACAACGCGTCGAGCGCGCGCACGCCGGTCGGGAGCACGCTGCGAATTCGGGGACGACTCAGCGCGGGCGGCGCCGGGCGCGTGAGCGGCCAGGGTTCGCCCTCGAGCGGGCCAAGTCCGTCGAGCGGACGCCCGATGCCGTCGACCACGCGCCCGAGCAGGCTCGTCACGCTGGCGCGGATGCTCAACGCCGAGCCCATCCACCGCACCGGATCTCCCGCGCCCACGCCCCGGCTATCTCCGAGCGGCATGAGCGACACCAGATCGCCCTCGAAGGCCACCACCTCGGCGTCGAGCGGCGCATCGGCGCGCTTGAGGATGCGCACCCAATCGCCGCGGCGGGCCCCCGGCACCTGCGCGGTGAGGATCAGGCCCTGACTCGCTCGCACGTGTCCCTGGGCGTGGCCGAGCTCGTTGGTCGTCAGTTCGCTCAGGGTCATGGCGCTCCCGCGCGTTCGTGCGCCTCAGGTCAACAGATCGCGCAGCTTGTCCATGAAGCGCTTGCGCTCCGTGAGACCCGTCTCGCCCATCTCGCGTGAGAGCTCCGCGAGCAGCTCCCGTGAGCGGGCGCTGACCTCGCGCGGCACCTCGACGATCACGGTCACGAGTTGATCGCCCTTGCCTACTCCTCCGAACACCGGCATGCCCTTGCCACGCAAGCGAAACACCTTGCCGCTCTCGGTGCCCGGCGGGAGCTTCATCTTCACCACGCCCTCGAGCGTGGGCACATCCAGCTGATCACCCAGCACGGCCTGGGGGTAACTCACGGGCACGGTGCACAAGAGGTCTGCCCCCTGGCGCGTGAACAGCGGGTGCGGCTGCACGTGCACATAGACATGCAGGTCGCCCTGGCCGGTGGGGGTGTGCTCGCCCGCGCCGCGCACGCTCCGCACCGCGCCATCTTCGACGCCGGCGGGCAAGCTCACCTTGAGCTGATCGCGTTTGGGCGCCACGCCCTGGCCGTGGCATGTGGGACACGGGTGGCTGATCTGCTTGCCCGTGCCATGGCAGGCGTTGCATTCGCGGGTCGCCGGCAGGAGCCCGCGCTGATAGCGGACCTCGCCCTTGCCGCGGCAGGCCGGGCACACGCTGGGCGTGTGACCCTTGGCGGCGCCCGAGCCGGTGCAGGTGTCACAGATCACGTTGCGCGTGAGCTCGATGGTCTTCTCACAGCCGAGCGCCGCTTCCTCGAAGCGAAGGGTGAGGTCGTACTTGAGGTCCTTGGCCTTGCGACCGCGCTTACCCCGGAACATGTCCGAGAACAGACCGCCCAGCAGATCCCCGAAGGCGTCGAAGTCCACCGGTTCGCCCGGCCCCTGGCCATTGCCAGTGAACGCGGAGTGGCCGACCCGGTCGTAGCGCTTGCGCTTCTCGACATCGCACAGCACCGAGTAGGCTTGACTGGCTTCTTTGAAACGATCCTCCGCGCGAGGATCGTCGGGGTTTCGATCAGGGTGCAGTTCAATGGCCAGCTTGCGGTAGGCTCGCTTGATCTCCTCGTCGGTGGCCGACGAGGAGACGCCCAAGATCTCGTAGTAGTCGCGTTGGCTCGCCACGTTGGGCCTACAGTGTAAAGGTCGGGGGACCGACCGCCAGCAATACGGAGAGGGTGCTTGCAGCGACTGCAGATTCGAGCGGAAGAAGCCGGTGCGCGCCTGGACCGTATCCTTTGTGACCGGCTGACGCTCTCTCGCTCCCAGGCCAAGCGCATGTTCGAGGGGGGCGTGGTCCGCCGAAACGGCAGGCGTGCCGACAAGGGCGAGCTCGTGGTCGAGGGCGATACCATCGAGTTCGAGGAGAAGGAGGCGAGCACCGAGGCCTGGCCCGACGAACACGTTCAGTTTCGTGTTCGATACGAAGACAAGCACTTCGTGATCGTGGACAAGCCCGCGGGAGTGCCGAGCCATCCGCTGAATCCCGGAGAGACAGGGTGTCTCGCCAATGGCCTGCTCGCCCGTTATCCAGAAATGTATCAAATAGGATATGATTTGCGCCAACCGGGGCTGGTCAATCGGCTCGACAATGACACCTCGGGGTTGATGGTGGCGGCGCGTACCCAGCCGGCCTTCGCGGCGCTGCGCGCCATGTTGGAGACGGGGCGGATCGACAAGACCTATTTGGCGCTGACCCACCAAGCGCTGAAGGCCCAGGTGATCGAGCTGCCGCTTGCCCCCAGCCCGCGCCATCGCTCCCGGGTCGAGGTGAGTTCGCTGGGCCGGGTGGCCGTCACCGAGGTCCTCGGCGCGCGCGCCACGGGTCGCTATTTCCTGGTGGAGGCCCGGGCGGAGAAGGCCTACCGGCATCAGGTGCGGGTCCATCTGGCCGCGGTGGGGGCGCCCATCGTGGGGGACGCGCTCTACGGCGGCGAGCCAGGCGATCGGCACTATCTCCACGCGGCGCGCGTGCGCTTTACGCATCCCATGCGCGGCACACCCATGGAGGTGGAGGCGCCACTGCCGACCGACTGGCCGTGTTGAGTGTTTCGGGTCACGAAGGACGCGCCGGCTGCGGCGCGGGCGGCGTAAGAGAAGCTACGACCCTCCATGTTCGTCTCGGCTTCGCGGATGAAACCCCTCGGCAAGGATGGAAAGTATGGTGATGCGAACGCGGTCTCGCTGGCTGGGTGTCCTGGGAATGAGCTTGGGTCTGAGCCTTGGATTTGCCCAGATCAGCGCGTGTGGGGAGTCCGGTGGCGATGACAAGAAGGCGGGCGACAAGGACGTGGTCGACTCGCTGCAGGATCTCGGGATCGACGACGGCGCGAGCGAGGGCGCGACGACCTCGGCCCTGGTGGCAGTCGACAAGGAGACCACGCTGAGCCTGAAGACGGGCGCCGAGGTGAAGATCGCGGCGGGCTCGACCACCAAGGAGCTCACCGTGACCCTGACGCGTCCGCCGGACAAGGAAGCGCTCACGTTCATTCAGAGCACGGACAAAAAGCTCGGCAGCGCGCCCTACGTGATCACGCCGCACCGGCAGGTCTTCGACAAGCGGGTGGAGGTCACGCTCCCGCTCGCGCCGCAGGTGAACGCGGACAAGGTGCAGGTGGTGTACCTGGCCGACGAGAAGGATCGTGACTGGAAGGTCGTGGGCAAGCCCCAGGTCAGCGCGGGCAAGGCCAAGATCCTGGTGGACCACTTCAGCGTGCTGATGCTGGTGGAGACGGAGACGATCGCGATCCCGGGTGATGGGGGCACCGTGTCCGACCCCACCCCGAGCCAGGATGCAGGGGAAACCATCGTGCGGCCGGACGCGCCCGAGGGTAGCTGGGGCGCGGTGTTGTTCGACAAGCTGCTCGCGTGCGGGCTCATCGAGAGCAACGGACAGGTCAACCTCGGGAGCGAGGTGCCGGCGCCGGGCAGCGCCGATGCCTGCGAACTTTCGTGCGTTCAGGCGGCCCCGTGCGACGAGTTCTCGCGCCTGTGGTGTGCGGACTCCCAGGAGGGTGCGCTCGGGGCGTGCTTGAACGCTTGCGCGGACCTGACGTTCAACTGCGCGGACGGCGATGGGGTGGCGCTCGTCTATCAATGTGACGGATACCCGGACTGCGCGGACGGCTCGGACGAGCTGAACTGCCCGGTCTTCGAGTGCACCGACGGCGCCCTCACCTACCCTGACGCCGAGTGCGACGGTTGGCAGGACTGCAGCGACGGTTCGGACGAGCAAAACTGCGATGGCAAGCTCTTCACCTGCGCCGATGGGTCCCAAACGCTTCCTGTGAGCTACGTGTGCGATCTCTTGGTCGATTGTCCCGACGGAAGCGACGAACCGGCGAACTGTGTGCAGCTCACCTGCGAGCGGCCCCTGGGAAGTGACTTCGGTGGGGGGACGAGCGCCGCCCCCGACGACGCCTAAAACCCCTGAGGCCTGCCCGGGCTTGCAGCTCCGAGCGGGCCTGCCATGTCGGACCTGGGAGACGGCAGGCCTGTTTGCTGTGTAGTGTTCTTGTCATCGGAGGACACTGACTTGATGGGACGACGAGAGCGCTGGCTGGGGATCTTGGGCTTGAGTGTTTGGCTGGGGATCGCGCAGGTCGCGGGCTGCTCGGACTCGGCCGCAGGGGGCGATGGGGAGACGCAGGTGAGCTCGCTGCGCGAGCTCGGGATCGACGACGGCGCGAGCGAAGGCGCCGTCGCCGAGGCCCTGGTGGCGGTCGACAAGGAGACCACGCTGAGCCTGAAGACGGGCGCCGAGGTGAAGATCGCGGCGGGCTCGACCACCAAGGAGCTCACCGTGACCCTCTCGCGCCCGCCGGACAAGCAAGCGCTCGCGTTCGTGCAGAGCACGGACAAGAAGCTCGCCAGCGCCCCCTATGTGATCACCCCGCACAGGCAGGCATTCGACAAGCAGGTGGAGGTCACGCTGCCGGTGTCGGGAAAGGTGAACACGGACAAGGTGCAGATGATCTACCTGGCCGATGAGAAAGACCGCGACTGGAAGGTCGTGGGCAAGCCCCAGGTCAGCGCCGGCAAGGCCAAGATCATGGTGGACCACTTCAGCGTGCTCTTGCTGGTGGAGGAGGAGGAGCCCAGCGGCGTAGACGAGGAGACCGGCGGCACGGTCGAGGTGCCCTCGCTGGATGGCGGAAGCACGGGGGACGTGTGCGACGGTTGCCCAGAAGGACAGGTCTGCGGCGGCGACGGGCTGCGCGAGTGCGTGCCCGCGCCGGGGACGTGCGAGCGCCTCAGCTGCGTCGAGCGTTCTGCGGAATGCGGAGAGATCACCAATGATTGCGGAGGTGTCTTGCACTGCGGGGAATGTCCCGAAGGCCAGACGTGCGGTGCGGGCGGTGTCCCCAACGTCTGCGGAGATAGGGAAAATATGGACGCTTGCGTTCCGCTCACGTGCGTCGCGCTGGATGCCGAGTGCGGAGAAGCCTTCGACGGCTGCGGGAGAATGTTGAACTGCGGGACCTGTCCGGAGGACTTGGTGTGCGGGATACTCGAGCCCAACAAGTGTGACGCTTCAGCGTGCATCCCGGTTTCGAGCGCGGACGCCTGCGAGGGCAAGTGCGGTACGGTCGACGATGGCTGCGGGGGCGCGTACGAATGCGGCCCCGCAAACGGCGGCATCGAGTGCTCGCCGCCGACGTGGTGCGGCGGGAGCGGCGTGCCGAACGAGTGCGGGGGGCCCGCGGCGTAGCGAGGGATCGCTACGTTGTCGCAGGATGGGCGCCGAGGCGCACAGCGCCTGGTCAGGCGGCTCACGAACGCGTGAGCGGGGCCGTTCCGCGCTGGAGTTGCGCCCGCCTGCATCCTTAGAATGACAGGATGGAACGACCGCGGCTCCTCCTGCTCAACACCACGAACCATCCCGTGCGCCTGGCCTATCCGTACGCGTTCGTGCAAGTGAGCGAGGTGGCGCGGCGTCACGGTATCGAGGTGGCGCGGGTCGATCTGTTCAACGTGCCGCTCGCGCAACGTGCGGACTTTCTGCGGCGACAGCTCGCGCGCGTGCGACCCGTCATGGTGGGCCTGACCTTGCGCAATACGGACTCGTTGCTCTCGACGGACTACCTGCGCACCGCCGAAGACACGGACTATGCACGACCCTTCCACCGCAACCTGCTCGAGCAGCTCACGCAGGGTCAACCGCCCTACTTTCCGAGCCACGACACGCGCGACCTGATCGCCGAGCTGCGGGCGCTCACCGACGTGCCCATCGTAGTGGGCGGCTTTGGCTTCTCCACGCAGCCTGAGATCTTGATGCCGTTCCTCGCGCCGGACTTCGGCGTAGTCGGGGACGCCGAGCCCCTGTTCGCGCGCTTTTCGGATGTGCTCGCGCGCCGCGATCTCGGGACCATCGACAATCTTTGCTACTTCGAGGGCACGCGCCTTCAGGTGAACACCAAGCGCTTCCACGGCCCCTCGCCCCACCGCGAGTGGGTGGACGAGGTGGTCGCCGACCGCAACGCGTTCTTCGGCGCACTCTCCAGGAACCTGCCCGCGACCTCGCGCGCCATCCCCATCGAGGTCATGCGCGGCTGCCCCTACCGCTGCACGTTCTGCGCGGAGCCCAAGGTGAAGGGTAACCGGGCGATGTTTCGCGACCTGGACGTGGTGGAAGACGAGCTCGCGTTTCTGCGCGGGCACGGCCTGAACATGGTGTGGTTCGTGTGCTCCGAGATCAACGCGATGGGCAACGCGTTTGCGCTCGAGCTCGCCGAGCGCTTGATCCGCATCAACGAGCAACGCGCGGAGGCCGAGCGGGTGCGCTGGTTCACCTACTATCTGCTGCGCTTCAGCTTGGAGGAGCTGCGCGTGCTGCGGCGTTCGGGGTTTTACGGCGGCTGGAACGACATCCCGGCCTTCGACGACGTGAACTTGAAGGCGCTGCAAGTGCCCTACCGCAAAAAGCACCTCCTGCAGTCGATCAAGGACGTGATCACGCTCGGACGCGAGGAGGCAGAGCAGCGCGGGACGCCGCTCGCGAGCCTCGAGGAGAAGATCTACTTCGATCCGGATCACCGGCGGACGCTCTTGCCCGAGGACATGCTGACCTCCCCGGCGCTCACGCTCTTTCTGGGCAACCAGCTCACCACCGTGGACACGGTGCGCAAGACGCTGCAGGTCATGGACGCCGAGGGCTTGGCCGAGCAGTTCGACGCGGCCGCGGTGATCCGCGGCGAGCGCGTGTTCTACTTCAACCGCGAGGGCGGCGATCCGCAGGCGCCCGTGCGTTCCTTCCGGCCCGGGGCGGACAACGTGGAGGAGGTCGATCTCGTAAACCCCACGTTCCGCTTTCCGGCCGCGCTCGTGCGCCAGGTTGGCTCCCGCGAGGCCCTCGAGCAGTTCTTCGTGTACATCGAGGACACCTTCCTCTCCCGCAACCACCTGTTCCGCAAGGACTGGTGTTGGCTGCTCGGGACCACCTGGTCCCTGGAGACGCTCCACGCGGAGCTCACGCGCGCGCTCGCGCTCGGGAGCGAGCCCGCCGCGCTGAGCGGCGTGGCCCCCGTGCGCGCCCTGCTCGCGCATCTCAGCGCCGCGCCCTCACCGGACAAGACGCTCACGCTGCTGCAGCCTGCGCCCGGGCGAAGGGCGCAGGCCAGCGCCGCGGCAGACGCCGTGGTGCGCGCCATCCTGGGCGCCCATCCCGATCGCGTGGGCCGCGTGCTCGACTGCCTGGGCCTCGAGCACGATGGCGCAGGCAGACTCACGCTCTCGGAGTATCGCGTGAGCGCCCGGCTCTACGAGCGCTTCGAGGAGAACCATAGGCTGCGCGCGCACGTGGAGCGCACGCTGCAGCTCACGCGCGACTCGGTGGAGGCGCTCGCGCTCGCCGATCTCCTCTACCGACAGAACGTGGATCTCAGGCCCGAGTACCGCGCGTTCTTCGTGGAGGAGAGGCCCGCGCGCCAGCGCACCTCCGCGCCGCCACCGCGCCGCTCGAGCATCCCGGCGCCAGCGGCTCGTTAGCGGCTCGCGGGCTCACGGGTTCGCGGGGCGGACGCAGCGGAAGCCTGCCTGCGGACCGGCGGCGAACGGGGTGAGGCCCGTGAACACGCCGCCCATGGGTCCGATCCCGACCCGTCCGCCGCGCCACTCGAGCTTGGTGTCATTGAACGAGAACGCGTAGCCGAGACCACGGCTTCCGTCTTGCGTGAAGCGCAGCACGCTGTCCGGGCAGGTCCCGCCGCACTCGGCGTAGCTGGCTTCTGCGATGGTTGGATTGCCCGTGCCAAGCGAGCCCGTCACGAGGCTGTCGGCCGAGTACAGGACCTGACCGTAGGTGGGCATGCTGGTGGTGTTCGGGTAGATGTTGCTCCCGCTGTTGAGGAACATGGCGCCCGCTTCGAGGTAGATGTCGCCCTGGAAGTTGCTGCCGCGGATGAGCAGCATGCCGCCGCTTCGCACCCAGATACGGCCCATGGTGAAGTTCTTCCCTTCGACCACGGCCAGGGATCCGGCTTCGACCAACGCATAGCTCGGATAGCTAGCGGAGACTCGGGGAGAGCTGCCGACGGCGTACGTCCCGGCGGGACCGAGGGCGCTCTTGAGCTCCTCCGCCGCGGTGCTCAGACCCGCCACATAGTCGGCGTAGTAGGTCGACATGAGAACGGGCTGAACCCACTCGACAACGTTGCCGCCCACATCCCATATGATGGCCCCGCTCGAGAGCACGTGCGTGCGCCGCTGCGAGAAGGTCGCCCCCGGCGTGGTGCACTGGGGCGCGTTGCTCTGATCACAGGGGTCCTCGAGGTTTTCGACCGAGAGCGCGACCGGCGGTGAGCTGTCCACGTGGCCGCGCGCGAGATCGCCCGCTCCGACCTCGCCGCCGCTCCAGTTCTCCGCGACGCCCTCGATGTTGCGGGCGAGGGTCTGCCACTGGGCGTTGGTGGGCACCGAGAACTCCGCGCCCAGGGCGCTGCAGGCGCTCTCGACCAACACGGCGCTCTCGAGCATCCATGGCAGTCCCGCAGGGATCGAGCTGGGCGCGTCGGCCACGTTCTTCATCTCGAAGCGCGAGATGCAGAAGTCGACCGTCCCGAGCTCGCTGTTGCCGGGTACGCGGGCGAAGCAGCCACCGACTGCGGACTCGCAACCGGGATCGCTCACACACGGCGGCCCGGCCCCCGCGTCGGGCTCACCGGCATCGGGCCCAGAGTCCATGCCGGGTGCCATCGTGCCCGCGTCGTCCATCGGGCGTGGCTCGGGTCGGTCCGGTGATGCGCAGACACCGCCCAAGCAGAGCTCCGATGCGCCACAAGCGTTGTCGCAGGCCCCGCAGTGGCGCTCGTCGGACTCGCTGTCCACACATACGGCTCCGCACTCGAGCGCGCCCTGCGCGCAAGGTGCGGCCGCTTGCGCCGCCTTATTCAGCACGATCGTGGGCAGCGCGAGGCAAGAGCTGGGATCCGCCACGCTGCCGCCTGCGGGAGCCGTGAGGAGACCTGCGAACGCGTAGCTCCCCTGCGTCTGTGCGCTCAAAGACAATTGGGTGTTGGCCGGGACCTCGAGGACGAAGCAGCCATCGACGCCCGCGTACTCCGCGCTCTGCAAGGATACATTGACGCCCGTGGCGATCGCGCGCGCGAACGGCACCGCGGATTGATCCGGGCGCACCACGCAGGCGCGCAGGCACGAGAGCTCTTCGATGAAGGTGCCGAGCGAGAACCAGCCGAACCTGTCGACCTCGGCCGCGTACACCTCGAGCCCGTTTTCGTCCAGGGTGCCCGCGATGAGACCCCACTCGACCCAGACGCCCTGGTCCTCGTCGAAGTAGTGGAGCATGCGCTCGTTGGCCTTCTTGTTCGAACCGGGCAGCGTGATCTTCACCTTCTTGTCAGTGTCCACCACCAGCGCGCTCCCGATCTCGTCGCTCGCCTGCACGTAGATCGGCGACTCGACCGACACCTTGCCCTTCTTGCCGCCACGCACGGCACCGAACGCCCCGGGCAACGCGTCGAGCTCCTGGTTCTTGGTGACGTCCGGCAACGCGATCGCGAGCTCCACGCTCTTCGGTCTCTTGCCGCTGCGATCTTTGAGCGAGTTTGCCGCGATCTTCACGCTGGCGCCCGAGGTGCCTTTGAGCTCGCCGCCCGTGGCGGGGTCGAGGGTCTGGCGCGCGTCGATCTCCTTGGCGAACAGCTCGAGATAGCCATCGCCACCTGGCAGAGTCTTGGTCACCGGCACGTGAGAAGCGCTCTGCGCGTGGACGGACCTCTTCTCCGAACCATCCACGACGTAGGAGATCGCGAAGGAGCCGTCCCCCGCGCTCTTGGTCTGTGCTTCGTTCACGCGGATGTCCGCGTCCTTGAGCGGCTTCCCGTCCGTCGTGCCGAACACGCGCCCCGAGAGCAGAGCCTCGGTTTTCTCGGAGACCGGGCCGCGATCGCTGCGCGCGTCGTCACAGCTGATAGCCAGCGCCAACGCGGCACACCCGAGCCCACGCGCGATCCAGCGCCCGTGCCCGCTTCCCCCATGACTTTGCATATCTCGAAGCGTAATCAGTCCGGCCTCACCCCTAAAAGGACGAACTGCGACGACGCGTCATCACGGACCCACACTGGATTCGGGCGTCGTACGTCTGCGGACAGCGCGCCCCTTCCTCACCCCGTGAGGGCACCCACGAACACCTCGGCCATGACCTCGGGCAAGAGGGCGGTGCGCGGCAGGATGCGGTAGTTGCCGGCCCCCAGCATGCGCGCGAGGTGCAGCTTGGCTTCGCGCTCGATCGCCAGCCCGAACACACGGATCTGGCGTTGGCTGGCCTCGCGCACCGCTTGCGCCACGTCCTCTACGCCGTAGGTGCCCTCGTAGCGATCGTAGTCCGTGGGCTTACCGTCACTCACGAGCAGGAGCAGCTTGCGACGCGCGCGGGAGGCGTCGAGCACCGAGCTGGCGTGGCGCAGGGCCGCGCCGATGCGCGTGTAGCCAGCGGGCGCGAGCCCGAGCGCCGAAGCGCGCAGGACATCCCAGCTGTCGTCGAAGCCCTTGAGCACCCCGTAGCGCACATCGTGCCGGGTGTTGCTGCGGAAGGTGGCGACGGCCACCTCCTCCTCGAGGTGACCCGAGAATGCCTCGGCGAGCACGAGCAAGGACTGCATCTCCACGTCCAATACCCTGCGCCCCTCCACCCAGGCATCGGTCGAGAAGCTCAGATCGACCAACACCAAGATCGCGACCTCCCGCAGCGCCTTGCGCGCGGCCAGGTACAGGCGCTCGGGGGGTGTGCGGCCTGCGCACAAGTCCGCGTGCCGCTCGACGATCGCCTCCACGTCGATCTCCGCGCCGTCGAGCTGGCGATTTCGGAGCCGCCTGCGGTACAAGGAGCGCAGCAGGTGCGCGCGCAAATCTTCCACCTGGCGCTGATGCGCGCGCAGCGCCTCGCGCGCCTCCTTCATGCCGGCCGAGGCGTCGGCGCTCACGTAGCGCTCCTCGATCACGGTGCAGTGGTCGTGCTCATAGCGCTGCTTCTTGAAGTTCCACTCCGGATACTTGAAGGCGCGCGCCGCGGGCTCGAGGCGCTCACCGGCCACCTCGAGGGCGTTGTCCTCCATGACGAGCTCGGCGCGCGCCAGGTTCCTCGGATCTTCGGTGCTGCGGATGGCGGTGCCGAGAGCGAGCTCGTCGAGCGCCTCTTTCATGTCCTCGATGTTGCCGCTCGCGTCGGGCGTGCCGGAGTCGCCCTCGTACTCCTCGGCCGTCTCCACCTTCTCGAACATGTGGTAGAGCGGCCGGTCCTCGGTCTTCTCGTGCTTTCGACGTTGCAGCCGGATCGTCCGATCGAGCTGGATCGCCTTGCGCTCTCCGCTGCGCTGGAGGTCCGGCGGGCTTCCCAGCTCGGTGCTAGGCAGCGCGCGCGCGGGCGGGTACAAGCGCCCCCACAGGGCCACGAACGGCGGCGGGCTTCCCAGCCCTGCGCTCGCCACCCGCGCCAGGCTCTCGCGCACCTCGCGCGCGGCATCGGCGAGCTCCTCGGCGGAGGTGGGCGCGCGCGAGGCGGCCGCTCGGACCGCCGCCTGCGCCGCGGGCGAGAGCGCGCGCAGCGGCTCTGGTTCGCCGAGCAAACATCGTGTCCAGCCCTCCAGGAGGGCGCCGAGCGTTTCACCCGACGAGGACGCGGCCGGCCGGGCGCGCAGGCACAGCGGCGAGAGCTGTTCATGGAGCGCGTGGGCGCTCGGATAGTGCGTGGCGAGATAGGTCCGCGTGTGCGGGACCGCCAGCAGCGTGGCGATGGTCGTGGCGAACGCGTCGCCGCTCGCGGGCGAAAGCGCGAAGCCGCGCTGCCACGAAGCGCACGAGAAGGCGATGCGCGCCAGGTACAGCGCGACGTTCTGCTCCGGATCGTCGCTGAGCTGGATCCGCTTCGGCAAGAGCAGGGTCGCGCCTGACACGCCTCCGAGGTCGTCGTCGGCCGCGCGTACGTCGAGAACCTGCCCTGCGAGCAGCGCGGCGAGGATCTCGAAGCGTTCCTTGTGGGGCGCGAGCGTGGCCTCGCCGTTGCGCGCTGCGCGGTCGCGTTCACGCGAGGCGGCGCGGCGGCGCCACCAGTTCGCCATGCGCTTGAAGACGCTCTCGCTGACGTCCATGGCTCAGAAGACCAGCGCCACCAAGTCGCGGATGCCCTGAGCGATCTTGAGGTCGTCGGTCAGCGGCTGCGCGATCGCGACGTCGCAGGCGGCGCGCGGCTGCACGCCCGCGCGGATGAGCTTGCCGGCATACACCAAAAGGCGCGTGGACACCGTCTCGGTGAGCCCCAGCTCTTCCAGGCCCCGGATGCGCACCGCCACCTGGACGAGCTTCTGCGCGACGGCGTGATCGACGCCCGTCTCCTTCTCGAGGATCTCGACCTCCGCGTCGGGCGCGGGGTAGCCGAAGGTCAGGGCGAGGAAGCGTTGGCGGGTCGAGGGCTTCAGCTCCTTGATGCGGCGCTGGTAGCCGGGGTTGAAGCTGGTCACCAGCATGAACTCGGGGGGCGCCTCGAGACGTTCGTTGATCTTGTCGACGTAGATCTCTCGCCGGTGGTCGGTCAGTGGATGGATGACGACCACCACGTCTTCGCGCGCCTCTGCCACCTCGTCCAGGTAGAGGATGGCGCCCGAGCGCACCGCGCGCGTGAGTGGGCCGTCCTGCCAGACCGTGTCGCCTCCGCGCACCAAAAAGCGCCCGAGCAGATCGGTGGCCGAGGTGTCCTCATGACACGACACCGTGATCAGCGGGCGCTCGAGCTCGTGCGCCATCGCCTCGACGAAGCGCGACTTGCCCGACCCCGTGGGGCCCTTCAGGAGCAGGGGCAGGCGCTGCGCGTGGGCCTGACGAAACAGCGCGCGCTCGCCCCCGATCTCGCGGTAATAGGGTGCAGGGCTCGCCAAGGCTCACACCATGGACGGAGAGCTCTCCGCGTTCTGGGCAGGAGGCGCGGCCTGCGGGCCCATCGTGGCCGGGTCGTAGGTCGTCTTGCCGAGCTGCTCCATGTTGGGGAGGCCGTAGCGAATGAAGATGTACACGTACGCGAGCAGGCCGCTCGTGAACAGGGAGGCGGCCAAGATCATCCCCAGGAAGTGCGACTGAACCTCCTCCTGCACGGCCAAGAAGTCCATGCCGGCGCGCCGCTCGAGCACGACCTGGCTGATGCCCGCCGCCGCGAGCGCCAGCGTCATGGCGACCATGCCGATGTTCGAGGACCAGAACGCATAGCCCGAGAGCCAGTGGTCGTAGAACCTGCGGCCGGTGAGCGTCGGCATCGCGTAGCCGATGATGGCCAGCACCAGCATCGCGTAGGCGCCCCAGAACGCGAGGTGGCCGTGCATCGCAGTCACCAGCGTGCCGTGCGTCCACTTGTTCACCTGGGGCAGCGTGTGCGCGAAGCCCAGAAAGCCCGCCCCGACGAAGGACATGATCGCGCAGCCCACCGTCCAGAGCAGCGCGTTCTGGTTCGGGTGGCGACGGCCCCCTTTCTTGGAGAGCATCAGCGCCCAGACGGCCATGCCGAGGAAGGCGAACGGCTCGAGGACGCTGAACGCCGCGCCGATCCAGAGCCAATACGAGGGCGTGCCGATGAAGTAGAAGTGGTGGCCGGTTCCGAGGATCCCCGAGAGGAGCGAGAGGCCGACGATGACGTACAGCCACTTCTCCACCACCTCACGATCGACGCCCGCCAGCTTGAGCAGCAAGAAGGCCAGGATGCCGCCCATGATCAGCTCCCAGACGCCCTCGACCCACAGGTGCACGACCCACCAACGCCAGTAGGAGTCGAGGGTTTGGTGATCGGTGGCGATCATGCCGGGCAGATAGAGCAGGGCCATGGCGACGAGCCCGAAGTACAGCACCAGCGAGGTGGTCGTGCGGCGCTTGCCCCGGTACAGCGTCATGCCCGTGATGTAGAGGAAGAGCAGGACGTCGAGGACGACCAGGTAATCGAGCGGCCTCGGGATCTCGAGGAACTTGCGCCCCTCCCACCAGAAGAAGTGAAAGCCGATCACCGCGGTCACACCGACCAGCGCCAGGCCAGCGAACTGCGCGTAGGCGAGCTTCTCCGAGATGATGTCGTGCTCGGCCTCCTCGGGCAGGAGGTAGTACGTGGCGCCCATGAAGCCGGAGATCAGCCACATGAGCAGCAAGTTCGTGTGCGTGGAGCGGGCCACGTGGAAGGGGATCCAGTCGTGCAGCCCGTCCATCCCCATGTGCGCGAAGGCCATGATGAAGCCGTACACGATCTGCAGGAGCACCAGCGCCATCGACAGGGCGAAGAACGGGTACGCAACACGTTGAGTCTTGTACTTCATGGCCGCTCCTCCGCTTGGTCGGGTGAGGGTTCGTTGGGTGCATCTCCGGGGGCTGCATCGCCGGGGCCCGCATCTCCGGGGCCCGGGACGTCAGGGCCCTTGGTTTCGGCGTCCGGGGAGCCGGGTGGGGGCGCCCCCTCGGGACCCGGTTCGCCGCGCAGGGTGGAGAGGAAGGCCGCGAGCTCGCGGATGTCTTGCTCGGAGAGGGGGAGCTTGGGCATCGCGGTGCCCGGACGTACCGCCGCGGGATCCTGGAGCCAGACCTCGATCTCCTCCATGGTCATGCGATCGCCGATGCCATCGAGCGCGGGTCCCACCGCGCCTCCCTGCTGGGCGAGGGAATGGCAGGCGATGCACATCTGATTGTAGACCTTGGGTCGATTGCTCTCCTCGGTGACGGTCCCCTTGCCGGGCATCGCCGTGGCGAACAGCACCGGTTTGGGCGGAAAGCCGTTGAGGTCCATCTCGCCGACCCACTCGAAGAACGCGATGAAGTCTTCGATCTCAGCGTCGGTAAAGTTGTACTTGTACATCTTCCGCTGGCCCGGATACATGGCTTGCGGATCGTTGATCATCGCGCGGATGAAGGCCGCGCCCCGGCGCTCGTACACCTTGGTGAGCTCGGGCGCGTAGTAACCGCCTTCGCCGAGCAGCGTGTGGCAGCCCATGCAGTTGGCCTGATCCCACAGGTGCTTTCCGCGGATCACCGAGGCGCTCATGTTGGCCTGGTTGGTCAGCGCTGGCACCTTCTGAAACGTGTCGATCGTGAGCCAAATGAACGCGGCACTCATCAGCCCAGTGCTACCAATGAAAAATGTCTTCGCCTGGGATCGCGAGAGCATGCACCCCCCTGTAGCCCCGTTCGGGCGTAGCGGACTCTAACAGGGGGAAGAGTGAGGTCGAGAGTTTTTCACAGACTTTGTTCAAGATCTGGGCGCTTTCCATGGTGATGCGGGGGCCGCGATGTTCCCATCTGCGGACCGCAATCTTCCCTGCAGGCTGCGTCTTCCCTGAATTTCACTGATCCGCAGGCGAGAAATGCGGGGCGATCGGGGGAGTCGCGGCGAGCCTGCGCGCCGCCGAGTGCAGCGCGCCGGCCGGAGCGACCGCCGCGGCTGCCTGCGACGATGGCGCCTGCGAGCTCGACTGCGCCGCCCGTGGAGCGACCTGTCCGAGCGGGATGAACTGTCGCCAGTACGGCGGGTCGAGCAGCGAAGTGCGCCATCGCTGTCGGTTCGTGGAAGCGAAGGCGTCTTGACGCTGGTGCGAGCGCCTGGGCCACATGAAGTTCCATCGCGCCGCGCGCGCAGGTCGTCGCGGAGGCGGACGCCGTGCTGTGTGGACCGTAAGAACGGCTGAGATTCTCGTCGGCCGCTCGTGTTCGCTCCTGTGCTGGTCCGCCGCTTGCTGAGATGCGCTGACCAAACCCATGGAGGTCAGAATGCGAGCGAGCAAATACGTGCGGACAATGGCGATGGTGCTGGGCACGATGTTGTGCGCCTGCGGCGACGACGACATCACGGTGAGAGAGTTCGCAGATCCCAACGCCAACTTCGCCTCGTACACGACGTTCGCCTTCGTCGCCACAGGGGCCTCCCAGAACCCAAGCGCGACGACTCAAGTCGCGACCCCCGCCGAGGTGGCGTCGAATCTACAGCAGGTGAACGACGCGATGCGCAGCCAGCTCGAGGACCTCGGGCTCACGGAAGTCGCAGCCAACGAAAACCCCGACCTGAACGCGTTCAGTCTGATCTCCACACGCGATCAGACGGCGGTCAGCTGGGACTGCGCGCCCGGCGGCTGGTACGGGTACTGGGCGTGGAGCTTCAACCCCTGCCCGCTCATCACCTCGGTCTACGACGAGTACGTGGAGGGAACCGTGACCCTGGGCCTCATCGATCCAGCGCTCAACAAGGTGGTGTTCGGTGGCGTCGCCAGGGGCATCATCGAGGAAGACGAGAGCAACACCAAAAAGGAGATCGACAAGGCCGTGCGTGAGATCTTCGACCGCTATCCGCGGGGGCAGACGGGCGACGCGGGCGAGTGAGGCCCGATGAGCTCGCAAGAGTTCTGGGCCATCCCGGAGGGAACACGCTTTCATGAATTCATCTCAGGCGCGCTCATGCCCAAGGCGCCGCCCTCGGGAGAGCACGGCGACGCGCAAGCCGGCATCGTCGGCGCGTTGCGCCCGCCCTTTCAACGCAAGCCCGGCGGCTCCGGTGGCCCCGGAGGATGGTGGATCGCCACCGAGGTTGAGGTCCAACTCACGACCGGCGATGTGGTGCGTCCAGACGTTCTCGGCTTTCGCCGTGAGCATTGCCCGTCGCGCCCGACCGGCACCCCCGTGAAGGTGCGCCCGGATTGGATCTGCGAGATCGTCTCCGCCAGCAACGCCAACGACGACACCATCAAGAAGCTGCGCCTCTACCATCGCGTCGAGATCCCCCACTACTGGCTCGTGGACCCACGCGACGCCACCTTGACCGTGATGCGCTTGCACCCCGACGGCTACGTGATCCTCGCGCGCGCCGAGCGCGGCGAGGTGTTGCCGGCCGGCCTATGTGATCGGGGCGCGGTTCGGCAGACCTGATCGCTTCGGTTCGGCAGATGTGATCCGGCCGGGTTCGGCAGACCTGATCCATCTCATCTGAACACGCGCACAGTTCAGACAAGCGCCTCCCGGGCCACGCTGGCCGCTCATCTCGAGCGGGCTGCAGGCGCCCGAAGGAGGGCGCGTGGATATGCACCGGCCGCAGGAGCTCGTTCGTTTACATCGGATGGGAACAGGGTGCCGCGCGGCGGCGGCGCTGCTTGGCATGAGCCCCAACACGGAGCGCGTGTATCGACAGGCGCTGGTCGCGTCGAGCCTGTGGGACGGCGCTGTAGATGCACTGCCCCCGCTTGATGAGCTGCGCCGTGCCGTGGAGGCGCAGCGTCCCGTTGCGTGCCCGCCCCGTCAGCAATGCAGCAGCATCGAGAAGTACCGGGGCCTGATCGAGCCGCTGGTGCGCAAAGGGGCGGGCCCGCAGGCAATCCACGACCGGATCCGTCAGGAGCATGCGGAATTCAACGGCAGCGTGTCGGCGGTCAAGCGACTGTGCCGCTCCATTCGTCGCGCGCGCGGTGTGCGTCCTGAAGACGTTGCGATCCCCCTGGAGACCGAGCCTGGGCTGGCCGCCCCCACAGCCCGCGCAGCACGTGGGACGAACTTCAGCGACCGACGGCGTCTGTGCGATCCACGACTTGATCCCGACCGCCGCCCGGATCACTCTGCTCTCGCTCCGCTTTCGCAAGAATCCTCGGAGCACGATGGCGAGCGGTGTCTGTCCAAAGAGGCGCTCGCCATCACCTTTTCCGTCGGCAAAACGCCGATGCTCCGCTCCTCCGCGCCCCTCCTACGCCATCACGATCCACCGCGCATGCAGGACGATCCGTGAGGGCGAGCAGCTGGCGAGCGGAGCGGCCAGCATCAAGCAGCTGGCGCCAAAGGCGCGCGCTCGCGGCTTCTACGCGGCTCGGTAACACCTACGCGGCAGTGACGCAGGCACACGCGCGCGACGTCCCCACCATGGTTTTCTCAGCTGCCTACGCGGCAGTGACGTCCCTGGACGGTCACGTGGCGCACCTCAATCATTTCTCAGCTGCCTACGCGGCAGTGACGAGACTCTCCGATGTGGGAGTGGGCGTGCTGACTTTCTCAGCTGCCTACGCGGCAGTGACGTCGCCAACTTCCCCGCGGCTCCACCCGTGCTTTTTCTCAGCTGCCTACGCGGCAGTGACGGCTGGTCCGTGCGGCGCGGGCTCGGCATGGACTTTCTCAGCTGCCTACGCGGCAGTGACGACGACCCGCGCGTTCCAGGACGTGAGCGCGACTTGCAACAACAGCGACCCGTTGCCCAGCTGAGAAAAACCAAGACGATCGAAGTATCCGCCGCGCAGTCGTCACTGCCGCGTAGGCAGCTGAGAAAACCAAGATGTCTCAGTCGCTGACTCCTAGCCGCGATGCGCGGTGTCAGTTGGGCCTAGCGAGATAAGTAGTGCACGTCTGTCGAGCGGCGTAGCGAGATCGGGCCCTGTGGGCCGGGACTGTCATCCTCGCGCGCGAACATTCTGTGATGGTCGGATGTGGCGCGCCTGAAGGAGGTGTGTAGGCCATGGCAAAGGAGGTGTGTAGGCCATGGCAATGGGGTCGAGCGCGACGACCCACAGGCCCGTCGGATGGGGCGCAACGCCGGTCGACCGCTCTGCAAACAGAGTCCAGGTCCCGACACTCATGCGCAGGGACCCGAAGGCGGTGTGTTGCTGCGGGTCGTGCTGGACGTGCGAGCCGGGCCCGCGCGAAGGCCCATTGATGCCCGCCGCTTCGACCTCGGGACGGAAACAGAACGACGCGACGTCACAGGAGGCCCTCGACGACGTTCTTGCGGCCCGGCACGTGCTCGATCTGGATGTAGCGCTGGACGGAGCGCGGATCCTGCCAGTGCCCCTGCAGCTGGATTTCGCGCAAGGTCGCGCCCTGGGCGTAGGCGCTGGTCGCGAGGCCCACACGCAGCGAATGCGACGAGTAATGGAGCGCGAGGCCCGCGCGCTCGGCGGCGCGCTGCAGCGCGCGCGAGACGGCCCGCGGGTGGATGCGCTGGTGCTCGATGCGCGCGCCGCTGACGACGCGAAACAGCGGCCCCGCCGGCCGCCCGACCCGGCCGATCCAGGCGCGGAGCGCCTCCACGGGACAGGTGTCCGCGCGCGCGCCGCAGGGAATGCGCGTGACGGCGCCCTTGCCGAGGGGGTCTTCTTTGCTGCGCCGCACGCGCAGTTCGAGCCCGCGTTCGATGAAGCGCACGTCCTCGACGTTGAGCCCGGCGAGCTCGGAGCTGCGGAACGCGCCCGCGAAGCCGACCAGCAAGAGCGCCCGGTCGCGGACGTCGCGCGGCGCGTGCCCGAGCTTCTTCACGACCTGGGCGAGCTGGTCGGCGAGCAAGGGCGGCGCGCCCTCCTCGCGCGCGTCCAAGCTCGCGGCCGATCCCCCGCTCGAGCGCGCGGATGCGCGCGTGGTGATCGGGCCGGGGCAGCCCCTCGTGCCCGTGGGCGAGGCCGATGGCGATGCGGGCGCGGCGGATGGTGCTCGGCCGGCGCCCGCGCTCGGCGAGGTGGGTGAGGTAGAGCTCGAGGGTGCTCGGCGCCGCGGGCCGCGCGGCCAGGCCCGCGCCTTTACACCAGCGCGCGAACGCGTCCCAGTCGTGTTGGTAGGCTTTCTTGGTGCGCGCGGCATGGGCGGCCTGCACGTAGTGCTCGGCGCGCGCCGCGAGCGTTTCGGGGACGGGCGCGAGGGCGTCGCCCGCGCGCACGACCAGCGGACGCGCAAGCGGGGGGGTCATGGGAGGGCGCCCCGCGTCGGGGCACGGCCAGAGCGAGAGCTGCATGGGCCGAGCCTCTCACTGAACGTTAAATCAGTCAAGGCTGGCGCGTGAATTAGCGAGCATTAACCATAACTTAGCCAAGCATGATCAGCGCGCTGACGGATAATTGATCAGAGTGGGACAGCCCGGGCACGCGCCCATCGTCCAGAAATGACAGTTGTCCATTACTAATGGACATGCAAGATTGATGGACATGGAACGCGCGGAACTGAGCGCCTACACGGCCCACCTGCTCGCACTGCCCTTCATCAAAGAGGTGAAGGCTGCGCTCGAGCCCGCCCGCTCGAAAACCTACCAACCGGATGCGCTCCTCACGGTCGTCACATCCAAGAAGCACTTCGAACTTCCCGTCGAACTCGTGCGCTCGCATCTCTCTCGACTCGCCGCGACGCATCTGTTGGCAAAGGCGGGCGCGATTTCTAATCTGATTGTCTTCGCGCCCCATATCGGGCGCGATCTCGGAGAACTGTTCGAGCGCGAAGGCGTGAACTTCGTCGATCTGGCGGGCAATGCCTTCGTGCGCTTGGGCGACGCGTACGTCGCGCGCATCCAAGGCAAGAGTGCGCCGGCCTCGCCTTCCGAAAAGGCCATGCGCGCCCCAGCTTTTTCCGTGCTCTTTGCCCTTTTGGCCGAGCCCGCTCTTCTGTCCGCCACCACGCGCGCCTTGGGCGAAGCCGCAGGCGGCGTGAGTCCCCAGACGGCGCGCGATGTACGACTGCGTTTGGTGAACGCGGGCCTTTTGCTCGAAGGGCGAAAGGGGTTTCAATGGGCCCCGGGCGGCGTGGGGCGTGCACTTGAACAATGGACAGCGGGCTACACGTCCACGCTCTATCCGCATCTTCTGCTCGGACGTTTCCGCGCCCGAGAAAAAGACCCCACGGCGCTCGAGCAAGCTTTGACGCCAAAACTCGATGCGTTGAACCAACGCTGGGCCTGGGGCGGGGGCGCCGCGGCGCAGCAACTGACCGGGTACTATCGTGGGATTCAAACGGTGATCTATTTCGAAGAGCGCCCTTCTCCGCCCCAGCTGCAGGCGTTGGGGCTGGTGCCCGACGCCGAGGGGCCGGTGATCTTGCTCCAAGCGCCCGGTCCTACGGCGTTCGTGCCGGACCGCACGTCGGTGCATCCGCTTCTGGTCTATACGGATCTACTGCAAGAAGGCCACGCGCGTGCGTGGGAAGCGGCGGCGGAAGTGCGTGCTCGGTTTGGGCTGGGTGAGGAGCTGCGGGCATGAGCCTTGTGCTTCCTCCCGGCGCCCTCGAAGCCCTCGTTCAGCTCCGCACGGCGCTCTCGTCGCTGCGCATCGTGCTGATTGGCGCCTCGGCCCTCAAGACGCACCTGCCGCTCGAGCGGCCCACCGGCGACATCGACCTCTTGTTTCTCATGGACACGGAAGACCCGCTGCCGCTTCTTGCACCGCTTGGCTGGCGTCGTGATCCCCGCATCAAGCATCGCTACCATCGCGGCAACGTGATGGCAGACATCCTCCCCGTCTCGGAAGCCGCGTTGGTGCGCGGCTATGTGGAGCTCGAGCCGGGCTTCCGCATGAACGTGATGGGCTGCGAGCTGGCGCTCACAAGCTACCAGACGTTCGCACTTTCGGCCGAGGTCACGCTCGACGTGGCGACCCTCCCCGCGCTCCTGGTCATGAAGGTTGCCTCCTATCTCGATCGGCCTCAGCGCTCGAAAGACCTCGAAGACTTGTCCTTCATGCTCGCGCACGCGCTTGGCGACGATGACGAGGTGCGCTGGGATGCGGCCCATCCCATCAACCACCAAGTGCGCGATTTCGATGCGCAGGGCGCGTGTTACCTCGGATTTGGCGTGGCCGAGATCGCGACCGACGAGCATCGAGCGCTCATCGCCCGGCTTTGGGCTCTGCTCGAGGACGAGGGATCGGCTGCGTTCGCCGACATGGTGCGCAAGGCGGGTTTGGTGGATCAGGAGGCCAGGTTGAGCGCTCGCATTGCGGCCTTCCGGGAGGGCTTGGGTCTTCGCTGATCTGGAACCTGACGCCCGCACGATAGCGCAGCGCCTCGGCGCTCACGCAGCGCCTGGCGGACGGAAGCCCTTGCCACCTGGGCCAGATCAGCGGGAGAAGCTTACCATCCCTTGCCATCTTTCGTGTGCTTCCGGCAGGCGTGCGTGCGTGAGGCCTGCCCTCCGCGGCAGACTCGAGCGGCCCAGGGTCTGC
>JBIQKA010000039.1:0-42377 GCA_044507075.1 Myxococcales bacterium
AAGAGCCGCACTGAAAGCGTGCGAAGCCATGCGCGAGCACGCCGCAGCGCAGGTAGCGATCGAAAGCGTCTAACACGAAGCTGGGTACGCCGCCCGCTTCCGATGCCGCGTGCTCGAAGGTCGCGCCGTGCTCACTCACCAGGCCGTAGAGCGCGCTCGAGGCCGGATCGCGAGGGCGATACAGCGGCGCTGGGGTCGCGGCTGGAATGGCGCAGCCCATGCCGCCAGGCGCCACCAAGATCCCTGCCGCGCGGCGCCCCTTCGATGCTCGGGGCTTGCCGCGAAGGTTTGGCGCCCTCGGGCGTACTCGCCGACGACCGCCGCTTGGCTCGGCGGTTCACGCGTCGCTCTGCGCCGCGCCCCATGCGGTACAACGCGAAGCGGGCGGCGGGGGCACGCGGTGACCTCGTTACCGGCCCAGACTCACCGTTTGGTGGCGCGTAGGTCCATCGAACTGGGCCGCAGCTCGCTCCCAAGTTTGGGCTTGGCGCCAGGACACGTGCTCGGCGAGCTCGGGGTAGCGCGCGTTCACTCGCCGTGCGGCGAGCTCGCCGACGCGCGACGGGCAGCCGGGGGGTGGTTCGAGCATGTACTGCGAGACCACGGCTCGCTGCGCATAGACGCGCTTCGCGGTTCGCTCGAGGAGCTCCCGGTTAGCGGCCCAGCGCTGGAGGGCGGCCTCGTAGTCAGCGCCGCGACCTGTGAGCATGGCTAGCGATTTCGGTTTGGTGGGCTGACGTTCGACGCGTTCGTCGATGCGGTCTCGGAGCGCTGCCGCCCGATCGGCGAGCCGCTGGTCGAGCGCCTCGGCCTGGTGGAGGATCTGCTGCTGCTCGTGGGCGAGCAGGTCGTTCCAACGGGCGGCGAGCGCCCTGTCCCGCTCTTCGCGCTGCTCTGGGGTGAGCTCGGCCGGCGGCGGCGGTGTTGGCGGTGTCACGGCGGCGCGCAGTTGCTCGTCGAGGTCGCGGATCTCGCGGACGTCCAACCTGCCGCGCATCACTTGCGAGATGAAACGTGAACCAGGACGACGGGGCGGACCCTGCGCACGACTACGCCACACGAGGACGAATACGAGGACGAGGACGAGCTCGGGCACGCAGGGGCACGGCAACGCGCGTCGCGTGCCCGCAATGCTCCGACAGGAAGCGCTCTGCGAGGCCTCGCCTGCATGAGCATGAGTACGTCTTCCTTCGTCCTGCGCCCTGCCCAATCACGTAGCGTCCGGCGTCGCCGTCGAGGAATCCTCGCCGAACGAGACCACCGCGCAGCTCTTGGTGGCGCAGTGGGAGCCAGGCGGCGCTTCGACACGTACTCGTCTTCGTTCTCGTCCTCGTGCACGTCCTCCTCCTCGTAGTCGTGCGCGTGCGCGAAGTAATTGCTGCGCGCACGCGCACGACTACGCCTGACGAGGACGATTACGAGGACGAGAACGTCGAGAGATTCGTGTACGGGCACGGGCACGGGCACGGGAACAGGGGCCGACTTTGTCAGCCCCTGTTAGTGCACCACGGACGCCCGCGTCTCCTCGCTCTGCTCGACCAGCGCTACGCGCAGCACGTCTTCGAGCGTCTCCGCGAAGTGGAAGGTGAGCCCACGCCGCGTCTCCTCGGGCACGTCCTCGAGGTCGCGCTCGTTCTCCTTCGGCAAGATCACGTCCGTGATGCCTGCGCGATGGGCCCCGAGCACCTTCTCCTTGACGCCGCCGATGGGCAACACGCGACCGCGCAAGGTGATCTCCCCGGTCATCGCCACCGAGCGCCGGACCGGCACGCCGGTGAGCGCCGAGATCAACGCGGTGGCCATCGCTGCGCCCGCGGACGGGCCGTCCTTGGGGATGGCGCCCGCCGGGACGTGTACGTGCACCTCGAGCTGAGAGCTCGCGAGCAGCGAGCCGCGTTCGGCGGCGTAGCGAAGTGCGTAGGTGAGGGCAGCGCGCCCCGACTCCTTCATCACGTCGCCCAGCTGGCCCGTGAGGATCAGCGCGGCGGCGCTGCTGGATGCGCGCTCGTCGCCCGCGCGCGCGCCGCTGAGCGGACGCACCGAGGCTTCCACGAACATGATGTCGCCGCCCGCGGGGCTGTAGTACATGCCCGTGGACACGCCGACGATGTCTTGCTCGGCCGCGCGCTCGGGACGCACGCGGGGCCGCCCGAGCAGCCGCTTGACGTCTTCGTCCGTGACCTCGCTGGGCACGGATTCGCCGCTCGCCACGCCGCGGGCGAGCTTGCGCCCCACCCGCTCGATCTCGCGGGCGAGCTGGCGCACGCCGGATTCGCGGGTGTACTCGCGCACCACCGCGCCCAGCGCGTCGTCGCGCAGCGTGATGTTCCGGTCCTTGAGCCCGGTCTCGGCGAGCTTCTTGGGCACCAGGTACTTCTTGGCGATCTCGACCTTCTCCTTCTCGGTGTAGCCGGAGAATTCGACCACCTCCATGCGATCCATCAGCGGCGCAGGGATGTTCTGGGGGAAGTTCGCGGTCGCGATGAACAGCACTTCGCTGAGATCGAAGGGCACGTTGAGGTAGTGGTCGGTGAAGGTGTGGTTCTGGGCAGGGTCGAGCACCTCGAGCAGCGCCGCCGACGGATCGCCCTGGAACGACACGCCGAGCTTGTCGACCTCGTCCAGCAAGAACACCGGGTTCTTGGTGCCGGCCTGCTTCAGACCCTGGATGATCCGACCCGGCATCGCGCCCACGTAGGTGCGCCGATGTCCCCGGATGTCGGCCTCGTCGCGTACACCGCCGAGCGCGATGCGCACGTACTCGCGCCCGATCGCCTTGGCGATCGCCTCCGCGATGGAGGTCTTGCCCACGCCGGGCGGGCCCACGAAGAGCAGGATCGGACCGCGCGCCATGGTGCGCGCGGCGGCCTCTTCGGAGGCTTTGTCCGTGGGCGCCTTGCTGGCCGCGGCCTGTTCGTCGTCTTGGAAGCCTTCCTCGCCCGCGGGCGCCTCGGCCTCTTGCTCGCTCGAGCCGCTCGCGCGCGCCTCTTCCGCGCGCTTGGCCTCCTCGGAGGCCAGCTTGCGGACGGCCAAGAACTCCAGCACGCGGTCCTTCACGTCCTCGAGGCCGTAGTGATCCGCCTCGAGCACCTCCTTGGCGCGCTCGAGGTCGATCTTGTCCTCGCTCCGCTTGTTCCACGGGAGCTCGGCGATGCCCTCGAGGTAGGTGCGAATGACCTGGGCCTCCATGCCCTCGCCGCCGATCCGCTCCAGGCGCCCGAGCTCGCGATCCACCTCCTTGCGGACCTTCTCGGGCAAGTCGAGCTCACGCAAGCGCTGCTCGAGCTCGCTGAGGTCGTTCTCCTTGGAGTCGTCTCCGAGCTCCTTCTTGATCGCCTTGAGCTGCTCGCGCAGGTAGACCTCGCGCTGCCGTTCGCCCAGCTTCTCCTGGACCTTGCTCTGGATCTCCTGCTGCGCGCGCACCACGCCGATCTGGCGTTGCACGTAGATCAACAGCCGGCGCATGCGCTCCTCGACGCCGAGGGTCTCGAGCAGCATCTGCTTCTCCGAGGAGGGCAGCTCCATGTAGCCCGACACCCGGTCCGCGAACGCACCCGGCTCCTTGGCGGAGTCCAGCGCCTCACGCAGCGAGGGCTCGGGCACCCCGCGCAGGGCGCCTAGCTCGTATGCGCGTTCGCGCAGCTCGCGGAACAGACCCACGAAGGCTGGATCCTCGGCGTCGAGTGGGCGCATGTCCTCCACCGCCACCACGATCGCCTCGGCGACCCCGTCCCGCTCTCGGAACTGGATGGCCGTGCCGCGCTGTTCGCCGCTGATCAGGACACTCAGACCGCCCGGACCGGGGCTTACCCGCACGATGCGCGCGATCGTGCCGATGGTGTAAAGCTGTTCGAAGCTGGGGTTGTCGGCGTTCTCGCGCTGGGCGACGCAAAACACCATGCCGTTTTGCTTACGAGCGGCCTCGAGCGCCTTGATGGAAGCGGGGCGTCCGACGCCGAGCGGCACGGTAAGTCCAGGGAAAATGACGGTTTCGCGCAGAGCGATGACGGGCAATAGCTGGCGATCCATCCTGGGAACGTAACCAGCGGATCGGTGACGACAAGGTCCCACGCGCTAGACTGAGCGCTCACGCCCCTCGGGCACGCCACACAACTGCTTTCGCTCCGGGCAAGTCGCCCGTTTGGTCCAATCCGAGCTCACCATGTCGCAAACGTTGTTACCCCTCTTCGACCTCTCCCGCGCCGACGGCCGTAACGCTCTCACGGCCCAGATCGAACGCCTGCGCCCACCTGTGGGCCTCGACAGCGAGGCCGCCCGGACCGTGTCCAGCATCCTCGAGGATGTGCGCAAGCACGGCGACGAGGCGGTCGTGAAGTACATGCGCAAGTGGACAGACCCGGCCTTCTCGAAGGAGCGCATGCGCGTGAGTGAGGCCGAGTTCGAGGCGGCGGAGCGCTCGCTGAGCGCCCCGCTGCGCGCCGCCCTGGGCGCGATGATCGAGAACGTGCGGACCTATCAGTCCCATCTGTTGCCCAAGGACCCCGAGCCCATCGTGCACGGTGGCGCGGAGATGGGCCTGCGCTTCACGCCCGTCGACAGCGCGGGCTTGGCGGTGCCCGGGGGCACCGCCGCCTATCCCTCGAGCGTAGTGATGCTCGCGATCCCCGCGATCGTCGCCGGTGTGAAGCGGCTCTCTGTCGTCACCCCACCTCCGACCCACAACGGGCAAGGGGTGGCGCAGGATGTCGCGCCGCTCGTGCTCGCGGCCTGCCAGCTCGCGGGCGTGCGCGACGTGTATCGCATCGGCGGTGCGCAGGGCATGGCGGCGCTCGCCTTCGGCACCGAGACCGTCAAGCCGGTGGACATGATCGTCGGACCCGGCAACACCTATGTGCAGCTCGCCAAGGCGCAGCTCGCGGGCATCACGGGCAGCGACGGCTTCTACGGCCCGAGCGAGATCCTCACCATCGCAGATCGGGCGGCCGATCCCCGGCGCGTGGCCTCGGATCTGATCGCGCAGGCCGAGCACGACCCTGGCAAGTGCTTCCTGGTTTCGTGGGACGCCGAGGTGCTCGCCCGCGTGACGACGGAGATCGAGGCGCAGCTCAAGGTGCGCAAGCGCGCCGACGCCCTGGTGCGCGCGCTCAAGGCGGACTCCTGCGCGGTGCTGGTGCGCGACGCGCAGGAGGCGGCCGAGGTTGCCAACCGCATCGCCTGCGAGCACGTGAGCCTGGCGGTGGCCGATCCGGACGCGCTGCTCCCGCTGGTGCGCCACGCGGGCGAGATCTTGCTCGGCGACGCCACGCCGATGGCCGCAGGCGACTACTGGGCCGGCCCCAGCCACTGCTTACCCACGGGGACCACGGCGCGCTTCACGAGCGGGCTCTCGCCGTATACGTTCCTCAAGCGCGTGGGCACGATCCGCTACCGCCATGGCATCCCCAAGGAAGCCCGCGAGGCCATCGCGCTCTTGGCCGAGGCCGAGGGGCTGGACGGGCACGCCGAGAGCGCGCGCGCCCGGGGTTGAGGGAGGCAGAGCGTCCTTGGTGTGAGGCTGTTTGACCGTGCGCGGGGGCGTGCGGTAGGCCGAGCGCGAGGCGATCCGCGCGACATTTTCCGGATGGTTCCAAGGAAGGTCGGTTGACCTTTGCGTCGAATGCACGACGCTTGAAGGAAATGGAAAATGCCGCCGGATCGAGCCTGATCCAGGAGTTGTTGAGGAGCGGCGAGGCGTGGCGAGCGATCGCCGAAAACCCGTTCGACTTCCTGATCATCGTGGATCGAGAGGGGACGTACCTGTATCTCAACCACGCGACGGCTGGCCTGCGCGCGGAGGATATCGTCGGCAAGGTCACGCTCTTCGACCACGTGGCGGAGTCTGACCACGCCGGCATCCGCGAGGCTCTTTGGACCGTGTTCGAGCACGGCAAGCCTTACTATTACGAGGTCTGCGTTCCCCTCAACGGGCGTTGGTACGCCACGGTGATGGCGCCCGTGTTCCGCGATGGCCGCGTGATCGCGGCGTCGTTGATGTCTCGTGATTGCACCGCGCGAAAGCTGGCCGAGCAGGCGTCACGGCAAGCGAACGCCCGCTACAAGATGATCGTCGAGAGCACGCGAGAAGGGATCTGGATGCTCGATCAGGACGGGCGGACCTCGTTCGTCAACGTGCGCATGGCCGACATGCTCGGGTATACCGTCGAGGAGATGCTCGGGCGCAGCATGCTCGACTTCGTCGACGAAGCGCAGCGCGCAGAGCTCCATGAAAATTGGTTCGCCCGCCGGCCGGGAGACCGCGAGCTGCGCGACATCTGCTTTCGACGCAAGGACGGAGCGCCGTTGTGGACGCTGGTCTCGGCGAGCCCCACTTGCGAGGGCGAGGACCACGCCCTCGGGGTGCTGGCGATCGTCACCGATCAGACCGAGCGCAGGCGCTGGGCCGAAGAGGTCGCGCAGGCGCAGAAGATGGAGGCCGTTGGCAGGCTCGCCGGCGGCGTCGCGCACGAGTTCAACAATCTGCTGGCCAGCATCATCGGCTTTGGCAGCTTACTCGAGCGCAACGCGGAGCTTCCCAGCAAGGCTCGCTCCGACATCGGACACATCCTGGAAGCGGCCGACCGCGCGGCCGGTCTCGTGCGGCAGCTCCTGACCTTCGCACGCAAGCAGCCGGAGCACACGTGCGTCGTCGATCTCGGCGTGGTGCTCGGGAGGTTTCTGCCCGTGTTGCGCAGCCTGCTACCGGACGATGTCGGCTTGGAGCTCGAGCGTCCGCAGGAGCCGCTGCGCGTACGCGCGGACCCGGCGCAGCTCGAGCAGGTGATCATCAACCTGGTGATCAACGCCCGCGACGCGATCTCTGCGCGTGGAGCCGTGGTGCTCCGCGCGGTGCGCGAACCTACGCCGCAGGACGGTGCGGAAGCTCGCGCGCAGATCGCGCTGCGCGTTCGTGACAGTGGGGCGGGCATCCCGACGGATGTCATGGACCACATCTTCGAGCCATTCTTCACCACCAAGGGGCCGGAACATGGCACCGGCCTCGGGCTGTCGATCGTCTACAGCATCGTCAAGCAGAACGCTGGCAGCGTGCACGTCGAGAGCGAGCTTGGACGCGGCACCGAGTTCATCGTGCGCTTTCCCGAGGCCCAGGAGGCGCCCGCGAACGTCGCGTCCTCGTCCGACCTCGATCTCGCGACCGGCGATGAAACCATCTTGCTCGTCGAGGACGATCCATTGGTGCGCGCCAGCACCTGGCGCATGCTGCGCACGCTCGGCTACCGCGTGCTGGTGGCGGAGAACGGGGAGGCGGCCCTCGACATCAGCCGGAGGCATCGGCGGATCGATGCCGTGGTCAGCGACGTGGTGATGCCGCTGATGAGCGGGCCCGAGCTCGTGCAGGAGCTCCTCAAGGGCCGTGACGACCTGCGCGTTCTGTTCTTGTCGGGGCACTCCGAGGGCACGCGCTCCGAGCGCGGGCTCACCACGCGCTATCCCGTGCTCGACAAGCCCTTTACCCTGGCCAGCCTGGCGGCCGTCATGCGCGGGATGTTGGACGGACCGCGCCCCGAACCGAGCCCCCGCGTCGAGTTTGCTCGGGGGCGGTGAAGGGGGCACGCGGCGACTATGTCTCTTCGTTCACGTCGATTCCGTCGGCGGCAAGTCGCGCCGGATCCGCGCGCTGCACCAGCGAGCCCGTTGGGTAGGTATAGAAGCCCGTGACGTCCTCGGGCTTCAGCTGGTCGCGCACCTTGAGGAACGTGAACATGCCGCCCATGTCGATGTAGCCGAAGGGCCCAGGGGCCCCGCGCATGGGCAGGCTGTTGTCCGGGATCGGCATCTCCATCTCGCCCATGCCCCCCATGCCCGTGGTGCCCATGCTCATGTAAGAAGGCATGACCTTGCGCATGCGCTGATCGAGCGCGGCGGTGTTGGCACCGACCATCACCGGGACGTCGTGTCCCATCTGCGTCATGGTGTGGTGGGTCATGTGGCAGTGCATCGCCCAGTCGCCGGGCTCGGTGGGGACGAACTCGATGACCCGCGTGGCTCCCACGTGAACGAGCACGGTGGTCTCGGGGAATTGTGCGCTCGCCGGAACGCGGCCGCCGTCGGTCTCGGTGACCACGAAATTGACGCCGTGCAGATGGATGGGGTGGTGCTCCATCGGACTCAAGTTGCCGATGCGAATGCGGACGCGTTCCCCGGTGCGCATCAACAACGGCTGCGTCGCGGGGAACGACTTGCTGTTGAAGGTGAGCACGTTGAAGTCGGTCATCTCGAGCGGGTTGGGGCGCTTGGCGCCGGCGTCGAGCCGCCACTCGTGGCTCATCAAGACGAAGTCCCGATCCACCCTGGGGCCCACGGGGCGCTTGGGGTGCACGATGAACATGCCGGTCATGCCGAGCGCGATCTGCGTCATCTCGTCGTAATGCGAGTGGTACATGAACGTGCCCGCGTGCTTGACCGTGAACTCGTAGGTGTAGGTCTCGCCCACTGGGATCGGGGGTTGATTGAGGCCGGAGACGCCGTCCTGGCCGTTGGGCAGGATGACCCCGTGCCAGTGCACCGTGGTGGGCTCGGGCAGGCGGTTGGTGACGTGGATGCGCAGCCTGTCCCCCTGCACCGCCTCGATCGTGGGGCCGGGCGTACTGCCGTTGTAGCCCCAGCACTCCGCGCGCATGCCGGGCGCGAACTCGTGCTGGACCGGGGCTGCGATCAAGTGGCCCACCTTGACGCCGTCCACCACGCGCCAGGGCAAGGTGCTGCCGTTGGGCGTGATCACCCTGGGCACGCCGGAAGCCTCGGCGAGGCGCTCCACTTCGATTGGGGTGGACGGCGCGACCTGCGCTGGCGGGCGCGCGGGGCGGGCATGGCCGGCGTGGGCGCCGTGCGCTCCGTGGGGCGAAGACGGTGTCGGTCCATGTTGATGCCCTGCGTGGTCCGCATGGCCTCCGTGGCCAGCATGCCCTGCGTGATCTTGCGCCTCGGCTTCGCGCGCCTTGGCCAGCAGGGCAGCGCTCGCGGCGAGGCCCGAGAAGCGGATGAACTTGCGACGATCCATCAGTGTCCCCCTGCGCGCGGGCCGGACCCGCTGCGGCGCATCGAAGCGACGCCCTCCGAGCTTGCCCCGCCTTCGCGCGAGACGCCGCCCACCGCTCGGCCGTGCAACAGCGCGTCGAGCTCGGCCTTGGCGCTCCAGTACTCGCGCAGCGTCTCCGCATAGTCCAGGGCGACTTCGAGCTCTGCGCGGCGCGCCTCGAGCAGATGGAAGACGCCCACCTGCATCGCATTGTACTGCAGCAGCGTGTGCTCCGTGACCTTCGCCTGGGCGGGCACGATCACGTCTTGGTATTGCCGTGCTCGCTGGTGGGCTGAGCGCACGCGCGCGTCGATCTCACGCGCCCGGGAGCGCAGCTGGATCGCGAGCCCCTGGTAACCCTCGAGCGCGCTCTCGAGCTGCGCCTTGAGCGTCCGTACCACGCCCTGCTTTCGGTCGAACAGGGGCAGGTCGAGCGCCACGCCCCCGCCCCAGCGCAGCTTGTCGTAGATCACGGAATCGGGGTTACCGACCAGCATGTGCACGTCGACGTCGAGACGCGGTAGCCAGCCTTCGGTGCGCGCGATGCCGGCGCGCTTGGCGAGCGCGTCCAGGTGCTGCTCCACGGCCAGACGATCGAGGCTCGCGCGGATGGCGCGGCCCTCGAGGTCATCGAGGATCCCCGGCGAGTCGGGCGCTGCGGGGAGTTCGCCCGCGAGCGTCCAGTGCGTGTCCTTCCCGAACAGGCCCAGGAGGCGCTGCAGGCGCTCTCGGCGCTCTGCGACCTCGAGCTCGAGCTTGGCGACCACGACGCGACCGCGCTCGAAGGCGCTGATCTGCGTGGAGGCGTCCAACGGAGTGATGTTGCCCGCGTCGAACAGGGCCTGCGCAGCTTCGCGGCCAGCGGCCAGGGTGTCGAGGCTCAGCGAGGCCACGCGCACGCTCTGCTCTGCGGCCATGAGCGCGTAGTACGCCGTGCGGACGCGGTAACCGAGCTCCACGACGTCGCCCGCGGCGTCGTAGCGAGCGGCCTCGAGCGTATGCTCGGCGGCCTGCTTGCGGAGCGGCGTCAGCACGAAGCTCATGACGTCGTACTCGGTGCGCAGCTCGAGGCGGGAGTTGCGCTCGGGGAGGACCTCCACCTCGAGCACCGGGTTGGCGAGCAGGCCCGCTTGCATCAGCTCGCCGCGTTCCACGCCGAGCGCGCGCAGTCGAGCGCGCAGATCTCGGTTGTTGAGCAGCGCCACCTTGACCGCGGTCTCCACGTCGAGCGGTTGAGAGAGCAGCGTTCGGGTTTCATCGTCGGGGGCGCGATCCACGCGGCCCGCCTTCACGGGCGCCAGCACCTCGGCCTTGGACAGGGAGCGCACGCGGGATACGTCGGCGCCCGTGGACGCGGATACGCAGCCGGTAAGCATCAGGAACAGCGCGAGGCTCCGAAAGCGAACGGGTGGTTCGTGAGCAGGGGGTGAAAGCGACATCAGCTCCTCGTCCCTGGCCATAGCAGCGCAGCCACGAAATGCGAAAAGCCGCCTTGTACGCCAAGGCGGCTCTTCGTTTCGGTTTTCTCGGAGGTCCTCCGACCTGCCCGGAAACCCGAGACTCACGAACGTGAGTTCATGGGGTGGCTTCGCCGGCCTCTTCCTCGACCGGAGCGGCCTCGGCGGTCTCGGCAGGGGCCTCCTCGGTGCTCTCCTCCTCGGGCGCGGCCTCGGCGGTCGCCTCTGCACCGGCAGCCTCGTCGGCAGCCTCGGGCTCGGCGGCCTTCTTCGAGCAACCGGCGAGCAGGCCGAATCCGAGCGCGGCCACAAGCAGCATCTTAATATTCATCTGTCCCTCCCTTGGTCACGTATCTCTTTCGTCGAGGCCTGCCTTCAGGAGGCCGGACGTGTTGTTGGGCCGGCACCGTAGCGAAGGAGATTGAGACGAACAAGCCTCAAGCGTGAAATAACCACCGAGGAGGCGGGGACGTCCTAGCCGGAGCTGGGGGCGACCCCGGGGAGCGGCCGAGGGGGTGGAGCCGGGGGCACCCCCACCCGAGTGACCACGTAACCCCGTTCTCGCAGCTGGGCCAGGATGCCCCGCTCGCCCAACAGGTGCGCCGCGCCGACCGCCACGAAGGCCCGGCCCCGCGCAATTTCCTGCTCCAATACGGGCAGCCAGCGCGTGTTGCGCTGATTCAACACCACGTCGAAAAAGCCCGGCGCCTGCGCCACCTGTTCAGGCTCGAACAGGCTCTGCGCGAGGGCCTCTTCGTCCCCTTCCGCGAAAGCGCGCAACATGGTCCGCCCCTGGTGGCTCGAGCCGTCCGAGAGGCTGCGCCGGAGCTCGCCGATCTGCTCGTCCAGGGGCACTTGGTCGAACATCGCGAGCTGTTCGTCGATGGTCTCCAGGAACATGAGCTGCTTCTTTTCGGCCCGCGCCACGGCCATGACCTCGAGGTCCATCATGTGGTTTCTGGCGTCCGGCTTGAGTTCCTGAAGCGCACCCTCGAGGTCCAAGAGCCCCAGCGTGACCGCCGGCAGCCACGGCTTGAGCCGCTCCATGAAGGGAGGTGGGATATGGGAGCCGAGGCGTTCCACGAGGAGGTTCCAGCTCGGCTCGCCCAGGAGCAGTCGCAAGGATTGCCCGTCGGGCAAGAGCGCCCGGGCCTGCATGAGACCTGGATCGGCGGAGCTCACGTCTGCTTCGAGCAGCACCCGCTCGGCTTGCCGAAAGCGCGCGCGGGCGTCGTCGGTGAGCACCTCCTCGAAGCCGAAGCCCACGTGCATCGTACCGAGCAGGTGTGAGGTGCCATTGGGGCCATGCACGGCGTACAGGAACAGCCCGGGCGTGGCCTGTTCGGCCCGCATCTCGGGCTCACTCGCGGCGACGACGGGGGCGAGCGAACGCGGTGCCTCACGCTGGGGGCCGGCGCAGCCCGTCCCGAAAAGCCAGAGCGCCGCCGACAGCCTCAGGGCCCGACGCAAGGTATGGATGCTCAAGGGGAGCACTGTCCACCCGAGCACATTCTACCAGCGCCCCGGCACGGCATGTTGCAGCCCCCGCAGTGCTCTCGGCTGGTCTGAAAGAGGTCTTCCTGGACCTCGCAGCCGTTGTTCGCGCGACCGTCGCAGTCGTTGAAGCCCGGCTCGCAGGCGACGCCGCACACGCCCGCCCGACACACGGGGCCGGTCGCGTTTCCCTTTGCAGACGGGGCCGGACACGCGTTTCCGCACCGGCCGCAGTGGGCCACATCGCTGAGGATGTCCACGCTCTGTCCGCTGCATTCGCGGAGCTCCGTCGGCCCTCCATCCACGGTGGACGCGTCTTGGCTGCTGGCGTCGCCCCCCGCGTCCGGCGCGCCGCTTCCGGCATCGGCCCCCGCGTCCATGGTCGCGGCGCCGCCTTCAAAGACACGCTCGGGCAAGCCGCCGTAGGCCAGCAACTGCTCGGCGGAGAGCTCGCGGTCGGCGCAGGCTCCGCGTTCGTCGCAGGTGCGCCCCTCGCATTGCAGGGCGTCCCCGCAGGCGCTGGCCAAGTGCAGGGGAACCAGCAGCGTCTGGCCGGGCACGAACGAGACCACGTGGGTGCGCGAGAGGGTGGGCCCGTCCGGGAGCGAGACGCTTGCGCTGACCTCGAAAGGACCGAGCGCCCCCTCGGTGTGCACCAGCGCGAGCGTGCGAGGCAGGTCCTCGGGCCCCTCGAAGGCGCTCTCCACCCGTTCGTCGCGTTGATCGGGGCCGTGGATGTCGAAGCGGATCGCGTTGGGACCCGGTACGTCGGTATCGACCACCAACATCAGCTGTGTCCGTGGCTCGGTCTCGCTCCCGCACGCGGCCAGCGCCCCGACGAGCACGCTCCAGAGCCAGCGTGCTTGCATGGGCTGGGTGATTCTCTTCGGCATCTTCACCATCGGATGACCCCAGCGTTGCCCGCGATGGGAGCTTCGGTGGTCGTTTCATCCTTACTCGCGAGCAGCACGCTGGCCAGCACGCCTCCGGCGACGACCGCCCCCACGCCGGCCCACAGCATCCAATTCTTGTACAGCGGACGCCGGCTCTCCTCGGTCGGCGCGACCGGTGCTTCTCGGACGGGGGCGTCCGCTGGGCCCGCCGCCTGTTCCAGTGGCCAGGCGAGCGGGAGCTCCCTGCGCTCTCCTTCCGTGAGCTCGACGGTGGCGCGCAGGGCTTCTCGTGTCCCGGAGCGCCCGATCACGAGGTGGGCACCCGGATCCACCGGCGACGCTACACCCCAGGCCGCTTGCGGCCAGTCGTGGCCATCCACTTCGATCGCGGCGTCCGCTGGAGCGTGCTCGACCTGCAACGTGAGAAAGGCGCGCCGCGCAGAGATCTCCGCCAACTTGTCCTGACACGCTCGCTGCAGCTCGGGCGACGCCGCCGGATCGCGGGCGAGGCTCTGCAGCAGCTCCGAGGACTCGATGATCTTGCCGGTCTCCGCGAGCGCACTCGCCAGGTTGAACGTGATGGCCGGGCTGGGCTTGAGCGCCTGGGCGCGGCGAAAGCGATCCACGGCTTCGAGCCAGTTGGCTTGATCGGCGAGGACCACACCTTCTTCGAACAGCGCGCGCGCCATGGCCGTGGCCTGCGGACTCTGCGCGCGCGCGCCCTGTGTAGACAGGACGCAGAGCGCCGCACACAAGGACAGAGCAGCGAACCATGCCCAGCGCGCTGACCTCGCCGTCGCGCGCGCTCTTTGTCGACTATTTTGCAAGCTTGCCCACGCTCGACCCATCGTCTCGGTGACGCCCCCCACGAGCAAGCCATGGTAGCCTAGGCGTTCGGCAGAATGGGAAGTCATGGACAAGGCTGAGGCATGGTGCGTGCGGGCGATGTAGTAGGCGGTAAGTACCGACTGGTGCATCCCTTGGGCATCGGCGGCATGGGTACCGTGTGGCGCGCGGAGCACGTGGCGCTGCAGCAGCAAGTAGCCATCAAGCTGCTCGACGCGCGAGGACCCGCCGCCGAGCGCGCCGTGAAGCGCTTCCAGCGCGAGGCGCAGATCGCCGCCTCCATCCGCCACCGCAACGTGGTCTACATCAGTGATTTCGGCTCCGACGGCGCGCCCTATCTGGTGATGGAGTTGCTCGCGGGGGTCCCGCTCTCCGAGCGCTTCGTGGTGGGTGAGCCGCTCAGCGTAGGCGCCTTCTTGCGGCTCATCGACGAAACGCTGCTCGGGCTCTCGGCCGTGCACGCGGGTGGCGTGGTGCACCGGGACATGAAGCCCGAGAACATCTTCCTGGTGCGCGAGCCCAACGGCTCGGTGTTCCCCAAGCTGCTCGATTTCGGCGTCTCTCGCAGCACCGAGCGCAACGCGGGCCACACGATCACCCGCGAGGGCATCGTCATGGGCACGCCCGAGTACGTCTCGCCCGAGCAGGCGCGCGGACGCATGGCCGACGCGCGCAGCGACATCTACAGCCTCGGCGTCGTGATGTACGAGGCGCTTGCCGGGCGGCTGCCGTTCCAGGCGGACAACGCCGCCGATCTGATCGTGGCGGTGCTCAACGCGGAGGCCATTCCCCTGAGCTCACTGCGGCCCGAGCTGGGTGAGACCCTGAGCGCCCTGGTGGCCAAGGCCATGGCCCGCAAACCCGAAAATCGCTTCCAGAGCGCCGAGGAGATGCGGCTCGCCGTCGTGACCCTGCTCGATCAGCTCGGCGATATCACGCAGCTCTCCTTGCCCCGGCGCTTCGTGGAGCCGCGCGCGAGTTCGGACTCCGAGCAAGCGGCCGCCTCCCCCTTCAACTTGCTCGACTCCGTGCCCACGGTCGGCATGCCGAGCGGCGACTCCCTGCGCCCCACCGCTGCGATCCCGCAAATCGTGGTGCCCATGCGCAAGCGGATGATGACCCTCGGCTTCGGCGCACTTGGGCTCATCCTCTCGATCACCGCGCTCGCGTTCGTGACGACCCACGGCGGGCACCCGAACCCACCCGCGCGCGCCGAGAGCAAGCACCCCGTTGCACCCGCGGCCGAGCCTTCGCCCGAGCCTGTCCAGGAAGTGCTGGTGGAGCTGCACGGTCTGCCGCAGGACGCCATGGTGCGCGTCGATGGTCGCAGCGCGATCGGTAACCCGCTACGACTCGTGCGCGGATCGGGCAACCACCAGATCACGATCGAAGCGCCGGGCATGCAGCTCTGGAGCGTGATGCACGACGCCTATCAGGACGGCCGCTACGCCGTTTCGCTCGAGCCGGTGGCCAAGGCCGAGCGCCCCCGCACGACCCGCGCCAAGCCCAGTAAGAGCAAGAGCGGCCTGCTCCGTAGCCCCGACTTCTGAGCGAGGCGCACGCGTCGTCGCTTACGCGTGTGCCCTGTCTTTCGCGAGCCACGCCTCGAGCTCGGCGTTGACGAGCTCGGGCGAGTCCTGCTGCGCCCAGTGCGACGTGCGTGGAAGGAACGCGACGGTCAGATCCGTCACGAAGCGCTCGGTGCCCACGGTGAGCTCCTTGCCGAGCGCGCGATCTTCCTCCCCCCACAGGAGCAACGTGGGCACCCGGATCTTGCGCGGCCCGCGCTGGCGCATCAGGCCCATGGCGCGTGGCATGGCGCGGTAGTAGTTGAGCGCCGCCGTCACCGCGCCCGGCTCACGCATGGCGGCCTTGAAAGCCTCCAGGTCGCGATCGCCAATGTGCTGCTTGTTGACGGCCCAACCGCGGATGCCGCGTTCGATGAACTGGAAGTCGCCCGCGCGCAGGGCGCGCTCGGGCAGCCAGGGCAGCTGGAAGAACAGCATGTACCAGGAGCGCAAGAGCTGGCGCCTTCCGCGGAGCTCCCGCAGCAAGCAGGCCGGGTGCGGGCTGTTGATGATCACCAGACGCTCGATGGGGCGCGCCCCGTAGCTCGCGTAGTTCCACGCGATACCGCCGCCCCAGTCATGGCCCACGAGCAGCACCGAGCGCGCGCCGCTCGCGTCGATCAGGTCGGTCACGTCCTGCTCGAGGCGATCCATGGCGTATTCCATGACGCCACGCGGCTTGTCGCTCTTGCCGTAGCCACGCAGGTGTGGCACCCAGACGCGGTACCCGAGGCGTTCGAGCAGCGGGACCTGGAAGCGGTACGAGTGAGGGCTCTCGGGAAAGCCGTGCAAGAGGAGCGCGAGCCTGTCGCCAGCGCCGTGCGTCGCCACCTCGAAGGTGAGCCCTCGCGTTCGGATCAGCTCGTAACGGAGATCTGCCGCTTTCATCGAGGCGAAGTCTGTCACGCGGAGCGGGTCTGCGCTCCACCTCAGAAGGAGCCGGTCACGCCGAGCTGGAGCTGGCCGGGGGCGACGTTCACGCCGTAGTTGAGCTGCTGTTTCAGCCTGTTGCGCTGCTCGAGCAAGCCCTTGCGCTCCGCCTTCACGGCGCGTCGCTCGGCGCTTCGCCGTGCCAGGCGAACCACGCCGGTCACGCCGACCGCGAGGCCCGCCGCGACAAGGCCCGTGAATGCGTAGGCCGTGCGCCGGAACGTGAGCTCGTCCTTCTTGTTCACGACGCCGCTCCCATTGACGTCGAGCTCTTCGTAGCAGTGGCGATGGCGATCGTAGTCGCGGTAACCACAGTAGCGGTAATCCTTGTGCTGGATCGCCTCGGCCGCGCTGAACGCGGCGAGCGCGACGGCGGAGAACGCGATGGCGCTGCCGAAACCCACCGCGGTATGCGCGATGGGACCGCCGATGCCTTTCTGTTTGGCATTGAGTTGGGCGAGCTGCGCCTCGACGCGCATGAGCTCGGCGTGCAGCATGTTGCGCCGCGCGATCTCCTCGGGCGCGAGGTTCGGGCTGGAGATCGGCGCATAGGTGTAACCGGGCGGAGGCGGCGGATAGCCGGGCGCGATCGGATGGGGCTGCATCGGCGCCGCGTGGGGAGCCGCGGTCGCGGGCGGATACTGGGCGGGCGGAGGGGCGGCCGGGTAGGTCGCGGGTGGATAGACGGGCGTCGGCGCGTACGCGGGCGCCGGGGCCGCGGAGCTCGCTGGCGGTGGATCGGACTGGGGCGCGGGCGCCTGGGGCGCAGGCTGCGGAGCGTCCCCCGCGGGGGGCGCGGCGACGGGCGCCGAGGGCGCCTGCGCGGATTCGGGAGCCTGGGCGTGGGCGAGGCCCGTGGTGAAGGTGAGCAGGGCGAGCAGACTGCCGAGTGGCCGGCTCGAGCGAACAAGGAAGGAAAGGGCAGGGCGCATGGTCTCGCGATACCTCCGTTGTGCCTTCGTGCCCTCTTGGGCCGGATCTGTTCAAGACAAACTTGTGGCCCGCGCGGCCGATTCGGAAAAGGGCATGAAATTTACGCGGTAAATTGTGCCCGGCCGCGCACGGCGACGTCCCGCGAGAACGAGGACGAACACGACGCGTCACGAGCCGGCGATTGAAGCCACTCAATACAGCGCCTGGATCTCCTTGTAGCGAGGGCAGCGCTTCTCGTGGTCGTTCACCATGCCCACTGCCTGCATGCAGGCGTACACGATGGTCGGGCCGCAGAACTTGAAGCCCCGCTGCTTCATGTCCTTGGCGATCTTCTCCGAGAGGAGGGTCTTGGTCGGGGCCTGCCGATAGCTCGTGAGCCTGGAGAGCGTCGGCTTATCACCGACGAAGTTCCAGATGTAATCCCCGAACTCGAGCCCGGCCGCCCGCATGTCGAGGTACACGCGGGCGTTGCCGATGGTCGCGCGGATCTTGGACGGGCTGCGGATGATCTTCTCGTTGGTGAGGGCCTTTGCGATGCGCGCCTCGCTCCAGCGGGCGAGCTTCTCCGGGTCGAAGTGGTCGAGCTCCCGGCGGAGCGCCTCGCGCTTGCGGAGGATGGTGATCCAGGCGAGCCCTGCCTGAAATCCGTCGAGCTGAAACTTCTCCCACAGCGCGCGTGAGTCGCGTACGGGCACACCCCACTCGGTATCGTGATAGGCGCGATAGAGGGGGTCGTCGATGGGGGCCCACGGACACGGAACTTCGCCCATGGGCTAGCCATAGCAGTTCCTGCGCCTATGTGTCGTGCATGGGACGCTCCGACGACCTGCATGGCAACGCCCCAGACCAGTGCCCCGTGGCCGTGCTCTTCGTAGACGTCGCGAACCGCTTTGCGTTCCCCCAGGGTGCCGAGCTCGCGCGTCGTGCGCTGCCAGTGGCCGGCCGGCTCGCGCGCTTGCGGCGGCTGGCCAGGGCGCACGGGGTGCCGTGCATCTTCGTGAACGATAACCTGGGCCGCTGGCGCTCGAGCTTTCCGGAGGTGGTCGCGCGCTGTCGACAGCCCGACTCGGCGGGCAAGCGGGTGATCGAACGGCTGCTCCCGGAAGCGCGTGACTACTTCGTGTTGAAGCCCAAGCACTCGGGCTTCTACGCGACCTGCCTCGAGCTGCTGCTCGCGCACCTGGGCACGCAAACCGTGCTCATTTGCGGCTTCTCCGCCGAGAGCTGCGTCGTCTTCACCGCCCACGACGCTTACCTGCGCGGGTACCAGATCGTGGTCCCCTCGGACGGCACCGCCTCCATCGCGTCGAGCGCCAAACGGGTGGCGCTCGCTCATATCCGGGAGACCTTGGGCGCCAAGACGCCGCAAATTCGGGAGGTCTCCTTCGTGGGCGGCGGCGCCAAGGCGCGATTGCGCCTGCGAGCGCGCGGGTGAAGCCGCTCAGGATGGAGTGAGAGGGAGGATGCGCAGTGCTTCTGTCGGGGCTTGGCAGAGCGCTTGCAACGTTGCTGATGAACCCATGGACCACGCGCGTCCGTAACAACGTCCGCGTGCCCCGGTATGGGCGCGCGGAACAACGAGATGAGAAAGATCATGGCAACAGCACTCGTCAGCGGTGGTGCGGGCTTCGTGGGATCTCACCTGTGCGAACGGCTGTTGACGGAAGGGAAATCAGTCATCATCCTCGATGATCTGTCGACGGGTTCCAGGGACAACATCGCGCACCTGATCGGCCAGCCGAACGTTCGCTTCGTGCTCGGCGATGTGACGCAACCTTGTGATCTCGACGCAGACTGGATCTTCCACCTCGCGTGCCCCGCGAGCCCGGTCCACTACCAGCGTAATCCCATCAAGACAGTGGTCACCAACGTGGTCGGCACGCTCCACATGTTGGGGCTCGCCGCGCGACATGGCGCACGCCTTCTCCTCGCCTCCACGAGCGAAGTGTACGGGGACCCGGAGGTGCACCCGCAACGTGAGGACTACCGAGGCGCGGTGAGCTGCACCGGGCCCCGCGCCTGTTACGACGAGGGCAAGCGCTGCGCAGAGACGCTGTGCTTCGATCACCACCGCGCGGCGGGCGTGGACCTGCGCGTGGCCCGGATCTTCAACACCTATGGTCCTCGCATGGCCGTGGACGATGGCCGGGTCGTGAGCAACTTCATCGTGCAAGCGCTGCGCGGCGACGACATCACGATCTACGGCGACGGTCAGCAGACGCGCAGCTTCTGCTACGTCGACGATCTGGTCTCGGGGCTCGTCTCGCTCATGCAGGCCGACGAGGTGGGGCCCGTGAACCTCGGCAACCCCGGAGAGTTCACGATCGAGCAACTCGCCCGAGAGGTGCTCTCATTGGTGGGCTCGAGGAGCCGGCTCGTGCGTCTCGCCTTGCCCGTCGATGACCCGCGGCAGCGACGACCCGACATCGACCTCGCGCGCCGCGCGCTCGGTTATCGACCGCGGGTCAGTCTCCGGGAGGGGCTTGCGCCCACGGTCGAATATTTTCGTACGCGTCTGGCTCAGCGCGAACCGGCCAAGGAGGGCGCGGCCCGAAGTCGGCCGGGCAATGGCCAGCCGGTGGCCAGCCGGGCGCCATGATTCGTGTATGGAAAGCGCACCTGCCGGCGACACGCGCGCTCGCTATCCGGGCGCGCTCGCCACGGCGTTAGCGGCGCTCGAGCGCTCCGCGCCGACTGCCGAGTGCCGCCTCTAGCTCACGAAGGATCTGCACGCGTTCCTCGTTTTGCGGCGTGGGCTCGCAGATGTAGATCTCGTGGCCGGGGTGGATGGTCACGCAAAAGCCCGCCGAGCGTAGGAGCGCGAGCACGGCCGCGTGGTTGGGCGCCCACCAGTTGGTGCCGTCTCCGGCCAGGCGACGCTCGATGAAGGACATGCGCGGCCAACCTCGAGCGCACAGCGCGTCTCGATCGAGCAAGGGGAGGTTCTCGGGGACCTCGAGCTGCTCGCTGTCGGGGCTGGTCAACGTCTGAAAGACGAGCAGGCGATCGACCATGGAGGCGAGGGAATCGAGCACCAACAACGGATGGCGGAGGTGATAGAACACGCCCATGAAGAGCACCAGATCGAAGCGCTGTGCTCCTCGCCCGAGGTCGTAGACCTCGGCTTTTCGGAACTCGACTTGCTCCTCGAGGCCCAGGTGCTGAGCCGCCCAGCGCGCCTGCCGCAGGTAGTGGGGTTCGCGATCGATGCCGAGCACCCTGGCGCCGCGGCGCGCGAGCTCGAAGCTGTAGAAGCCCGCGTTACAGCCGATGTCGAGCGCTTTCCAGCCGCTCAGGTCCTCTGGCAGGTGTCGGGCGAGGAGCTTCCATTTGTAGGCTGGGAAATCGCCCAGGTCGTGCTCCGGCGCGGTCTCCACGCCGTCTCCGAGATGGAGGTTGTGAAACCAGGGCGAGAGTCGTTCGATGGCTTTTCGGGTCGGGTCCGCTGCTCTCGTGCTCATGGGAGACGCTCCTCGGAAGATACCCGGATGGGGACCGCGCCCGCCGTGGGGGAGCGGCCTTGCACTTCTGCCACGTACTGGTCGAGCTCGAGGGCCCGGTGCGCTGCCGTGTGAGCGGCGAGCACGCGTGCGCGCGCGCGCGCGGCCAGGTCCTTTCGTTGCGCCGTGTTCACGTCCCGCAGGTAAGTCAGCACGTCCTGCGCCGTGGATGCGATCAAGATCTCTTCCCCGGGAAGGAAGAACGCGGAGAGCCCAGGCCAGGCGTCGCTGATGATCGGCACGCCGCAGGCGGCCGCTTCGAACAGGCGCACACTCGGCGCGTAACCGGCGCGGATCATTTCGGCGCGGGTGAGGTTGAGCGTAAATCCCATGCTCGCGTAGAAGGCGCAGTGGCTCACGGGGGCGACGTGCTCCAGCCGCTCCACATTGGACGGCCACAGGACCTCTGCGGGGTACTGCGCGCCCGCCACCACGAAGGCCTCACCCGGAGAGCTGCGCGCGGGCTCCAGCAGCAAGCGATCGAGCGAAGGTTGGCGGTCCGCGCTGTAGGTCCCGAGGTAGCCGAGCGACCAGCGCGTCGGCGCCTCGAGCGGGCAGTACAGACGCGGATCGACCGCGCAATACAGCGCCCGAGCGCGCCGGGCTTGGAAGACCCGCTCCAACCGCGCGAGCGTGGGACCACCCGTGAACGAAAGGTACACGTCGAAGCGGGGGACGTCTTCGCGGCCGAGATACTCCGTGCCGCCGTGGCCCAAGCCCGCCAAGGTGATCGGCGTATCGATGTCGTAGAACATCGTGACGCCACGCGCGTGGCGGAGGACCCAGTCACACACGGCGCGTCCCTCCGGCACATACGAGCCCACCACGACCGCGTCCGCGGATCGCAGCGCGGCGGTGTGGCGCGCGAAGAGCTGGCGCAGATCGTCGTAGAGCACGACTTCCACAGAATGCTCGGGGCGATGATCGCGATGGCCGCGGTACCAGGGCACGTCGCGCTCGAGGAAGGTGACCTGGTGCCCCCGCTCCGCGAGCGCCTTGGTGAGCCCGCGATAGGTGGTGGCGTGGCCGTTGCCCCACGCGGAGGTGATCGACAGCCCGAGGAACAAATACCTCATGAGCGCACCTCCCGCTGATCTCTGACGCGAGCGGACCGCGCCCTGCTCGCGCGCGGCGCGAGACCCTCGAGCGTGGCGTGGACCTGCTGCGCGCGTTGCGCATAGGTGTGGTCGGCCAGGACGCGCCTGCGCGCCCGCGCGCCGATCTCCCGTGCCCTCGCGGGATCCAGGGCCTCGACGAGCTGGGCGACCTCCGCGCCGTTTTCGGCCACCAGGATCTCCCGTTCGGGTGCGAGGAAATCGTCTACGCCGGTCCAGGCGTCGCTGATCAAGCATGCGCCTGCTCCCGCCGCCTCGAACACGCGGGTCGCGGGTGAGAAGCCGAAGCGTGTCATGCTTTCGCGCGTCACGTTGAGCACCGCGCGCGTGCTGCAGTTGAACGCGTTGTGGTCCCGCGTGTACAGGTGGCCGACGTGACGCGCGTTCGGAGGCAGGGGCCGGGTCTCCCAGCCGCTGCCGGCGAGCACGAACGCATGGTTGGGGAGGAGGGCCGCCGCGCGCAGGAAGAATTCCTCGATCCGCGCCTCGCGGTCGGGCAGGCGATTGGCCAAGAGGCCCAGGTGCGCGCTGAAGCGGCGGTCGGGAGAGACCGGAAAATGCGTCGTGGGATCGAGCGCGTTGTAGATCGGCACGCACATGCGCGCGCCGAGCGCGTGATAGGCCTCGCGCACCTTCGCGCCGCCGCCGTAGGTGAACACGAGATCGTAGCGGGGAATGAGCGCGCGAAATGGATCGCGCGGATCGTTCTGCACGCGCTCGAGCGTCGCAGGCGCGTCCACGTCCCAGAAGGCGACGTGGGCGCGGTTGTGCGCGCCACGCAGCGCGAGCACGGCCTGCTCCAGATAGGCATCGAACACGCCGACGCCGCTGGCCTTGACGATCAGGTCCGCGGAGCTCGCCTCCGCGAGCGCGCGATCGACGCCATCGTGTCCTTCGGCCGCGTAGACCGCGACCTTGGCCCAGGGAGGATCGGGGAGATCGCGATGGGCCTGACGTTCGAACGCATCGGGCTCGTAGAAGGTCACCCGATAGCCGAGGCCAGCGAGCGCCCGCAAGAGACCCCGATAATAGGTGGCGGCGCCATTCCAGTAGGCCGAGACCAGGCTGGATCCAAAGAACGCGATCTTCATGCGAGCGGACATGGGGGAACTCCTCGGTTCGGTCGCGTGGCCAGGCTGCGACCTTGCAGGGCGGCGAGGATCGTCAGCAGCTCGTCCACACGATGGGCGCAGGTGTGACGCGCCGCGATCGTGCGCAGGCCTCGCTCGGCGAGGCGGGCCCGCGAGCGGGCGTCGTGGCGGAGCTCGGCGAGGCACTCGCGCATCTCCCTCCCGTCGCGCGCACACAGGAAGTCCCCCTCCTCGAAGAGCCCCTCGCAGTCGGACCACGGCGCGCTCACCAGGGGGGTCCCGCACGCGAGCGCCTCGAACACTCGGATCGTGGGCACGCCCGGGAGCGCCTCGGTGTAGGGGCTGCGCGGGATGTGCACGGTCATCAGGCAGCGGGCGTAGCGCTCCGGTGCCAGGTAATTGGGCAAAAAGCCCCCGTAGTCTGCGCCCGCCGCGGCGAGCTCCTCGAGCGCGCTGCGCGGGTAGCGCACGCCGTAGATCTGGGCGTCGAGGCGCAAGGCACGGATCGGGTCGAGCAGGAACTCTCGCAACTCGTGCGATCGCTCGCCGTCGCCCCAGTTGCCGATCCAGAGCAGCTCAACCTCCTTCTGGGCCTCGCGCGGGAAGAACTGACGGGTGTCTGCCGCCTCGTGCCAGGTGAAGGCCCGCTCGCATAGCCCGCGCTCCAGGTAGAGATCACGCAGCACGCGTCCGAAGGCGAGCACCGCGTCGTAGTTGGACAGATCGTAGGCTTTCATCTCCTCGGGGCGTGTCACCATGCGGTGATGTGTGTCGTGGAAGAAGAGTCGGTATCCGCGGTGGCGTCGGTGATGATCTCCCACCGCGCGTACCAGCTCGGGCGAACTCCACTCGTGCACGATCACAACGTCGGCATCGTCCAGTGACGCGTCGACCTCGGGGGCTTGTGGGTGGTAGAACGCGCTCTCGAGCCCCCGATAGCGCGCGCGAAAGCCGGCGAGCGCCGGCTCGCCGTGGTCTGCCAAGAGGTTCTGCAGACTCCAGCCGTGGCGCGGCTCGAATACCCGCAGCTCATGTCCGCGGCGCAAGAGCTCCCGGGCGTAGCCCCGCAAGAAGTGGGCGTTGCCGTGGTTCCAGTCCGACAGGAGCGAGTGATAGAACAGGACGAAGCGCACGGGCTATCCTCCGTGGAGCGCGTTCGGGCGCTCGTTCGAGTCCCTGATCACGCGCTGGCCGAGCATGGATTGATAGAGGCCCAGGTAGCTCTCCGCCATCCGCGCGAGCGTCAGGGGCTCGGCGCGCGCGCGGGCACGGCGCGAAAGCTCCGCGCGCGTGCTAGGCCGGTCGATGAGATCATTGATCGCCAGCGTCAGCGCGGCCCCGTCCTCCGGGTCGACGAAGACGGCCGCGTCGTGCCACAGCTCACGCAGGCTCGGGATATCCCCGAGCACGAGCGCGCAGCCGGACAGCGCCGCCTCCAGCACGGACAGTCCAAAGGGTTCGTAGCGCGCCGGCAGCGCGTAGATGGAGGCCCTGGCCATCAAGGCCGCGGTCTCCTCCCTCGAAGTTGGGCCCAGCGTGCGCAGCTCGCTTCGCCTCGGCGGCGGCGCCAGCTCCTGCACGCCCGGAGGTCGCGCGTCGTCGCCGGCCGCCACGATGGGCCAGGAGACATGGGGCGCGCACGCGCTGAGCATCTCGAGGTTCTTGGCCGCATCCCAGAAGCGGCCCGCGCCGAACACCAGCGGCTCCTTGACGCCGGGCACGTAGCGCTCCGGGTCACTCCCGTTGTAGATGAGCGCGGACGGGCGCGCGAAGCCGTAGTGGGTGCGCAGCGCATTCTGCATGAACCGGCTGACGCAGATCACCCGATCGCAGGAGGCGAGACCGCGGCTCACCCGCGTTCGATAGGTCTCGTAGCGCTCGGGCGCGGGCGCGTGGTGCACGGCTTGCCACCACGACAACACGCACGAGTGGGCCACGACCACGCGGGGCGCCGCGAAGGGAACGGCGCCATGGGCATAGCCGTTGAGGTGAATGAGATCCGGGCGATGCGCGCGCTCGAGCTCGAGCAGCTCCGCGCCGGCGCGATCCACCTCCTCCCATGGCTCGTCCATCCACTCCAGCTTGCGCGGGAGCTCGAGCAGGCTCAGGGTCGGGATGGACCAAGCTTCCCGGCGCTGCGCTGTCGTGCACCTGCGGCCCATGTTGACGAGCACCACCTCGATGCCGAGCCCACCGAGCCAACGCGAGAGGTCGAGGGCGTACGTCCACACCCCACCGATCGCGTCCGCGGTCATCAGGATGCGCGTGGGGAGCTCGCCGGCGGTCATGACATCACCGAGGTCCGGTCCGCCGTGGAGGGGCGGGCGCGCAAGTAGCGCTCATGTCCGCAGAGCCAGTCGTGGAGCACCGCGATGCCGCGCTGACAAGTCGTGGTCGGCTGCCAGTGGGCGAGGCTCTGGAAGCGCTCGACGTTCGAGACATAGTAGCGCTGGTCGCCGACCCGCGCGGGCTCGTGTTGCAACCTGGGTCGCTTCCCGGTGAGCTCTCCGATCCCATCGACCAGCTCGAGCAAGCTCACGGTGTTGCGCGGGCCGCCCCCCATGTTGAAGGCGTGCCCGGAGAAGCGCTCCATATTACCCATGGCGATCAGCATCGCGCTCAAGAGATCCTCCACGAACAGGAGATCTCGCACCTGCTTGCCGTCGCCGAAGATCGTGATCGGGAGCTCCCGCACGGCACGGATGAGAAAGTGCGCGACCCAGCCCTGGTCTTCGGTCCCGAACTGGCGGGGGCCGTAGATACAGCTCATCCGGAAGACCACGGCCGACAAGCCGAAGCTCTTCGCGTAGTCGAGTACGTACTGATCGGCCGCGCCCTTGGAGCAGCCATAGGGGCTATGGAAATCCAGTGCGCGCAGCTCGTCGATGCCGCGACCGCGCGTCTCTTCGTCCTTCGGCGTCCAGCGCCTCGCGCGCTCTTCGAGCGGGATGCCGGCGAGGTCTCCATACACCTTGTTCGTGGACGTGTAGAGCAGGGGAGGCGGATGTTCGAGGCTGCGCAAGGCCTCGAGCAAGTTCAGGGTACCTCGCGCGTTGACGTCGAAGTCGAGCGCCGGATCGATCAGGCTCGTGGTGACCGCGACCTGGGCGGCGAAGTGAAACACGGCGCTCGCGCCCTGGACCGCCTGGGCCAGCGCACTTGCGTTACGCGTGTCGTCGCGGACGAACCGCGCCTTCTCGCCAAACTTGCGCAGGATCCAGCGCAGGTTGTGTTCGACCCCGGGACGCGAGAGGTTGTCATAAATGAGCACCTCGTGGCCCAGCGAGAGCAGGCGATGGGCCATGTTCGAGCCGATGAAGCCCGCGCCACCCGTGATGAGGACCGGCTTGGTGCTCGTCAGATCACGCGCCCCGCGGAGTCGCTTCGATGGCATCTGCATGACGTCTCCTGTCAGATGGTGAGGCCACGTTGGGCAAGCTCGGAGGCGGCTCGCTCCACTTGGTCGACGGCGATCTGTCCCTTCAGCCAAGAGGCGAGCTCCTCGAGCCCGGCCTCCAGCGTGACCATGGGTGAGTACTGCAGCAGGCGGCGGGCCCTGGTGATGTCCGCGAAGCAGTGGCGGATATCCCCGACCCGGTATTTTCCGGTGACCCGAGGGAGGAGCGGCTGCTGCCCCAGCACCTCTCCGAGCGAGCGCGCGATGTCGAGCACGGAGTACGACCGGCCGCTGCCCACGTTGATGGCATGACCCACCGCGTCGTCGGCATCGAGCGCGAGCCGACACGCGGCGACCACGTCGCTCACGTGAACGAAGTCCCGCCGCTGCAGTCCGTCTTCGAAGATCAGGGGCGGCTTGCCGTTGAGGAGGCGTGACGCGAAGATGGCGAGCACGCCGGTGTACGGATTGGAGAGCGCTTGATGGGGCCCGTACACATTGAAAAAGCGCAGCGCGATGGTCGGGATCCCGTAGGCCTGCCCGACGATCAGCGCCATCTGCTCCTGGTCGTACTTGGACAGCGCATAGACCGAGGAGAGCGAGGGGGTCTTGGTCTCCGGGGTGGGCAGCGGCTTCAGCGCGACGCCGTTCGGCCCCACCGGCTCCCACCGTGCCTCCTTGAGATCACGCAGCCGGCGCTGGGGGGCCTCGTACAGCACCGCCTGCAGACCTGCCTGGGTGCGGTACAAGCCCTCTCCGTAGATGCTCATGCTGGAGGCCACCACGAGGCGTCTTGGCGGCCGCTCCAGCATCTCCTGCAGCAGCACGGCGGTGCCGCGAACGTTGGTGTCCACGTACTCGCTGATCTGATACATGCTTTGACCGACCCCGACGCGCGCCGCGAAGTGATACACGGCGTCCACTCCACGCAGCGCGTGGCGCACGCGGTCTGGATCGCGCACGTCGCCGACCACGAGCTCGGCGCTATCTGGCAAGTAGCTGGGGCGTCGCTGTCCGGGGCCGTGGACTTGCGCATGCAAGTTGTCGAGCACCCGCACGCGGTGCCCCTCACGGAGCAGCGTGGCGGCGAGGTGACTGCCGACGAAGCCGGCTCCGCCGGTGATGAGGAACATCATGCCTTTGCTCGTCGCCATGCCCGGCTCCTTTCTGCGTGCTCCAGCAGAGTCTCAGGGGCCTCGGTCGTGGGGGGCGCAGGGTATGGCGCCGCCTCAGCTCCCGAGATAGACGCGATCCAAGAGCTCTGCGACGTCGATCAGCGAGTCCGCGCCCGGATCGAACTGGTTGCTCTGCGCGAGTCGTTCGACCCACGCCACCACCGCGCGCCCTCCCCAGTCGTCGGGAGGTTCCAGCAGTCGAGCGGCCTTCGTGCCTTGCCAGCGCTCGACATGGAAATCGTAGAAGGAGCCGCCGTCGTTGTAGAGCGCGGCGCCAGCCTTGGTGCCATGGAGCTCGACCTGGATCACCGCGTCGCGGCCGCCCGAGAGGTTCCAGGAGCAGGCGAGCTCGATCACGGCGCCCGAGGTGGTCTCGAGCTGCGCCGACACGAAGTCCTCGCTGACGGCCGGAGGATGCGCGAGGCGTTCGCCTCCCGCAAAGAGCTGTGACCACACCCGCTCGATCTTCGGCGCGTCCAGCAGCCAGAGGGCGGCGTCGATCCAGTGAATTCCGAGGTCCATCGCGCAGCCGCCCCCCGACAGCGCACGATCGTGGTACCAGGCTTTATCGGGGCCGTAGGCGTTGTGAAAGACCAGGCGCGCGTTGTAGACGTGCCCGAGCTCTCCGCGCGAGACGAGCTCCTTGAGCATGCCGAGCGCGCGGGTATGTCGATAACTGAAGTCCACGCCAAGCAGGCGATCGGCGCGGCGTGCGCAGGCGACGACGCGCGCGGTCTCCTCGCGGTTGCGGGCCAGGGGCTTCTGACAGAACACGGCGACGCGACGCGACAGCGCGAGGCACGCTTCCCGCGCATGCTGTGCGCTCGGCGTGGCGATCACCACGCCGTCCAGCGGGTGCTTCAGCAGCTCCTCGAGCGACGCACACTGTGACGCCGACGGGGCGAGCTCGCGCGCGCGTGCGCGTTGGGTCGGGTTCGGCTCACACACGGCCGCGATCTCCGAGCCCCCGTGCGCGAGTACGGCCCCCATGCGGTGCAGCCCGATCCATCCTGTGCCCAGAAAGCCGAGCCTGGGGCGCGAGGAGCTCATGACAATGGCTCCGCCGTGCGAACCAAAGCTTTCATGAACGTGCCTTGGCGCTGGGCCGCGGCGCCGAGCGCCAGGCCGAGCTCTTCGAGCGGATACTCGGTGTACCACTCCTCTGGGGTCAGTACGCCACGCCCGACGAGGTCGACGGCCGCGCGCATGCCGGCGAGTGACACCGCCGGGTCCCGTTCGTGGGCGTTGATCACGTCGATGCCCTTCCAGTTCCAGGCTTGCATGTTCACGACACGCGGACCGTCCTGGTGATAGCCGGCGATCACGAGCCTCCCGCCCTGACGCACGAGCTCGGTGGCCAGGTCGAGGGCCTCTTGCTTGCCGGTCGCCTCGATCACGCGATCGCAGCCTTGTCCCCCGGTGAGCTCGAGGACGGCCGCCGAGACATCCGCGCGCGCCTGAAGCGGCAGACCGATGCGTGCGCCCAGGCGCACTCCTTCCCGCACGGCGTGCGGGCGGCGCGAGACGGCGATCACCTGGGCTCCCGCGTGGACCGCGAGTTGCGTCAAGAGCGCACCCAGAAACCCGACCCCGATGATGGCGACCCACTGCCCGGCTTTGATCTGGCTGCGACGGTGGATGTTCACCGCGCAGCCGAGCGCCTCGCCAGGAAAGGGCCGGAGAACCAGGGTGCTCGGGATGAGCACGACTTGGTCGGCCTCTGCCAGGTCGTATTCGGCATACGCGTGGTAGGAGAGTGCGGCGACGTGCTGACCTTCGAGCGTGGGGTCCACCGCGCTGCCTGTTCGTTCGATCACGCCCCAGCCCTCGTGACCACCGGTGCCGGGTTGAAGGGGGTATTTGATCCAGGGCGCACCCTGCCACAGCGGCAAGTTGGACGCGCAGACACCCGTGCCTTCGAGCGCGATCCGCACCTGCGAGGGCCCCGGCTCCGGGAGCGGAACCCGCTCCATCGCGAGCGTACCCGGCGCCATGAAGCGGGCGGCGTTCATCCTTTGCATCTGCTCACTCCCTCTGCGCACACGCGGCGCGCGACCTGCTCGGAGACGAGCAAGCCTCGTGCCTCTTCGTTCCCGGCGGCGAGACGGCGGAACGTTTCTTGCGCGCGCAACGCCGCATGTCGTGGACGCCGAGGAGGAGAGCGAGCAGCAAGTATGGGTTGGTCGCGGCGCTTTTTGCGGCGCTTCTCCACAGCGCGCCCGGGTGCGATGCCCGTCCCAGCACGCCTGTCGGCGGCCAGTCCCATGCGATCTTCGCTCCGAGCACGGTCACGCGGACTGAGCGCTGGGAGATGCCGCTGCCTGAGGCGGACGCGCAGACATGGCGTGTGCAAATCGTCGCACCCTCCGGGCGTAACATCTCGGTGCACGGCTTCCGAGACAGGGAGCGCGTGCTCGTTCGGTTCTCGCCCGAGGAAGTGGGGACGCATCATTTCCGGCTGCAGCGCGTCGAGGACGCAGGGCTGGTCACGGTCTCGAAGGGAGCGTTCGAGGTGGTGCCCGGGACCGACCCGGTGCCTCCGAGCTTCGCGCGCATCGAACCCGCCCGACCCGAGCAGTTCTCGCAGGAGGACGGTGCGCGCATCTTCCTGCTCGGAGAAAATCGCTTCAATGTCTACGACCCCTCCTGGAACTATCAGAACAAGAGCATCGAAGAGTATGTCGCGTACATGGCGAGCCATGGCGAGAACGGCCTCAGACTGTTCGTGTTCAACGACTGCGAGGGGGAGCAGCGCCCACAGCGAGACCAACCTGGCTGCCTGGAGCCGAAGCTCGGACAGTACGACGACGATGTGGCGCGCGACTTCGACCGCATCTTCACCGCCGCCGAGCGGCACGGGGTCTACGTGATCCTCACGGTGTTCGCCGTCGGGTTCACCCCGGGCGACGTGTGGAAGGGCTGGGACGACAACCCCTACAACAGCGCGCGCGGCGGCATCGTGGCCACGCCGAGCGAGTTTTTCACCTCGCCCGCCGCGCGGGAGCTGCAAAAGCGCCGCCTGGACTATGTGATCGATCGCTACGGCGCCTATCGCTCGCTCTTCGCCGTGGACCTGCTCAACGAGCCCGAGTGGGACGGAGAGATCGGCGAGGCGACCTGGCTGCCCTGGGCCGAGGATCTCGCTCGCCATGTGCGCGCGCGCGATCCCTACCAACACTTGATCACCGTGGGCTCGGTGGGCCTGCACTCGAACATCGACGGCGACGAACGCGCCTGGTACGCGAGCCCGGAGAACGACTTCGTGCAGTGGCACCTGTACGGGGAGGAGACCCACGATCCGCACGCCCTCGCCGCCGAGCTGACCCGCAAGGTCGATGAGACGCGCGGCTTCGGCAAGCCCATTGTGGTGGGCGACTTCGGCCACGGCGGGGAGGACAAGACCACGTTCGAGCACACGCACGTCGGGATCTGGTCGTCCACCTTCCATGGCGCCGGCGTGCTCGCGCACAGCGCGCCCGTCTTCGAGAGCGACTCGGACCAAGCGATGGTGCCCGAGCGGGCCGCGCACTTTGCGACCCTGCGCGAGGTGCTCGATCGACTCGGAGACGCGCGGGAGATCGTGGTGCAGTCCGAGCACAACACCGTGTTGAACGCCGAGGGAGCGCGCGCGCTCGCGCTGGGTGACGCACTTCGCCGCGTGGTCTGGGTCATGGGGCCCAAGGAGGGCTACGGAGCGCCCGTCGAACGCGCGGGGCTCGAGATGCGTGAGCTCCCCTGTCACGACCTGCGCGCTCGCTTCCGCGATGATGTCAGCGGCCACGTACTCGCGGAGCGCGTGCTCGCGCCGGAGCCCATGCCGGACCATCCTGCGCGCTGTCGGGCGCGCACCGAGCTGCCTGCCTTCGTGCGGCATGTGGTGGCCGAGGTCGACTCGCTGCATCTCGCGCCGCACGGGACGCCGTGATGCACGCCTCCCTGGTCGGAAGGCAGAGGCGGGGTTTCAGGGGCGGCGCTGCGACACTCCAGATGGAGGCTTAGGAGTGTTCATGGATCGCGATCAAGGAGAACCGGCTATGGTGCTGCCGTTCGTCACGGCGCGATTGGACAAGGCGGACCTGAAAGGCGCGCTCGGGCGTGAGCCCTCCGCGCTTTGCGCCTTCTTCGCGGATGGGGCGGACCGCACCCTGCCCAGCGCCTGGCTCGATCTCGACGCCTGGGCGAGCGGCGCGGATCTGCTCCTTTTCGACAGGTCCGTGCACGCAGCCGAGGATCTCGCTCGGGCGGCAGGCACCAGCTTGCTGCTGCGGCTGAACCCGCGCGCGGCACGCCGGGAGTCGAGCCTTGTCGTCGAGCAGGTCATGCTCCGCTACCAGCGGCTCTTCCCGCGCGTGAACGGTGGCTCGAGGGAGCCCCACTTTCAGCGCTTGCTCGCGCGCTTCGTGGCGTTGTTTCCGGTCGAGAAGCCCCTGGTGCGGGCCGACTTCGACCATGCGATCGATGTCTGGCAGTGGGTGCTGCGGATCTCCCCCGAGGCGAGCGCGGCGCTGCAGGTCGCTGCGCTGTTTCACGACGTGGAGCGCCTGCGCTCGGAGGCGGAGCAGCGCATCGAGCACCAGGCCCCGGACTACAAGGCGTTCAAGCGCGAGCACGCCGAGCAGGGAGCGCAGGTTCTACTCGCAGAGCTGCGCAAGCTGCGCCTTCCGAAGGAGGTGAGCCTGCGCGCGTACGATCTCGTGCGACGGCACGAGGAGCCTTCCGACGACCTCGAGCTCTGCTGCCTCAACGACGCGGACGCGCTGTCGTTCTTCACGCTCAACAGTGAGGGATACTTGGCCTACTTTGGCGCGGAGCAGACGGCCAAGAAGGTCGCCTACACGCTCGCGCGCATGGGCGAGGCGGCCCGAGGCAGGCTCGCGCGTGTGCGCTTACCCCCGCGCGTGGGGGCGATGATTGGCGAAGCCACCAAGCTTTCGCATCACGCGTAGCGGCGTGTCATACGCGCGCAAAACTCCGCGAACTCCTCGATCTCGTGCGGTGGGCTCGTGTGGTGGGGGCGCCTTCCACGGTGCTCCGGCGTGAAGCAGTAGGTGAGGGTGACATCGAAGCCCTCGAGGGCCCGCATCTGCCGATCGAACCAGCGCTCGGCGTGGGGTCGATAGCTGTCCGCCCAGCTCAAGCCCGTGCGGACATGCTTGACGCCGAGCTCGCGCATCACCGCCACGGCGCGCTCGAGGCGTGGGTCCTCGAAGTGAAACCACTGGCAGAGGCCCAGCGCGGGCGCATAGTCGCCGAAGATGCGAAAGGCGCGCTTGGGCTGACCGTTCTCGCGCAACAGGCCCATGTGGAAATGACGGTAGTACGAGGAGCCCTCGGCTTCGCGATGCCGTGTGGTCGCGGGCCAGGCGCTGGGCAGATCGAACAGGCTGTACCAGTGGACCCGCGGCACGCGCCCCAGCAAGAGCTCCGCCGAGCGGCGCAGACCGAACTCCTGCACCTCCTCGGCGCCGAAGGTCGAGACGCCCACCTCCGTGATCCACACCGGGTGCTCGACCAAAGCGACGATCTCCGCCACCCGCGCGGGCCATTCGTCCAGTTGCCAGTGGTTCCAGTCGAGCGGAAAGCCGTGGAGTGCGACGGCGTCCATCTCGTCGAGCACGCCCTTCTCGTGCATGAGGCGGATGAACTCCGGATCGATCGGCGAGATGCCGCCCAAGAGCCGCGTCAGCGCGGGCCGCTCCGCGCGCACGGCCGCGCCCGCGCGCCGCGCCATGCTCGCGTAACAGTCCCACCCCGGGTCGAGCTCGAAGTCCCAGTGTGAGAGGTTGTTCGGCTCATTCCAGAGCATCACGGCCTCGATCATGGCCGCGTCCTTGCGTGTTCGCTGTGCTTTGGGTGACCGCTGGTCGCCTGTTCGCGCATGGACCCTCCTGGCGCGGAAGGCGCAAGCTGCGTGCCACGTGAGCACGCGAGAAGTTTTCACGGCGACGAGAGCCGATTTGCGCGCGAGGTCGTGCGCGCCCATGTCCGCGCGCGAACCGCTTGCGTGACCCGCCGTAGGAGCTCGAGGTTCAAACACCAGAGGAACGGCACCGAGTAGAGCCGGAAACGCTGGTTTTCCCCGATCTCGAAGGCGTTGCCGACAAAGCCAACGTACATCACGGAGAGCCACATGAAGAGATACACCGCGTCGCGCGCTCGCACGCGCCCCGTCGCGACGCTCGCGTACGCGACGAACAGCCCGAACAGGACGCCGGCCAGATAGGTCGCGACCGCCAGGTATCCGACTTCGCGGACGTCGAGCGAGAACCAGGGCGACTCGGGATAGCGCGCCTGGCCGGAGAAGAAGCGCGCGTGAAAGCGGCTCCAAGGCTCGATCGCAGCGCGATTTTCGCGCAGATAGGGGTAATCGCTCGCGGGGCGAAAGGACATCACCCAGGCCTTGCCCATCGAGCGCAGATAGGAGCCAGGAAAGAGCCAGGCCGCGCGCTTGGCGTCGGCGAGCGCTTGCTGGGAGAGCGCGACATAGGCGAGGTGATGGAGGTTCACGTGCCCGGTCGACTTGTAGGGTTGGTCGAGCACGAAAACGCCCGTCTTCCTCGTGGCGGCGAAGAGGGCAGGATGCTCGTCGGGGGGGTCGTAGGTGGTATCCCGCGCTGCGAGGGGAGAGAGCCGACCGGCTTCGATGAGTTCGTGGCGAACAGCGTGGGGCAAGGGATGAACGGTGAGCTTCACGGCGCTCATGCCGAGCCAGGAGGAGGTCTGGAAGTGACCGCTGATCCAGAGGTTCTTCCCGTACAGCAAGAGCACGCACGAGAGCGGTAAGATCGCGGCCTTGCACCAGGCACGCGTGTAGCCCCGCACCGACCAAGCGGCGGCGGCGACCAGCACCAAGAGCCACGGGAGCTGAAAGAGCGAGCGCACATAGATGAGCGCCGCGGCGGACCACCAGAGGGCGCTGGCCCGGGCGATGGTGAAATGCTCCACGCAGCGCTGAAAGAGCCAGGCCATCAGCACGAGCAGGAGGATCACGATCATCGTGTAGTAGGGCAAGCTCTCGTAGAGGATCACGGCCGGACTCATCGCGAAGGCGGCCGCAGCGAGCGAGCACAGGCCGACGGAGAAGCGGAGTCGCCGCAGCAGATCGAACAAGAACACGGTGGATAGGAGCGACATGCCGCTGAACAGGAGCGTGAAGAGCGAGCGCAAGACATCCTGGTCTTCGGAGAGCTTGAGCACGCCGCCGAGCAGGAGGTTGTAGAGCGGCGGCTGGGCAGGCGTGTGGAACACGCTGCGCAAGAGGTCGTCACGCAACAGGGCCGGGTCGATGATGTGCCACGAGGTGTCGATCGGACGCAGGTCGAAGCGCAAATCCGTGAGGGTTCGCAGGAGGACTCTGCTGGCGACGAAGGCGATAGCGACCCAGCAGAGCTCGATGCGGCGTTTGCTGGCCATGGCTGCGGCGATCTCCCAAGTTGAGGGCGGTTCGAACTTCAGCGAAGGTGCGCCGGTGCGAACAGCAGGCTGTGGTGTGCGATCCAGGAAGCTCCACTTTGGACGCTTTCGGGGCGGAGGACCAACGCGATCTTCCGTGCTCACGACGGCCCGTGGCGAGGGGGGGCGCGCTGTGCTCCGCAGTCGAGGGCGTCCGAGCCATCTGCGTAGCGAGATCGCGAGATGAGCAGCGATCGCTTGACGAGCACGGAGGCAGAGCCCATCTCGAGTAGGGGGCCGTAGCGTGAACTACGAGAAGATGTCGCGTGAAGAGTTGATTTCGATGCTCGTGTCGAGGCTCGCGGCATGCAGCTCCGAGGGCGCGCGCGCGGACGACGCGACGCGGCTCCTGCACGATCTGCAGGTGCAGCAAGTGGACCTCGAGCTGGAGAATCGAGGGCTGCGCGAGGTGTGCTCCGAGCTGCAGGAGTCGCTCGACCGTTACGCGGACCTCTACGACGCCGCGCCGGTGCCCTACTTCTCGCTCGACGAGAGCGGTGTCATCCGCGATCTCAATCTGAACGCCGCGCGCTTGCTCGGTCAGGAGCGGGGCAGGGTCCTTGGGCATCCGCTCACACGGTTTCTGCGGCTCAAGCAGCCCTCCGTGCTCTGGAAGCACTTCGCCAAGTGTGCGGTGAGTCAGCAGCCGGAGACCGCGGAGCTCAGCTTTCACGCGGAGGAGCGCCAATACGACGTCGAAATGCTCAGCGTGGTCAAGCCCGGCCTGGAGGGGGCGCCGAGCGAGCCAACGTTTCGGAGCGTGTTCGTGGACATCACGCTCAGGCGATGCGCCGAGCACGAGCTCCGGCTCGCCCGCGCGAGCGAGCGAAGCCTGCGCGCTCAGATCGAGGCGGTGGATCGCGCGCAGGCCGCGGTCTCGGCGGCGCTCGCCGAGAAAGACGATGCGCAGGGATTGCGCAACGTCGTGGGCGCCATCCTGCGCGAGGCGATCGGGCTCACGGAGGCTCGCTACGCCGAGGTCCAGTTCGTGGACGGCGTCGATTACGGGCCCCAAGCAGCCCGTAGGTTCTCCAGAGGGCAGGCCACGGATCAGCCCTGTACCCATCTGAACAGCGTCCTTGCGTTCGGGGGACAGGACCTCGGTGTGCTCTCTGTCTATCGGGAGCGCTGCGACCACCAGGTCGGCGAGGAGGAGGCCAAAGGGAAGCTCGAGATGTACGCGGGGCGTATCTCGAGCGCGCTCGAGGTGGCGCGCCTTCAGGTCCTCGCGCGTCGTGAATGGGAGCGGCCCTCGCTGCTCGCGAGCATTGCCTCCGTGGAGGAGCAGGGAGCAGCGCCTCGCGATCGCGTGCTTCGCGTCGCCCCCCGGCGAGAGAACCCCTGAGCTCCCGGATGCTGATCGACGTGCTCGGAGCGCGCCTTCAGTCTGCGCGCATCGGCAAGGCCGCCCCACCACCATTTCCGTCCTGACACGCGCTGCCGCAAAGAGCGATGGCCGCAGCGTGGACGCGGGGCACGCGCTCCCGCGACTTCGCGATGCGCCGAGGCGGACCTCCTGGGCGCGCTTATTGCCGCGCTTGACGAAAGGTGGGGCGCGGCCTCGGGGACCCTCGTTCTCCGCTCCAAACGTCTCTATCACCTCTATCAGGGAGCTGCGATCATGACCATCGAGACGACGTCGTACGAGACGCCCCCGCAACGCACTCCGCGAAGAGCGCGCTCACCGCGTGCGAGCGGAAAGGATGCGCTGGCGACTGGACTCGGCCTGTTTAGCGTGGGGCTCGGTCTCGCGGAGCTCTTCGCCCCGAAGACCGTGGCGCGTGCCATCGGGGTTCGGGAGGCAGAGCCGAACACCGCCGTTCTCCGCGCCGCGGGTGCGCGGGAGCTCGCGAGCGGCCTCGCGATCTTGGGGGGCGGAAATCCCACCGGATGGCTGCGCGCGCGGGTGGGTGGGGACGTCATGGACCTGGCGCTGCTGGGCGCGGCCTTCTGCACGTCGAACGTCAAGCGAACGCGCCTCACGTTGGCCGCCGGTTCCGTGCTGGCGGTGACGGCGCTCGACGCGTTGTCGAGCTACCGAGCGAGTCATGCGAGCGCAGGCGCCGAAAAGCGCCGACCCGAGCACGCGGTCTCCGCGAGGGTGCACGATTCGGGGCTCTTCGTTCGCAAGGCGATCACCGTCCACAAGCCGGTGAGCCAAGTCTATGGGTTCTGGCGCGAGCTCGAAAATCTCCCGCGCTTCATGCGCCACCTCGAGTCGGTCGAGGTGCTCTCCGCTGATCGATCACGCTTTCGGCTGCGCGGTCCGGCGGGAGCAAACGTCGCGTGGGACGCGGAGACGCTGATCGACGAGCCTTCCGGGCGGATCGCCTGGCGCTCGCTGCCGGGGGCAGATCTGGAGCACGTGGGGGACATACGCTTTCAGGAGGCCCCCGGCGGACGCGGTACGGAGGTCCATGTGGTCTTGCGCTATCGCGCTCCCGGCGGCGCGGCGGGGCGCGCCATCGCCAAGCTATTGAAGTTTCTCCCCAAGCACGAGCTGGAGAGCGACCTGCGTGCGTTCAAACAGCTTTTGGAAACGGGGGAGATCCTGCGCTCCGACGCCAGCGTGCACCGCCTGCCCCATCCGGCGCGCGCGCCCACGCCAGACACAAAGCCGGCGCTCTCTTCGCAGAGCGGGACGCTGACTCCGGCCGAGGAAGGAGGCGCGCGATGAAAGCGAACTGCTGGATGGGCAAGAAGGACGTCCGTGTGAAGAACGTACCAGAGCCCCAGATCCTCAACGCACGAGATGCGATCGTCCGCGTCACCTCCACCGCGATTTGTGGCTCGGATCTGCATTTGTTCAACGGTTTCGTTCCGGGCATGGAGAGAGGCGATATCCTGGGACACGAGTTCATGGGCGAGGTCGTCGAGCTCGGCAGCGAGGTGCGCAACCTGGCCCTCGGCGATCGCGTGGTGGTGCCCTTCACGATTGCCTGCGGGCAGTGCCTTTCGTGCTCGGCGAGAACCTATTCTCTGTGCGAGAACTCGAACCCCAACGCCTGGATGGCCGAAAAGCTGTGGGGGTACTCGCCTGCGGGGCTGTTCGGATACACGCACGTGCTCGGAGGCTTCGCGGGGGGACAGGCCGAGTACGCGCGCGTGCCGTTCGCCGACGTGGGACCCATCAAGGTGCCCGAGGGGATATCGGACGAGCAGGTGCTCTTCCTGTCGGACATCCTCCCCACCGCGTACATGGGCGCTGAGTTGTGCGACATCGAGCCCGGCGACGTGGTCGCGATCTGGGGGGCGGGCCCGGTGGGGCAGCTCGCCATCAAGTGCGCCTACTTGCTCGGCGCGAGCCGGGTCATCGCCATCGATCGCGTCCCGTATCGGCTGCAGATGGCGCGCGAGCAGGGTGGCGCCGAGACGCTCAACTACGAACGAGTGAGCGTGCTCGAGGCGCTGAAGGAGATCACGGCGGGCCGCGGGCCAGACGCCTGCATCGATTGCGTGGGGCTCGAGGCCCACGGCCATCCGATCCCTTACGCGTACGACCGGGTCAAGCAGGCGCTGATGCTCGAGACGGACCGTCCGCTCGCCCTGCGCGAGGCCATCCTGGCGTGCGGCAACGGGGGGACCGTCTCCGTGATCGGTGTGTACGGTGGATTGATCGACAAGTTCCCGATGGGCGCCATCGTCAACCGCTCCTTGACCGTCAAGGCGGGGCAGTGTCACGTCCAGCGCTACACGCACCGCTTGCTGGAGCGCATCCAGCGCGGCGAGATCGATCCGAGCTTCGTGATCACGCATCGCATGAGGCTCGACGACGCTCCCCTCGGCTACGACGTCTTCCTTCACAAGCAGGACGAGTGCATGAAGGTGGTGCTCACGAACTGACGCGCTCCAGGGGGAGATTCCCGGCAATCGGCATACCCGCCCGCGCCGTCCTGACAGGGCACGTGTGTTGCACGAGGACCAGAGCGGAGGATGTTGATATGGAGGAACAGCAGGCAATCACTACGCCCGGCCCTGTCTCAGAGAAGGCCCAGGTAGCGGGGGAGAAGATCGAACGCTCAGCGCAGCGCATCGAGGACGAAGCCATCGACAGGATCCAGGGGCTTCGCGCGCGCGTCGAAACCAGCGTGCGGGACAAGCGTTCTCAGACGGTGAGCCGCGTGCAAACGGTGGGGTCGGCGCTTCGCTCGGCTTCCGAGCAGGTGCAGACCGACGATCCGGTCGTCCGTGAGGTGCTGGAGTTCGCGAGTGAGCGTGCGGATCGCGTGGCGAGCTACCTGTCGCAGGTGAACTTCGATGACTTGCGGAACGACCTGGTGGGTCTTGCGCGGCGTCGACCCGCAGCCGTCGCCGGGGGCGCGCTCCTGCTCGGCGTGGTGGCGGGAAGGGCGCTCAGGGCCTTCGCCCAAGCCGCCGCGGAGGAGCCGCGCGCGGAGGATGAGCCAGCGACGAGGGAAGTAGAGCCAGCAGCGCCCCTCGGCAGCGGACCGCTTGGTCCAGAGGAGGTGCGTCATGAATGAGAACGAACGACCTGGTTCGCCGTCGAGGCCCACGCCCGAGGAGGACCCGCGATCGCGGACCGAGATCCTGGGCGACCTCTTTCATGAGACCGAGCACTTGTTGAGTCAAGAGCTCGATTTGTTGCGCACCGAACTCGATCAACGAACGCAGCTCGCGCGCAAGGATCTGATCGAGTTCTCCGCGGCCGGGGCAGTGGCGTATGCGGGGGCATTGGCCTTCGTGGCGTCCCTCATCCTGTTGTTGGCCAAGCGCCTCGACCCATGGCTCTCCGCGCTAATCGTCGCGCTCTGCGCGCTCGCAGTCGGCTTCGGGATGCTTCGACACAGCATGAAGAAGCTGTCCCAACGCGACATGGTCCCGCGCAAGACCGTGCACAGCATGGAGACCACCGCCCACACCATCAAGGAGGCGCTGCGATGAATTCCCTGAATACCGGAAAGACGAGCGAGAAGCGGACCGAGCAAGTGGAGCGCGAGATCGGGGAAACGCGCACGGCCATCAAGGAGGACCTGCGGGCACTCGGGGAGAAGGTCTCGCCGGGGCACCTCAAGGAGGAGGCAGTGCAGGCCATGAGGGGCAAGGCTGCAACGACCCGCGACGCGGTCGGTCATCGAGTCGGCGACCTCACGCGTGCGGCCAGGGATCGCCTGCAATCCGGCGCGACGAGCCTGAAGAGCAATCCTTTGGCGCTCGTCGGCGGGGCCTTGGTCGTCGGTCTTGCGCTCGGGCTCGCCCTTCCCACGACCGAGCGGGAGGCGCGCATGCTCGCCGAACCGGCCAAGAAGGCTCGCGCGCAAGCGCGCGAGATCCTGAAGGAGGGCCGGGAGACCACACGGCGCGTCCGCGAGGAACTCCAAGAGGCTGGCTCCGAGGCAAAGGAGGCTCTGCGGGGGACGGAGGGGAGCGTTTAATCCCACCTGAGTGAGTGAGCGTCCGCTGCTTCGAGGGGCGGGCCAATGGCCCATCTCTTGCGTCCTTCATCCGCTCATGTCGAAAGCCAGTGATCGAGAAGACGAGAGGCCAGCACCGAGCGGGCTAGCGCGCCGCTCCGAGTGGCTGGAGGTCATCGCCACAAGCACCGAGGACGCCATCGTCGGCCGCGATTTGGAGGGGCGCATCACCTTCTGGAACGAGGCCGCGACACGCATCTTTGGCTATCTCCCCGACGAGGTGGTCGGGAGGCGCTTTGATGAGGTGCTGCCCGCGCTCAATCCAGCGGACGACGAGATCATCTCTCGCTCCCTGGCCCACCATCAGTCGCTCGCCGAGTACGATCAAGTGCGGTTGGGGAAGGGCGACAAACCCGTGGGGGTAGGGTTGACGATCGCTCCCGTGCACGGTCTCGACGGGCTCTCGCTCGGGACGGTCATGGTCCTGCGCGACATCAGTGAGCGGCGGCGGGTCGCCGCGCAGCTCGCGCGCGCCGACATCCTCGCGACCCTGGGAGCGGTGGCGAAGAGCACCGTTCAGCGCGTGGAGCCGCCGCTCGCAAGGGCTCGCCGGATCCTCGAGTCGCTGTCCCTGGAGGATGCGCCTGCGAGCTTCGGAGTGCCCCTCGCGGAGGTGCACGGGGCGCTCGCCGACGCGCTGAAAGCGCTCGAGCGCTTGGCTCGCCTGTCGGCTCCCGAGGACGAATACACCTCCCCGGTCGAGCTCTCGAGCGTGATCGAGTCCGCGATCCGCTGGTCCGCGGTCACGCTCCAGAGCGGTGCGCGCCTGCGGACCGAGCTGACCCGCACGGCGATCGTTCGCGCGGATCCGATGCGCCTCAGCCAGATGTTCGTACACCTCTTGAACCATGCCGCGGACGCCGTGTCCTCGAAGCTGCCTGCCAGCGAGCGCCTGGTCGAGGTCTCCCTGCACAAAGTGGATTCGAGTCACGCGCGCGTCGAGATCACGAACAACGGCTTGGGCTTCGCCAAGGACGAGTCAGCCCAGTTGTTCGATTTCATCTTCGCCGACAAGCCAGCCCGGCACCCGGAGAGACGCGGATTGGCTGTTGCGCGCCTGATCGCCGAGCGCGCAGATGGGTCCATCGAGGTCGAGAGCCGTCCGCAGGGACCGACCGTGTTTCGCGTCCACTTGCCCTGCGCCGTGAGCGCGTACTCACCGACCGAGGCGCAGCCCATCCCCTAGGCTGTCGCTCGCCGACCTTTACTTGATGCTCCAGCGCGCGCCCTGCGGCGTGTCCTCGAGCAGCACGCCGGCCTCCGTGAGCAGATTGCGGATCGCGTCAGACTTGGCAAAATCCTTGTTCTTACGCGCCTCGGCCCGCATCGCGAGCAGACGATCGATGGCACCATCGCCGCCGCGGCCCGCCTGGGCTCCCGCCTCCGCCGGCACCGCGTACTCGGCCATCAGCTCCGGGAACAGCTCAGCCTCCGCGATCTCCACGCCGAACACGGCCAAGTGCAGGACGAGCGTGCGGTACACCGCGAGCAACGAAGACAGGTCCTCGTCCTGTTCAATGCCCTTGGCGTAGAGCGCGCTCACGTAGTCGAACATCGCGGCCACGGCGTTGGGCGTGTTGAGGTCGTCGTCCATCGCGTCGATGAAGCGCGTGAGGAAGGCCCGGGTCTCGCTCTCGTAGTGCCCGTGCACGAGGCGATGGCGCTGGCGCGGCACGCGCTCCGCTTCGCTGCGCTGCGAGGCATAGAGACCAGGCGGGAGCGCGACCTCGGAGGCCTTGCCGCGCAGCTTGCCCGCGAGCACGGTCACGAGCTTCTTGATGCGCGCGTAGCCCTGCGCGGCCTGTCCCACCAGCTCCCAGCTGAATGGCAGCTTCGCGCGGTAATGCTGCGTCGAATAAAACCAGCGCACCTCGTCGTGGCCGTGCTTCTCGAGCAGCTCCGAGATGCCGATCACGTTGCCGAGGCTCTTGGACATCTTCACGTCCTTGAGGTCGAGGTGCTCGGGGTGCAGCCAGTAACGCACCCAGGGCCGGCCGCACAGGGGCTCGCTCTGGGCGATCTCGTTCTCGTGGTGCGGGAACATGTTGTCGATGCCG
>JBIQKA010000203.1:0-6587 GCA_044507075.1 Myxococcales bacterium
GCCGGCCAGCGAGTCGAAGCTGTAGATCACCTGCAGCGTGGACACGAAGTCCGCCTTCTTCAGCGCGGGGGCCGCGGGCACGGGGACGTTGTCGAAGAACATGCGCGACACGAAGCCGAGCTTGAAGCGGTCGCTCAGCGTGGTCGTCAGGTCGGCCACGGTGTTGATGCGGACGTTCTTTCCGTCCTTCACGTCAAACAGCGCCTCGACCCCCAGGTTGAGCAGCGCGAGCTTGCTGAGGGCGTTGGTGTAGCCGAGGAACGCGCGCGCAGAATGGATGAACTCGTGACCGGGGTTGGAGCTGGTCGTGGTGCGCTGGATGATGTCGCCGCTGGCCGGCAGACCGGCCGCCATGCGCTGCTGCTCGCTCACGGTGAGCGTGGTATCCGCGGTCGCGGTGAGCGTCGCGAAGTTGTCGTACGTGAGATCGTAACCGGCCTCAGCCCAGAACCGATGGGCGGGGCTCGGCGCATAGAGGAAGCGCGAATAACCTGCCTGCATCTGCATGCGCAAATCGAGGCCGGCGAACACGTCCCGACGCGGAACGAGCGCGAGGAACAGCGCATCCATGTTGGAGAGGAAGAGGTCGTAGCGCGCCTTGCCGATGATGTTGGCGGCGGTCTTGACGTAATCATCGCTGCCATCAGGGTTCTTCTCGCCTCGCGGGGGCTTGGCGGCCGTGATCATCCCGAGGGCGTTCACCGAGAGCTGGTGGTTCTTGCGGAACAGGCCGAACTGCCCGCCGAGCGTGACGGTATACGACCGCGTGTTGCCCGAGCTGAGCGCGGCACCGCCCGTGATCTGGACGAGCACCTGGTTATCGGTCGGCGCCGCGCCGACGGTGACCGTCTCCGTGTGCTGCTTGACTTCGACCGGCCCGGTGGGCTGAGCGGACAGCTCGCCTACTCCGGCGAAGAGCGTAAAAACGAACATCGCGCAAGGCGCGATTCTGTGGAACCTGAGCATGCGTGCCTCTCCCAAGCGCAGGTCTCGGGAGGGTCACGACCCGACGACACCCACGCGCTACGCCCCGAAAAGCCAGCGGGGTGCGGACGCAGGCATATCTCAGAGGCGAACGGGAGCAACCTCAGGAGGGAATTTGTTGCTAAACGGGGCGCTCTGAGCACCCCCCATGAGGATCTGCTCAGTGCAGGCTGCTCTGGGCGCTGCGCTTCAGCTCCTCCAGCCGGCCGTCGACCAGGCTCAGGAGTTCGTCGTGGCGGAAGGGCTTCTGCAGCTGCACCCGGCCGTGCTCGGCCAGAAACTCCTGCGCGCGGTCCGTGAAGGTGCCGCCGGTCATGAACACCATGCGCGACGCCTGCTCGGGCCGTACGCGGGCGAGCTCAGCGTAAAGGTCCATGCCGGTGAGGCCGGGCATCATGAGGTCACACAGGATGAGATCGAACGAATCCCCGGAGGTGATCCGGGCGAGCGCCTCTTGGGCGTTCGAGAGCGCGACCACCTCGTGATCGTCAGAGAGCATGGCCCCGAGCAGCTCGCACATCAGCTGCTCGTCGTCGATCACCAGGATGCGCGCGCGCCGCGTGCCCTGGTCACGATCAGGGGTGGCCTCCGATTCGGCAGCGGGCCGAACACGAGTGTCTCTGCCGAAACTCGCCGGACCGAAGCCGGCCCCCTCCACCGTCGAAATGCGTTCGGACTTCATGTCGATGGCTCCTGTTTTTCCGCCTTCGTCCCTGTGGGGACCGGAAGTCCCGTCGCCCATGGCAGCTCCAGCCAGGCCGAAAGAGGAGTTGCGCACGACCTCGGCGACTCGATTCGCGCCCCGCAGCCCATGCTGAATCAAGCGCTCGATGTCCTGCAATACGGAAAGCTCCTGGTGCTCCACGCGCTGTCCGAGTTCGTGACATTTCTGGCGGGCCATTTCCAGGCTCCCGATCACGAAGGCGATCGGATTGTTGAGCTCGTTCGCGAGCCCCGCCGAGAGAGTCCCGAGGGAGCGGAGTCGTTGCGACTCGAACGCGCGCGCCGAGACGAAATCCTCCTCCGCCGCGGCGAGCAGCCGGCTTATGGTGGCGAGCAAGCGATCTGGACTCACGGGCTTGGCCAACGAGACCTCGAGCTCGCTGTCCTGCTCGCCCGGCGCCGGCCCGCCCGAGGTGAGCGTCACCAGCGGCAGGCGCGCGTCGCCGCGCAGGCGCGCGAGCCAGCCCGCGTCATGCGAGCCCGCTTCGTCCACGATGATCAGCTCGGGCCGGTGCCCGAACTCCAGCAACACGCGCGCCTCCTGCGTGTCGGCGCATCTGTCGACCTCATAGCCTTCTGCTTCCAGGGCATCCGCCAGCGATTCGCGCAGCCGCGCGTTATCCTGGACCAACATGATGGAGACGCGAGGAGTCTTCGCACCGCGGGTCGGGGAGCGATCGATTATCGTACGCTGGACCATCCGGAAAGCTTGCTCCGCGCATCACACCTTACAAGGTGCGTCGACGAGAAAGACAACGACGAATGGCAATCATGCCGGGGACTGCTCAGCTTACGCTCGGACTCACACGATTTCGCCCACCCTCCTCGTCGTCACAGGTAAGGCATGAGCAGCCGTACGAAGCCGTCGCGGACGCGCAGACGGTAGGGACGCGCCATCAGCTCCTCCGGCGAGAGCTCGCGGGCGTGCACCCGACGCCGCTGCACCTCGACGAGCAGCGCGCGCGCGAGCGCGTGGTCGTAGCACTCGACATCCAGCTCGAAGTTCAAGCGCAGGCTGCGCGCATCCCAGTTGGCGGAGCCGAACAACACCCACTCCTCATCGACCACCATCAACTTGGTGTGTTCAAAGGGTGGCGGCGTCAGCCATACACGCACGCCGTGGCCGAGCACCTCCTCGAGCTGCCTGGTCATGGCCCACTGAATCAACGTCAGGTTGCTGCGCTCCGGCAAGATCACGTGGACGGCCACGCCGCGCAGCGCCGCGGTGCGCAGGGCCGTGGTGAGGGCGGCGTCAGGGAGAAAATAGGGAGTGACGATGGTCACCGAGCGACTGGCGCACGCGAGCGCCGCGTGCAGTGTCCACGTGAACTTGTCGATGTCGTCGTCAGGCCCGTCGGCGATGCTGCGCGCGAGCGCCGCGCCACGGTAGCTGAGCTCAGGGAACCAGGCGTCCCCCTCGAGCGATTCGGCCGTGGTGTACTCCCAATCCTCCACGAACACCTCCTGCAGCTGAGCGACCACCGGGCCCTGCAGGCGAAAGTGCAGATCGCGCACTGGATGGCGAGGAGCGCGGCTGAGCATGTGGCGCTCGCGGATGTTGATGCCGCCGGTGAACCCGACCTTACCGTCCACCACCAGCACCTTGCGGTGGTTGCGCAAGTTGAGATAGGCGGCGCGCCACAGCGGCAAGGCCGGCATGAAGAGCGCCGCGCGCAGGCCCTTCTGGCGCAGCACGCGGTCGGGTCGCGGCATGGCATAGCGCGCGCCCACGTCGTCGATCAGGACCCGCACGGCCACGCCGCGGTCCTGCGCGCGTGCGAGGGCGTCCACGAACGAGGCCCCGATGCCGCGCACCTCGAAGATGTACGTACACAGGCTGACCGAACGCTCCGCCGCCTCGATGGCCTCGAGCATCGCCGGATAGGCGCCGTCGCCATCCCACAGCGGGTCGATCTGGTTTCCTCCGAGCAGCGGACGATCGGTGACGCGGTGGATGGCCCCCGAGAGCTCGGTCAGGTGGCGCGAGACCAGGCCGCGCAGCAGCGAGGATGGGGGGGGGGCGCTCACCGTGAGCTGCTGGCGGGAGGCCCCACGCCGGCGCGCCACCGCACGCCGACGAACGCGGTTGATGCCGAGCAAGAAATAGAGCACGGGTCCCACCAAAGGAGCGAGCCAGACCAACCCAAACCAACCCGCCGCCGCGCGGGCGTCGCGCTTATGGAGCACCAGGTGCACGGAAGCCGACAAGGCGAGCAGCACGTTCAACGCGCTGCCGACCCGCGGCCACCATACGGACCAGGTCTCCATGAACTCAAGATAGCGGGGAAAAATCCCGCTGGCTCGCCGGGAGCGCGGGCGTAGCTGTGGCAGAGCGCGCCCACTGTTGCGCTTTTGTCCCTTGCAAAACCTGAGACGTGGCCCACGTAGTAAGATCCATGGAGACGCTCATTGCACGCTTCGAACGGAGCCTGTTGGCACGCGGGTTCGAGCTCATCGAGACGCACCTCTCGCGCGTGTACTTGGGCCCGCACGACGTCTACAAGCTCAAGCGTCCGGTGAACCTCGGGTTCGTGGACTTTCGCGAACGGGACGCGCGCAAGCGGGCGTGCGAGGCAGAGCTCGAGCTCAACCGCAGGCTCGCGCCAGACGTCTACCTCGATGTGCTCTGCGTGTGGGAGAGCGACCGCGGCTGGCTGCACGCGGCCCCGCCTCCGGACTCGGCGCAAGAGCACGAGTGGCTCGTGCACATGCGCAGACTCCCCGACGCGCAGCGCGCGGACGTCTTGCTCGCCCGCGGAGAGTTCGGGCGCGCGGACATCGACGCGATCGCGCGCATGCTGGTGAGCTTCCACGGCGCAGCCCGTTGCGACGCACACACCTCGGCCTTCGGCAGCAAGGCCCGTATCGCGCAGAACGTCGAGGAGAACTTCGAGCAGATCGCCCCGAACCTCGACCGCTACCTGCGCCCCGAGGAGCAGGCTCGCCTGTTCGCTGCGCAGCGCGACTTCTTGGCGCAACACGGCGACTGGTTCGCGCGGCGCCGCGACGAGGGGCGCGTGCGCGACGGCCACGGCGACCTGCGGCTCGAACACCTCTATCGGAGGCCCGACTCGGGGGAGTTCTTGGCCATCGACTGCATCGAGTTCAACGAGCGCTTTCGCTTCGCCGACGTGTGCGCGGACCTGGCCTTCCTGGTGATGGACCTCGCGCACCACGGCCGCCGCGACCTCGCCGAGCGGCTGGTGCTCCGCTACGCCCTCGAAAGCGGCGACTACGCGCTCTACCGCCTGCTCGATTTCTACGTGGCCTATCGCGCGACCGTGCGCGCGAAGGTGACGTCCATCTTGGCCGCAGATCCGGAGGTGAACGAGGCCACCCGGACCCGCGCCGCCGCGGAGGCGCGCCGCTACTATCTGCTCGCGCTCGCCGCCGAGAGCCCCCCGCTGGAGCCGCCCTTTCTGATCGCGATGACGGGCGGGATGGCCTCGGGCAAGAGCACGGTGGCCGAGGCGCTGGGAGACGCACGCAACGTGCCGGTGTTGATCGCCGATCGGGTGCGCAAGGAGTTGCTCGGCGTCCCGCTCACGCAGCCGATCCACAGCGCGCCCTTCCAGGGCGCCTACGACCAGGCCACGAGCGACCGGGTCTACGCCGAGCTCCTCGCGCGAGCCGACCACGTGCTGGCCAGCGGGCGCGGCGTGATCCTCGATGCGAGTCATCGCTCGCGCGCCCACCGGGAGGCGACGCTCGCGCTGGCGCAACGCCATGGGGTGCGCGGTTTGTTCGTGGAGTGCCGCTGCTCGGACGCGACCGCCCAGGAGCGCCTGCGAGCGCGCGCGAAGGCGCCCAGCATCAGCGATGGGCGTGGCGAGCTCCAAAAGAGCTTTCAGCGCAGCATCGAGCCCCTCGATCTGCCCGACGCGGTCCACTGCGTCGTCGACACCGAGCGTCCGCTCGCCCAGAACGTGGAGCAGGTGCTCAACCGTCTGTTTGCTTGATGCCGCCCGGTCCCAAGCTGTGGGGCAAGAGCTCGTAGACCACCGCGCTCGCCACCGGATGATCCACGTCGGGTAGCGTGCGCACGTCGAAGTGCGCGCGCGGCGTGAGGTCGAGCCGAGGGTTTCCCGGGCGCAGCGGATCGCCCACGATCACGTGCCGCCCCGCGGCGCTCAGGGCGCACAAGAAGTCTCGGTTTCCGACCTCGTAGAGCACATCGCTCGCGAGCAACAAGTCGAATTCGGCAGGCAAGCGCTCGGCGACCTCGAGCGAGAGCCCGTTGAGCTCGGCGTTCGCTTGCGCGGCGCGCAGGGCACTCGGGTCGAGGTCGACCGCGACCGCGCGCGCCGCCCCCGCGAGACGCGCTGCCAGGGCGGCGACGCCAGAGCCCGCCCCGAAGTCGACCACCACCCGCCCCCGCACCAGCTCGGGGCGATCGAGCAGGTAGCGCGCGAGCGCTTGCCCACCGCCCCAGCAGAACGCCCAGTACGGGGCCCGCTCAATGGCGAACAGCTCATTCACGCGCGCGTTGAGATCGACCTCATCGCTCAAGAGCCACAGCTCGAGCTCGGGACACAGCGGCGGTCGCCTCCTTTGCAGCGAGGCGCCCAGGACCAGGCGCGAAAGATCGAACGCATAACTCGGAGCAAAGGGGACCATCGTCGTACCCATGTCTATTGACTGCTGTTCAGTATCAGAGAACCGGCGCGAGACGCGCGAAAAGCACCTGCCTCTTCCAGGTATCTGAGGGTGCGCGCACTGGCCCAATTGTGGCGAACGGCGTGCACCGTGAAAGAAGGTAGGTTCGTTGGCTGGCGCAGCGCATGGGGGAATGTCAGAGTTCTTTGCGGAAGCTCGGAGCCCCATGATGCGGCTCACCTGGGGAGAGGTGGGTAGCGTCGGCTCCAAGAGCTTCCGCTTTT
>JBIQKA010000204.1:0-6585 GCA_044507075.1 Myxococcales bacterium
AGCACGGGCGTCACAAGCTCATCGTGCAGAGTCGGGTGGCCGCCAACGTGCGCACTACCACCATCGACTTCGAGTTTCTCTCGAGCGGCGACTTCGAGAAGCTGCGTGACATCGAGCAAGGCGTGCAAGCCTTGGGCAAGCCGCCGTTCTACGCGCTCCACAGCGAGAGCGAAGACCTCTCCAAGGCCGAACTCGTGGGGGACGCCGACGACGTGTTCCGCTACGTCGACGCGCGCTCCCGCAAGGGCCTCGATATCCAGCGCTACAAGGGTCTTGGAGAGATGAACGCCGAGACTCTCTGGGAGACCACCATGGACCCCGACGCCCGCGTGCTCCTGCAGGTGAAGGTCGATGACGCGGTGGAAGCCGAGCAGCTCTTCAGCGTGCTCATGGGCGACGAAGTCGAGCCGCGCAGGGCGTTCATCGAGACGAACGCGCTGTCGGTGAGGAATCTCGACATCTGATTCTTCGGGGCGGCGGTAAAGCGGCCGCGCACGCGCACGCACTACGAACACGAGGACCTCACGCTCGTAGATGTGCGCGTACTCCTAGTCGTGCGCGTGCGCGTACTCGTAAACGTACTCGTACTCGTTTTCTCCCGTTCTCGCTCCCCCCATCACTTCTCGAGCTGCACAGCCAGCTTCTCCGTGTACGTCACCTCGACGTTGTCCCCCGGCCGCAGATTGGCGACCTTCTCGCGGTTTGCGGGGTTGTCGACCTCCACCGTGCGCACGTCGCCCTCCGGGTTACGGAACGTCGCGGCGGTGCCCTGCGGCGCGATCGCCAGGATCTCGACCGTGGTGGTCACCCTGCGACCATACTCCACCCCCTCGGGCAGCCTCTCGGTGGTGGCCGAGGCGCCCATCCTGGGCTCCGCGTTGGGCGGCTGAAGCTCGAAGGCGAGCGACTCCTGGTAGGCGACGTTCACCTTGTCATCGGGTTCGATGCGCTCGAGCGCCACATTGTCACCAACCGCCACGGTGAAGGTGTCTCCCTCGGGCTCACGCAATGTGACCGTGCGATTGTCGACGTCCACCGTCTCGACGGTGGCGCTCACCGAGTCCTTGTACACCAGCTCGTTGCTGGTCTGGGCGGCGCGCTTTTTGGCGCTCTCTGCGGCGGCCTTCTCGTGCGACTTCGCGCAGCCCACGCCGGCGCTCAAGAGTCCGAGTGCCAGCGCGGACGCGGTGACCTTGGTTCGGTCGAAGCGGGCGGGTCCGCCCACGAGCAAGTCACAGATGTTGATCATCCTCGGCTCCTTCATGCTCGGGAGCTCGTCGTGCCCAACAGCGCACGCGAGCTAGGTATCCCCGGGTCATGCAGGAGCCGCGCCGTCTCAAGTCAGCGGTGATTCGTCGCCCCTCTCGCTGCGATTTTGCAGGATCGGGAGGGTAGATCGTGAATGGCTCGGCGACCGCTTGGGGCGTGATGCCTCAACTTGGCTCGGCCGCCCACGGCAACACGAGCGTTCGCAATCCTCGCACGCACGCACGCCGCGCGTCCCGAGCTCAAAACTCGACCCCCTTGCGTGCCTTGATCCCCGCCTCGTAGGCGTGCTTGATGGGCCGCATCTCGGTCACCGTGTCCGCGATCGCCACAAGCTCGGGCTTGGCGCCTCGCCCCGTGACCACGATGCTGAGCTCCCGCGGCTTGCTCGCCAGCGTGGCGACGATCTCCTCGACCGGCAGATACCCATAGTGCAGCGCGATGTTGAGCTCGTCCAAGATCACCACCTGATACGCGGGCTCCTCTCCGCGGCTCGCCTCGATCATCTCCTTGGCGCGCTCCCAGCCTGCCCGCGCGCTCGCGATGTCCTGCGCGCGGTCCTGGGTGTTCCAGGTGAATCCGTCGCCCGAGACCACGTGCGTGATCTCCGGGAAGCGCTTGAGCGCCGCCTGCTCGCCCGTCTTCCAGGTGCCCTTGATGAACTGTACGAGCCCCACCTTTTGCCCGTGGCCAGCCGCACGGATCGCCACCCCGAACGCGGACGAGCTCTTGCCCTTGCCGTCTCCCGTGTTCACCACGATCACGCCGCGCTTCTCCTCCTTCGCGCGCAGCTCGGCGTCCTGCTTTGCCTTGAGCTCCTGCATGCGCTGCTTGTGCTCGGCGTTGAGCGTCTCTTCGTTCGCGTTCTCTTCAGACAAGCGTCGCCTCCTGCTTCTCTTCCTGCTCGCGCAACCAAGCCTCGGTCGCGCGCCGCATGGCTTCGTATACGCTCTGCCCCACCGCGGCGCCCACCTCCGTGTGCTTGCCCGCGTAGGCATGCACCGGACCCGAGTGGGGGCATGCGATCACGATGCAATCGGTGCCCGTGCCGGTGGCAGGTTTCTTCGTCAGCACGCTCGGGTAGTCGAGCTCGAGCAGCGCGAGCGTGCGCGCCTCGCTGGCGAGCGCCAGCGCCTCGAGCATCGCCGCATCGCTCAGTCGAACAGACAGGTGACAGAGCACATTGATGGTGCCCAGCGGGGACTTGTGCTCGGGCGGGTCGCCTGCGCGCAAGGCGTTCCCGAGCCCCGAGGTCACGATCGCCCTCGCCGCCACCTCGCCGTGCCGAACGCGCGCGTCCGCGTAGGGTCCTAGGTGGCGCGCGGTCAAGAGCGCGACCGCCGACTCGAATCCACGCGCAGCGAGCCGCTCCTTGCAGAGCGCGAGCACGTCGACCTCCTCGGTGAGCTCCGCGCGTTTCACGAAGTGCCAAACGACGCGCCGATGCACGCCGAAGCCGCCTCCCAGGATGGCCCAGCTCAGCGTCCGCTGAGGCGCGCCGAAGTCCACCTCGAGAAAGCGCTCATCTTTCGAAAGCGTGACCCGCATCCCTCAACGCGTGGGCACCGGACGCCCAGCCCTCACTTTTCGCACCACGCCGAGGATCTCCTGCGCGAGCGCTGCCGAGCCCGCGGCCACGATCGCCCCCTCGAGCGCGTTCAACCGTTGCCCGACGAAGCCCGTGGCCTCTCCGCCCGCCGCCAGCACCAGCGCGGCCCCGGCCGCGAGGTCCCACGGCTGTAACATGAACTCCCAGTACGCGTCGTAGGTGCCGTCGGCGACCAGCGCCAGATCGAGCGCTGCGGCTCCACAGCGACGCACGCCACGCGCTTGGGCCTGGACCGCGGCAAACTCGGGGACGTTGTCGTCCTGCTTGCCCGCCACGTCGTAGCCGAACCCGGTCGCGCATAGCGCCTCGCCGAGCGCCTCACAGCCGGACACGCGACAGGCCTCTCCGTTGCGCGTGGCGCCCGTGCCCACGCTGCCCGCCCAGCAGAGCTCGAGCGCGGGCGCATAGATCACGCCCAGCACCGGCGTCACGCCCTGACAAAGCCCGATGGACACGGCGAAGAAGGGGTGCCCGTGGGCGAAGTTCGTGGTGCCGTCGATGGGATCCACGAAGAAGCGCAGCGCGTCGTCTGCTGCGCCCGCCACCGCGCGCTTGCCCTGCGCCTCTTCGCCCACGATCCCGATCCCGGGAAACGCTTGTCCGAGCTGCTGGAGGATGTGCTCCTCCGACGCGAGATCGAACTCGGTCACCAGATCGATCGCCCCCTTTTTGCGCACGTCCGTGGGTGCATGGGGAGCGACGCGCCGGTAGCCCTCGCGCACCAACGCTCCGGCCTCACGCGCGATGCGCTCGATCTCAGGCAACATGGCCGCGCGCTCTTTGGGGCTCGACGGAGCGGTCATGGTCCCGATCCTTCTACTGTCTCGGCCTCCTGGCCAGGTGAAATCAACCGGGCAGGCGCCGACTCGCTCGGCGCGGAGTCAGAAGGTGAAGCTCTGCCCCGTGCCGGCGCAAGACCCGCTGCCATTCGAATAGGTGCACGTGAAGCTGCCATTTTCGCCCCGGACCTCGAGCGTGCCGTTTCCATTGCGGTAGGTGCCCGTGACGGCGAAGCTCTCGCCGTTCACGCGCACGACGTACACCCAGGCTCCATCGGCGCCGACGCACCCCTCGTACTGCGTCCTGTGCGCCACGGCCGCGCCGCTGCACGACGTGACCAGGTCGTACTCGCCGCAATAGGAATACGCCGCGGCGCTCTGGGTGGCGAAGTACCATTCACCGCTGCCGTTCAAGCAGCAGCCTCCCTCGTAGCAGCAATTGTCGTAATCGAACGCCGAGCGCACGCCATCGGCGTCGCCCTGCCCTTGGTAACGGATCACACCGCCCGCCTCGCAAGGCATCTCCTGGGCCTGCGCTTGCTTTTGCCTGCTCTTCGCTTCGACTTCCCGCGAGGAGATTTTTTCGAACTCCAGAGCAATGTCGGGTGCCGTCACGGCGTCGACCGTGCCGGTGGGCGTGGCGAGGCTCTCCGCGATCGCCGTGAAGCTGCTGCTGCCGCCGGCCATTTCACTGCTGCCGCCGGCCATTTCACCGTTGCCGCCGTCGTCGCCGCCACACGCCGCGGCGCCCAGCACCACGGCCCAGAGTACACACGCAATCCAGCGCTTCATGTTTTACCTTCCCTGGCTCGATTCATCGCGTGCGCCGAGTGTACGGTGAGCGCCGCGATCAGGCGCTCCAACAAGCCCTGAAAATCCCCGTTGGACATCACGACCACGGTGTCCCCCGGCGCGAGCTCCGAGAGCAGGAGCGCAAGGATGTGCTCATGGTCCTCGGGCGCCTCGGCGCGCAGGCCACGCGCCCGCATGCCCTCGGCCAGCGCCTTCACGTCGAGCTTCTCCTCGGAGGCGATCTCCTTGCGGCCCACCGGCGCGAGCACCGCCAGATCCGCGGCCTCGAACGCGGTGAGGTACGCATCCTGGTGCAGCTTGCGCGACGCCGTGGCGCTACGCGGCTCGAACAGCCCCACGAGCTTTCCGCCCGCGTGGCGCGCGCGCAGCCCCCGCAGCGTCTCGAGCACCGCCGTTGGGTGATGGGCGAAGTCGTCGTAGACGTTGACGCCGCCCGCCACCGCCACCAGCTCCTGCCGACGACGCACGCCCTTGAAGGCCCCGAGCTGCCGCGCGAGCGTCGACACCGCAAGCCCCGCCCCCTCGGCGCAGATCGCGATCGCCGCGACCGCGTTCTTGACGTTGTGCGTGCCCGAGAGCGGGGAGTGCACGCGCCCACACGAGCTGCCTCCAAAGAACAGGTCGAAGGGCGTGATGGTGCCCATGGCCGGCGCGGGCGCCGCGAGCCAGACCGGGGTCACGTCCCCTGTGTCATCCCCCTCGAGCGCATAGAAGCTCACGCGACAGCGCGCGTGTTCGGCCACCGCACGCACCTCCGGGTCCCCCGCGTAGGCCACCAGCAACCCCTCTTCGGGGATGCGCTGGACGAAGCCCACGAAGGCGGCGCGATAGCTCTCGAGCGTGGGGTAAATGTCGATGTGGTCGTGCTCGAGGGAGGTGAGGATCGCGGCATGGGGGCGATAGCGGAAGAACTTGGGCTGCTTCTCGAAAAAGGCGCTGTCGTACTCATCGCCCTCGATCACAAAGGGCGCCCCCTCTGCCCCGAGTCCGAAGCTCTCCGGGAAGTCCCGGGGGACCCCACCGAGTAGGTAGCCGGGGTCCCGCCCCAGCCTGCGGAGCAGGTAGGTGACCAGGGCCGTGGTCGTGGTCTTGCCGTGGGTGCCGGCCACCACGAAGCTCTGCCGCTGACTCAGGAAGAACTGCTCGAGCGTGCCCGGCATCGAGAGATAGGGCAGTCCCCCGTCGATGGCGGCGCGCGCCTCCGAGTTCGTACTCCGGCATACATTGCCCACCACCACGAGGTCAGGACGCGGCTCGAGATGTGCCGGATCGAACCCTTTTCGGGTCTCGACCCCCCATTCCCGCAGTTTGTCGCCCATGGGCGGGTAAAACGCCGTGTCGCTGCCGGTCACTCGGTGACCCTGCTTGCGCAAGAGCCCGGCCAGGGCGCCCATTCCCGTCCCCGCCACGCCGATCATGTGCACGTGCTTCATGGTTTCACCCGAGCCTACTCAGAGCCGAGGCCGTACGCAGAAAAGCGGACTGTGATCCAAGGTGAGACCAGACTGAAGGCGCCGGAGCTTCATAGTGTTGACACCACGGCCCCACGCCCCATGATGGAAAGGAGTGCCGGCACGGTGCCGGGTCAACACCCCGAAAGGCGAGCTGATGGAGCGCAAGGCCGAGAAGAAGCAGTCATTGAAGGACCGCGCTCAGGAGCTGCTCCAGGGCGTCGCCGAGGCAGTCGAGTCACTCTTCCCGCAGCCTCAACTCATGCCGGTCCCGGTGCGCGGCACCTCCGGCAACCGCGGGCGACGCCGCTGAGCCTTCCGAATGGGCACCCGTTTGGGGGAGCCTCCCGGACGCGCGAGCGCCCTACGTCGGCGCGCTACTTGGCCTTGGCCGTGTCGAGCGCCGAGAGATAGCGCGTTCGCAGATCGAACAGGATCTGGCTGAGCAGGCGCTCTTCGTCGCCAGTCAGGTTGCCCCGGGTCTTTTCCTCGAGGATCCCGAGCAGATCGATCTCCTGCCGCGCGAGGGCGAGGTCGATGCCTTCCCGTTCGGGGGCGGCCCCGAGGTGCATCATGGCCGACGCCCGCAGGGACACGATGAACGTGCTGAAATCGATGGGAGGCAGGTCGTCCGCCTGACGCGGAAGCTCCGGCTCGAATACTTCGG
>JBIQKA010000205.1:0-6558 GCA_044507075.1 Myxococcales bacterium
GCCACTTCCCCGCGGGCGTGCACCACTTCACGCAGGAAGAGGTCGAGGGCGAGACGCGGGCGCGCTGGTACGTGCGTCAGCTGATGGGCAGCTGCAATATCGGCGGCGGCAAGCTCTTCCACATCCTGTCCGGAAACCTCAGCCACCAGATCGAGCACCACCTGTTTCCGGACATGCCGAGCAACCGCTACCCCGAGGTCGCCCCCCGCGTGCGCGCGCTGGCGGCGCGCTACCACCTGCCCTACAACACGGGCTCGCTCACGCGGCAGTTCGGCACCACCACCTGGATCATCTGGCGCCTGACGCTCCCCGGCGGCGTGAGCACCGCCAAGGCCTGAGCCTTTACCCGCTCAGCTCGACAAGCCCGCGCGGATCATCCGGGAGACGCCCGCTCGGATCATCGAGACCGCGATGGTCGCGATGATCAAGCTCATGATCTTCCCCAATGCTCGCCCGAGCCCGCCGCCGATCCGCGCATGCAGCGGCTGGGCGACCATGAAGATCGCGGCGTTCACCAGGCCGTTGCCCGCGATGGCCACGAGCGTGGCCAATTTGCCGGCGTCCTCCGAAACGACGAGGACCGTCGTGAGCACGGCAGGCCCCACCAAGAGCCGAGGTCGTGACGTTCGCTCGACCGCAACCGCTGCCTGACGCGCCCGCCACCGAGACCTTGACTCGAGCCGAGCGCGAGACCTGGGCCGAGCTCATGCGGGTGGCCTTCCAACTCGACGTGCTCGCGTGCCCGCGCTGCGGAGGACGTCTGCGGCACATCGCCACCATCCTCGCCGCCGCGGTGGCCAAGAAGATCCTCGAGCACCTAGGACTGCCCGCCCGAGCTCCGCCGAGCGGGCCGGTGCGCGTGCCTCCGCCGTTCTGGGAGGCGCCAGTGTTGGATGAATGAACGATTCTGGGCGAACACGGAGCGCCGGATGGGGTGGTCTGTGCCCATGTCGTCAGAATGCGTTGTGAATCGGACTTGCCGCTCTGGTTGGCCTTTATCTGCACCGCCGTTCGGCCCCCTGGGATAGCGGATCGAGTTCGCAGATGTGGAATTATGGTGCGGATGGATGTGGCTTTGGGGCCGAACCGCGTCCCTGCGCACCAAAGAGGCGCTCGAACGCGGCATCACCCAGGGCATCCCTGAAGGCACCGATGCCGCGGACGGCTTCGGCAAGGCGCCTCCACTCCGCGGCGACGACGAGAACCTAGAGCCGAAACAGTCACGCTTCGATCCCGAGGTCTGGGAAGAGTTCAAGAAGCGGCAGACGGTGATGCTGGATGAGTTGTCCGAGGCGCAGGCGTCGGTTCACGCGCAACGCAAGGTGCGCGATGCTGGCGGGTTGATTATCGAAGGACAAATCGCTGAAGAGATAGCGGCGAAGCGCGCGGCAGCAGCCGTCGTTTTCGCCGACGGCGTGCCCGTCATCGCGGACAGGTACGACGACTCAGACCGCGCGATCGAGGCGGTCTTGCGCAAAGAGTCGCTGCTCTCACCATGGCGGTCGTGGACCGGCGAAGTCGGAGATGACTGCTGGTACGACTCGAGCGAGGGCCACAAGGCCGACGTCGGCAAATGGCTGACCAAGAACGCGACCGACGACGAGTTGCACGAGGTGGCCTGTCAGATTGGCTACCAAGGCGACGCGAACAAGATCCAAGACATGGTGCGGACGGTCTACTCAGCGACCCAGGAAGGGCTCGCCAAGCGTCTCGCAGACGGCACCCTACCCGGCGTCGATGCCGATGGCATGATCACTCTCTATCGAGGTGTCCGAGACCAGCAAGCACGAGAGGCTAGGGCCGACCGCGAACGAGGCGAAGAGCTGCTGTTGGGCCTCAGGTCGATCTCTTCGTGGACCACGACTCACGACCAGGCAGCCTTCTTTTCCGGCAAGGATGGTGTCGTGGTACGCCAACGCGTTCATATCTCAAGGGTTTTTGCCCAGTGGGAGATGGGTGTTCGAAGCGCCACCGGGTTCGCGGGTGAACTTGAGTGGATCCTGGTGTATCCTGAGGATACTGGTAATCATTCCGGTCGCCGACGTCTTGGAGCCATAGTCCAGTGGGATTCATCGACCTCCGCAACGCAGATCACGATACCTGGTACGCGCAGCTTCGCGCCGAGGGCGTGAAGGGCGCTCCGTTGTCCAGGATTGAGCGTGAGCGCGTGCTGAACGGCAAGCGATGGAATGGCGCCAAGGACTGGCGCGACACCGCGGCCCGCCCCGAAGATCAAGACTAACCTAACTCTACCCCCGGCGCCGATCCCCAAGGTTGATCTGCTTGTCCGCGGCGCTCCCGGCTGACTCGAGTCGCAGACTCCAGAGATCGCGCGTGTGCACGATCACGCCGACCGCATTCGGATCTGCGATCTCGACCGCCAAGCGGCTGCTGCACAGGAGGCTCGTCGCAACGCCTTGAAGCTCAGCGAACCAGGACGACCTGCGAGACCTGAGTGCGGGCATCGTAGTCGCCCAGGCTCTGACGGATCCGGATCGAGCACCGACGGGGGCCCTCGCAAAGGGTCGTTTCCGAAGGAAGCCAATCCGTGATCGCGAGCGTCAGGGTCCCGGCCCTGGATTCCACCTCGGGTTGCCGGCCGCTGCACGGGGCTGTCGCCAAGCTTGCCCGGCGATGATCCGTGTGCTTCCAGCCGGCATGTGCGTGAGGCCTGCCATCCGCGGCAGACTCGAGCGGCCCAGGGTCTGCTCGCAGCCGCACGCGACGCGCTGAGACCACACCCCAAGGCCAGGCGCGGCAGGGGGCTGCGGGGTAGTGCTACGCGTCGACGGCCACGGCCATGCTGAGCCGATGCCCGTCGAGGCGCACGAGCGTGGCGCGGATGGCAGGCGTCACGCACGCACGCCTGCCGGAAGCACACAGTCCGCCTGATCGTCTGATCTGTTCGCAACAATGGAAAGCGACGGCGGGCGAGTAGCCTGAGCAGAAGCCCAGGTGCGACATCGTTATGGGGCAGCTGCCGCCTGGGCGATCACCGAGCTGCATGGCCGCGCCCACCTTCCCGAACGACAGGCGCACGCGCCAACGATAACCGAGCTTCTCCCACACCTGTTCGAGCACGGGGTCACGCCCGGAGCAGACCGCTCCCGCCGTCATGCCGGGGCCCTCGGGGTCGCTGGCAGCGAGTGGTCATGGGGCGCTTCACGGACGCTGCTACAGCGGCGGCGCGCGTCGAAGCTACGGGCGCTAGGGGGATGGACTTTCCATGCGTCTCAGGTCGACTCTGAAGACTTGCCATAGGACGGATCGCGCCTCCAGAATTCCAGAATTGGTACCAATCCCTTGTCGTCCAAGGCGACTTTGATGATACTCGATTCAGGAATGGACGCTCGAAAAGGTGGGGGGCGTTGGGGGGCCGGATCGTACTCGGCAGCCATCTTCACACTCGGAAGGCGGTTCGTTCCCCTCGTTCCATGAAGCAGACTCTTGAACGAAACGATAGAGACCTTGGGATGGCGAAGATACGCGGTCTGCAACATGGGCTTCGACGGGGACGGACTCCCGTGACCGGCGATCGATCCATTCATCCATATCACCTGCCCGGAAAGGACCCACATGCCGAAATCATTGATGAACGTGTTGCTCATGGCCCTGCTCGCCTTGGGAGCCCCTGCTTGTGGTGATGACGATAGCGACGACGACAGCAACAACAGCGACGGCAACAACAACGGCGGCAACAACAACGGCGGCAACAACAGCGGCGGCAACAACAGCGGCGGCAACAACAACGGCAGCAACAACGGCGACAACTCGAATGGCGGCGCGACCTGCGACGAGAACGCCTGCATTATGTGCGTCACCGCCAACCCCTCCGACCCCTGTGAATCGGCGTGCGCCGGCTGCAACGACGAGGACGGCAACAACAGCGGCGGTGGCAACAACAACGGCGATGGCAACAACAACGGCGATGGCAACAACAACAGCAACAACTGCTCCTGCCAAGCAGGTCAGTACTGCTGGAATGGCATCTGTGAGAATGGCTGCCTGAGCAACTCGGACTGTGCCAGCGACCAAAGCTGCGTCAAAGACGGCGGACAGGATGTGGGCTCCTGTCAGAGCAACGCGAAAGTCGCGACGGGCCAGCCCTGCACCGCCGACGGCAACTGCGAAGGCAATGCATGCCTCATCAGCTCTGGTCAGAGCTCCGGCATTTGCTCGCACACCTGCGATGATTTCAGCGATTGCCCCACGTTCTGGGACTGCAAGGCTTTCGATGGGCGCGGTGGCATGTTCTGCCAGCAGTGACAGCTAGACTAGGCTCCAGGACACGACGCTGACTCAGAGCGTCCGCTGTGCGCCGGTGTTCGCCGCGATCTCGCGTGCGGGCACCGGCGTTGGGCGTTGGGGGGCCGCTCCTGTGGTCAAGCCCGCCGTTCGGCCCCTTGGGACCGCCGTTCGGCCCCTTGGGCAGGGGAATCGAGTTCGCAGAAGGGGTATTACGGCGACCGGCGTAGGGGGAAGAGGCGTTTGTTCTTCCTATCCGCTGCGAAACCGGCATCTGGCGACCTACGGCGGCCATCTGCGAACGGCGCCCGTGAAGCTCTTGCGGCTCAGCGTGCCGCGGCGCCGGCCGGGAGCAGCACCTGCGCGAACGGGCTCAGCTTGAGCCAACGCGGAAATCCACGCACCAACTCCGGCGGCCCTTTCAGGTTGATCTCGCCGTCGCGGATCGCCTCGTAGCCGGAGCCGACGAGCGACGGAACCCTCCTGGGATCTCCTTTGTGGTCAAGCCATTGTAGACGAACGTCGCATGCAACACCGCGGGCTTGCCCCAGCTGGGTGTGGCAGCCTGCCTGAGCAGTTGAAGTCACTCAACGGTCCTTACTCGATGACAGCGCATTGCCCCTGCGCTTGGGCACCCGCAACATCGCGAGCTCCACACCGAGGCACGCATCCATCACCACCGTGGCAACGCCGGCGCGCCTGAGCACGCCCTCAGTTCAGCAGGGGTTTACCCTGACTGAGAGGGCGATACAGGGCTTCGGCCACCGCATCGCGTGCATCGGCGAGGTCGCCCACCATCGCGGTCTCCTGCACCTTCACGAGGCCGAATGCGTTCGCCGTGTAGCTGGCGACCACGAAGCGACCGTGACGCACGGCGATCACCGACAGGCCGTCGCCGTCGCTGCGCACGTAGCCTTCGAGGAGCGCGCCCGGATCCTCCGGCAGTTCGAGAGCCTCGAGCGCGTCATCCGTGAGTCCAAGAATGCCGACGAAGTTTTCTCCCATGCCCACACCGGTAAGCACCGGGCATGCCCATGGCAAGGCCCCCGCAATGGACCGTGCGGCCGTGGGCCGCGCGGGGGCCCCTGAATCTCAGGGGCAGGCGTCCACAACGCGAATATTGTCGACGTAGAAGCCGCTGGAGAATGTGGTGGTCGCGCGTAGCTTGAGATAGCCGCGGTCCTCTTGGGCGCGGAGCGCGACGCAAACGGTTTGAAAGTCGCTCGCCATCGAAAGGAGCTCGGTCTCTCCGATCAGCTCGTCCTCGCCACAAGGCGAGCTGGACGAGGCGAAGAAGCGAATGGTGCCGGGCGCAATTTGGGGCCACACGTCCAGCAGGATATGGGTGACCTCACCGGCGCGAAACGGCGAGCACAGCGCCTGCCCAATCGTCTCCACACCGTTCACCGGACCATCGCTGATATAGGCGCTGGTCGCGCCGTGCGTGTGAGGCGTGCTGATGGTGGGCGTCATCGAGCACAGCTGCCAAGGGGGCGCGTCGAACGCGACCCCGATGCCCGTCGTCACTGTCCCCTCGAACGAGGGGTTCCCGATGGGGCCCGCGCAGTCGGACTCGGGAGGACCCGCGTCAGGGCAGGACAAGGCGTCCACACGTACGTCGGCCATGGTGCGTTGCGCCTCGTAGCTGAACTCCCCGTCCTCGATGCTCGTATCACGGACCTCCACCACGAAGGTCATCTCATCTTCACCTGCGCAGAGTCGGCGGCTTTCGCCCGTGATGCCATCTCGCCAGGTGAACGCGTACGGAGGATGGCCGCCCTCGGCCACGGCGATCACGTCCGCGCAGGGGCCATCGCAGCTCAAGGTCAACACCGACACACGCAAGCCGCCGGGGCGCTCCACGTGCGCTTTGAGACCCGCCGCCCCATCGCCGCCCAAAGGGTCGCGCCCCCCGTCTTCGCCAAGCGCTACGCCCGCGTCCAAGCCTGGCGAGTCCCCGAGGCCCGTGTCGGGGGCGTCCCCGACCACCAGGCGACCGCCAGCGCACGCCGCGAGGGCGAAGGAGAGTGCACAGGACAGGCCAGCCGGGGACAAGCGATGCTGCATGCCCTTCTATGGTAGCGAAGGCCCCGATCCGTTCACCAAAAGTGGCCCCCCGGGATCGCGGGATCCAGAGTGATTCCATGGGCGAGTGGGACGGCCTCCGCGTGTACACCATCGGGCACTCGACCCGCTCCCTGGAGGAGTTCCTCGCGCTGCTCCGGGGCTTCGACGTACGCGTGCTCGCCGACATCCGGACGGTCCCACGCTCGCGGCACAACCCGCAGTTCAACAAAGATAGCCTGCCCCGTG
>JBIQKA010000206.1:0-6503 GCA_044507075.1 Myxococcales bacterium
GACCAGAACAGCTGCGGCACGAGCACGTTGCACGCCAACATGATCCAGAACGCCGCGGCGTTGGGGCCAAAGGGCCGGGCCCGGAAGAACTGATAGAGCTCGGCGGCCTCTCCCGAGTACCACGCGATGAAGAACTCGACGGCGTAGCCGTAGCTGACCAACAGGCCGGTCACCAACATCAACTTGGCGCAGCTATCGAGGTGCTTGAGCGTGATCACGTCGTGCAGCCGGAAGGCCGCGCGCACCGGGATCAGCAGCGTGATCACCATGGCAAAGCCGCTGAAGATCGCGCCTGCCACGAAGAACGGCGGAAAGATGGTGGAGTGCCAGCCAGGGGTCAGGCCGATGGCGAAGTCCGAAGACACGATGCTGTGCACCGAGAGCACGAGCGGAGTCGCCATGCCGGCGAGCAAGAGATAGATGGCGCGATAGTGTCGCCAGGTATGGGCGTCGCCTCGAAAGCCCAGCGCCATGACCCCGTAGGTCACACGTTGCGCGCGGCGGGGGGCGTGATCGCGCAGCGACGCCAGGTCGGGCAACAGGCCCAAGTACCAGAACATCAACGACACCAGGAAGTAGGTCGAGATGGCGGCCGCGTCCCAGGGCAGCGCGCTGCGCACGTTGGGCCAGACGGCCATGGTGGCCGGATAGGGAAACAGCCAGTACGCAAACCACGGGCGCCCGAGGTGCAGCACGGGGAACATCGCCGCCTGCAACACCGCGAACAACGTCATGGCCTCGGCGAAGCGGCTGATCGCGTTGCGCCAGGGCTGCTCGAGCAGATACAAGATGGCCGAGATGAAGGTGCCGGCGTGCCCGATGCCGATCCACCACACGAAATTGATGATGCCAAAGGCCCAGGCCACGGGGATCTGGTTGCCCCACTCGCCGATCCCGCGACCAAAGGTGAGAGAGATGCAGAACGCGAGCAGGCCCGTGAGCGCCAAGCTGACCCCGTAGGCGAGCTTCCAGCCGCGGCCGGCCGGGCGAGCGACGGTCCCAAGGAGCTTGCGACCGAGCTCCTCCTCCGAGGGGGAGCCGAGTAGAAGCGCCTCGCTCACGTGCGCCTCCGGGGGAGCGGATTTTTCACCTTGGCCAGGTAACGCGTGCGCGGCCGGGTCCCGAGCTCGTGCAGCGCGGCATAACTGCGAGCCTCCGCGCGCAACCTCACCATGGGCGTGTCCTCGTGCTCGAGCGCGCCGAACTGGATGGCCCCGGTGGCGCAAGCTTGCTGGCACGCCGTCTCGATCTCCCCGGGGGCGATGGCGCGCTTCTCCGTGCGCGCACGGATCTCCGCCCCGCGGATGCGCTGCACGCAATACGTGCACTTCTCCATCACGCCGCGCTGCCGGGTGGTCACCTCGGGATTGCGCTGCAGCGCGAGGGTCCCCGCGTCGCCCGTGTAATGGAACCAGTTGAAGCGACGAACCTTGTACGGGCAGTTATTGGAGCAGAAGCGCGTGCCGACGCAGCGGTTGTAGACCATCTCATTGAGGCCGTCCGGGCTGTGTTGGGTCGCAAACACCGGGCACACGTACTCACAGGGCGCGTGCTCGCAGTGCTGGCAGAGCATCGGCTGGTGCACGCGCTCGGGCTGGGCCAGCTCGTTCTCGCCGTAGAGTACGTAGGTGTCGATGCGCAGCCAGTGCATCTCGCGCCCCCGCCGCACCTGCTCGGCCCCCACCACCGGCACGTTGTTCTCCGCCTGGCACGCCACCACACACGCGTTGCAGCCCGAGCAGATGCTGGTGTCGATCGTCATCGCCCACTGCAGCGGCGCGCGCTCGAATGTCGCGCCATCGTGCATGCTCGGCGGCTCTTCGCGGTCGAAGCCGGCAAAGCCCTGGCGCAAGGCTTCAACGCCGAGGCTGTGCACCAGGCTCCGCCCGTGCGCGCTCTGCTCGCGCTGCGTTATCGGGAGCTCCACGTGCGTGTTGGTGGGGCTCAGCTCGGCGGTCAGAAACCGCGCCTGTGGATCGGTGGGCAAGAGCCGGTAGCCGCTCACGCCCAGGCCGTCCGAGATCGGCAAGTCGGCGCTCTCGCGTCCATATCCCAGCTCCAGGCTCACGCAGTTCTCGGCGTGCCCCGGCACCACCAGCACGGGCACGCGCACTTCGCGCTCTGCTACGCGCAGATGCGCGACCTGTTCGCTCGCGAGCCCCAGCCTGCGCGCGGTCTCGGGGCCGACCATGGCCGCGTTGCCCCAGGTGAGCTTGGTGGTGGGATGGGGGAGTTCCTGCAGCCACGCGTTGTGAGAGAAGCCCCCTTCGCCGAGGCTCGGCGACGGCGCGAGGTCGAGCTCGAGGCCCGCGTCCCGCGGCGGCCGCCATGTAGCCAGCGCACGCGAGAGCGCCTCCGACGTGATCGGTGCGAGCTCCACCTTCGCGGCCGCGCTGCCCTCGTGGAGGCCCAAGGCCAGCGTGCGCGACCAGCGCTCATCGAAGCTCGCGCCCCAGCGCGATCGCCAAAGCCGCTGCAGCAACTCGCGTCCGCGCAACTTGGGCTCGCCGCTCAGCATGGCCAGCACCTCGCCCAGCGAACGGGCGTCGTACATGGGCCGGATCAGCGGCTGCACGAAGGAAAGCGTTCCATCCTGCGCGCGCAGGTCGCCCCAGCTCTCCAAGAAGTGCGAAAGGGGGGCATGAAAGTGCGCGCGCTGGGCCGTCTCGTCGCGGTGCGTCCCGATATGGACGCTCAGGGGCACCCGTGCGAGCGCCCGGCCCAGCTCGAGCCCCGGCGGCCCCGTGTAAACCGGATTGCTGTCGATGCAGACCACGCTGCCGACCTGGCGGGCATCGATGGCTTGCACCAGATCGGCAGCCGTCTTGTTCCCCAGCGGCTCGAGCAAAGCTGGCTCGCTGAGTGCGAGCGTGGTGCCACGGTTGTGCAGCGCCAGGTTCAAGTTCAACGCCAACGCGTGACAGAGCGGCGTTTGACGCGCTCCCACGATGAGCAGGCTGCGGCCCTGATGGAGCACGAGCTGTTCGGCCAGGCGCTGCACCCAGCGCTCGGCCCCCAGCGCGCTCAACCGGTCGCGGCTCGCCTCGCGCACCACGCCAGGGAGCGCTGCGAGCGCGAGCCCGCGCGCGCGCAGCTCCCCGTGCAGCGCGAGGAGCACGGCCTCCACCTGGCCTGCGGGGAGCGCGAGACGCTCATCGGCCAGGCTGCCCGTGCAGGTGGGCATCGGCTCCACCACGAACAGCCGGTTCATGGCCGGGCTCGCGTCCGGCCGGCGGCGGGCGGCGAACTCTCGCGCCCAACGGGGCGCCATGCTGCCAAGCGCGAGAAAGTCCGCGTCGAACGCCGCGATCACGTCCGCTTTGGACAGATCGAACTGCGTCTCGAGCGCGCGTCCGAACAAGAGCGCGGCGCCCAGGTAGCCATGGCGCGCGGCGGCGTGGCCGCGAACGACCTCTGTGCCCGGCCAGCGCGCACGCAGCCGCTCCAACAAGTCTTCATGGAGCGGCGAGCTGTCTTCCGGGAGCACGAGCCACAGCGGCTGCGCCCGGCGCGCGTCGAGCGCCTCCGCCAGCGCGCGCCAACTCGCGGGCCTGCCGCGCGCGGTGACGGCCTGCGAGCGATGGGGGTCGTAGAGATCGTAGAGCGCCGCCTGCTGCTGGGCGGTCGTGCCGCCGAGGCTCGCGGGATGCCGAGGGTTGCCCTCGATCTTGGTGGGCCTGCCCGCGTGCGACTGCACGACGAGCCCGGTGGCGAGCCCGTAGCTCGACATCGCCGTGGCATAGCGTTCGGGCACGCCGGGCGCGGCTCCGGGTCGGTTGTCGACGTAGGCCCCCATCTCCTCGCCGGGCGCGCGCATGCACGCCGCTTGCGCGGCCGAGAGGCCGCTCGCGAGCAGCTTGAGCGCGCGCCTCCTCGAGATCTCGCGGCGGTCGAGGGCACGCAGCTGAACGGGCTCGTCGGCGTTGGGCATGGGGCTTTCCTCTGCGCGCGATCAGCGGTGACACGCGGTGCAGGTCGTGAGTGACGTCAGCGCGCGCCCATGCCGCGCAGGCCCAGGCGGATCGCGGTGACACTCGAGGCACCAATCCATCGTGAGCGGCGCGACCCGATAGACGCGCGCCATGTCCTCGACCGGACCATGACAGCGCGCACACGCGATCCCGCCCTGTACGTGAACCCCGTGATGGAAGTACACGAAGTCGGGCAGATCATGCACGCGACGCCAGGCGATAGGCTGCGCCTCGAACGCGCTGCGACGGACCGGCGCGAGTTGCGCGCTCTCGGGCCACACCTGGTTGTGGCACCCCATGCAAGTGGCAGTCGTGGGGATGCCTGCAAAGCGCTGGTTCTCGGCGCCGGGGTGGCAGTACAGGCAATCGATGACGTCGTCGCGGACGTGGTGGCGATGGTCGAACTCGACTGGCTGCTCCCACGCTTGGTATTGATGCGTGGCGTAGGGCGTTCGCATGTAGATCATCGGAGCTCCCACCGCCGCCCCCGCAGCCAAGGTTGCGGTCCCGAGCGCCACCGCGAACGCCACGTTGGACCACGGCGGAAACAGCGGCGGCATGGGCGTTTCGCTGTGCAATCAGCGAGCCAGGGCGAACGGTGCTTCCTGCTTTACGCCCTAAGGCGCCGCTAGACCTCAGAACGAGCCCGTCCCGATTCCTTCAAGACAAGACGTACGCGTCCTCGTCGGTTCTCCCGCGACACGAATGCCTGTGACGATTCTGCCTGCGCGCGCAGGCTCAGCGCGCAGGCACCATTGCGCAAGCAACCGGAACCTCGGGCGTGCGCCCCACCGGCGAGGGAAGATCGCGCGCCTGGTAGAGGACGAGCGCCTGACCTGCCAGGCTATCGTCGGCGCCGGGCTCAAGGCGCTTTCCTTTGAGCGTCGTCGTGTATTCGGCTTGCCCGCTACCCTCGATCTCGATCCCACCCGGAGGAGCACTCGCCATCACCGCTGGCGTGGCCCCGCGTTGCTCGATCGGTGTGGGAGGCCGCGTCTGCGCCATGTTGCGTTTGCTGCACGGCGCCTCCTCCACGGCCAAGCGGACCAGGCCCGGTCGCGCCTCGCGCACCGTGAGATGGACGCGGACTCCGTCCTGCACGTCTGAGAGGCCCGCGCTCGCGCGCATCGGGACATCCTTGCCCATGCTCTTGAAGTCGGCGCGCAGCTCGCCGGGCTCGGTGCGACGCGTACCCGCGGCACGCTCTCGCTGGGCTTCGCTCACATTGTTGAGAGGCGCGGGATTGTCGGTTTGCACCGGCGGCACCGATCGCTCGTTCGGCGAGCATGCCAAAAGCCCGAGCGCGACGACGCAAGCTCCGATAGGGGCCCCCATGGCGTCTTCCTCCTGCGTTGGCTCAGGAGGGAAGGATGCCAGCTTCGTGCCATCGATCAAAATAGGCATTTTGCCGGCAAATTCCGGGTGCGAACTGAGCGAGCCTTACCGGTCTTGGGGTTATCGTCGAGACGTGCGGATGGCCCCCTGCTATGGCACGAGATGCCCATGGCCACGACTCCCCAGGCGCGCGCGCGCATCGTCCTTCGCGCGCTGCTTCGCGCAGGGTGGGTGCTGGCGCTCATGTGCTTACTTTGCAGCTGCGCCGCGATCCAATCGGAGCGCTACGGCGTGGCCAACGTCACCATCACCGGCACGCAGCAAGTGGTGCCTGAGGCACTCTTGCCGTGCCTGGTCACCCACGGACGCGAGAAGGTGGAGTTGGGTCTCGGTGCCCTGGGTTCGCCCCAGTGCGGCCAGCCCCCCTTCGACGAAGCCCGCTTCGCGTGGCGCATGTTCGCCTGGCCCTGGACGGCCTGGCCGATCTACGACGAGGCCACGCTGCGCCTCGATCTCAAGCGCATCGAGCGCTGGTATCAGGCCCGCGGTTACTACGGCGCGCGCGTGCTGGGGGTAAAGCTGCGACCTCCCGAGGCCGAGGACACGGACGTGTGCACCGGGGACGACTGCGAGGTGTCCATCACGATCCAGGTCGAAGAGGGCTCGCCGGTGCGCGTGCAGAGCCTCGAGATCACGGGAGACGATGACCTCGCCCCAGCGCTGCGCGAAGCGCTGCGCCGGGCGGTCGCGAGCCAGCTGAGCGTCTCGGCGGTGTTCGACGAGGCCCGCTACGCCGCCGCGCGCGAGGCCATGACGCAGGTGTTGCGCGAGCAGGGCTACGCGAAGGCCAAGATCGAGGGCAAGGTGCGGATCCACCGGGGCCTGCTCACGGCGAAGGTGCAGTTCGGGGTCACGCCAGGGCCCGTGTGCAAGGTCGGAGAGATCCGGATCGTGAGCAGCTCTCCGGTGCCGCTCTCGGTCATCGAGGCGGTCCACGGGCTCGAGCGCGGCCGGCGCTACCACGAGAGCGCCCTCGAGGACGCCCAGCGGGCGATCTACGCGTTGGGCGCGTTCAGCGCGGTGGTGGTGACGAGCGACGTCGCAGCGAACGGCGCCACCAGCGAGCGAGACTCCAACGCGCGCTCGGACGAGGTGGACGTGAAGATCCAGCTCGAGCCGCGGCGCACGCAGGAGATC
>JBIQKA010000207.1:0-6441 GCA_044507075.1 Myxococcales bacterium
GTCGCCAGACAGACCGCGGCCACCAGCCAACACCAACTGCGCGCCATGTAGGGCTCTCCCGTCAAAGGTTGGGCCGGGGGGATTCGCGTCTCGGTACGCGGACCCAGACCTCGGACGCGAGTGTATGGATAGCGGGTACCGAGGGCCAGCGCGAAAGCTGGGATCGCCAGGATGCCGCCGGTGGCTTCCGTGAACCTCAGCCGGCCACGTCGCGCAAAGTCACGAGCGCGATCAGGCAGAGCAGGAGCACGAGGCCCACGGTGTGGACGAGGTTTTCGATCCGCTCGTTGGCCCGCTTACGGGTGATGATCTCGTAGCCGAGAAAGACGAGGCGGCCGCCGTCCAAGGCCGGCAGGGGCAACAAATTGAACATGCCGAGGGCGACGCTGATGAGGATCAGGATGTTGGCCAGCTGGACGAAGTTGCCCGTGCGGGTCGCCACGATCTTCACCATGCCCACCGGCCCGACCACGCCCTCGGTGCTCCCCTGCTTGAACATGTGAGCAAAGCCCTCGAGTTGGTGGAGGGTGAGCTCGAACGGGAACACGACGGAGTAGGTGAGGGCGCGGCCCACGGGCATCGGGTCGTTGCGGACCCTCGGGATGATGCCGACGATGCCCCGACCGTGATCGTCCATGGGCACGATCGTGAATGGGGAAAGCGCCTTCCCGTCGCGCTCCACCAGGTAGGTGGTGGGCTTGTTGGCGCGGGGGGCGGTGATTTTGATCAGGTCCTCGACATTTCGGACGCGCTGCTGATCAGCTTCCACGATCACGTCGCCGGGCCGGATGCCCGCCTTGGCGGCCGGCGAGTCGGGCTGGACGGTCTCCACGATCATCGGCTCGTGCGGGGGGTTTTCACCGTGGTGGCCCAAGAGCGCCAGGGTGAACACCAGGGCCGAGGCGATCAGGTAGTTGGCGAAGGGGCCCGCGAAGATAGTGAGGAAACGCGCTAAGACGCCCTTGTTTGGATAGAGCTCAGGGTCGTTGGGATCGTTTTCCTCGGCGGGGTTCATGCCCGCGATCTGCACGTAGGCGAGGAACGGGATCAGGCCGATCTGGAAGACCGTGCTGCTGCCGTGGGGCTGAAACTTTGCAATCGTGGGGCCGAAGCCCACGCTGAAGCGCAGCACGCGCATGCCGAACGCTCGTGCCGCGAGGTAGTGACCGCCTTCATGGACGATCACGAGAACTGAAATGCCGAGGACCGCGAGTAGTATGCTCATGCCTTCATGGACCCGGTTGGTCCCCTCGAGCAGCATACCGCCGAACCTCGGACAACGCAGGTAGGTGACGGGTGAACCTGGACGCATGTGCGGGGCGAGCTTCCCGTGGTCGTCTCGCTCCCGCGTTTTCTGTGGTGCTGTGGCTGGTGGCAGCATGTGATTCTGCGGCGCCCCACGCCTACATCCCGCGTTACGATCCGCGCGAGCTCGACGCGTTCGGGGCCGCGTTCGATGAGGCCGTGATGGTGGGGAGCAGATCCGTGCCTCCTCCCGCGGGCGGGCCTTTGCGCGAGGGGGACGAGAAGCCGATGCTCGCGGGCGCCGGCGATGGACGGGGGGCCGAGCTGCCTGGGCGGCGCTCGCCGGGCTTTCGGCCCGATCGGATCACGGAGCTCGAGGGCACGCTCGGCTACTACGAGGTGTTCACGCCCTCCATCACGCCCTTCAAGCGGGTCACGGCGCTCGACGCGGTGGCGCTGGACGTGAAGGGCCCGCTCCCCGCGGGGCAGCTCGGGCCGACGCCGGTGTTGATCGTGAGCGACGCCTCGCGCTCGCCCGTGCGCGTCGAGGGCCTGCACGCGGCAGCCCCCGATGCGCGCGAGCGAGATCGGTTTTGGGGGAGCGTGGTGCTCGACTTCAGTGAGGGCAACGTCCTGCCGCTGCCGACGGTGTCCCCCGAGTCCCGCCTGCTCACGCTCTCGAGCGAGCCCTTGACGTCGCTGCGCGTGGAGCGCGACGCAGCCGACAACTTCGTGATCATCGCCCAGGGCACGCCGTCCACGCAGGTGCGCGTGACCTACATCCTCGATGCGCCCCGCAGCTACTTCGGAGCGGCCCTGCCCGACACCCCTGCCAACGCGCTCGCGGCGGAGGTGCCTTCCTTGCCGGACAGCGTGCGCAGCGACGCCGCGCGCATCCTGCGCGAGCTCAAGCTGTCTCCGAGCATGCCGGTCAGCGCCGCCCTTCGCGTGCTGGTCGAGCACTTCCGCTCCTTCGAGGAGTCGAGCGAGCCGCCGCGCGACACGGGCAACATCTTCCTCGACCTGGCCCGCAACAAGCGCGGCGTTTGCCGACACCGCACCTACGCCTTCGTGATCACCGCCCAGACTTTGGGCATTCCCGCTCGCTTCGTGCAGAACGAGGCCCACGCTTGGGCCGAGCTCAAGCTGCCCGAGCTCGGTTGGCTGCGGCTCGATCTCGGTGGCGCCGCGGCCGGGCTCGACCCGCGCTCGGTCAACCGTCGCGAGATCTATCGCCCACAGGTGCCCGACCCCTGGCCCCGCCCCCTCGCGTACGAGGAGAGCTACTCGCGCGCCGCCGAGCTCATGGCGCAGGCGGTAGGCGCGGGGACGGGCAAGCTCGAGCCAGGCGACGAGGCGCGCCGTCCGGGCGACATGCGCCTCAAGCCGACCCTGGCAGAGGGCCAGGGCCGAAGCTCGGAGATGCCGATCGCCGACCACCGCGAACCCGTGGTGCTGCGCGTTTCGCGCTTCGTGCCCGAGGTCATGCGCGGCAGCGTGTTCGAGGTCGAAGGCAGCGCGCACACGCCGCGGGGCAGACCCGTGCCAGGTCTGCGGGTCGAGGTGTCGCTCGCGGAGCCCGTGGGCACGCGGGCGGTGCTGCTCGGCGTGGTGGTCTCCGACGCCGAGGGCAGGTTCCACGGCTCCTTCGCGGTGCCGCCCAACCTGGATCCCTCCGACTACGCGCTGGTGGTCGTGACCCCCGGCGACGCCAAGCACGGCGCGGCGCGCGCGCGTTGAACGCGCCGCCGGAAGAGCCGCGCTCACCCGGGCGGGCTTGTCGGGGCCAGGGATCGCTCGCACACTGACTGCAAAATGCGCGTCGCCGTCTGCCAAATCAATCCCACGGTCGGTGATCTCGCGGGCAATGCTCGCAAGATCTTGGAGGGCGCCACACGCGCACGCGAGGAAGGCGCGGAGCTCGCGCTGTTTCCCGAGCTTGCGCTGGTGGGCTATCCGCCGCGCGATCTGCTCGACCGGCCGCCATTTTTGCGTGCGGTGGGCGAACGGTTGAGGGAGCTGACCGAGCAGCTGCCGCGCGCGCTTCCTTGCCTCGTGGGCTTCGTCGAGAGCGCGCCCGCACCAGGCCGACCTGGCCTGTTCAACTCGGCCGCGCTGATCCGCGACGGGCGCATCGAGGCCATCGCGCGCAAGCGGCTGCTCCCCACCTACGACGTGTTCGACGAGCACCGCTACTTCGCCCCGGGCGACGCCTCGCTGGTGGTCTCCGTGGGCGCAACCCGGGTGGGCATCACCGTGTGCGAGGACATCTGGGCAGACCGCGGGGCGCTGAGCGTGCCGCGCTACGCGAACAACCCGGTCGCAGACGTGGTGACCGAGGGCGCCGAGATCATCGTCAACCTCGCCGCCTCCCCGTTCACGCTGCCCAAGCGCGAGGGCCGCGGCCAGCTCTTGAGCGAGGTGGCGCGGGCCCACCAGGTCCCGATCGTATTCGTGAATCAGGTCGGCGGCAACGACGACGTGCTGTTCGACGGTCAATCCTGCGTGTTCGACGCCGGCGGCCACCTGGTCGCGCGCGCGCCCGCGTTCGAGGAGAGCTTCATGGTCGCGAGCGTGCCTTGCGCGCGCGCAGAGCACGGGGGCTCCGAGGTCCGCAACGTCATCGCCGATGTACCGGACACGGACGCCGCCGCGGCGCTCGAAGCGCTCGCCATGGGCACCCGAGACTACGTGCACAAGACGGGCTTCTCGAGCGTGTTGCTCGGCCTCTCGGGCGGCATCGACAGCGCGCTCGTGGCGGCGATCGCCGTGCGCGCGCTGGGGGCCGAGAACGTGCTCGGCGTGGCGCTACCTACGCGCTACTCCTCCGATCACAGCCGGGAGGACGCGGTCGAGCTCGCGCGACAGCTCGGCATCCGCTTCCGCGAGATCTCGATCGACGCGCTGTTTCAATCCTACCTCGAGGAGCTCCCCCCGCACCTCGACGCGCTGGGCGAGGCCAAGCCGGGCGACGTCACCTACGAGAACATCCAGGCGCGCATCCGCGGCAACGTGCTGATGGCGATCTCCAACCGTCTCGGCTCGCTGCTCCTCACCACCGGCAACAAGAGCGAAGTAGCCGTCGGGTACTGCACGCTCTACGGCGACATGGCGGGCGCGCTCGCCGTGATCGCAGATGTGCCCAAGACCTTCGTGTACGAGATGTCCCGCGAGGTGAACCGCCAGGCCGGCCGCGCCGTGATCCCCGAGCGCACCCTGACCAAACCCCCGAGCGCGGAGCTGAGACCAGGCCAGACCGACCAGGACTCCCTCCCTCCTTACGACGTGCTCGACGCGGTCCTCGAGCACCACGTGGAAGATCACGAATCGGCCGAGGAGATCATCGCGCGCGGCTACGACGCCGACACCGTGCAGCGCATCGTGCGCCTGGTGCGGCTCAACGAGTACAAGCGCAAGCAGATGGCGCCCGGCTTGATCTTGACCAGCAAGGCATTCGGCTCAGGACGCCGCTACCCGATCGCCCAACGCTTCGGGTTGTGATCGCTCGCTGCGGATCACCCCTGCTGGCCCGGCTCGGCGTTGTCGATCGCGGGTATGTGGGGGAGGCAGAATCGATGCTCGCTTCGTGGAAATCGTCGTGCGCTCTCGCCCCAACGTGGCGAGGATGCAGGGACACCCCTCGCTCGAGGCCACGCGCGCGACCCTGGCTGCGCTCGGCATGTCTGATGCAACGCTCCCCTACCAAGGAGGGGACCCATGGCAAACATCGCAGTCTTGTTGGATCAGGACTTTGAGGACTCCGAGTTCCGCGTTCCTTACGATCGGTTGAGGGCGGCGGATCATCGGCTGACGGTGCTCGGCAAACAGGCTGGCTCGATCGTCGAGGGCAAGCGCGGCAAGGAGCGGGTGAACATCGAGGCGGCCGCCGCGGAGCGCAGCGCCGAGGAGTTCGACGGGCTGTTGATCCCTGGCGGCTACTCACCGGATCACCTGCGCACGGATCCGTCGGTCGTAGGATTCGTGCAGGCGATGGCCGCGCAGAAGAAGCCGATCGCCGCCGTCTGTCACGCTCCGCAGCTCTTGATCGAGGCCAAGCTCGTGCGGGGCAAGACCGTGACCTCCTGGCCCTCCGTGCGCACGGACCTGGAGAACGCGGGCGCTGCCTGGGTGGATCAACAGGTGGTCCGCGACGGCAACCTGATCACCTCGCGCAAGCCCGAGGACCTGGAGGCGTTCTCCAAGGCGTTCGCGGAGGCGCTCGCGTAAGAGCGATGAGCTGCGCCCGGTGCCTGCTGCGCGCTCCCGGGCTGCTATAGCCATCCCCTGATGGCCCCCGCATTTTGGATTTCTCGATGACCTCGAGCGCCTCTCTTCGTCCGGCGCCTCGCGGCGCAATTCAGTGGTTTTTTACAGCCGACCGGCCGGTGCTGGTCGCCATCGCCCTCAACGCGTGCGTGCTCTTTCTTTCGGGGTTCGAGCAGCTCGACCACCTGGTCATGCTGGAGTTCGCCGACTACGCCTTCACCACCTACTTCATCGTGGAGATGGCGCTCAAGATGCGCGCGCACGGGGTGCGGGGCTATTTCGCGTCTTCCTGGAACCGCTTCGACTTCGCGGCGGTGGCCGTGAGCTTGCCCTCCTATCTGTTGTTGTTCTTCGACATCCCGGACCTGTCGTTTCTGTTGCTGCTGAGGGTGGCGCGGGTGGCCAAGTTCTTCCGCTTCATCCGCTTCGTCCCCAACATGCCGCAGCTCGTCGATGGCGTGCGTCGCGCGGCGCGCGCCTCGGCCTTCGTGCTGCTCGCGTTCTTCCTCTACAACTTCGTGTTCGCGCTCGTGAGCTGCCACCTGTTTCGAGACGTCGCGCCCGAGCACTTCCGCGACCCGCTGGTCTCGTTCTACTCGATGTTCAAGGTGTTCACGGTGGAGGGCTGGAACGAGCTGCCCGACGGCATCGCGGCCCACGCCGGGCCCACGTTCACCTTCTTCACGCGCTTGTACTTCATGCTGATCGTGCTCTCGAGCGGCATCTTCGGCCTGTCGCTGATCAACGCCATCTTCGTAGACGAGATGCTCCGCAACGAGAACGATCTCGTGGAGCGGCGCATCGACGAGCTCCACGCCAAGGTCGACGCGCTGCTCGCGAGGAGCGAGGGGCCCCCTCCCGGGAGCGGGCGAGACTAGGGGCTGTCCCTAATTCTTTGGGCACGTCGAGGCCCGCGCGAGGCGTTCCGGC
>JBIQKA010000208.1:0-1503 GCA_044507075.1 Myxococcales bacterium
AGATGTCCGCGCGGCGATCGAGCGGGCGCCCCTCCATCTGCTCGGGCGCCATGTAAGCGAGCCGGCCCTTCACCGTGCCTGCCTGGGTCGTCGTGATGCGGTCTGCCGCGCGTGCGATGCCGAAGTCGAGCACGCGCACCGTGCCGTCGTAGGCCACGAAGATGTTCTGCGGAGAGACGTCGCGGTGCACGATGTGCAGCGATTCGCCCTTGTCGTCGCTGGCCTCATGGGCGGCGTGGAGCCCCTCGGCCGCCTGTGCGATCACGAAGGCGCTGATCGCGGGCAGGGCGTTCTTGCCGACCTCGTCCGCCGCCAGCGCCGACTGCAGCGCGGCCCAGGTCTCGCCTAGCACGTACTCCATCGCCAGGTAGTACGTCCCCTCCGCTGTGCCGAAATCGAGCACGCGGCAGACGTTGGGATGGTTCACGCAGGAGACGATGCGCGCCTCGTCGAGGAACATGTCGACGAAGCCGCTCTGACAGGAGAGGTGTGGGTGCACCACCTTGATCGCCGCGTGTTGGCTGACGCGACCGGGGCCGTCCTTGCGCGCCAAAAACACCGACGCCATGCCGCCCGAGGCCATCTCGCGCACGATGCGGAAGCCTCCAAAGGCGCGCCCGAGCAAGAGCGCGCGCGGGTCCAGCATGGAGTAGGACTCGTAATCCTTGCCGCGCGCCTGCGAGGCCGGGACCGCGTCGAAGTCCAGATCTTCCTCCGCGAGGATCGAGGTGCCCTCCGGCGGCATGCTGGCCGTGCCGAGCTCGAGGTCACCCTCGGTGAGGATCGAGGTGTGGTCGTCGCCCGGACCCGAGGCCGCGCGCGGAGGCTCGCTCGCGGCGTGCAGATCGGTCTCGCTCAGGATCGAGGTGTGGTCGTCGGGCGGCGGGCGGAAGGTTCCGCGCGGGGGCTCGCTCGCGGCGTGCAGATCGGTCTCGCTCAGGATCGAGGTGTGGTCGTCGCTCGAACCGAAGGCTCCACGTGGAGGCTCGCTCGCGGCGTGCAGATCGGTCTCGCTCAGGATCGACGTGTGCTCGCTCGACGGCTGAAGATCCGCTTCATCCAGGATCGAGGTGTGTTCGTCTGTCGGCAAACCGAGAACGGTCGGGGCCTCACTGGGGCCTTGCGCCTCCGCGAGGGTGCGTAACAGGGCGGCCGCGTCGACCTCGGGCACCACCGTGGTGTCCGCCTCGGCTTCGCCCTCTTCCGCGCCTTCTTCGCCGCGGTTCGCCGCGTGCGGAGCCGCCCCCAGGATCTGCGCCGAGAGCGGTGGCAGCGCCCCCAGCTTCGAAAGGGGCGAACCTGTGACGCGCACGCCTTGCTTCTTCAACGAAGGCAGCGCGCCCGCGGCTTGCGCCACGGGCGGGAGCGCACGAGAGCCTGGCGGAGAAGCGGGTTGCGCCTCCATGGGCTTCGTCTGCTTTGAGCGATCCTCTGACATACGCGTGGAAGGGCAGGCTTAGCCCGGCGTCCCTCCTCGGGCCATTGTACCGGGCCGAGTGTGTC
>JBIQKA010000208.1:1603-6415 GCA_044507075.1 Myxococcales bacterium
GGGCAGGCTTAGCCCGGCGTCCCTCCTCGGGCCATTGTACCGGGCCGAGTGTGTCTAGGGGAACCGCCCAGGTGCGAGACGCACATGGTGCGGTGAGAGCTATCCAACGATTGGCGCACTTTTTCGGCGTTTTCGGCGCGCAGCGTGCGCGACACGCGCGCGGCGCGAAGCAAGGCGCGACACCTACCCGAACGGGTAGGGGAAAAATACCCCGAGTGGGTTCCTTGTCCGAAGCATCGCGCCGTCGAACTCGGGACTACTCGATCGCGCCGCCGAGATAGGCGGCCTTGATGCGCGGATCGTCGCGGAGCTCGCGCGCGCTCCCGCTGAGCACGACCTCACCGGTGACCAGCACGTAGGCGTGCTGCGCGGTCTCGAGCGCGAGCCGCGTGTTCTGCTCCACGAGGAGGATGGTGAGCCCGCCCGCCGCGATCTCGCGGATCGCCGCAAAGATCTCGCCCACGAGCTTGGGAGAGAGGCCGAGCGAGGGCTCGTCCAGCAAGATCATGCGCGGATCGGCCATCAGCGCGCGGCCGATGGCCAGCATCTGCTGTTCGCCGCCGCTGAGTGTCCCAGCGTCCTGCGCGAGGCGCTCGCCGAGCCGTGGGAAGAGCTCGAGCACGCGCGCGAGGCGCTGGGCGCGGCCCTTGATCTCGCGTTTCAGGTAGGCCCCGAGCTCGAGGTTCTCGCGCACGGACATGCCCGTGAACACGCCGCGACCCTCCGGCACCAGCGCCACGCCGAGCGCTGCCACCTGGTTGGTCTCGAGCGCGCTCACGTCGCGGCCGAACACGCGCACCTGGCCCTCGCCCTTCACGAGCCGCACGATGCCGCGCAGGGTGCTGGTCTTGCCCGCGCCGTTGGCTCCGAGCAGCGCCACGATCTCTCCGGGCGAAACGCGCATGGAGATGCCCTTCACGGCGCGGATGCCGCCGTAGGAGACCACCAGCTCCGAGATCTCGAGCGCAGGCTCCTTACTCAAGGCTGCCTCCCGTGCGCGCCGCCAGCGGATCTTCGCCGAGGTAGGCCGAGAGTACGGCCGGATGGTTCTGGACCTCGCTCGGCGTGCCCGAGGCGATGGTCTCGCCGTGGTCCACGCAATGCACGCGCTCACAGGCGCCCATCACCACTTGCATGTTGTGCTCCACCAGCACGATGGTGAGCCCGAATCGCTCGCGCAGCCACTTGATCTGCTCCTTGAGCTTGTCGGCCTCGCTCGAGTTGAGGCCCGCCGCGGGCTCGTCGAGCAAGAGCAGCTTGGGCTCGAGCATGAGCGCCCGTGCGATCTCGAGCCGGCGCTGGGAGCCGTAGGGGAGCGAGCGCGCTTGCTCCTCGCCCAGCTCGCGCAGGCTGAAGACCTCGAGCAGCTCCTCCGCCCGCAAAGACAGCACGCGCTCGTCCGCGCGGTACACGTTGCTGCGCGCCATGGCGCCGAAGACGCCCGAGCGCGTCTGGTGATGGGCGGCCACGAGCACGTTGTCGCGCACGCTCATCTCCCCGAACAGGCGCACGTTCTGGAAGGTGCGCGCCACGCCCGAAAGCGCGATCTGGAAGGGCTTCATGCCCACCAGAGACTGGCCCAAAAAGCGCACGTCGCCGCTGTCCGGTCGATAGTGCCCCGTGATGCAGTTGAAGAGCGTGGTCTTGCCGGCGCCGTTGGGTCCGATCAGCCCGAAGATCTGCTTCTCTTCGACCTCGAACGTCACACCTCCGACAGCCTTGAGGCCGCCGAAGACCTTGGTCACCGCATGGAGCGAGAGCAGCGTCATGCGGCCTCTCTCTTGCGCATCAGGCGCTTGAAGATGCCCACCGCGTGCAGCTCGCGGCGGCCGAGCATGCCCTGGGGACGAAACACCATCAGCAGGATCAGCAAGAGCGCATACACCACCAGGCGATACTGCTGCAGATCGCGCGTGAGCTCGAGCGTGATGCCCACGAAGATGGCGCCCACGATGGCGCCGGTGACGCTGCCGAGGCCGCCCACGATGATCATCACGATCATGTCGATCGAGCGGTCGAATTTGAAGTCGTCGGGGCGGATGGTGCTCTGCAGGTGCGCGAACAGGCCGCCCGCGATGCCCGCCGTGGCCGCGCTGATCACGAAGGCCATCACCTTGAAGCGCGTGGTGGGGATGCCGCAGGCCTCGGCCGCGATCTCGTCGTCTCGGATCGCGGACAGGGCTCGGCCGTAGCTCGAGTAGGTGAGGTTGCCGAGCAGCGTGATCACGAGCACCGCGCAGCTGAACACCCAGAAGAAACTGGTGTAGATGGGCAGACCCAGGGTGCGATCGCCCGAGTAGCCCGTGGCGCCGCCCAAGAAGTGCGCGTTGTTGAACACGAGGCGGATGATCTCGCCGAAGCCCAGGGTCACGATGGCCAGGTAGTCCCCGCGCAGGCGCAAGCTGGGCACGCCCACCAAGAGCCCGCTGAACCCCGCCGTGAGGGCGCCCGTGAGCAGGGAGAGCGGGAACACCAGCGCGACCTGGAAAAAGCCGAGCTTGCCCGCTTGACCGGCGAAGAAGGCGTTCTCGAGCTGGATCGCGGTGAAGGCCGTGGTGTACGCGCCGACTGCCATGAAGCCCGCGTGACCGATGGAAAACTGCCCGGTGGTGCCGTTGATCAGGTTGAGCCCCACCGCGAGGATGGCGTTGATGCCGCAGAACAGGATGATGCGGATTGCGTACTCGATCAGGTTGTCCTCGAGCACGGCGCCGAGGCCGTAGGCGCAGCCGAGCACGAGCAGCGCGACGACGAAGCGTTTGGCCCAGGTGCCCATCAGACCTTCTCGATCTTCACGCTGCCGAACAGCCCTTGAGGTCGCACCAGGAGCACCCCGATCAGGATCGCGAACGTGATCGCGTCGCGGTAGTCCGCGGAGAGATAGCCGGCGGTCATTTGTTCGGCGACGCCGATCAAGATACCGCCCACGGCCGCGCCGGGGATATTGCCGATGCCGCCGAGCACGGCGGCCACGAAGGCCTTGAGCCCCACCATCACGCCCATCAACGGCTCGACCTTGGCTTGGTCGAGCCCGAACAGAATGCCGCCCGCGGCCGCCAGCGCCGAGCCCACCACGAACGTGAAGGCGATCACCCGGTCGACCGAGATGCCCATCAGCTTGGCGGAGTTCAGGTTCGTGGACACCGCGCGCATGGCCTTGCCGGTCCAGGTGTGCTGCACGAGGTAATGCAGCGTCATCATCAGCATCGCGCTGAGCACGAAGATCATCAGCTTGATGTTCGTCACCACCACGTTGCCGAGGTGATAGCGCGTCTCATGGACGATCATCGGGAAGGAGCGAGGGTTGGCGCCGAACAGCAGGATGCCCAGGTTCTGGAGCAAGATGGACATGCCGATGGCGGTGATGAGCGGCGAGAGGCGCTGCGCGCCGCGCAGCGGACGATAGGCGAAGCGCTCGATGGTCACGCCGAGCAGCGCGCAGGCGGCCATGGCGGCGAGCAGCACCAGGAGCGCCTGACCCGCGCCGAACTTTTCCGGGTGGGACGCATCGAACCCGATCCCCAAGGCCGTGAACAGGCCCGTAAAGGCGCCCACCATGAACACCTCGCCGTGCGCGAAGTTGATCAGCTTGAGCACGCCGTAGACCATCGTGTAGCCGAGGGCGATCAGCGCGTAGATCGAGCCGATGGAGAGCCCGTTGACCAGCTGCTGGAAGAAGGTGCCGAGCAGGCTGCCACGCGCGGCGACGCTTTCGGGCTGTGCGCTCGGGGCCTCGCTGATTCGGGTCGGTCCGCCCGGCGCGATCTCGGCCTCGAACACCTGGCCCGTGTCCGTCACGCGTACGACCACGGCGGGCTTCACCGGATTGCGATTTTCGTCCAGCGTGAGCTTGCCGGTGACGGCGGGGAAATCGGCGGTCTTGGCCAGCGCGTCGCGGATGGCCTGGGGGCTGAGCTCGGGCGCGCGCTTCATGGCCGACGCGATCACCATCACCGCGTCGTAGCCGAGCGAGCCGAGGCCGGGCGCGGGCTCGTTGTATCTGCGCTCGTACTCCTTGATGAACTTCTGGGCGGCTTCCGAGGGCTGGTCGCGGGCGAAGTGGTTGGAGAAGTACGAGCCGACGATGTCCTTGCCGCCGATGCTGAGCAGCTCGGGGCTCTCCCAGCCGTCACCGCCCATCAGGGGCACGGTGATGCCGAGCCGCCGCGCCTGACGCGCGATGGCGCCGACCTCGGTGTAGTAGCCGGGGACGTAGAGGCCCTGAAGGCCCGTGCTCTTGAGCTTGGTGAGCTGCGCGCTGAACTCGGTGTCGCCCGCGCTGTAGCTCTCGACCGAAACGACCTGTCCGCCCATCTCCGTGAAGGCCTTCACGAAGGCGTCACTGAGGCCGATGGAGTAGTCGTTGCGCACGTCCTTCAGCACCGCGACCCTGCTCATGTGCAGGTGCTCGCGGGCGAACTTGGCCATGGCGAAACCTTGAAACGGATCCAGGAAACACACCCGGAACACGTAGTCGCCGATCGCGGTCACCTTGGGGTTGGTGCTCGACGGGGAGACCATGGGGATCTGGCGGCGCTGCGCGATGCGGCCGCCGGCCAGCGAAAGCGTGGAGGCCACCTCGCCGACGATGGCGATGGCCCTGTTCACGTCGATCAGGCGTGTGACCGCGCTGGTGGCCTCGTCGGTCTTGCCCTGATCGTCGAGCACCACGAGCTCGAGCTTGCGGCCGTGGACCCCGCCCTGGGCGTTGATCTCGTCGACGGCCATCTGGGCGCCGCGCGCGCTGGTCTGTCCGAAGGTGGCCATCGAGCCGCTCATGGAGAAGAAGGCCCCGATCACCAGGGGGCCCGA
>JBIQKA010000209.1:0-6408 GCA_044507075.1 Myxococcales bacterium
CCATGGAGCTCGACCCGCTCTCCTGCCACCGCATCGTTCAAGCCCGCGACGCGCGCCACGACGGACGCTTCTTCACGTGCGTGAGGACCACGGGCATCTACTGCCGGCCGGTGTGCCCCGCACGCGCCCCGAAGCTCGAGAACTGCCTGTTCGTGCGCAGCGCAGCGGCCGCCCAGGAGGCCGGCTATCGCCCCTGCTTGCGCTGCCGTCCCGATTGCTCGCCCACGCTGCACACCTGGCGCGGCAGCTCAGCGACCGTGACGCGCGCGCTCGCGCTCATCGAAAGCGGTGCGCTCGACCAAGGGAACATGGACGAGCTGGCGGCGCGACTCGGCGTCGGTTCGCGCCACCTCCGTAGACTCTTTCGCCAACATCTCGGCGCCACCCCCGTGGCGGTCGCGCAGACGCGCCGCCTGTTGCTCGCCACGCAGCTCATTCATGACAGCGAGCTCTCGATGAGCGAAGTGGCGCTCGCCAGCGGCTTCGCCAGCCTCAGGCGCTTCAACGAGGCCTTCAAGGCGCTGTACGGCCGGCCGCCCAGCGCCCTCGGTCGCCGCGCCGGCCAGCCAGCGCTCGGTTCCAACCTCGAGATCTGCTTGCCCTATCGCACGCCTTACGACTTCCCCAGGGTGCTCTCTTTCCTCGCGGCGCGGGCCATCCCCGGTGTCGAGCAGGTGCGCGACGGGCAATACTTCCGCCGTTCGGCCCCTTGGGACAGGGGGATCGAGTTCGCAGATGTGGAGTTATGGTGCGGATGGCTGGGGACTTCGGGGCAAACACCGTTTGTAGGGACTATGGCCGATGCTGGCCACCACAAGGTGATGTAGCGCGAGCGGAGGGCCATAGTCCCTAGACCTCGAGGACTTTTTGCAGCCTGTGCGCGCCCAACGCCGAGGCGATGACCCAGACCATCGAGCGTGAGCGCATCGTGTTCCAGGAGCGCCTGCGAAGCGCCGAAGCCAAAGAGGCATTCGCGGCCTTTCTTTGAGCGCCGAAGGCCGAGCTTCGAAGCTTCCTAGTGTCGCGTTCGTTCAAGACTCGCAGCAGCCGCTGGCCTAGGCTCGCGCGAGAGCGAAAGCGCTGCCGCCGCGTGCGGTAAACCGAGGAGTGCTCATGGCCCAAACCCAGTGTCTTCGAATCCCTCTTGAGCCCAAGGAAGCGGATGCCTTCGTCAGCTGGTTGCGTTCCCTGGCGTCTCGCCCTGAAGAGCTGCGCGCTGCGCTGACAGCCGAGGGCATGCTCGCAGAGCTCGTCTTTCTCGAACGCAGCGGGGACTCCCAGGCCATCGTGCTGTACACGCGCGCCGTCGACCTCGCGCAGGCGCACCAGACCTTCTCCACCTCGGAACACGCCATTGACCGCGAAATGCGCGACTTTCAGGCGCGCGCCCTGCGCCTCGGCGAGGCCACACAGCTCGAAGTCTTGCTCGAGCACGGCGTGCCCGCGGGCTGAGCCACCCCCCGCATCAGCGACCAGACCAGCGGCTAGACGGGGTGGCTCCGGCGTATCGTCGATAGGCGCGCACGAAGTGCGGCTGGTCTGCGTAGCCGAGCTCCGTCACCAACCCGAAGCCTTCATGCCGGTGCCTGCAATCCAGGGCGTGCACGGTCCGTTCGAAGCGCCGTAGCGACTGCCACTGCTTGGGCGACAGTCCCGCGACGCTCACGACAGCGCGCTCGAAGGTGCGAACGCCCCAGCCCACCTCTTGAGCGACTTGCGACACGCTGGCTCCGCTCTCCAGGCGCGACAATGCCGCAAGCAAGCTGCGCGTACGCGTGCTCACCCGCAAACGAGCGGCGAACCAGCGCTCGAGGCGCGCGATGCCCTCCGAGGGTGTGGCTTCGGGCAAGTCGCGCATGGTCTCGACGAACTGAGGCCCCAGCACGTCGCGCACTGCGGCCGCCTGGTTGAGCAGCTCTCGCGCTGGCCCCTCGAGGCCGAAGCCGAGCAGGCCATGCGCACGAAAGCGCACGCCGAGTAGCCGATCTCCAGCGCAATGCTGGTAGTCCACCGGCGTCAGGTGCACCCCCATGACCCGCGCGTCGGCGATTCGCTGAGTGCTCCCCCGGCAGTACCGTTGATAGGCGCCCGACAGCACCATCACCAAATCAATGCTCGCGTGCGGCAACACGTGCTCGGTCCAGATCGGGCAGCTGCCGGCGTCCATCCACCAGAAGCTTTCGATGTAAGGCGCAAGGGCAGGCGCAGGCGCGCGTGTCCCGTACACCCCGGCCGGGGGGCTGGCTTCAGCAAGGCCTGCGCGCACGGGTTCCATCCCCGAAATTTTGTTGGCTCAGCGCGCACAAAGCAACTTACATCCCGAACCTGGCGCGCCCCCGAGGTCTTCATGCCGAGAGGGCGAACGCCCCTCCCTACGCGCGCGCCATCAAGCCGGCGACACTCAGCTGTGGCGATAGATGGGATGAAGCGGCCGGCCGCCACGGATGACACAGCACGGACGAGACTTCGAGCCCGAGCGCATACGTCGCGCCCCCGAACAGTCGGCTGCCGCAGCTTGACAGTCAGTCTGCTCGAAAACGCCTACCAAGGAGATCATAGAGCCAAACGCTAAACCCACCTGCAGAGAACGCGGTGGAAAACGTACGGAGGTGGAGATAAGCCACACAAACGGGGGTGCGCGAGCGGAGGGGCGCGTTTCGGAGGCGGATAAGCGGACAAACGCTCCCTGGAGGTTCGAATCCTTCCGGGCGCGCCATTGAAAACAAGGGGATAGAGAGCAGCGAAAACCGAAAGAGCCCGTCCCGGCGCAAAATCTGGGACACCGTGTCGGCTTCCGGTACCCCACTGTTCTCGCCCGAGTCTTGAAGGCGCTCAAAGCCGGACCGTTCCGCGGTTCGGCTTTGGTGCTTTTGGCGGGGAGCGAAACCTGGACGAGGGCCCAGCGCAAAGTCGCTGCCCCGGAGCCGAGGGCAGGAGTTGTCAGCCCGCGAGAGCAGTGCCTGCTCCAGTGCGCAGGCTCGGTTCCGTCAATACGGAGCGCAGTCGCACCTCGACGTTGCAGAACGCAGGGGTCTTGTGCAGGGCTGCGACGACGGGTCCCTCCACGTACTCGCGGGCGTGCTCGCGCGAGTCGAACAAGTACACGCCCCCGGCCTGCCCGCCGTCCTCCGACAGGCTCCAGAGCTTCCAGCGCAGGCCGGGAAGTTTGGCGAACGAATCCGCGATCTCTCGGCAGTGGCCGGTGTAGGCCTCGGCCGGCACGAGGAGATCGAAATGAATTTGTACGAGACAAGCAGACATGGTGATTCTCCGTTCTGTTGAGAGTGCGGCTCGTGGAACTTCAGGCAGCTGCCCCGGCGGGCGGAGCAAGCAGCGAGGTCTCTATGCGCAGGGCGCCGCTGCTGAAGTTGCCTGCGCCCTGCACCCTCGCGAGCGCACGGTTCAGGTACAGGTATTCGGGATGGGCCGCGCGGAAGGTGGAGAACCCTTGCATGGGAAAGAACACGTCGGGCCACTCGAACCCTGGCGCAACGAGCGCCTCGAGCGCAGGCAGCGGCAGGCCGGCGGGTGGATAGCAGTAGGCCTGGACATGCTCGTAGAGGTGAAGCCCGCCGAGAGAGATGGTCTTCTCCGCCTGAATCAGCCCAATACCATCGCTGCGAATGACGAAGTGATCGATCCCCCACACGCGGGCGCCACGCAAGAGGCCTGCGGTAATCCGTCCCTCGAACCGATTCGCCATGCGTAGGCCCTCGGGAACGAGCCCGATGGTGTTGAGCTCGAGCTGAGCTTCGAACTGGTAAAGGGGAGCTTCGCGGTGCGTGCGGGGTTGTTCGTGCTGGCTGCTCTGGATCTCGCGGAACATGGCTCACTCACTTTCGGTTGCGCGCTCCGTGCGCGCTCTTGCTAGGGAGTGTTGGGACGAGACCAATCGCAACACATGGGCAGCTGTTTTTTTTCCAATCGCTGACAGCTCGGCTTCCGCCGATTTTCTCGCCTGGGCGTGTAACGAACCGTGAACTCGCCACACGTCCTTGCGAGCGCATGTCGCGCTGCCCGTGAAAAAGGAGCGAGTCTCATGAGTCTGCCCCGTGTCCACCCACCCCGCACGATCGACGCTGACACCATCATGCTCGGCGCCGAGCTTCCAGTGCCCGGGCTCGGCGTGCTTGCTGCTAACGCCTTCGTGATTCGAGGCGAGCGCCCGGTCTTGGTCGACGCCGGCGTGCTCGCCCTGTCTGAGGCATTCCTCAACGAGCTACGCCAGGTCGTGGCGCTCGAGTCCATCGCAGCCATCTTCTTGACCCACACCGATCCGGACCACATCGGCATGGTGGAGGCCATTCTAGCCGCCGCACCGCAGGCCAAGATTGCGACCAACTTTCTCGGGATGGGCAAACTGGGTCTGCGCTCTCCCATCGCAAAGGAGCGCGTGTTCCTCGTCAACCCCGGCCAGACCCGCACGCTGGGTGGTCGCAGCCTACTCGCGGTGGCGCCACCGGCGTACGACGCCCCCGAGAGCATGGCCTGGTTCGACCCATGCACCAAGAACCTGTTCAGTGCGGACTGCTTCGGCGCGGTTCTGCCCGCGCTCACCGCCAGCGTGGACGAGCTGTCGGAGCAACATCTGCGACAGGGCATGGCCGTCTGGACCCAAGTCGACGCGCCCTGGATCAGGGACACCGAGGAGCAGGCATTTCGTCGCGGCACAGCGGGTTTGCGTGCGCTCGAGCCTGCCTGCGTGCTCGGCAGCCATCTGCCACCTGCGCCGCGCGGCTTCGAGCGGCTCGTGTCGTGTCTGGAAGAGGCCAAGAAGGCCGCGCCCTTCGTCGGGCCTGACGAGGCCGCCGCCTTGCGCGCGAGCCTCGAAGGCTGACGGCGCCGTGCCTTCTGAGGCGATAGGTGCTGGTCTCGAAACCTGCGTTGCGCACCGGCACCGCGTCCGCAATAGTGGAACGCACGCCATGGTTGCCCAAGCGCCCACGTCGATGGCTGACCTCGAGCTCGCGCGCGCGCTCGGAGGGTTCGTCTCGTTGGAGATGGTTGGGCACGAGCGCGCCGTGCTCGAGGCTGAGCTCTGCCGCCGCTTTGGCCCGAGAGTGCGCCTGTACGGACTGCGTCACCTGAAGCAAGAGGCAGCCGCGGCCGACTTGGTTCAGGAGGTGCTCATGATTACCCTGCGCAAGCTACGCGATGGCGAGATGCGTGAGCCAGGTAAGCTCGGCTCCTTCGTGCTAGGGACGGCCCGCACGGTGGCGCGTGACAACCGCCGGCGCGCGCTGCGCGACGATGGCGATACCGAGGCCTATGACGACCTCGAGCATCCCGACCAGCCTGGCCTGGCGCGGCTCGACGGCGAGCAACTGAAGACCTGCGTATCCATGCTCGGCGAGCGCGAGCGCGCCGTGATCCTGCTGACGTTCTTCGAGGATCAATCGGCTGGACAGATCGGCGCCGCGCTGGCGATGCAGCCCGGGCACGTGCGCGTGACCCGCGCGCGCGCTCTCACCCGCCTTCGAACCTGCATGGGAATGCTGGAGGACGTGCCATGACGAGCTGTAACGTCGGCATGCAAAAGCTCCTGGACTACCGCTTCGGCGACTCGGACCAAGCGTCGGGCGAACGGCTAGAGATGCATTTGTTCGAGTGCGGTGAGTGCGCTCGACGCGTGGAGGTGCTGAGCTTGCTCGAGATGGGCGTGCGGGACCTCGCGCACAAGGGACAGCTGAGCGCTGCGTCAACGGGCGCGCTGCTGCGCAGGGCCACCGAGCTCGGCTTGCAGCTGCGCAGCTACCGCATCGAGCCCGGCGCCGAGGTGCAGTGTACGGCGGCACCCGATGATGACTTGATCGTGGTCCGACTCGCCCTTTCTGCTGGAGAGGCGCAGGCGGTCGATCTCGACACTGCCGTGACCTTCCTCGATGCAGGCCATAGCGAACAGAGAAAGCTCGCAGACCTGGTGATCGATCGCGAGTCCGGCGAGCTCGTCTATGTGTTCGCGGGCGACTACGTCCGCAGCATTCCTCGCTCCCGCTGGGTCATGCACGCGCGCCTGAGGGCACCGGAGGGAGAGCGCACGCTGGGCCCCTTCACCATGGTGCACACACCCTGGCCTGGGTGAGCGAACCGGCTAACTGCCGTACGCTGGGACACGCTGCGGGGGGAACCCCCGGATGCTTGACCCGCTTTCGGATCGCGAGCCTCAAAACGACCACGAACTCGGTCTCCGGCGGCAGTCTCGCGTTCGCTTGGGCGGGGCCACCCGTGCTCGTGACCCCGGCGGCCGCCGCACGGCCCCTGCGGCCCCTGCGGGCGGCGGAGTTCGCAGATAGTGGGGATTCCGTGCTCTTAGTCCCTACAAACGGGGGTTCGTTCCGAAGCCCCCATTCCTGCGCACCATAACTCCACATCTGCGAACTCGATCCCCCTGTCCCAAGGGGCCGAACG
>JBIQKA010000040.1:0-37619 GCA_044507075.1 Myxococcales bacterium
GTTTGGCTGCTTACCGTGGCGGGTCCGCGCCGGCTTTGAACCGGCTTCCCTCTTCACGCTGGAGGGGAGCCCCCCAACGCTATCTCCGAGTGCCGTGGTTTCTGCACGGCGCTGGGAGACCCAGATTCGGTCGCACAGGATGCACGGCAAAGGAGCGCTGTCAAACCGACCTCTCCGCTATCCCGCCGATCGCGCTCAGCGCTCTTCCAGGATCGCGCGCTGCTTCAAGTAGTGATAGCGGATCTGCTGTTCGCCAAACCGTGCCTGCGTTCCCACTGGGCAGGCCTCGCGCATGCCGAGCCATAAACGCCAGTGCGCGTCGAAGGTCTCGCGCGTGTACACGCGACCCGTCGCGGTGTCGACGACCTCGCGCGCGGCGAGGCAGGGCTTTTCATCGCACGCCGAGCACGTGACAGGTAGAGGACGCGCGTCCGGTCCTTCCAGGGCGAAGACCGCCGCGCCGCGAAACGAGAGCCATGGGCCGTGTTCCGGGTGCACCAGGAGACCCACGGGCGATTGCTCGGCCACGCCCGCCAAGATCGCGAGCCGCTGCACGGCGACCGCGCGTGGGGCCTGCTCGAACGTAAAGCGGAGCTCGCCCTTCGTGTTCAGGGTCGTGGCGACGTGCGCCAGGGCCCGCGTGAGCTCGCATCGTGCGTAGGCGTCGATCGGGTTCTCCTCGAAATGGAAGCGCTCACGGTAAGCGCGGATGAAGATCGGCCACATGCGCCGCGTGTTCCCGAGGACCAGGACCAGAGATCGCTCCCCGATGAGTTCCGGCAGGCGGTAGCCACTCAGCGCGTCGTCGAGCGTGCGGTTGTACGTGCCAACCTGCGCCGCGCCCAAGACGTCGAGGCCTGCTGGCTCGATCGCAGAAGCAAACTCGGTCGCGAGCTCTGTCCATGCTGCCGTCGCGGGTGCCATCGCGCGTAAGGATAGCCCGCGATGCGTCGGCGAGGAGGATCGGCCCGCCGTCACGTACCGGCCCCACGCGACGACCGGCGGAGCGGCGGGTGTCCACCTGTCAAGTGGGCGTCACCGGCGAGGTGGTGTTCGACGCGGCGTTCTGAATTGCGCTTCGTGTGCAAATGACGAGCGATGTGAGACGCGCCTGGACACGCGCCTTGGTATGCCGTTCGCAACGCCCGATTCCGAAGGGAGTCAAATTATGAGCGTTGCCAAGGTCATCGAAGTCACCAGCGAATCCGAGACGTCCTTCGAAGACGCGATCCGCAAGGGCCTGCAGCGGGCCTCACAGAGCGTGAAGAACATCGAAGGTGCCTGGATCAAAGAGCAGAAGGTGCGGATAAAGGACAGCAAGATCGTCGGTTTTCGCGTCGACATGAAGGTCACCTTTGTGCTCGAGGAGTAAACGGGCCTCTGCGCGCCGGCATGGAAAGTGGGGCAGTGACGACGGAACTGGGGCGGTGACGCCGGCCTGCTGCGCGAAGTTCGCCACACCTGGGCAGCGTGCACTCGAAGCACCCGTGGCGAGATGCCACTGCCCGGATGGCGAACGTTTCTCTTTTGAAGATCCGCTCGCCCGCGAACATGCTCTACTCTGAGCGTGGTCGCGACCAAGCAGGACAAGAAGCCGCGGATCTTCTCGATGTCATTCGCGAGCGTGTATCCGCTCTACGTGCAAAAGGCCGAGAAGAAGGGGCGGACGAAGGAAGAGGTCGACGAGATCATCGCCTGGCTCACCGGCTACGACGGCGCGCAGCTTCAGCGCGCGCTCGACGCCCAGATCGATTTCGCGACCTTCTTCGCCCGCGCGCCCCTGCTAAACCCGAACGTGGGGCTCATCAAGGGCGTCGTGTGCGGCGTCCGCGTGGAAGACGTGGCCGACCCGCTGATGCAGAAGATCCGCTACCTCGACAAGCTGGTCGACGAGCTGGCCAAGGGAAAGAAGATGGAGAGCATCCTTCGAGGCCCGTGATCCCATACTATGCTCCGCGGCAGCTTCGAGCGCACCAGCGCGCCTCGAGAGGAGCTTGAACCCGTGCCTTACACCTATGACTATCCGCGTGCGGCCCTGACGGTCGATTGCGTGATCCTCGGTCGTGCCCCCTCGGGCGCGAGTGTGCTGCTCGTCCGGCGGGCCCACGACCCCTTCCGTGGGAGCTGGGCGCTTCCCGGCGGCTTCGTGGAGATCGAAGAGACCCTGCTCGAGAGCGCGCGGCGCGAGCTCGAGGAAGAAACTGGCCTGACGCGCGTGCCGCTCCAGCCACTCGGCGTGTTCGACGCCGTCGACCGCGATCCCCGCGAGCGCGTGATCAGCATGGCCTTCTACGCGATCGTGGACGCGAAGGAGCACGCCGCACGCGCCGGCGACGACGCCGTCGAAGTGCGCTGGTTTCCGCTCGACGCACTGCCGGAGCTCGCCTTCGATCACGCACGCATCATCGCGGCCGCGAGCGAGCGGACCAGGACGCGCCTCGTCAGTCGTTCACGCAAGAGATCGTGGACGCTCTGACCTGCCTAGGCCCCTCAAGGGTTCGCAGGGCCGCCGCACCGATGCACAATTTATGTACCGCGACGTGAGCTTCCGGGCGCACCTGTTCGATCCAATGGCCTGGCACGGAACGAGCAGACAACAGGGCGCAGGAGCAACATCATGGAAAGTCGTGCAAAGTTCCTCGGGCACCCTGTGCATCAAATGCTCGTCCCCATCCCCGCCGGGTTGTTCATGGTGGCGGCGGTGCTCGACATCGTAGACACGTTCATCCTTGCCCCTTGGATTTCCCTCGTGTCGTTCTGGAACATCGTGATCGGCGTCGCGGCCGCTTTGGTCGCAGCTGTGTTCGGCGCCATCGACTTCACGAAGATCCCGAAGCAAACGCGGGCAAAGAGGTTGGGGGCGATCCACGGCGTCGGCAACGTGCTGGCAGTGGGCCTGTTCGCCGGCGCCGCCTGGATCCGTGCTGGCCTCGAAAACCGGCAGGTCACCTCCACCGCGCTCGGCCTCGAGATCACCGCTTTCGCCATGCTCGTTGTCACGGCCTGGTTGGGCGGAGAGCTCGTCGATCGACTCGCCATCGGGGTAGACGAAGGCGCGCACGCCGATGCGCCCAGCTCGCTCCGCCAAAAAAGCCTGGAGTCGACGCGTCAGCGCGGATAGGGGTGCGCGCTAGGTTAGCCGCCAGCCAGCGGTCGACTGGGCTCGCGCCGGACGGGCTCGCGGTAGACGTGCCGCGAGCGAACGGATCTTCTTTACTCATGCGCCCCCGCAGTCGCTTGTACTGGGCCTAGGGGTGATTGCCGCTCGGACCACGTGGCACGAAGCGCGTAGCCGGCACAGAATCTGCTCTGGCGAGCTTCCAGTCCATGGCGCTTCAGAAAAGCGTGCCAGATTGTGTCAGGCGGGCCCTGGCCGAGAGCTTCGGCCTGGACCTGCGCTCGCTGTTTCTGCTGCGCGTCGTGATCGCGCTCATGGTCTGGGTCGATCTCGGGATCCGCCTAGAGGCGCTGACCGCTCACTACACCGACGCCGGGGTCCTGCCCCGGGCGCTGTACCAAGCGCAGTTCATGGCGCGGCACCCCGGACGCTTCAGCCTGCACATGTGGAGCGGCGAAGCCTGGCTGCAGCTTTCCCTGTTCGCGCTCCTGGCGCTCTTTGCGCTGCTCGTCTTGCTCGGCTACCGCACGCGCCTCTCCTTGCTCGCCGTCTGGCTCCTCACCATCTCGCTCCACAACCGAAACGACATGGTCCTGACGGGCGGAGACCACTTCTTCCGCATGACCTTGTGGTGGAGTCTGTTCTTGCCGCTCGCGGGTCTGTACTCGCGCGATCTGCGCGCCGAGCGCCTGGCGCGCCCCGCGCGTCCGCGGGTGGCCTCGTGCGCCACGTTCGGCTTCGTGATGCAGCTCTGCTGCGTCTATTGGTTCAGCGTCGCGCACAAGTCCCACACGCGCTGGCGGGGCGAGTTCACGGCGGTGCACTACGCGCTGCACCTCGAGTCTTTGGCCACGGACTTCGGCATCTGGCTGCGGCAGTTTCAAGGCCTCACGCGCGTCTTGACCTTCCTGGTCTTCTACACGGAGCTCGTGGCACCCTTCTTCGTGTTTGGCGTGGGCCTGCTCTCGCTCGCGCCGCGGCTCGCGGGCCTCCTCCGCTATCAGGCGCTCGCGCGCACGCTCGCGGTGTTCGCCATGATGGGCCTGCACATGGGGCTCGGGTTCGGGCTCGCGCTGGGCACCTTCTCCTGGCTCGCGATGTGCGTGTGGGCCGCGCTCTTGCCCGGAGCGTTCTGGGATTTCCTCGAGCGCCAGCGCCAGCGCTTCGGCGCGCGCCTCGCGCAGCTCGCCAAGCTCACCGCGCCCACCTGGGGCGCGCGCGACCCCTTCCTGAGCGGCTGGCAGCGAAGGGCGCGCCATGGCGTGCAGGCACTCTCCTTGCTCGCGCTCACGCTCGTGGTCGGCATCAACCTGCGCACGTTGAACGCTGAACGGCTCGACCCCACGGTGGATGGCGTGGTCCGGAGCAGCCTCGCGCCGCTCGACCCGCTGATCAACTTGCTACGACTCGATCAAGCCTGGGGCCTCTTCGCCCCCAAACCACGCGGCGCCGACGGCTGGTTCGTGCTGCACGCGTTCCTCGAAAATGGCGAGGAGCGCGACCTCCTGCATCCCCGCGGGCAGCTCTCCTGGGATCCGCCCGAGCAGGGCGCGACCGCGTACTCCACCTACCGCTGGCGCAAGTACTACCGGGACCTGCGCCGCAACCGCAAGCGCAGCAAGGCCGTGCGTCCTGCCTATCTTGCGTACTGGTGCCGCACCTGGAACGCCGAGCATGGTGGGGCGTCGCGGCTCGACACCCTCGAGCTCGTGTTCATGCAGCGAAAGACCAAGCGCAGCGGCGGCTACGGTGCAGTCAAGCGGGTGAGCGTGGCGCAAGGCCGATGCTTGGAGCTCGACACGGCGCAGCGTCCCGAGGAACGGCCCCCCTTCACCCTAACAACCTCTCCAACGTCTCCCGCTGGTCACACGCGGCCAACGCCGCGGCGCGGGACACCTTTCCAGAACGCACCAAGCTCGCGAGCGAGCGCGCCATGGGCACCATCCCTTCGCCCGCGCCGGTGTCGAGCTGGGTCGCCACCATGTGCGTTCGGCCCTCGCGGATCTGGGAGGCGATGGCGTGATTCATGGCGAGGATCTCGAGCGCGGGCAGGCGCCCGCCACCGGTCGCGGGCAAGAGGCGCTGCGCCACGATGTGGCGCAAGCTGGCCGCGAGCTCGTGGCGCACGTGCCACTTCTCGCTCTCGGGAAACACGTCGATGACGCGCTCGATGGCCATCACGGTGTTCCCGCTGTGGAGGGTGGACAGCACCAAGTGTCCCGTCTGGGCCGCCGTGAGGGCCATCCGGATCGTCTCCGGATCACGCATCTCGCCGACCAGCAGGATGTCGGGGTTTTCGCGCAGCGCGGCGCGCAGACCGGAGGCGAAGCCGTCGACGTGCCGACCCACCTCCCGTTGGTGAATGATGCAGCGGCGCGCCTGGTAGACGTACTCGACCGGATCTTCCAGGGTGATGATGTGCGCGGCACGCGTGCGATTGACGTGCTCGAGCAGCGCGGTGAGCGTGGTGGACTTGCCGGAGCCCGTCGGGCCCGTGAACAGCACGAGCCCCGTCCGCTGCTCCAGTAGCTGCAATAACTGCGTCGGCAGATGAAGCTCCACGAGACTGGGAACCTCGGCAACGATCGGCCGCAGCGCGAGGGCGATGCCACCGTCATGTCGAAAGGCGTTGGCGCGAAAGCGGACGCGCTGCCCCTCTGAATCGACCCAATCAAACGCCAAGTCCGCGCTACCGCTGCGCTCGAAGTCCTGCTGCTGTTCTACCCCGAGTCGCTCGAGGACGAAGGCTTCCAGGGTCGCCTCCGCGACGGCTGCTGCACTCTGGCTCTCGATGAGCGTGCCGTCGATGCGCAGAAGCGGGCGGCGCCCGGCGGATACGATCACGTCCGAGGCATGGAGCCCGATGGCCTCCTCGAAAACCGCAGCGAACGCGCCCGGACGATGCGTGGCGGGTGCAGAAGGTGTGCTCCCTCGCGTCGCCAAAGGCTCTCGCAGAGCGGGCTCAGCCCGGTGCTCGGGGGCGGACGGCCGTGCCGGAGGCCCTTGGGAGGCTGCGCTCTCGCGCGCCTCTCGGGCGCCGCGCCGCAAGGTCAGCGCCAACCTATCGCCCAAACGCTGGGCGTGCGCCGCGTAGGCTCCGTAGGTCGACGATTGATAAACGCCCTCCACTGTGCCGGTCTCCCGCAGCACCTCGCGTTCGTCCGGGTTGAACGAATCCGCGAGCACGTGCTCCATCATCTCCGGTGAGAGCGCGGGCATGGTGAGGGGCGCAAGCCCGGAGGCGCCAAGCAGCGCCGGGACCTCCCCGACGACGAGCTTCAATCCCTCGGCGCGCTTCATTTCAACGATCCCCAGCATGGTCTCGACGAGCCGCATCACCTCGCTTCGAGCAAGAAGCGGGCCCTCGCACCTCGCGAAAAGGCACGGCAATTTTAGCCGCGGACGGCCTGTTCGGCTGTCAGAATGGCGCACTCGGCAGGGGACGCTCGACAGGTTGTCGAAGATGCAAGCTGCATCCCCCCCTCCCCCGCGTGGACACACGGCAGGCGCGCATGCTCGACCGCCTCCGGGAGCGCGCTTCTTCTACGTGACTTTCACTCGACTGCCCTACATGTACCCGCCTTCTGAGCGATGCCGTTCGCGAAGGCTAGGGCGCAAGCCACTACCCCCGCACAGGCAGCCGCTACGACTGAGACGCACGCTCCCTAAGGAAGCGAAGATCGCTGCCGCACAGCCGGCCGCGCAGGCTGCCGTGCCTCCTGCCAAGCCGAGTGCGCGGTTGCAGGCCACCGCGTCCACGCCTCCCGCCGCTACGCCCTGATCAACGGCAACGCGAGCTCCCCGGGCAGGTTGTGGTCAGGCGGCAACGCGCGCCTGGGCGCGTTCCACGGCGGACACGATCTCGCGCTCCTCGAAGGGCTTCTGGATCACCACGGCGCGCTCGAGCTCGCCTCCCAGTTCGGGTGAGCTGTACCCGGTGGCCAGCACGATCCCCATGTGTCCGAAGCGCTGCGCGCAGCGCGAGGCGAGCTCGAGTCCCGAGCGATCCGGCAGGGCGAGATCGGTGACCAGCGCGTCGAAATGACTCTCCTTCAGGCTCGCCTCGGCGTCCTCGGCGCTGCGCGCCGGCTCGACCGAGAAGCCATGGCGCTCCAGCTGAAGCTTCGAGAGCGCAAGGACGTCCTCGTCGTCTTCCACGAGCAGAACGCGGCGCCGGGCGGACTCGCCATGGGGCCCGCCAGCGGGTGCTTCGGCGGAAGAAGCTGCCGCCACCCGTCCCCTCAACAGGGCGCGCACCTTGAGCGCGAGCTCCACCTGATCGTAGGGCTTGCTCAATAGCTGGACCCCTGCCCCGAGGCGCCCTGACTGAATGATGTCATCGCGCGTGTATCCCGACGTGAACAGCACGCTGATGCCGGGCTGCAGCCGCGCGGCGTGCGCGGCCAAGTCGTGGCTACGTAGGGGCCCCGGCATGACGACGTCGGTGAACAACAGGTCGATCCGCTCGCGCTCGACCACCGACAAACCGTCCGTAGCGTCGCTCGCCTCGAGCACGTGGTATCCGAGCTGGCGCAGCATATCCACGGCCGTCGCGCGCACCTCTGCGTCGTCCTCCACCACCAGCACGGTCTCTGATCCGCCCTCGACCGGAGCTTGCTCGGAGGGCAGCTCGGCCTCCACCTCCATCCGCGTGCGTGGCAAGAGGAGATCCACCGTGGTTCCCTGCCCGGGCGCGCTGCGGATCGACGCGTAGCCCCCGCTCTGCTTGGCAAACCCGTACACCATGCTCAGGCCGAGGCCCGTCCCGTGCCCCTCGGGCTTGGTGGTGAAGAAGGGCTCGAAGGCATGCTCTGCGACCTCGGGCGGCATGCCGCAGCCCGTGTCGGACAGGCTGATGCTGACATAGTCGCCCGCCGGCAGGTCCCCCGACACGACCCGTCGATCGCGCTCGTCGAGCACCACGTTGGAAGCGCGCAGCGTGAGCCGCCCCCCTTCTCCCATGGCGTCACGCGCGTTGATCGCGAGGTTCAAGATCACGTTATCGAGTTGATTCGGATCCGCGAACGTGTCCCAGACGTTCGGCTCGATCTGCATCTCCAGCTCGATCTGCTCCCCCATGGTGCGCCGCAAGAGCTCGTCGATCCCGCTCAGCACGCGGGTCACGTCGACCGCACGGGGCGACAGCGGCTGACGGCGCGCGAAGGCCAGGAGCTGCTGAGAGAGCTTGCGACCGCGCTCGACGGCGCGCAGCGTGGTCTGCAGGCGCTCATTGGCGCTCGCCGTGCGCGGCAGCTCGCCCTCGAGCATGCGCAGGTTGCCGCGGATGACCTGCAGGATGTTGTTGAAGTCGTGGGCCACGCCGCCTGTCAGGTTGCCCACGGCCTCCATCTTCTGCGCTTGACGCAGGCGCTCTTCGGCCTCGCGACGCTCGAGCTCGCTTCGCTCGAGCTCCTGGGTGCGCTCTCGAACGAGCTCCTCCAGCTGCTCACGGTAGCGCAAGAGCTCTTGCTCGGCGCGTCGCTGCTCGGTGATGTCCTGCCCCTGCACGAACACGCCAGACACGCTGCCATCGGGCTCCACGATGGGCTGGTACACGAAATCGACGTAGGTCTCCTCGAGCGGACCGCCAGGCTGCCGCTGGAGCTCGACGCGAACGCCACGACCGATGAACGGCTCCCCCGTGCGCAGCACTTTGTCGAGCAGCGCGACGAACCCCTGCTGCGCGACCTCCGGCAGCGCCTCGCGCAACGGCCTACCCTCCACGTCGCGGTGACCTACCATCTGTCGATAGGCCGGATTGGTGAAGTCGACGATGTGCTCCTCGCCGCGCAAAAAGCAGGTGAACCCGGGCGTCTGTTCCAAGAGGCGCCGCAAGCGACTGCGCTCCGCGTTGAGGGTAATGTTCTCGTCTTGCAGGCGCCGTGCCCGACGCAACACGCCCGCCTCCATCTGGCTGGTGCGAATTTCGCGGACCGAGCGCACGTCCAGGCGATCCGCCCGCCTGCGGTGCAGTTCCGTCACGTCCACCGTGTGCTGGACGATGTGCTGCACGGTGCCCGCGGCGTCGCACAAGGGGACATGGACCGCGCTCCAGTAACGGACCTCAGCCTCTTGCTCACGCTGGCCCGCCCTGGGTACCCGGTACGCGATCAACGCCAAAGTGTCGGGCCGACGTTCGCGGAGCACGCGCTCGAACGACTCCCGCAAGAGCCGTGCACTGTCGTGCGTCTGATCCTGCTCGTCCTGAGGAAACAGGTCGAACAAGCACTTCCCCAGCAGGTCCTCGAGCCGCGCCCCGACCGCGCTGAGATATGCGGGGTTGGCGGCTACGTAGCGCAGCTCGCGATCCAACACCATGTACGGGTTGGGCGAGGCCTCGAACACTTGCGCGAGAACGGATGGGTCCGAGAGCATGCTTCCATCCCTCCGGATTCATGCCGCGTGAGCATCCAGCGCGCAAGGCCGGGGAGGCAGATATGTCCTCGTCGCGTGAGCGGTCGACAATTGGAAACGCGCGCGGACTCGTCGCGTTGCGCTCTCTTTCGTGTGGCGAGCAGACCCGTTGCGGCCGATTTTCCGCTCAGGGGGATGCCGGTCGCGCCGGCGGGCCCACTTTTGAGGAGGTCGCAGGCGCCGGGTCGCAGACGGGCGATCGGCCATGAAAGAGCGCGCTTAGAGAGAGGTGATCACGCATGGAGAAGCAAACCATCAAGCAAGCGAGCCCGCGTAAGACTCCCCAGGAGCGCGCGCAGGCGGACTTTGGCCCCGAGGCCATCGAGCAGGTGAGCGTCGCGTTGAACACGCTCTTGGCCGACACCTTTGGTCTCTACATCAAGACCAAGAACTTCCACTGGCACGTGGTGGGACCGCACTTTCGTGACTACCACGATCTGCTCGACGAGCAGTCGCACCAGATCTTCGCCATGACCGATCCGCTCGCCGAACGCGTGCGCAAGGTGGGTGGACGCACGCTGACCTCGCTCGGGCAAATGGCGCGCCTCGAGCGGATCGCGGACAACGATCAGGAGGGATTGTCTGCTCACGCCATGCTGCAGGAGCTCCAGCAGGACAACCGCGCGCTCGCGGCGTACCTGCGTGAGGCCCACGAGGTCTGCAACAAGCACCGGGACTTGGCGTCCGCGAGCCTGATCGAAAATTGGATCGACGAGACGGAACGCAGGGCGTGGTTCTTGTACGAGACGACCCGCGACGAGGGCTGATCAGACTCGCTGGGCGAAACGCCGAGTCAGAACCCAAACAACAACGATGGCCCGACGAACAGCGCCTTGAACGAGGTGTTCGTGATCGCCTGGTACGTCGCCTCTGCGCCGATCCCCAAGCGCGTCCCGATGTGCACCATGAATCCTCCGCCCGCGAGCCACGCGAGCCCCGCTTCGGAGTCAGGGTCACTCACCCACCCCGGCCCGACGCCGCCGAGTACATACGGCCCCACCGGCCCCGCGGGGATGGTGATGCGGCCCGTGGCGAAGGCGGCGAGGATCGTGGCTTCGGCGGGAAAGTAGCCGGCGAGGCGCAGCCCGGGGGCGAGCACCACGGGCCCAGTCTCAAAGCCGTAGCGGAAGTCCCCCGTGATCGAGAAGCCGGCCCGCTCGCCGTTCACCGGAATGAACACGCCAGGCGCAATGGAGAAGCGAAAGCCCGTGTTGTACGCGAGCACGAGATCGCGCCCCGAGATGCCCTCCTGGGCCCTTGCGCGCGCGGCCGTGAGCGAGAGCGTGCCAAGCACAGCGAGGGCGAACACGGAGCGAGCCATCCACATGCCGCAAGCCTCGCGTCCGTCAGCGCTCCTTGCAAGGCGTAGCTTCCCGCACGAGACCTGGCGCTACTCCAGATCGCCGCGGATGCCGTAGCGCTTGGCCAACTCGCGCAGGTGGTAGCGCGTGAGCCCCGCCGCGTGGGCGCTGCGCGTAATGTTGTCGCCGTGCTTCTCGAGCAAGGCCCGCAGATAGGAGGCCTCGAACTCATCCACCACCCGCTGCTTGGCTTCCTTAAAGGGAAGGCCCTCGTCCACGTACTTGCCTGCCGAGGCGCTGGGACTCACGCGCACGAGCTCGGCCCCCTCGTACTGCGAGACCGGCAGGAGATCGGGCACATCGAGGCGCGACCCTTCGGCCAGCGAGGCGCCCCGCTCCACCGTGTTGCGCAGCTCGCGCACGTTTCCGGGCCACGCGTAGGCCTGAAGGCGCCCCATGGCCTCGGGCGTCACCTCGAACAACCGGTCTTGGCCCGCAAAGCGACGCGCGGCCACCTGACGCAAGAAGCCCTCCACCAACAGCGGGATGTCCTCCGGACGCTCGCGTAGCGGCGGGAGCTCCACCGTGACCACGCCGAGCCGATAGTAGAGGTCCTCGCGGAAGGTGCCCTGACTCACCATCTTGCGAAGATCGCGGTTGGTCGCAGCCACGACCCGCACGTCGACCGGGATCTCCTTGGTGCTGCCGACCCGCTTGATGGTGCGGTTCTCGAGCACGCGCAAAAGCTTTGGCTGCAGGGAGATGTCGAGCTCGCCGACCTCGTCGAGGAAGATAGTGCCCCCCTCAGCCTGCTCGAAGCAGCCGGTCTTGCGATCGGTGGCGCCCGTGAACGAGCCCTTCTCGTGGCCGAACAGCGTGCTCTCGATGAGATCCTTGGGGATCGCCGAGCAATCCTGGACCACCAGGGGCCCGCTCGCGCGCTTGCTCGCGCGGTGAAGCGCGCGCGCCACGAGCTCCTTGCCGGTGCCCGTCTCACCGCGGATCAACACCGTGAGATCGCTGGGGCCGGCCCGCTCGAGCAGCGCGAAGACCTCGCGCATGCGCAGGCTCTTGCCGATCAGCTCGTAGAACGACTCGCGGGCCGAAGAGGCGATCTCCACGGTGCCCTCGAGGGGTTCGAAGCGCAGGATGGTCTGCCCCACGCGCAGGGTCTGCCCGTGCTTGATCCAAACTTCACGGACCTCGATGTCGTTGCAGAAGGTGCCGTTCGTGGAATCCAAGTCGCGCAGCAAGAAGCCGTGATCCAGGGCCTGGATCTCGAAATGGCTGCCGCTCACCGCCTGATCGCTCAGCACGAGATCACAGATCAGGCTGCGCCCGACCGTGACGCGCTCGCGCTCGATGGAGAGCTCCTTGCCCCGGTCCGGTCCGTCCACCACCATGAGGCGGCTCAGCCGCAAGCGGCGAGCTGCCCCGGATGCGTTGCGGAGGATCGCCGTGAGCATCCCGGTCACGAACCCCCCGTGCCTTGCTTGGCGACCTGTGCGCCTGCATCCGCCCGAATCGCCCGGATCGCGGCCGCGTAGTCCTTGCCGTGCTCCTTGCTGCTGAACACGGCGTTACCTGCGACCAGCACGTCCGCGCCGGCCTCGATCACCTGACGCGCCGTGCCCGGCTTGATGCCGCCGTCGACCTCGAGGTGAATGGAGCGGCCCGAGGCCTGGATCATGGAGCGGATGGCCTGCAGCTTGGGCAGCACGGCCGGGATGAAGGCCTGGCCACCAAAGCCCGGGTTCACGCTCATGACCAGGACCAGATCCGTCAGGTCGAGCACGTAGCGAAGGACGTGCTCGGGCGTATGCGGGTTGAGCGAGACGCCCGCCTTCTTCCCGAGGCTGCGGATTTGCTGCAGAACACGATGTAGGTGTGTGCAGGCTTCCGCGTGCACGGTGATGATGTCCGCGCCGGCCTCGGCAAAGTCCGCGACGTAGCGCTCGGGCTCGACGATCATCAGGTGGACGTCCAGGGGCAGCTTGGTCACGCGCCGCAGCGCCTGAACGACCAAGGGCCCGATGGTCATGTTCGGCACGAAGCGCCCGTCCATGACGTCCACGTGGGCCCAATCTGCCCCGGAACGTTCGAGCGCGAGGACCTCTTCTCCGAGGCGGGCAAAGTCGGCAGACAGGATGGAGGGGGCGATCAAGACCGGCGGCACAACGGCGAGTCTGAGCCAGCCCGTGGCCCTGTCAACGACGGGTTTCGAGGGCGCGCGTGAGGGAGCGCGAAGACCCTGCTCAAGTGGTAACCTGGGACGTGAACCAGCCCCACGGCTTCGCGCGCATTTTTGCGTCCCAAGGGGCGGGCTGCTATTCACGTCTGGTGGGCCGGGACGCAAGGGTTGACGTGCACTGCGCACGCCATCGACAATCATCGAGGGCGCGACAGGGATCCCCCGTCGGGCAAGTGAATGGCTGAGCAACGCTACCGCGTCATCGATCGCCTCGAGGCTGGAGGCATGGCTGAGGTCTTCCGTGGGGAGGCGCTCAGTGTGCAGGGCTTCAAGAAGCAAGTCGCCATCAAGCGCGTCTTGCCGAATCTCGCGCAGAACAAGAGCTTCATCCGCATGTTCCTGGACGAGGCGCGACTCGGCGCCCGCCTGAACCACGCGAACATCGTCACGGTCTTCGACATCGGCGCGGCCGACAACACCTACTTCATCGTCATGGAGTTCGTCGACGGGGCCAACCTGAAGACGGTGCTCGAAACGCTGAAAAAAATGGGGCTGAAGCCGGGCGTGAAGGAGATGCTGTACATCGGCATGGAGGTCTGCGGGGGTTTGGCCTACGCCCACGATCTCCGAGACGACAACGGCACCCTGCTCAATATCGTCCACAGAGACATCTCTCCGCCCAACATCCTCATCACCAAGCGCGGCGAGGTGAAGGTCACGGACTTCGGCCTGGCCAAGGCGACCACCCAGCTCGAAAAGACCGATCCGGGCGTCGTGAAGGGAAAATTCAGCTATCTGTCCCCCGAGGCCGCGATGGGGCAAGAGGTGGACGCCCGCGCCGACCTGTTTGCGGTGGGCATCGTGATCTGGGAGGCTCTGGCGGGTCGACGCCTGTTCCTCGGCGAGTCGGACTACGAGACCGTCAAGAAGGTCCAGAGGGGCGAGATCCCGAGCCTGAGCGCGATCAACCCCGAGGTCGACGCCGACCTCGAGGCGCTGCTCGGCAAGATCATGGCCCGCGACCGCGAACAGCGGTTCCAGACGGCCCACGAGTGCCAGGACGCCATCGCAGAATACCTGTTTGCGCGGCGCCTCAAGGTCACCTCCAACGACGTGGGCAAGATGGTGCAAAAGGTGGTCACCCATCGCGCCCAGGAGAAGCTCCGCGAGCGCGAGCGCAAGGCCGACGCCAGCATCATCGATCAGCTCATCCAGGACGAACTCTTGGCGTTCACTTCGCTCGACGAAATGAACGATCCGCTGAACCCCTCCTCCGGCTCCGTGAAGGGCAACGAGATCAGCAAGACCCCGAAGGCGGGCGCGCGCCCGCTCGACGCGGGCTCCTTCAACGCCCAGTTCGAAAATCCCGCCGACTGGTTCTCCGACGACGACATCGATCAGGCGACCTCGTTCTTCGACCGCAGCGTGATCCCGGGCCCCCGCGCCAGCGACCCGCGTGAGCTCGCCGCGCTGCTCGAGGACGACGAGCAGGAGGAAGAGCCCAAGTCGAGCGCCGAGGCGCTCGGCGACATGCTCGACAACGAGCTGGAACCCAAGCCCGAGCCACCCGCGCCGGCTCCCCTGGCCGAGCCCAGCACAGCTGCGGCGCCCCAGGCGCCCGCGGCGGCCCAGGCTCCTGTCGTGGCGCCCGCGCCAGAGGCCAAGTCGGGCTCCATGAAGTACGTGGTCCTGGCGCTGGTGATCTTGATCGGCGCTGGCGCGGCCGCTTGGTTCGGGAACCTGATCCCGCGCTAGCCGCAGCCTGACCTCTCGCGAGCGCTCCCTTGGCCCCGAGCTGAGCCGAGAGGCCCCACCCCTGCCTGCTGCAGCGGGGAGCCGGGCAGCTCGCCGGTATTTTCGAGACAGATCAGGTTACCATCGCTGCACGGGCGGGTCGAGGCATCCACGAACGGCGCGCACGTATCAACTCCGCGTCTTCGCAGGGCCGAGGCGCGGCTTTCACGGGGCTCACGATCATGTCTTCCAGATACCTTCTGCTGTGTGCGTCCATCTTCTTCCTGGCCGCCTGTTCGGGCACCATGGAGGACGATCTGACCCAGCGTGAGTGCGACGACAGCCACGGCTGCCCGAACGGGCTTTCCTGCGTAGATCACGTGTGCGTAGGCGCGGATGGCAGCATCGGGAACGACGAGGTGCAGGCCTCGGGCGAGGCCAGCGGCGCACCTGCGACGGTGGAGGTCGAGACCGGCGAGTGCAAGGGACCCACCTGCAAGATCGCCGCCGGGAGCGACGTCGTCTTCCGCGCGCCCGTTGTGGCTGGGTATCGCTTCACGGGTTGGAGCGGGGACCCGCGCTGCACCGGGAGCGAGCCGGAGCTGATGCTGACCAACGTGGACGCCAACATTCGCTGTGTGGCGAATTACGTAAAACGCGTGGTGATCGCGGGGACGAGCGCCTCACCGGGTGCCTCGGTGAGCGCCATGTCGGGCGCGGACTTCGCGCAGTGCGAGGGTGGGAGTTGTGAGGTCGATCAGGGCAGCACCGTGACGCTGACGGCGAGCGCGTTGTCGGGGCACCGCTTCGCGGGATTCGCGGGGGACGGCTGCGAGCAGGTGACCGGGAGCGTGGCCACGGTGGTCGCGCCAGCCGACGACGTCAGCTGCACGGCGAACTACGTGCTCGTGCACACCGTGACCGGCAACGTGGATGGTGGCTCCGCCCAAGTGATGGCGTCGTCCGACGCCGCGGGCGCGAATTGCAATGCCAACACGTGCAGCATCGACGCGGGCGCGAGCGTGACGTTGACCGCGCCGGCGAGCGCGGGCTTCCGCTTCACCGGCTGGAGCGGGAGCGAAGGCTGCGCGGGCGCAACCCCCGTGCTCACGTTGAACGGGATCGCTTCAAATGTCCTGTGCACGGCGCACTACATGCCGCGCTTCATCGTCGCGGGCTCCATCGTGGGCCCGAGCAGTGCGTCCTCGCTCCTCGCCGCGTCGTCCGACGCGTTCGCGAGCTGCTCGGAGGGAAGCTGCGAGGTGGATAGGGGCAGCGATGTCACGCTGACGGCGCAGTCGATCGTGGGTTATGCATTCGCGGGCTTCAGCGGCGACGACGCGTGCGCGAACTACAGCGGGGGAGCACTGCTGCTCGAGGACGTCGAGCGGGACATTTCCTGCGTCGCGACCTACGTGGCCTTGCCGCCCGGCAGCGTGAACATCGTGGGCAACATCTCGGGCGCCCCCGGCGCGATCAGCGCGGCCCCTGAGCCTCCCTGCGCAAGCGGTTCTTGCGTGATCACCGAGGGCAGCGACGTCACGCTGACGGCGCCGGACCTCGCGCCGAACTATCGCTTCCTCGGCTGGCGCGGCGCCACCGTGGACGACGAGCCAGCGTGCGTGGGCAGCGCGCTCACGCTGGTGCTCGAGGACGTGGCCACCAACCTGAGCTGCGTGGCGGGCTACGTGCCGCGCTACGTGGTCACGGGTGCGACGGGCCCGGACGGCGGGGTGGTGGAGGCCAGCTCGACCGCGACGAACGCGGTGTGCGACGCGGGGAGCTGCGCCGTGGACTCAGGCGAGAGCGCCACGCTCACGGCCGTTCCCGCGAGCGGGTATCGCTTCGGAACCTGGACGGGGGGCGGCCTCTGCAGTGGCACTTCGCCCACGCTGCAGTTCGCCGATGTGACGAGCAGCGTCACTTGCACCGCCCACTTCATTCGTGAGTTCGCCGTGACCTACTCGGCGGGCACCGGCGGCACCGTGAGCAGCTCGAAGGCCGTATGTCCCTTTGGGAGCCCGTGCACGGTGGACACCGGCACAAACCTCGCCATCACCGCCGCGCCGAGCGCGGGCTACCGCTTCGGTAGCTGGAGCGGCAGCGGCTGCACCGACACCGCGCCTGGGACCCCGCTGGTGGCCAACCTGAACGTCACCACGAACGTGAGCTGCACCGCGAGCTTCGTCAGGCAGGTCACCGTGAGCTTCCAGGTGCCGCAGAACGGCACCGTCACCTCATCCAACGTGAACCCGGCCGCCAACTCGAGCTGCACCGGCACGAGCTGCACCTTCGACTCGGGCGGCTCCATCCACCTCACGGCTACCCCGAACGCGAACACGCGCTTCGTGGCCTGGTCGGGCTGCTCCACCAGCACCGATCCTCAGCTCGATCTGACGAACGTCACGAGCGACACCTCGTGCCTCGCGACCTTCATGCCGCGGGTCACCGTGAGCTTCGCCGATCCCGCAGGCGGTTCGGTCGCGGCGTCCGACGCCACACCAGCCGGGAGCGCCAGCTGTAACAGCACGAGCTGCACCCTCGACCAGGGGGGCTCAGTGCGCCTCACGGCGACGGCAGACAGCGGCTATCGCTTCGTGGCCTGGAGCGGCTGCTCGACCAGCCCGAACGCGGTCCTCGACCTCAGCAACATCACGGCCAACACCAGTTGTACCGCGACGTTCGTGCAGCGCTGGACCGTCGCCGGCGGCATTCCGGATGCGCCCGCAGGGGTCACGGTGACGGCTGCAGCGAGCCAACCTGCGCCGCACTCCACCTGCACGAACCCGGCGCCCGGTGCGGGCAGCTGCGTGGTGGACCAGGGCCTCACGGTGACGCTCACCGCGAGCGCCGTGGCCAACACCACGATCACGGGCTGGACAGGCACAAACTGTGGGGCGGGCACGCTGGGCAACGGCAACAGCACGCTCACGTTCAGCAACGTTTCCGCCAACGCGAGCTGCACCCCCGTGTACTCGGTGACGGTCACAATCGCCAAGACGCCGGACACCATCCCGAACAGCGTCCAGATCAGCGCGCCCGGCTGCCCGGCGAACGGCAGCGCGTGCACGGTGCCCGCGGGGACCACGGTGACGCTCTCGGTCGGTTCGGACAGGTCCGGCACGTTCCAACGCTGGACGGGCTCACAGTGCAACAGCAGCAACGCGGGCCTCAGCTTTGCCGCCACACGGAGCCAGACGTGCACGGCCGAGTTCACGGGTTATTGGGCGATGTTGTACAGCCACGGAGGCGCGGCGGAGCAGTACAACGCGAGCGTGCAGATCCGAGACACGCTGTACGCGGTCGGCCACAACGGGGGATTGGGGCGGGTCGGCGAGGTGGATCCGGCATCGGGCGCGATGCTCGATGAGGAGCGCATGCAGACCGTCACGGCGATGAACCTCACCTGGTACGACGCGAGCGCGTTCAAGAGCGTGTTCGCTGCGGTCGGACGTTATGCCAGTCGCACGGTGAATGGGAGCAACATCCAGGTTGGCGGTGAGGTGTGGCTGCGACGCGGCATCGTCTCGGAGAAGTCGCGCGTCAACGTCAACGGGATGTTCACGGAGGCATCGTTCCTCAAGGAGCGTTTGTTCGTGACCGGCTACACCGCTGAGAGCGAAAGTACAGCCGCGGCACACGCCAGCGTGCTTGCTGCCGATCTCACGACACTGGTCGATCCCGCCCAGGAAGCCGCGCTACACATCGCCATCGCGCCGGCCGATTGTGAGACGAAGGAGGCGTTCTCGGCCGCGGGCAGGGGCGTGGCGCCGGCCGCGGCGGGGATCGTCTTGGTCACGCAGGTCCCTGATAGCAGCATGGACCTCTGGTTCGTGCGCCTCACGGCGGATCTCCAGTACGTCGACAATCTGCCTTTCAGATTCAACGGCAAGCTCGGCCACACCGACCTCATGATCGAGGAAGTGCTGCCCACCCCGGAGGACGGAGGCTTTTTGCTCGTGGGCTCCCTGCGGATCGGCGACGTCAGGCGGGCGTTGGTCATCAAGGTCGCGGACGACCTCACGCAAGAGTGGGGCTTCTACATGGCAGGTGCCAAAGAGGGCGACGACTACTTCACCGGCGCGGCCGTGCTCAAGTCGGGCGAGTACGTGGTGGTCGGAAGCACGCAGTTGGCGCCCGCCAGCGGCGCCCAGGAAGGCTGGTTCCTCAGGCTAGACAAGGAGGGCACGGTCGTGCGCAGTCTGCGGATCGGAACAGCGAGCGCAAAGGATGAGCACAACGACGAGTTCTTCACCGACGTCCGCGTGGCCAACGACGGCGGCCTGCACATCGCGGGCACCCGCAGCAGCGTAAACGGCAAAGCTGCCTGGCTGCTCCACACCACCGACAACGGCGAAGTCGTGTTCAATGCCGAAGCCCGGGGCCACATCACGGCCCATACCACCGAACGCGTCGCGTTCGGCTCGGAGGTCGGCAAGACCCCACTCTGCTACGACTACCGAACGCCAGCCACCGCGATCCCCGCCCTCAAGGTGAGCGACACCCGCCTCAGGCCCACGGAAGAACGCCAAGCCTGGTGAAGGAAAGAGCGGGGACGGAGTATTCGAACTTAGTCAACGCCCATTCGGACCCCTCTGGCGCGTTAAACTAAGTTCGAATACTCCGTCCCCCCCTCAGCCCTTGAGCATGGCCGCGATGCGGCCCTTCGTGAGGGAGGCGTCCCCGAAATCGTCGAGGGGATCGCCTGCGCTGTTCTTGCAGCCCACGGCGGCTCCGATGGTGTTGAGGAACTGGTTGTGGGTCACGTACCTGTTCTTGGTGACGTCGCCGGCGTCCACGTAGACGCCCGTCTTGAGCTGGCCATCGCAGCTCCCCGCACAGACATAGGGCATGTTGCGGGTGGAGTGTGGCGGGCCGTTCGAGAGGTCGTTGAGCCACACGGCCACGCCGTCGTCGAGCAGGCTACCGCGCGGCGTGCTGCGGCTGGCGAGCGCGTCGAGCAGCACCTTGAACATGCTCGCGAACAGCTTGTCCACCTTGTGGTGCTTTACGTCCGCGTCGACGATGCTCGTTCCCTCGGCGCCGTCCGAATTGATGCGGTGCGAGATGTGATGGAAGCGCTCGAGCTTGGTGCCGTCCACCGTGTACTGGGTCTGGTCGTTGCCGTTTCCGATCTGCAAGGTCGCCGCGTGGGTCTTGCCGCACGCCATGGCCAGCGCGATCACCTGCGCCTGAAAGCGGGCCGCCTCCACCACGCCCGCGTCGCTCTCCGCTTGCTTGGTCGTCACCGCCGAGAGCGGTGTCAGGAGCTCGGGCGGCAAGGAGCACTGCATGCCGATCTCCAGGTCACGGATCGCCGCACGGTGCTCTTCGAGCCGCTCCCTATCGCCCTTCGAGAGCCGTGAGTTCTTGAGCAGCGCGTCCATTTCGTCGCGCACCAAGTCGTTCACGCTCTTGCGCCGCTTGAGCGTTCGCTCCCGCTCGAGCTCGCTTTGATCGGGCAGCCCGAATAGCGCCTTGTAGGCGTTATAAGGGTTACTCTCGGCCACCCGACGATCGCCCCCCTTGCGATACGAGAGCACATCGTCCAGATATCCGCTGCGTGGCCCGGCCCGCAACGTGAGCGGCTCCACACCGGCCCCGCCTAGCTCGCGCGCGATGCGGTTGTCGATCGACTCGCCCGTGGCGAGCGCCTTCTCCACGAACTTTCCGTCCGCGCGCGATGCGGTGAGACACGCCAACCCACCCTGCGAATGCCCACAGCCCGCGTCTACCAGCGTCTTCATCTCCGTGCCGCGCACGATCAGCAGCTTGTCCGCGTAGTCGGCGAGCACGTTGACCGCCTGGTCCCCGTCCGCCTTCATGCCCGCGGTAGTCAGCGCCCCAAGCTTCGTGGGCCAGAAGCGATCCGGCTCCTGCTCGAGCGCCTGCTGTACGCCGTTGCCCTGGCGCACGAACACCGCGAAGCGGTGCACCATGTCCTGGGAATGCGCCTTCGCGCCCAGGAAGCTCTCCAACAGAGGCAAGCTCACAGCAGCACCCGCGGCGCCACGGAGCAGAAGCCGACGACCGAAACGATGCACGCCGCGCGGAAGTTCTCTCGACATACTCGACCTCACTCGCTCTCGTCTATCGCTCACTCACCGACGACCCGCGTGCGGAACGTCTCGAGCCTCACCAGGGAAAGCAGCAGCTTCTGTGTCGAATCTTCGTCCTGCGAGATCCCACCCAAGAGCTCCCATGCACCCCGCTCGACCCCGCCGGGCTCGCGGTTCAACACGAACTGCATCCAGTTGCGCGCGTAGCACTCGTGCGTGCGCGGCTCCGCCGAGAGCTGGTTGAGCATGTCGACCGCACCGTCGAAGCTGAGCTCGGTCTTCGGGTTCGCCGCCTTGACCTCGCGGGTGTAGCCCACGCGCATCAGCAGCTTTCCGCTGCTATCGATGGGTTTGCCCTGCTCCGTGTCGCGCGTACGGCCCACCGTGTCGAAGCTCTCGAAGGCAAAGCCCGGCGGGTTGATCAGGTTGGCGTGACAGGACGCGCCGCACACGGTCGCCTTCTCGTACACCTCACGTGTGGTGAGGCCCGGTTCGGGCAGGGGCAAAGAGAACATCATGGGCGGCGGATCGGGCTCGTCGCACAGGATCTTGCGCAGCACGAGGAGCCCGCGATGCACGGGATCGGTCGTGCTGCGGGTCGCGTTCTGGCTGAGGAAGCCCAGTTGCGTGAGAAAGCCCGCGCGCTCGGCGGGATCGAGCTCCTTGCGCACGAGCTCTGCGCCCGTAACGCCCGTGAGGCCGTAGAAGGGGGCGGTGGTAGCGTTGACAAAGGCCACCGGAGCCGTGAGGAGCTGAGCAATCCCGCCCTGCTCCTTCACCACGACATCCTCGAAGAAGCGTCGGGTCTCCTCCTTGAGCACGGGAGCGAGCGCGGCGGCGTCGAAGTTGAGCGAGGGTTCTTTGTCCTGGGTGCCATAGCGCGCGATCGCGAAGGTCTCCTCGTGGAAACCGACCAACACCTGCTTGGCTCGCGGATCCTCGAGCAGCTTCTGGGCCCACATCGTGACGCCGTCTGCGTCATCGAGCTCACCCGCCTTGGCTGCGGCCAACAGCGCGTCACTCGGCGTGGTGTCCAGCAAGGCGTAGGAGAGACGCGTGGCGATCTCGTAGCCGCTGAGGGCGACCTTGCGATCGGGATAGTCGCCGGTGAGTCCGGAGGTCTCGACGCGATAGAGGAAGTGGGGCGACTGCAACATCGCCTCGATCACGAGCCGCGCCCCCGCCTTGAAGGCATCGCCACCCACCAGCGCAGGTCCCTGCGAGAACAATGAAGTGTACGCCTGGATCTCGTCACTGCTGAGCGGGCGGCGGAAGGCGCGCAAGCCGAGGTTCGTGATCAGGGCCTGCGAGCGCGCCACGACATCGCTCGCGGTGCCCTGCGGGATGAGCTCCTCAAGCTGTGCGTCGCTCGCCACCACGTCCGCCGCGACAGCTTCCGCTGCCGCCTGGTAACGTGTCCAAGCGTCGCCGGCCAGCGTCCACTCCGCCGCGGCCTGATTGCGATAGCCCTTGTCGCCAGGCTCCGACGTGAAGCCCTCGGAGTAGTGTGTGGCACCGTCGAGGTACAACACATCCCGAACGCTGTTCTCCCACTGCACGTTCGACAGCTTGGCGAAGCGGGTCGTCCAGGCCACACCATCCGGCGAGTTGGGATCACCGACCCCCGGTGGTTCGTCGGGGTCAAGCGTCCCGTCGTCCCCGACGATCGCGTCGCCGTCCCGATCTCCACTGCAGCCGGGGCAATCTGAACGACCTGCGGGTGCGTCGAAGCTCCCGACGCAGGCAGCGCCGCTCAAACCCAGAACAGAGATCAATATAGCGATGTGCGCGCGAGCTTGCGCCATCTGAACCTCCAGGAGATCGCCGAACCTCGACTTACTCACAGCGGGAGACTCAGGTCAACCGAATCAACGCGGCAGAGAGGGCTTACCAGGCACGAAATCACTGCTTATTTTCAGTCCGTCCAGCGTGGAAGCAAAGTTCTGATTCGAGTGTCCAAAATGCGCACGTCGCAGTGTGGGGACGGAGTATTCCAACTTAGCTTGCGCACATGGGCGTAGCTGGGGTGCGGCAAGCTAAGTTGGAATGGTCCGTCCACCGAGCACTCGGAACTCGGTGGGGGAGCTGCCAGCCCAGCGGCGGAAGGCCCGCGCGAAGGAGCTCGCGTCTTCGAAGCCGAGCAAGAAGGCCACCTCGGTGATCGACCAGCGGGGCTCGCGCAGGTACGCGCACGCCACTTCCCGTCGGGTATCGTTGAGCACCTCGGCGAATAGGGTCAGGGCCGAGCCAAGCGCGGGGCCTGATCAGCGCATCGGGCTCGGCGCGCGATCTCCATAAACCACCCGTCGAGCAGCGCCGCGTACGCATCCCTGCGGCCGGGCTCTGCGTAGGCGAGATTGTCTTCGGCGCCGGGGTCCCGGGTGAGATCGTAGAGCTCCATCACGCCCGTGCCGCGATGGAGGACGAGCTCGTGTCCCCCCTGGAGCACGGCCACCTTGCTCGGATAGCCCCGAGGATCGTCGAGCGCCTGCGCGCGCCGTAGCGCTTCCTCGAAAGCCACGGAGCTCGCGCGCGCGTAGCGGTTCAGCGTGCGCATCATGGCCGGAAATTCTTCACTCACGATCACCCGGTTGGCCTCGGGCGGGTTCGAGAGCAAAGAGCGTCCCTCCAGCGACAACCGCGGGCTCGCCCCCACGAACTCGAGCGCCGTCGCCGCCACGTCGGTGAGCTGCACGGGCCCCGAAAGCGTGCGCGGGGTCTTTTTCGGGAAGTGGGCCGCGAAGGGCACCTGGATCAGCCATGGATAGAGCTGAAAGTGATGGAAGTTCTGCCTGTGCTCGCCGAAGGCCTCGCCATGATCGGAGAACACGAAGATCGCGCTGTCATCGTACCAACCGCCTGCGCGCAAGGCCGCGAGCAGTTTGCCGAGCTGGCGATCCACATGGGCGAGCTCTGAGCGATAGCGCTCTCTCGCGCTGTCGGCGGGACCGAACTCCTTGTGGTGCACGTAGGGCTCGTGCGGCTCGATGTAATGAATCCAGAGTACGTGGGGCTTGCCCTGCGCGCGAAGCTCCTTCAGCTTGGCCACGGCTTGCTCCGTCTGGGCCGCCGCGCCGCTCGCGGCGATGCGCTGCGATCCTTGCACAATGTAGTGCTCGATGGGCTCGCGCAGAAAGTACGACCCTTTCGGCAAGACCGTCACGCGCTCGTGGGTCTCTTGCAGCGCACGGCCCACGAGCGAGGGCGGCGCAGGCGACTCTATCATCAGCGTACTCGGCAGAAGGCCCGAGAAGGTGCTGCTCAACGACATCAGGGTGGCCGGATAGGCGCTGTACGCCTGGGGTGCGGTCCAGGACTCCTCCATGAACCGCGTGAGCTCCGGCATGAGCGGCTTGCCCCCGACGCGCGCACGGGCGTCGTCGGCGCGCACGCTGTCGATGGAAATGACGATCACGTTCTTGCGCTGACTCGTGGGCAAGTCGAGCGCCGCCACCTTGGCGGGCAGCGTGTCGCAGTCTTGCGCGCGCATGGTGTCGAACTTCTCGACCAGGCTCGGAGCCGAATCGCGCCGCGTGAGGTGCATGTCGAGATGGGCTAGCGAGGACCTCACGCTGTGCAGGCCCGCGCGCGCGCGCGCGACGGTGGCGGGCATAGCCAGTCCGATCAAGCCTGCGAGCCCCACCAGCGCATTGAGCGCGAGCGCCCCACGAAACGCGACCGTCGTCCGCGACGAGAGCGCGCCCACCATCACGGTGAGGATCACCACGGCCAAGCCGTAGCAAAACGGCACGAGCCCCGACTGGCTGAAACCCACCGTGGCGTCCACGACGATCACGGTCGCGAGCGCCAGCACCGCGCCCCCATGCCACGCCCGCGAAGGGCCGGGCACGCGCTGATAGCCCCAGGAGAGCACGACCAAGACCGCGAGCACCGCCAGCACCGCCGAGCGCGGGGCCGCAGGTGGGATGCCGCGCCGCACCATCGCGTCCGCATCCGCGAAGTGCTGAGCGGCCTGCCAAGCCTTGGGCGCACACAGCGCGAGCAGCGCGAGCCCCAGCGCGGGCGCGCGGCGCGCGGGCACCCGCCGATCGACCCAAGCCAGGGCACAAAGGAGGACGGCGACGCACAGGCCCAGACGCAGCGCTTGGTCGGACAGATAAAGGAGCTCCGCGAAAGCCAGCGGTCTGCCGACGGCGAAGGTCCCACGGATCACGAGGAGCGTGAGCGAGAGGGGCACCGCCCACAACGCGCGCTCAAGTTGACTACGAACGTTCGACGACACGAGCGCGCGCATCATGGCCCGAGGGCGATCGGCGCGCATTCTTTTCCGGTGCCCACGCGCATCCCCCATCCGGGCCTGCACCTGGCGCGCACATGGCCGACCGGGGGCATGGAGAGGGGGCAAAAGGGGCGACCTCGCTCCGCGTGAACTTGGGCGTATCGCCAGGCGTGCGAGCGGTCTTGTTCGCAAGGGAAGTTTGCGACGGTAAGCTGAACGCGATGAGAGCCCGCTACTTCTTCGAGACCCAGGAGCACGAGGCGCTACGCAAGCAGGTGCGCAAGTTCGGACAGACGGAGGTTCTGCCCTTCGCGCAGCGCTGGGAGGAGGCCGAGGAGTTCCCGCGGGAGCTCTACCAGCGCGCCGCGCAGGCGGGCCTCACGGGCATCGGATACCCCGAGCGCTACGGCGGTGCGGGGGGAGATTTTTCGCACATGATGGTGGCGGCCGACGAGCTGATCATCTCCGGGCAATCGGTCGGGACCGCGGTCGGCCTGGGTAGCCACGCGATCGCGTTGCCTCCGATCCTCAAGCTCGGCAGCGAGGAGCAGAAGGAGCGCTTCGTGCGTCCGGTGATGGAGGGCAAGGCCATCGCCGCGCTCGCGATCACCGAGCCGGGCGGCGGGAGCGACGTGGCCGGGCTCGCCACGCGCGCACAAAGGGATGGAGACGCCTACGTGGTGAATGGCTCGAAGATGTTCATCACCTCCGGCGCCCGCGCCGACTTCGTGACCACCGCCGTGCGCACGGGCGGCCCCAAGCACGCCGGGATCAGCATGCTGGTGATCGAGCGAGGCAGCGAGGGGTTCGATGTGTCCAAGAAGCTGCTCAAGACCGGTTGGCGCGCGAGCGACACCGCTGAGCTCGCGTTCCAGGACTGTCGGGTGCCCGCGGCGAACCTGATCGGGCCACAGAACGCTGGCTTCATGGCCATCATGCTCAACTTCATGGCCGAGCGCGTGATGCTCGCTTCGCAATGTGTGGCCATCGGACAGCTCTGCTACGACGTCTCCGTCGCCTACGCGCGGGAGCGGCGCGCCTTCGACAAAACGCTCACCGGCTTCCAGGTGATCCGCCACAAGCTGGCAGACATGGCGACGCGGCTGAGCGCGGCGCGCGCCTTGACCGGCGAGGCCATCGTGCGCCTGGTGCGCGGCGAAAACGACGCGGCGCTCGCGGCCATGGCCAAGAACACGGCGACCGACATGCTCACCTTCGTGGCGTACGAGGCCACCCAGATTCACGGCGGCTACGGCTACATGCGGGAGACTTTGGTGGAGCGCCTGTGGCGTGACGCGAGGCTCTACCCGATCGGCGGCGGAACGCGCGAGATCATGAACGAAGTGATCAGCAAGATCGAAGGCTACTAGCTCAGACCTCTACCTATCGCTTCGCCCACGCGAGCGCCTGCGCATCGAAAGCACGGTGAGGCGCGGGAACACGCTCGGCTTGCGCCACCAGAACTCGAGGCTCGGCGCGCTTTCGCTGGGTGCGTTCATCCTTCCCTGCCCTCAATATCCCAGGCTGATCACGTCGATGTCGTAGCTGCGATTGCGCGGCCCGGCGACGTTGATGCGGACGGTGTTGGCCGAGGCGCGCGCAAAGACCATGGTGACCTCTTTGCCGCTCGGGGTGGTCAACACGTAACGCCCTGCCTGCGGTACCGGGTCCTGCCCACGCACCTCCACGTTCTCCACCTCGAGCTTCCAGGTTCGGCCTTCCTCGAGGTGCCACCTACGCGTGCCGTCGATCTCCAGGCCGGCGCGCAAGCCCTGGTCGGGGTTGAGCAGCCGCTGGGTGACGTCTCCCCGCACGACGAGCGTGCTCTCAGGCTCCGCGCCCTCGACCAGCGAGCCGAAGCGCGCGGTCCCCATGTACTTCACGCGTCGGCTCTGCTCGGCCGTGCTCCAGGTGACGTCGGCCTCGCCGTCCAACGTGATCTTCCCGTCGGTGAACCCCTGCCAGTCGTGATGAACCTCGAGCGTGCCACTTGCGAATCCGTCCGAGACCACGGTCGAGGCCCCGACGGTGATCATCACCACGCCCGCGTACGTGCGCCCGCGGTACGCGCACGCGTCCTCGAGTACCCCGAAATCGATGGTCACCTGATTTCCCTCGAGGCTCGCGTCGGAGCAGGGAATCTGCGACGCCGCGAAGGCTCGAAGCTCCTCCGCGGCCTGCTCCACCGCCTGACCCAGCTCGAAGCTGGTCGAGATCGCCAGCACATCCCGGGTGAGGGCCTCGACCGAGGACGCGAGGTTCGCCGACTCCACGGCCTCCTGGGCCTCCTGCTGGGTGAGCGCGGGCTCGAAGCAGGAGACCATCGTGAAGAGCGCGAGGGGGAAGAAGCTTCGGATCGAGGCGCGCCGCTGCGCGCATGGGCGGATCGAGGGGCTCATGGGGTCTCCAAACGGCAGGTTCCGCAGGCAGCATCCCAGCCGCGCCCCGCCCAGTCCAGAAGCTCGCTACCCAGCGAGATCCTCACGACAGATGCCAAAGCCCGAGCCAGCGGACACGCACTCGCAGCCAAAGCTACTCTGCTGGCAGGCGCGCGTGCAGCGCTTGATTCCACGCGTGGTCTCATGGAGGCACAACGCTCCCTGGCCGCACTGCGACGTATCCTCGCAATCGGAGGCGGGTGGTCGCGGGCCGTCGAGCGTGCAACGAGGCGCACTTTCGCCCTGCTGCGTGACAGGCCGACAACTCATCCCGGTCGGACATTCGGTGCCGCCGAGCTGACAGGGACAGCGGCCACCGATGCAGGGATGCCAACCCCTGCGCAACGCCAACGTGTGCTGCATGAGCCGGATCTGATCGCGGCTGAAACGACTTCGGCACGAGGTGTAGTAGCTCATCAGGTTGGTGGCATCGGGCCGCGCGCCTCCGCGACATAGGGCCTCGCAGGTAAGGTCGTACGCGCACAGCTCCGGCCCGGGATCGAACGGGGTGTCGCAGAGCCCGTCCCCTTCGGCGCGGCAAACCTCGCCGCAGCTGATCACGCTGCCGTGCTGGTTGCCCGCCAGCGCGACCCCGGCGAGCGGCGACTCATCGTCGTGCGTGTGGCAGAGGCCCAGAAAGTGGCCGATCTCGTGGGCCACCGTGGTGGGCGACCGGGTCTTGCTCACGACCACCATGCCCACCTCGGGGCCAGCTCGCTTTTGCATGCCGCCGCAGGTTCCGTTGGGCAGCGTCGAGACACCGAGCTTCGGCGTACCTCCCCCCGCCAGCACCTGATCGGTGAAGATCAGGGGCACGTAAAACTCCTCATGGGGCGGGTGCACCCTGCTGTCGTGCACGAGCGAAGTGATCTCCTTGTCGCCCGCGAAGAGCAGGCGCCGGTCTGCGATCTCCACTAGCCGATCGAGCTCGAAGGTCAGCGAGGTCTCCTCCTCGCTGCTGGAGAACAGGTGATTGACGCGCGCGAGCTCGGCCTCGATGTCCTCCCGCGTGTAGCTCGACTCGCCGCGCTCATCGGTGATCACGAAGGCGATCACCGGCACCGGGCCGCAATCGATGCCCTCGTCGACGTGGCGGTCATTGTCCTCGTCCTGCCCGTCACACTCGAGCTCGCCGGAGCCGTCTTCCTGACAGCCGCACGGGCCACAGCCCTGCACAGCCGGCATCTCCACGCGCAAGCAGCTCGGCTCGCGGGCGCCGGGGAGCGTCAAGCACTGCGCCCGCAGCGCGCCGCAATCCGTGCGCGCCACGCGGCCCCCTTCACAGCGGACGAGCGTGTTTTTCTCGCAGCGCGCGGGTCCCTGACAGCGTTGCTCGGGTGGAATCGCGGGCACGCACTCGGCCCCCTCCTGACCCTGCGCGCAGCTCATCCCCTGTGCGCCGCAGTCCACGCGCTGCGTGCGTCCGGCGATGCACAACACCACGACCTGCCCGTCGCAGCGCCCCTCCGCGGGCTCCTGGCACACCACGTCGAGCGCGCGGGCGCAGTGGCCGTCCTGGCAAAGGGAGTCGCCGCACTCCTCGGCGCGCTCCTCGCGCTCGCCGCAGCTCGAATAGGACCACACGTCGCCGCGATGACAGCGCAGTACGGCGCCCGGCACACAGTCCGGGGCGCCATCTCGTGCCGGCTGCTCGGGCGGCGGGCGCGGAGCCGCTCCAGGGGGCGGAGGCCGCGCGTCCGCAGGCTCGACCGCGGGCGGGACGTCCGTCGCCACCGCGGGCGGACCTGTCTCGGGCTCGTGCGTGGACCACCGCCACAGAGCGAGCACCACGGCCAGGGCCAGGGCGGGCCCCACGAAGCGTCGCGCCGAGCGGCCCGTTTTCCCCGATGGCCGAGACCTGCGCCGCCCCGAATGCCCGCTCACGACCTACCCGCCCCGCACTTCCTGCCTGACTCGCACGCACACCCTGCATGGCCCGACGAAAGGAGACCTGCAACAGCCCGCGATTGTTCCCGGACGGCCCCGCGCGGAACGCTTTACATCCCCATCGGCCGGCGTATCCTCCCCTTTGATCATGGAGCCACCCAAGGGGTCGGTGCTGCTCGTCGAGCCCAACCCAGCAGCCTCTGCGCCCCTGGCTCGCTTGCTCGAACAGCAAGGTTACCTAGTGCATACCGCGGACTCGGCGCAGGCCGTGCTGGGCGCCGCGCTCCAGATCGCGCCCGACGTGCTGATGGCTCCGCTCGCGCTCGAAGACCAAGAGCCCAATTTCTTTCAGCGCCTGCGCGACGTGCTGCCGCAGACCTCGATCGTGGCCTTGGGCGAGGCCGAGGGCGACCTCGAGCGCGCCCTGCGCCGGGGCGCGGACCGCTATCTGGTTCGACCGGTGCGCGAGCGCGCGTTGGCCATGGTCATGCAGCGCGCGATGGAGAAGCCGGAGCTGTCTCGCAAGCTGGCCGCCGCGAAGGCGCGCCTGCCCGAGCACCGTCAGAGCGAGCGCCCGAACTTCGAGGGCATCATCGGCGGCCATCCGACCATGCAGCTCCTGTTCAACCGGGTGATCCAGGCCGCGCGCAGCAAGGCCACCGTGCTGATCCACGGCGAGACCGGGACCGGCAAGGAACTGCTCGCCTCCGCGGTGCACAAGAACAGCAAGCGCCGGGAGGGCCCATTCGTGCGGCTCAACTGCGCGGCCCTCGCCGAGGGCGTGCTCGAGTCGGAGCTGTTTGGCCACGAGAAGGGATCGTTCACGGGGGCGCAAGGCACCCGCAAGGGGCGCTTCGAGCTGGGCGACGGCGGCACCCTGTTCCTCGACGAGATCAGCGAGGTCCCGCCGAAGGTGCAGGTGAAGCTCCTGCGCTTTTTGCAGGAGCGCGAGTTCGAGCGGGTGGGTGGCAACGAGACGATCCGGGTCGATGTGCGCGTGGTGGCGGCCACCAACCGGGACCTGCGCATCCTGGTCGAAGACGGAAAATTTCGAGAGGACCTCTATTACCGCCTGAACGTGGTGCGCATCGAGGTCCCGTCCCTGCGTGCCCGCCCCAGCGACATCCTGCTGCTCGCCGACCACTTCTTCAGCCGGTTCGCCGAGGAGAACGAGGCCGACGTGCAGGGCTTCTCGGAGGCCGCGCTGAAGCTGATGCTCGACTACCCGTGGCCCGGCAACGTGCGCGAACTGATGAACGTGGTGGAGCAGGCAGTGGTGATGGCGAGCGGCCCGCTAATCGAGGCGAGCGAGCTGCCGATCCGCCCCGTCCACAAGCACCAGGACGCGCTGCCCCTGATGGTCCCGGGCGTGACATTGGCCGAGGTCGAGCGCTACGTGATCACCAAGACCCTGCAGTCGGTCGACGGATCGCGCAACAAGGCGGCCGAGATCCTCGGCATCAGCCGGCGCACCTTGCAGTATCGGCTGCAGGAATGGGGCATCGAGCCCCGCAAGTTCACCTCGCGCAAAGAGGGGATCGAGTAGCACCGCGGAGAGCTCGGATCGGCTCGGGCGTTGAGTGCCGGTCCGACCATATTGTCTACGAGGACGAGGACGAGGACGATAGGGTTCTCCACCGCCGTCCGCGTAGTCGTGCGCGTGCGCGTACTCGTACTCGTCCTCGCTCCCTCATGGCCGTGCACGCTCCCCACCGTGCAACTTCTGCACGCGCCCCTCGTGCAGAACTTGCACAAATACGCTCCCTCGCTCCTCCCCCACTCTCTCTCCCCCGCTCCGCGATCTCCCCTCGCTCTGCCTTCGCCCACGCGCCGACCCGAGTACCCCGAAGAATGCGCGCTCGACCCGCGCCGCGCCGCGCCACGCGTACATCGCGCACAAGTCGCGTCACGAAACTGGCACGTAACCTGCTCTCCACCGGCAAGCGTCCGGCGGGTGCACCGCCGGCCGACAAACGAAAAAACGCTCGCCCCGAATCCAGGCGAGCGGAGGACGAAGAACTCAGATGGCGTACGCACTGCCCGTCGTGAAAGAGCCCGAGGGCTCGCCCGAGGAACCTGAACCTCCATCCGGACAAAGCTCCCGCGCCGACGGGCACGCTCCGACACTGAGCTCGCGCGTCGAGCCACGTGCTTCCGAGCCCGAGCCAGACCACCGACTGCTGCGTGACGGAGATTTTTGGCGCCGCGTTCCCGCTTACACCCACGTCTCCCGCAGCGATTTCCTCGACCACCTCTGGCAAGCCAAGAACTCGATCACCCGCCCCGAGAAGTTGCTCGACGTGTTGCGCGGTGTGGCCGATGCCGACTTCGTGGCCGACCTGGCCCAGGGCTTGATGTCCGCGCCGATGGCCCTGCGGCTCTCGCCCTACGTGCTCAGCCTGATCGACTGGAACGCCCCCGAGAACGACCCGCTGCGTCGTCAGTTCCTCCCGCTCGCCTCCAGCCAAAAGCCCGACCACCCGTGCGTGGGCCTGGACTCCCTGGGGGAGCGCCACGACGAGGCCGTGCCCGGCCTGGTCCATCGTTACCCCGACAAGGTGCTCCTGCTGTCGCTCGACACCTGCCCCGTCTACTGCCGATTCTGCACGCGCTCCTACGCCATCGGCCCCGACAACGGCGGCGTCGAGAAGGTGAGCCTCAAGGTCAGCGAGACCCGCTGGGAAGCCGCCTTCCAGTACATCAAGGCGCACCCAGCCATCGAAGACGTCGTGATCAGCGGCGGCGACACCTACCAGCTCAAGGCCGAGCAGCTGCGCCAAATCGGCATGCGCCTGCTCGACATCCCGCACGTGCGAAGGATGCGCTTTGCCACCAAGGGCCTGGCCGTGATGCCCATGAAGGTGCTCTCGGATCAGGCCTGGTTCGGGGCCCTGTGCGACGTGGTCCAGAGCGGCCGCAAGCGCCGCAAGGACGTGGTGGTCCACACGCACTTCAACCACCCCAACGAGATCACCGCCATCACCGAGGAGGCCGTGGGCCGGCTGTTCGAGGCGGGCATCACCGTGCGCAACCAGGCGGTCCTGCAGCGCGGGGTCAACGACGACCCGGCCACGATGCGCAAGCTCCTGCGCCGGCTCTCCTACGTGAACGTGCACCCCTACTACGTCTACGTGCACGACCTGGTGAAGGGCGTGGAGGACCTGCGCACCAGCGTGGCCACCGCCGAAGAGCTCGAAAAGCAGATGCGTGGTTCCACCGCCGGCTTCAACACCCCGACCTTCGTGGTGGACGCCCCTGGCGGCGGCGGCAAGCGCGACGTCCACTCCTATGAGCACTACGACCGCGTCACGGGCGTCTCCGTGTACACGGCGCCGGTGGTGAAGGAAGGGCAGTTCTTCTGCTACGTGGACCCGCTCCACACCTTGCCCGCCGAGGGTCGCGCGCGCTGGTCCGACCCGGCCGAGCACCGCGAGATCTTGCGCGAGGCGCTGGTCGCGGCGGGAGCCGGGGCCAGCGCGGTGCGCGCGTTCGAGGCCCCCAGCTCCAACGACCACGCCAACTGAGCGGTGCAATAGAGCCTTCTCCTCATCGCGAGCGCGTGCGAGCGCGCGACCGGGAGTTGCGCGCCAGGGACACAACGTCCCTCGAGAGGCTACGGGACCTGCGCGCCGGGGCGCGCCCAGTTTTGTGCGACATGAGCGCACAACCGAAAGGCAGTGAAGAGATGGAAAGCGTGCAGACGAACGCCAACGGGGCACAGGGGGAGGTCCGCGAGGGGAAGCGGACCGGACGACGCGCAGGCGCGATCCGAGTGGGCCTCGTCTACAACCTGCGCCGCGTGACCGTCGCAGACGGAGACGCCGAGGCAGAGTTCGACACGCCGACCACCATCGAGGCGCTGAGCAACGCCATCCGCGCGCAGGGCTACGAGGTGGTGAAGCTGGAGGCCAACGCGGAGCTCCCCGTGAGGCTTCGTGAGGCGCGCGTGGACATGGTGTTCAACATCGCGGAGGGCCTGATCGGCATGAACCGCGAAGCCCAGGTCCCTGCGCTGTGCGAGATGCTCGGCATCGAATACACCGGCTCCGACGCGGCCTGCATGGCGGTCACCCTCAACAAGGCCCTCGCCAAGCGCCTGGTCGCCCAGGAGGAGATCCTCACGCCGGCCTTCGCGGTGCTGCACACCGGCAAGGAGAAGCTCCCCAAGACCTTCACCTTCCCCGCCATCGTGAAGCCGATCGCCGAGGGCAGCTCCAAGGGCATCCTCGAGAAGCAGGTGGTCGACAACGAAAGCGACCTGCGCCACGTGGCGCAGCTCTTGGTGCGCCGCTATCGCCAGCCCGTACTCGCCGAGGCCTTCTTGCCCGGACGCGAGTTCACCGTGGCGCTGCTCGGCGAGCGCAAGCCGCGCGTGCTCCCCATCATGGAGATCGTGTTCACGGACAAGAACGATCCCTTTCCCACCTACACCTTCAAGAGCAAGTTCGAGGGCGTGGGCGTGGAGAACAGGGTCCCCTGCAAGGTCGATCCGCTCCTCTACAAGCAGCTCGAGCGCACCGCCAAGGCGGCGTTTCAGGCCGTGGGCTGCCGCGATCTCGCGCGCATCGATCTCCGCCTCGACGCCCAGGGCCGCGTGCACTTCATCGAGTGCAACCCCCTCCCCGGCATGGCGCCGAACTTCAGCGATCTGTGCATGATGGCCAAGGCCGAGGGAAGGACGTACGACGACCTGGTGGCCGAGATCATGGCGCCCGCGGTGCGCAGGTTGAGGGCGCAGAGGCGGGAGCAGGTCTCCGTGGTGGCGTGAGCGCGGATGGTGCTACGGAACTGGCCGGGGTGATTGTCCACTCCGTTCCTCGCGGGTTAGCCCCGAGACGCTCGCCGCGAGCCCCGGGAGCGGCTCACTTCGGGGGCATGCGGATGCCGCCGTCGACGCGGATCGTCTCGCCGTTCATGTACGGGTTCGTGAGGCACTCCATGACCATGAACGCGAGCTCCTCCCCGGAGCCGAGGCGCTTGGGGTACAGCACCGATTCGCCGAGCTTGGCCTTGAACTTCTCGGCCTCTTCACCGCTGCCGTAGATCGGCGTGTCGATCAAGCCGGGCGCGATGGTGTTCACGCGCACGCCGATGGCCGCAAGGTCGCGGGCGACGGGCAGCGTCATGCCGACGATGCCCCCCTTGGACGCGGAGTAGGCGGCCTGACCGATCTGGCCGTCGAAGGCCGCGACGGATGCCATGTTCACGATGGCGCCGCGCGCGCCATCCTTGTCGAGCGGCTGGGTCGCGGCCATCGCCGCGGCGGCGCGGCTCAGCATGTTGAAGGAGCCGATCAGGTTCACCCGGATGACGGTGGCGAACTTCTCGAGGTCCATGGGCTGACCCTGGCGATCGACGGTGCGCTGGGCGGAGCCGATACCGGCCGAGTTGACCAGCGCGCGCAGGGGCCCGAGCTTGGTCGCGGCTTCGACGGCCGCGTTGGCATCTTCCACCTTGGACACGTCGCACTTGACGAAAACCCCGCCGAGCTCCGCAGCGAGCGCCTGACCCTTGTCGGCGTTGAGATCGGCGATCACGACCTTCGACCCCGCCGCCGAGAGCTGCCGCGCGCAGGCTTCGCCGATGCCCGAGGCACCACCGGTCACGATCGAGGAGCTTTGGCTGAGGTTCATACGCGGCATTTCACGGTCCTTTCGCAGAACTGGAAGGATGCCGCGGGCAAGCGGACGCGCGCGGCAGGCGCGGAGACTAACTGTTGGGCTATGGCCGATCCAGCCCAACGGGCCAAATCCGAGTGGCCTGCGTCATCCGCGAACTGGGCGCGTTCGCCCGGCTCAAGCAGGTGCCGTCGCCCAGCGGGGCCTTCTGCCCGTACCGCTCACTCCCGGGCATGGGAGCTCGGCTACGATCGCACCTCAGCCACCATCCGCGTCGCACGCGTCCAGTGCAGCAGCTTCCTCGCGCGTGACGACCTCATCCAACGGCTCCGAACAGCCACCTTCCGTGCTCGGAACCGCCGCCGCGATACACTCATCGAGCGCCTTGCCCTCTGGGCAGTCTTGCGCGCAAGTTGCCTCCGCATTCAACACTTGGGCGACGCAGTCAAAAACGGCAGCCGCTTCCTTGGGATGATCTTCGAGCACGGGTTTGGCACACGCGAAGTCACCCGCGCCGCCCCTTCCGGTCCCCTGCGTCCCCGATGTCGCTGGGAGCACGCAGCTGTCGGCGGTCTGCAGGGACGGATAGCAGCGGTCGGCGACCGCACAGAGTCTCTCATGTGCGGTATTCGACCGATCGATCGCCTGCTGGACAGTCTCGTCATCCTGGGCCGTGCTTTCGTTCCCGCACGCAAAGCACAACCAAGTCAGTGCCAAGACCTTCCATTTCACGCGACTCTCCTTTTGAACGCCAAGGATGGCGCCTAGAAGAGTCGGGCGCCGCGCGATGTGAGCGACTTTGGCCTGCAGCGCGGCCTCAATATCGCAGCCTCGCTCCGCCCACCAAGCCTTCCTCAGCCATCTCCTCATGTGGACTCACCACCGAAACGGGCCCCCCAGCATCCGCGCGTCGCACGTGGCCGGCAGCTCGGGCGAGGCCCCGCGCACGCCGGGTTAACCCATCGCAATTATTCGGCAATTCTCGAGACCGCCGAGGGCACCGAGCAGCGCTGGCGCAGTGGGGTGATCACTCCCGACACAGGCCCGGCCCCTGCTCCCAAAGCAGCGAGTGGGCCTCTCCCCCTTGATCCTCGACCTCGCGTACGGGTCAAAAGACGCGTGGTGGGGGTGATTGCGATTTCGAGGCCCGTTCGCGCATGCTCGCCGCCATGACGTTCCTTCGTGCCCACATGCTTATCCTCGGTCTCTTGATCGCCGGCTGCTCCTCGGATCCCGTCCCTGCCAAGACGCCCCTCGACAACAACGACGACGGCTCGCGTAAAGACGACGAAGGCGACGGCGACTCCGAGGAAGACGAAGACTCTGGCGATGGCGATGGCGACGGCGATGGCGATGGCGATGGCGACGGCGATGGCGATGGCGACGGCGATGGCGACGGCGGCGTCGACGGCGGCGAGGACGCGGGCCCCAAGGGACCGCCGCCCAAGTGCGTCAAGGACGAGAGCCAGGTCATCATGATGGGAGATTCCTACATCACGTGGCTCAGTCATTCGTTCCCCGAGGACATCAAGGCGGAATCCGGGCAGACCTGGCGCAACTATGCCCAGGGCGGCTTCTCGATGGCCACAGGGGGCGCCGGCTCCCCGCTCGGCCTCTACATCCCGAACCAGCTCGACACCGCCATCGCCGAGAACCCCGACTTCCACACTGTGCTCATGGACGGCGGCGGCAACGACCTGCTCGTGGGTTGGGTCGAGAACCTCGAGATCGAGATGTGCAAAGACAGCGGCTCCTCGATGCTGCCCGTTTGTCAGAACATCGTGACCAAGGCGCTGACCGCAGCCGAGGCGTTGATGGTCAAGGCAATCGATGCAGGCGTGCGCGACGTGGTGTACTTCTTCTATCCCCACGTGCCGGAGGGCCGGCCGATCGGCGGCCCGAATCCGAACGAGATGCTCGACTATGCGCTGCCCAAGGTGCGTGAGTTCTGTGAGAGTCGCGAAGAGGCCTCCGGGGGGGCGTTGCGCTGTCACTTCATCGACATGGTGCCTGTCTTCGAGAACCACAATCCCGAGTGGTTCAACGAGGACATCCATCCGAACAAGATGGGCTCGGCGGCGATGGCCAAGGAGATCTGGAGCCGCATGAAGGAGTGGTGCATCGGCCAGAAAGAAGAGAGCGGCTGCTGCGAGCCCTGACTTCCCGCACTCTCACACGGCCTGCGCTCGTCCTCTCGATCCTCTTCATGCGGTGCCTCAAGGCCCGCCGCACCCCTGGCACAGGTAACCTCCCGCGAGGCCCCCGCTCGTGCTCAATGGCGAGTCGTAGAGATAGTCGAACGTCACGTGGGAGGCGTCGCTGGTAGGCGTGATGCAGAAGCGACCAGGAACCAACTCTGTGCTATCTGATCGGACGCTGAAGAGTTCTTCGTCGATCCCGCAGGCTGCGGTGCCCGCGAAGATCCGTATCGTCCCCGGATCGGTTAGACGAGTGTTGTAGCGCAGCTCGTAGCTCTGGCCTGCACGCAGCACCCTTCCCTCAAGGTCGACCCCGAAACGGGCGGGGATGAAAGGTGCACTGCAATCTTTGATTCCGATCCCGAAGCAATCGTCGCGTTCTCCGGCGTCGGGCATGGGAGGAGGCCCCCCGTCCGGGCAC
>JBIQKA010000040.1:37719-41069 GCA_044507075.1 Myxococcales bacterium
GCAATCGTCGCGTTCTCCGGCGTCGGGCATGGGAGGAGGCCCCCCGTCCGGGCACGCGAGAACTTCGGTTCGCACCTCCGCGGTCGTTTGCTGGCCCTCGTAGGTGAACTCACCGTCGAGCACTGGCGTATCGCTGGCCGTCACGGTGAATGTGCCCTCCTCGGTCGGACAGAGCGATCGCGTGGCAGCGCGCATTCCGTCTTGCCAAACAAAGGCGTAGGGAGGGTTTCCGCCCTCGGCGACGGCCTCGACATCGACGCACTCCCCGCGGCAGCTCAGCGTGACGATCGACACCCGCATGCCCCCGAGGCGCGCGATGTGCGCTTTCAGCCTATCATCCTGCGCCGGGTCGTCGTCGCCGCCTTGCTCATCGTCGCTTCTGCCCTCGCTGCCAGCCTCCTCGGCCCCCTCGGGCGTGTCGCCGACGACGAGCGGCCTATCTGAGCAGGCGAACAGGGCAAAGCTGGCGAGGGCGGTGGGCAGCCAAAGGCTCCTAGATCGTGAAGGCATGGCTATCCATGTCGCCGCGGGCGTCGTTCCGTTCAACTTTCTTCGCTCACCCGGGCGTTGTCGCAGCGCTGGCTCGCGATCCCGCTTCGCCCTCAACGTGGCTGCGGTCCGGCGCCCAGCGCGCGGCGGAGGGGGCCGGCGTCTGCCAGCGACTTGCGAGGAGGGTCCGCTTTGTTCTACGTAGCGGCATGGCACGCGCGTACGACTCGGCCTCACGCTCCGCCCCCGGCGTCGAGGCCCTCGAGGCCCGAGAGCTCACTAACGCTGCCAGCGTGCTCGCGCGGGCCTTTCGCGACAACCCCGGCATCACGGCCATGCTGGGCACGAAGAACCCGGAGCGCCGCCTGTCGTTGCTCGAGCGGCTCACGCCCGTGCTCACGCGAGCCTACCGTGACCACGCGGAAGCATGGATCGTGCGCGCTCCGGACGGCACCATCGCAGGCGTGGCCCTCACGGCCGCACCCGATGGCTACCCCCCGCGCCCTGCCATGGAGCTGCAGATCGCCTGGGACGTGATGCGCGCCCTGCCGCTCGTCACGACCGCGCGGCTCGGTGTCAGCGATGCGATCCTGCGCCACTATCACATGCAGGGCCGCCACCACTACCTGTTCATGCTCGGTGTGAGCCCGGAACGGCAAGGCCAAGGCTACGGCGGCGCGCTGCTCCGCGCGCTGAGCACCCGCGCGAACGACGGCCGCCTACCGTGTTACCTCGAGACGGACAAGCTCTCAAGCGTGCGCCTGTACGAGCGCCATGGCTACGTCGTCACGCGGCAGCGCACCTTTCCGGGGCTCCCCGATCTTACCTTGTGGTGCATGCGGCGGGAGCCGCGGTAAGCCGGAGGGCACGCGTACAACGCTCTTTGGGCAATACTCGACCTTAATGTCGACGTGCTCCACTTCTACTCGCTGGGCGCGGCCTTCAAGACATCCGCGATCGGACAGCGCGCTAGCGAACCACGCCACCCCTCGCGCGTCGCGTTCAACGAGAAGGTAACGTACGTGTCGTCCATCCAGACAGGTGCCAGAAGGGTCCCTTGGTAGTCGTCGATCTGTGGCAAGGGCACGTCCCAGCGCGCGCCGTCGCTCATCCTATACAGCCGTACACCGAACAACGCCGCATAGGCAAAGTAGCCGTGGCGCAGCGCCATCCGGGAGGCATGAGGTCGCTCGGGCAACAGACCATCGATCTCGCGCACCCTCTTGGCAAGGAGTGGCGCTCCTGGTGCTGGCCACAGGGCCGTGAACAGCGTGCCGCTTCGAAGGTCATCGCCCTCGACCGAGTCGACTTCAATCCAGGCGATCTGGCTCTCGTCCGCGACCATGCCCAACACTTCGCGCCCGAGATAGCGCCGCAGGATTTCCCACTCTCCGCCGTGATCGCTGCGCACCAGGCGGCGCCGGTACCGATCTCCCACCGGGATTTCAGCGATGCTGAGCACCGTGGGCCCGTGGACCGCGAGCCGCTCGAGCGGGTACGCGCTCTCGACTACCGTGGGCTTCGCTTGCGGGTCGCGGCGGTCATGCAGCGTGACGCTGGTGCCGCCGTTCGTCGCGACCAGATCGTCGCCCACGGCAAACTCGCCACCGCCGGAGCCATACACCAGCGCCGGGTCGACGAGGTCGCCACAAGCGATCGTGTCGTACAGGCTGTAGCAGGGCTCGCTACTTGCCGTGTCGTGCGTCTTCAAACCGCACCACGAACGGTAGCGGAGGGCCAGCTTGGGTTTGCCCTGCGTATCGAACACGACCAGTGCTTGGTCGGGGGAATCAGCGGCATCCCGATCGCTCAGGTGATAGAGCCGCTCATTGCTGTTCGACGGCATTGGCCAGCCCCATGTATCCTCACTCCTGGCGCACGCGGTCGCGTTGCTCGCGACCTTCGGCTCCCACGGAAGATCGGGGTACAGCGTCCAGGGCTCGGGCAGCAGGGTGCTGACGTCGGTGGCGACCTGGGCGTTGCACTTGGCGGGCGCCCAACTGAGTGGCTTCCACTGGAGCTTCTTCAGCTCGTCGTAGTTACTACGGCCGGGTTCCGTCCTGGCATCGGTGCTGCCACCATCCTCCGCTTCGCTCGTATCGTCAGAAGCGTCGGCCTGGGCGTCCCGCTCGCGCTCGGGCGTCATGTCCGACGAGCCATCGAGGCTGGAATCCAGCACGGATCCGTCCTCCGCGGTCTCTGGATCAGCGACCGTAAACGCGTGAAACTGGGAGCAACTGAGCAGGAGGGGTGAGAGGCAGAGCAGGGAACGCACGCGCAAAATCTACCGCATAGGGGGCCAGCGCGGCCACAACAGCGTGTCCCCGTCACCCCAACTCACGGGCTGACCAACTCGACCTTTCAGCGTTTCCGAGCCTACGGAGCGCCTACTTCCGGAGAGCGGGCCTCGAGCGCTTGTTTCGCGACGTGCAGGGCGCCCCCTCACCTCCTCGCGCGCACCAACTTGAACAGCATCGCCGTCACACGGTCCGCACTCGCCTTGGCCTCACCCGCGTTCTCCCCGACGTAGCCCCACGCACTCGCGACCTCGAGGCATGCCTTCACCTCGCGCGCCGACCCGAGCGCCGTCTGGAACCTGAGCTCACGATTGCCCGCCTGGGTGCCCATCCCCTCGGCCACATTGAGTGCCACCACACTGCTCGCCGCCCGCCGGAGCTGACGCAAGAGTCGCGATGGTTTCGCTCGATCATCGGGGCCACTTGGGCAATCACACGATTCATCTCGAGTGCCGCTTCGTAAACACGCATGGGAAGTTCTCTCTTTCTGTGGAAAGCTCCACCCCCACCCCACCGCGCGGAGTCGCAGGACCGGTCAAGGGCGCCGCAGGCGCCGCGCAGCGG
>JBIQKA010000041.1:0-41029 GCA_044507075.1 Myxococcales bacterium
CGGGGATCGACGCGGACGTGGCGGTCGCGGACTTCCGCGCGCGCATCGAGCACTATGCCAAGGTCTACGAGCCGGTCGACGAGCGCGAGGGCAGCTACATCAAGCTGATCGACGTGGGCCGTCAGGTGATCGTCAACCAGATTCGAGGCTACCTCCCCTCCCGCCTGGTGTCGTTTCTGGTCAACTTGCACAACGTGCCGAGGCCCATCTGGCTCACCCGCCACGGACAGGCCGAGTTCAACGTGGTCGAGCGGATCGGGGGCAACACCCACCTCTCGGAGCTCGGACGCGCCTACGCGAAAAACCTCAAGACGTTCTACGACGAGCGCATCGCGCCACACGGGCAGGTCGAGGTCTGGACGAGCACCCTGTTTCGCACCCAGGAGACGGCAGAAATTCTGGGCCGACAGACCCTGCAGTGGCGCGCGCTCAACGAGATCGAGGCCGGGGTATGCGACGGCATGACCTACGCCGAGATCCGCGAGCGCTTCCCGGAGGACTGGAAGGCGCGCGCGCGAGACAAGCTGAGCTACCGCTATCCGCGCGGGGAGAGCTACATGGACGTGATCCAGCGCGTGGAGCCGGTGGTGCTCGAGCTCGAGCGACAACAGCGGCCGGTGCTGGTGATCAGCCACCAGGCGGTGCTGCGCGCCATCTACGGCTACCTGCTCGGTCGTGAGCCGGAGGAGATCCCCCACGTGAGCATCCCGCTGCACACGGTACTCGAGCTCAACCCCCGCCCATACGGGCTGGAAGAGCAGCGATTTCCGCTCGGCCCGACCCTGCCTCCGCACGCGGGCTCCTCGAGCTGACCGATGGGGCACGAAATGGAGAGCCGCTCCCCGGTCGTCCCAGGGGACTTCCCCTGCCCGAGGCCGTGCGGAGGGCGCTGCGCGTGATATGAGCCCTGCATGAAAGAGCGGCTCGTCCGCGGCACCAACCTGGTGGGGGTGGTGCAGCTCTTGCGTGCACACAAGCACAGCCACCAACTTCCCGAGTTCGGGGCCTGGGAGCAGGACCTGATGCGCAAGCGTGTTTCACGCTCCACCTGGTACTCGCTGCAGGTCTTCGAGAGCCTGCTTCAAACCGTGCATCGCTACGTGTTCGACGGAAGCGAGGCCGCCGCCCAAAACATGGGGCGCGCGTCGGCCCGCAAGATGATCGCCGAGGAGCCCCAGCGCGTGTTCATCCCCGACAAGCCCCTCGAGTCGCTTTACAACATGGGCAGCCGCTGGCGCGAGCAGTTCAACTTCGGCGAAATCACGGTCAGTGAGCTCCCCCACGAGCAGGCCGGCGAGGGGCGCAGGGGCGCGCGCATCCTGCTCTCGGGGTTCCCAGACATGTCGGCCTGCGTGGGGCACAACATCATGGGTTGGTCGCTCGAGGTGGTGGAGAACGCAGGAGGCAAGACCCCGAGCGTGCGCCTCGAGGAGCGCCCATGGATGCACAACAACGTGCTCGCCTACGTGCTCGAGTGGAGCTGAGCGGAGGTCAACGACCTCCGGCTCGCGTCAGTTGACGTGCTTGCTGATCAGGTCTGCGAGCCGCGGTAGCGCCTGCTCGACGTGCTTCTGGGCGGTCGGACGCAGCTTCTCGTAGCCCTTCTTCAGCGCGCCCCCCTGTGCCTTGGCGGCGCGACCGTCGGTCACCGACAGGAGGGCGTTCGCGACCTCCCCCGCCTTGCTCAGGACGAGACTCTTGAAGTCCGTCTGCTTGGCTTGGGACTCGTCGAGGAACGGCTGGAGCGCGCCCAACATGTCGTCGAGCATGTTGTTCAGCACCTTCTGGAGGATGCCAGGCGCGATCCCCTTGGCCATCGAATAGGCAGCCTTGATGGCCATGCCGCTGATGCCTCCCTTGTCGGAGACCTCGGCGTCGATGACGCTCATCGCGTCGTTCACGACCTGCTGGCGTTTGCCAGGGTCTCCCACCATCTCGCGCAGGTTTGCCATGTTCGTTCTCCGTCTCCGTGCAGCCGTTCCGCCGCGCGCGCACCGAGGGCGAAAGCAGCGGGACCGTCCGGGATGTAGCGCGGCTTTGGAACGCTCGCCAACGCGGCGCGCCGCGCTCGCTACGTCACCTTGGCAGCTCGCGCCGCCTTTCGCGCGGGCCCCTGGATCCGCTGCGAAGCATTGCTCGCGGGCCCCTGGCCCCGCTTCTGCGTCTGGCTCGCGATGCCGACGCCCCGCTTCGACGTCTGGCTCGCGATGCCGACGCCCCGCTTCGACGTGCCCGCGACCGCGCCGCGCTTGGGCTTCGCGGCCCAGCTGCAGATCGGGCAAAGGCTCGCGTCGTGGCGCAGCGCCGGGCAGTAGCGCCTGCCGAAATAGATGATCTGCAGGTGCAGCTTGTTCCAGTGCTCCTTGGCGAAGAGCGCCTTGAGATCGCGCTCGGTGTTCACGACGTTGCGACCGTCCGAGAGGCCCCAACGCGCCGCGAGGCGATGGATGTGGGTGTCGACCGGGAACGCCGGCTCCCCGAAGGCCTGAGACATCACCACGCTTGCGGTCTTGTGCCCCACGCCTGGGAGCGCCTCGAGCGCCTCGAAGCTGCGTGGGACCTGGCCGCCATGGCGCTCGACCAGGAGGCGAGCGAGCGCCGAGAGGTTTTTGGCCTTGGCGGGCGCGAGGCCGCACGTGCGGATCAGCTGATGGATCTCGTCGACGGGGAGCGTGCTCATCGCATGAGCAGTGGGCGCGCGTGCGAACAGTGCCGGGGTAACCAGGTTCACGCGCGCGTCGGTCGTTTGGGCGGAGAGCACGACCGCCACCAACAGGGTGAACGGGTCGTGGTGGTCGAGCGGGATCGGGACCTCCGGAAAGAGTTCGTCCAGGGTGCTTCGGATCCGCTCCGCCTTTTCGCTGCGCCGCATGGGGCGTGAACTCTATGGCGGTTACTCTGGCGCGCCAGCGGGCGTATGATCCTGAGAGCATGGGCGATGGGGGAGTCATTTGGGTCGCGTTGGGCGGGCTGACCCTGATCCTGCTGGGGGCGCTCGTCACCTTGCTCGCACGCCGCACGGCGCGCGCCGAACAGGAGGTGCACGGGCATCTGCGGGCGCTCTTGCAGCGCGAGGGCTGCGGACCGTGGGTTTGGGAGCTGGAAAACGACCAAGTGCGCTACTCCCCCAGCCTGCAAAAGCTACTGTCAGAAGCCCCGAACCCCTGCCCCTCCGAGGCCTGGTTCGCGCGCGTTCACGCCGAGGACTTGCCCAGGCTGCGGGCCGCCATCGACACGCACCTGGCCGGTCGCAGCCCCCACGTGGAGTGTGTGCATCGGCTCCGACATGCGGACGGCTCGTTCCACTGGGTCCTCGTGTACGCGCGCAAGTCCGCCGATGTCGGCGTGCCGGATGGGCAGCTCCTCGGTTGGTGGGTCGACTACAATGAGCCCGCGGAGAGCGAGCACACCGCGTACTTCCGCGATGCTCTGACCGGACTCCCCAACCGCCAGTTGTTTCTCGATCGCGTGATCCACGCGGTCGCCCGTGCCGGTCGAACGCCGAGCCGCCGCTTCGCGGTGATGTACGTCGACCTGGCGGACTTCAAGTCCATCAATCAGCGTCTAGGCCGACAGATCGGCGACGAGCTGCTGTTGTCGGTGGCCTCCCGTCTGGAGAGCTCGGTGCGGCCAGGGGACACGGTCGCGCGCATGGGCAGCGATGAGTTTGCGGTGCTGCTCGAAGACGCGGACGCGGGCGCAGACGCCCTCGCGGTGGGGGAACGGATCCGGCGCGCCCTCTTGGCGCCCATGGCCACGAGCGGGAGCGAGCTCATGAAAGGACCCAGCATCGGCCTGGTGCTGGGCGATGGCACGCTGCTCGACGCCGAGGAGATCCTGCGACGCGCCCGGGATGCGGCGCTCGAGAGCCAGGCCGAAAGCCAGGGGCGGCCCGTGTTGTTCGATCCGGACATGCACGACAAGGCCGTCGAGCACGGCTCGATGGAGCGTTCCCTCCGCGCCGCCGTGGAGCGCGGACAGCTGACCGTGCACTACCAACCGATCATCGATCTGCGCTCCGGTGCCATCACCGGCTTCGAGGCGCTCGCGCGCTGGCGCCACCCCACGCTCGGCTTCGTCGCGCCGCTCAGCTTCATCCCACTGGCGGAAGAGACCGGCTTGATCAGCGAACTTGGCTCCTGGATCCTCTTCGAGTCGCTCACGCAGGTGAAGAAGTGGCAAGAGCTGGTGCCAGCGCGGTCGCCGCTCCGCATCAACGTGAACCTCTCCACCCGGCAGCTCAGCGAGGACCGCGACTTCGTGCAACGCGTGGTGCAGACGCTGGATCGCTGTGGCGTGGGTCCCGAATCGCTCGCGCTGGAGGTCACGGAGTCCTTGCTGTTCGCAGACGACGGCGAGGGAAGGCGGCGCGTCACGGAGCTCCGCGAGCGCGGCATCAGCGTGTGCCTGGACGACTTCGGTACCGGCTACTCCTCGCTCAGCTACCTGCATCGCGTTCGCGTCGACTACCTCAAGATCGACTTGACCTTCGTGCGGCATCTCACCGACGACTCCGAGCAAGCCGAGATCGTGCGAACCATCCTCACCCTGTCGAAGGCGCTGGGAATCCCGGCCATTGCCGAGGGCGTGGAGACGGAGGCGCAGCGCGCGCGGCTCGCGGAGCTCGGCTGCGAGGGGGCACAGGGGTATCTCTTTTCCCCACCCGTGGACGCGGAAACCGCGGAGCTTCTGCTGCGTCAAGGGCGACGCTGGTAGCAGGCAGGAAGCGTCTCGTGTTCTAATTGGCTCGAATGGCGGCTGACGATAGGCGGCGCTTTCCGCGCCTCAGTGTCCCCGTGTACTACCGCCCAGCGCGCCTGTTCGGACCTCGCGCCCCCGCTCGCGATCTGAGCCTGGGCGGGGTCCGCATCCTCACCGACGACTCGCTGGCCGTCGGCAAGCGGCTCGAGATCGAGCTCTTCCTCCCCGACGGGGGCTCCTTGACCGTGAATGTACGGGTGGCCTGGGTCCGCCCCCTGAACGACGAATCCGCCCAGTACGAAGCGGGGCTCGAGTTCCTGGGAATCGACCCCGCGCAGGCCAAGCTCCTCGAGCGCTGTGTCATGGACGCCCGGACGGAGTAGGCTTTTTGAGGAGTTCTCGGCCAGGGGCGCTTCGTTGACGGCGGTAGGCAAACCCCTGTACCGTGTTTTCCGAGCAGGCTGATCAGGGAGGCTTGGGTTGGCGGGCATCCGCATCAAGTTCTGGGGAGTACGGGGGAGCGTGCCCGTACCGGGTACGTCAACCTCGGGCATCGGCGGCAACACCAGCTGTGTCGAGGTCCGGTGCGGCAAGACGCTGCTGGTTTTCGACGGCGGAACCGGTCTGCGCCTGTTGGGCAAGGCGATTGCCAAGGAGATGCCGCTCGAGCTGCACCTCTTCTTCAGCCACGTCCACTGGGATCATATCCAGGGATTTCCCTTCTTCGGCCCCGCCTTCGTCCCCGGCAACACCATCCACATGTACGGCGGTGACCAGGTCGCCGGGCGCGTCGAGAGCGCCATGGTCGGGCAAATGGAGAGCCCCAGCTTTCCCGTGCGCCTCGACCAACTGCCGGCGAGCCTGCGCTTCCATGACTTGCAGTCGGGTGCCGTGGTCGAGCCAGGACCGGACATCCGAGTGCGCTGCGCCTCGGGCAATCACCCGGGGGGCGTGCTCGCTTATCGGGTGGAGCACGCCGGGCGCGCGGTCGTCTACATGACCGACCACGAGCCCGAGGGGGAGCAACCCCCGGCCATCATCGAGCTCACGCGCGGGGCAGACGTACTCATTTACGACTGCATGTACACCCCGGAGGAGTACACCGGAAAGAAGGACGGCGTCTCCCGCGTGGGTTGGGGCCATTCCACGTTCGAGGTGGGCGCCGCGCTGGCCGAAGCTGCAGGGGTCGGAGAGCTCCTTCTGTTCCATCACGATCCCGACCAGAACGATCAGGACGTGGCGGACAAGACCGAGCGGACGCGCCAGCTCTTCCCAAGCAGCCGCGCCGCCTACGAAGGCATGGAAGTCGTGCTCGAGCCCCGTTGAGGGAGCGCCTGTTTTTGCTCGCGGGCGGAACCGCCCGCTTCGACTCTTGCTCGCGGGCGGAACCGCCCGCTTCGACTCTTGCTCGCGGGCGGAACCGCCCGCTTCGACCTCAGTCGTCGCGGCGACCGCCGAGGATGCCGGCGCGGAGCAAGAAGTAGAGCAGCTGCAGGATGGCGCTGATGGCGCCCGCCACGTAGGTCATGGCGGCGGCGTTCAACACAGCGCGGGTGCCGTCGACCTCCGAGCGCGTGATCATGCCGCTCGTCTCCAGCACCGCCACGGCGCGATTGCTCGCGTTGAACTCCACGGGCAGCGTGATCAGCGTGAAGATGACGAATGCGCTGAACAACACCACGCCGAACCAAACCATTTGCGTCGAGGCCATGGCGATGCCGATCGCGCACAAGATCCCGCCGATGTTCGAGCCGATTTGCGCGGGCTTCACCACGAGCGAGCGGAACTTCAACGGCCCGTAACCCGTGGCGTGCTGGATGGCGTGGCCCGCCTCATGCGCGGCCACACCGAGCGAGGCCAGCGAACGGCCATGGAAGACGTCGGGCGAGAGCCGCAGCACCTTCTGCGAGGGATCGTAGTGGTCGGAGAGAAAGCCTTGCACCTCTTCGACCGCGACATCGTGGATGCCCTTCTGGCGAAGCAGCTCCCGCGCCGCCTGCGCGCCGGAGAGCCCGCTCTGCGCGGGCACCTCGCTGTAGCGTCGGAACGCGGACTTCACCTTGAAGCTCGCCCAGAAGCTGAGCAGCAGCCCGGGCGCGAGGAACAGGAGATACATCGGGTCGAAGTACATGATGTTGAACTTAAGTCGTGCGCCAGGAGGCGCAAGGTTGGGTGCGTGTGGGCCCTTTTGCGAGGGCGGATCTGCTACAGATCCGAGGTATGAGCGACCAGGAACAGCCGCCCACCGGCCAACGCGCCCAGCGCCCCTTCTCGGGCCCGACCCGCGCTGCACCGTACGCGCTGAGCCGCCTGTCGGGCCCCGTCTCACTCGTCGACGTCGCGCGCGAGATTGAACACGCAGACACCCTGATCGCTTCCACCACCAACGCACAATTGCGTCTGATCGCCGAGCAGATGGCGGCCTTGCGCGATGAGGCCGAGCGGCTCCTCGAGCGGGCACGCCTGAACGCCGAGCTGCACCGGGTGGAGGCCCGCTTCGTGCGACACCCGGGCAAGACCTACCACCTCTACCAGCGCGACCCGCGGGGGACAGCCGAAGCGCGCTACTGGTCCCTGCTAAGCCCCACAGATTGGGGTGGTCGCCCGCCCCACCGTTTCCTGGGCAGCTACCGGCTCGAGGCGGATCACAGCTGGACGCTGCTGGCGGGTAGCGCCCCCGATGATGGACCGCGCACGCCGAAGTTGTTGCCGGGGACGTAGGGAGGAGGCTCCGGCGCGCGCGCGCAGGTTGTATAGTTGCGCGCGATGCAAGAGCTCGTGATCACCGCTGTGGGGCCCGACCGCCCCGGTCTCATCGGCAAACTCACCGCGCCCCTGTTCGATGCCGGAGTCAACGTCGCTGACTCACGCATGGTCAATCTGCGGGGGCAGTTCGCGGTCATTCTGTTGGCGGAGGTGCCCGAGCGCACCCTGGACACCGTCCAAGAGAAGCTGCTGACGGTGGCCGAGAGCCTCGGGCTCGGCCTCACGTTCCGCGGCCACCAGGCCCAGGAGGACAAGTGGCCGACCACCGTCGGCGTGCCCTACCGGCTGCGCACGTACGCGATGGACCAACCGGGCCTCGTGCACCGCATCACGGACCTCCTCCAGCGCCATGCCATCAACGTGGAGGAGCTGGAGACGCGCTCCCATCCGCGCCCGGAGACGGGTGCCCCCCTCTTCAGCATGGACTTGTTGATGACGGTCCCGGCCACGGTGCAAGTGAAGAAGCTGCGCACGGAGCTCGAATTGCTGTGCGACGAGCTCAACTGCGACGTCGAGATCCAGCCGGTCAGCCTCACAAAGTAGGCGATCTGCCACATGGTGGGTCATCGCTCGGAAAACCTGGGCTCGTGAGCCGGGCTTCGGTTCGAGTGGTACAAACGTCACGTGGTTCGTGCGCTCAAAAGTCTGCCCGGCGGCAATCCCGGTCCCACCGATGCGGACCTGGTGGGTGCGGCCCGCAAGGGAGAAGCCTGGGCCCAAGAAGCGCTCTTTCGGCGCTATTCACGGATGGTAAACGGGCTGGCGTTCCGGGTGCTCGGCCGTGATTCCGAGGTCGACGACCTCGTGCAGGATGCCTTCTTGGAAGCCTTGAAGAACCTGCATCGTCTGGAAAATCCCCAGGCGTTCGCGTCCTGGCTCGGCTCGATCGTCGTCCGCACCGCCAGCAAGAAGCTGCGTCGGCGCGCCCTGCTCAACCGGCTCGGACTCCGCCGCAACACCCCGATCGATCCGGATCTGGTCCTCTCCAGGGATGCGCCACCGGACGCGCGCGCCGAGCTCGCGCGCATCTACTCGTGCCTGGATGCCATGCACCACGAGGTGCGGCTCTCTCTGGTCCTTCATCGCGTCGAGGGCATGAGCCTTCCAGAAACCGCCGAAGCCATCGGCGTCTCTCTTTCCACCGTGAAGCGGCGGCTAGCGGCCGCCGAACGGGTGCTGGCTACTTTGTCAGCGACCCAGGAGCCAGGGCCATGAGCCAGCCCTTGAAACGCAACCGTCACTACGCGAACTATGTGGTCCCCGAGCCGCGGCGAGGGCGTACGGACGCGCAGTGGGATCAGATCGCCCACCGCCTACGGAACCGCCCCGCGTTCCGCATGCCTTTGGTTCAGCTGAGCGCGAGCATCGTGATCGCCTGCGCCGTGATCGGCATCGGGTGGTGGTGGAAGGGCGACCGAACTTACAGTCCCTCGGTGTGGGCCGGCGCGGTGGTCACGAGCGACGACGCCCCCGTCAACTTCAGCCTGGCCGAAGGCACGCTGATCGAGCTCGAACCGCGCTCGGAGGTGGAGCTGCTCCGAAGCACCACCCACGCCGTGAAGGTCAGCCTCAAAAATGGCAGCGCACGGTTCGACGTGGCCAAGCGCCGCGCGCGGCGCTTCAGCGTCCACCTCGGAGAAGTCGAGGTGCTCGTCACCGGGACGCAGTTTCGGGTGCATCGCCGCCCCGGCAACGGCGGCGAGCGGGTGCGGGTCGAAGTGGAAGAGGGAACCGTCGAGGTGCGGCGCGGGGAAGGATCGCCCGTTCCACTCACCGCGGGTGAGCACTGGTCGACCTTCGTGCGCCATACCCGACACGCGCGCGAGCACGGGTCTGCGGAAGGCAGCGGGGCCGACCTCGAGGAATTGGCAGCAGGCTGGCAGGTGAGCCCCTCTAGGGCCGACGATCGAGACGTCGATGCGGCGGATGCCTCCGAGGAAGGGCCGCAGTCTTCTGCGCGCAAGGCCGCACCCAAGAGCCAGCGCCGGGCCAGGAGCGAAGGGGCGCGTGCGCAAGCGGAGGAGGCGCTCGTGCTCTTCGAGCAGGCCAACGCCGCGCGCCGCCTGGGTCGCTTGCGGGAAGCCGCCGAGATCTACGGAGAGCTCGTCGCGCAGTATCCGCGCGACCGACGCGCGGCCCTGAGCGCGTTCGAGTTGGGTCGCATCCGCATGGACTCACTTGGTGACGCCAAGGGGGCGGTCGAGGCGCTGGAGCGCGCGCTCAAGCTGGATGCGCGGCGGGCGTTCGCGGAGGACGCCCTGGCGCGGCTGGTGCTTGCCCGGGAGACGTTGGGCGATCTGAAGGGCTGCGCGAGCGCGCGGAGCCGCTACTTGGCTCGCTATCCGGACGGGGTCCACGCGCAGCATGTGACGAGTCGTTGCCTTGCGCGTTGACGAAGGGGCTTCTGCCTAGGACGCTTCAGGCGGTGGCGTTCGATCCATCCCCGCCCTGGACCGTCCCTCGTGCCGCTGGGTTTCTGGTGGTGGGCGCGCTGCTGGCGAGCGCGCCCCAAGCCCACACGCAGGACGCCCCCGTCGCCGAGTCGAGCCCGACATCCCCCCCGCTGACCTCCCCCTCGCTCCCGCTGGCCACCGATTGCGAAGAGAGTCACCTCATCCTGCTTCCCGACAGCTCCCTCGACGAGAGCTTCGCCAGGGAGATCGTGGCGGACCTGGCAGCCGATCTCTCGTCGAGAGGGATCTCGCTGTGCGCGACGTCGCATCCCGGCGTCGTCCCGGCGGCCATCGTGACCCTGCGCCAGGTCGAGGGCTTGCTCGTCATTGAGCTGGATGATCGCGTGACCCACAAGCGGGTGCAACGCGACCTCTCTCTCCTCAAGGTCCCCGAAGCGGGTCGGGCGCTCGCGGCCGCGATCGCGGTGGATGAGCTCCTGCGCGCCAGCTGGGCGGAGTTGACCATGGGCAAGCCCCAAGGGGTCGCGGCCGCTCCCCCACCGCCCTCCTCGGCCAACCAGGACACCTTCCCGCGCGAGCCAACCGTGACCTCCCATCCACGCCCCCGCGTAGGCCGAGGGGCCGTGAGCGGCTGGCTCGGCTACGGGCATGGTCCCGAGGCCTGGGACGCGCTCCTGGCCGGAGTGAACGTGAGCGCCTGGCCTCGCGCGTGGCTGTGGCTTCAGCTGGGCGTGTTCGGGCTGCGTACGCGCACCGTGGAGACTCCGCTCGGTACGCTTTACGGCCGCGGACTCGTCGTGGATGCGACGCTCGGAGGCTGTCCGTGGAATGGTCCGCGCGGGTTCAGCTGCGCGGGCGCGCGCGGCGGGCTCGATTGGATCGCCTTCGAAGCCGAGGCAAAGCAGGGGTTGGCCGAAGCGCGCGACTTGAGCGCGACCGGCGCGCACCTTCAGGGGGTGGTCTCGCTGGGCGTCGCGCTCGGGCATCACCTGCTGCTCACGACAGAATTCGCGCTGGGCGGGCCGCTCCAGCAAGTGGTGGCCACGGACGGTCCAGGGCGCTGGCTCGGCACACGGGGGCCGATGTTGAACGTGGGGCTCGGCCTCGGGGTGAAGAGGTGATGCGCCGCCTGCGCCTGCTCGAGCCAGCGCTGCTGCTCGCCCTCGCCTCGTCGGCGGCCTGCACGCGCGAGTTCGCGGTGTTCGAAAGGACGACGCCCAGCTCCCATGACGCCAGCGCGACGCCCGACGCAGGAGACGCAGCAGAGCCCGACGCGGGAACCGACGCGGGAGCGGACGCCGGTTCGTCGAGCGCGCGCGATGCGCGAGCCATCACGGCCTTCCAACAAACGTGCGCGATCGCCGAGGGGCGCCTCTTTTGCTGGGGCGACAATCAAAATCTCCAGCTTGGCGTCGGTGATCACGAGACCCGCACCACCCCCACGCAGGTCACAGAGCACGCCTTGTTCCTCGATGTATGCGCCGGCGAAGCCCACACCTGCGCGCTGCGCGAAGACGGCGTCGCGATGTGCTGGGGGGACAACTTCACCGGCGCCCTCGGCGTGGGCGACAATGACCCGCGCGATCACCCCACCCCCGTGGGCTCCATGCACTTCGCGAAGCTGGCCTGCTGGGCCAACGTGAGTTGCGCGATCGATCTCCAGGGCGGCTTGTTCTGCTGGGGAGAAAACTTCGAGGGCCAGCTTGGGCAGGGCGACCCCGTGGGCTCGCCCCATCGTTCGAGCCCCACGGCGGTCGCGCCCGCGCTGCGCTTTCGCGAGCTCTCGGTGGGACAGGGGCACGTCTGCGCGATCACTCAGGCGGGTGAGCTGTACTGCTGGGGGCGCAATACCCAGAAGCAACTCGGCGCCGTTCCCCACCTCGAGCAGGCCCGAGCGCCCACCCGCGTCGATCCGGAGCGCCTCTACCGCAAGGTCGCCGCCGGGATGCTGCACACGTGCGCCATCGACCGCTCGGGTCAGCTCCTCTGCTGGGGCCAAGAAGGTCGAGGGTTCTTGGGGCTTGCGCTTGCGTCGAACACGGTGGTGGAGACGCCCGCCCGGGTGGGCAACGAGAGCGACTACACGACGGTGCGGGCGAGCTGGTTTCACACCTGCGCCATCCGCAGCAACGGCTTTCTCTCGTGTTGGGGGCGCAACGTCGAAGGACAACTGGGCGTCTCGGACACGGACGACCGCAACGTCCCCGTGCGCGTGGGCACGGGCTCGGATTGGCTCGACGTGGCCCCGGGGCACTTCCACACCTGTGGCTTGCGGCCCGATGGCGTGTACTGCTGGGGCGAAAACGACGACGCGCACCAGCTCGGGTTGGGGGCGCCCGGACGCCGCTCCGAGCCCACCCTCGTGCCGCTCTCACCCTAGAGCGCATTTCACAAGTCCCCGCACCGCCTCGCGGGCGGCGCGGCGCCGCCTCCGCCGACCATCCGACGCTGCGGCGCTCCACGATCCAGCGCGAGGATTGTGAAATGCGCTCTAGCTCCCCGAACCGTGCAAGCGCTCGAGCAGGGACACGAAGCTCAGGCCGAGCACCTGCTGAATGTTCTGCTCGGACATGCCGCGCTCGAGCAAGAGCTGCACGAGCCGCGGCAGGTGGAGCACCGTGCTGAGCTCCCGCGGCGGCACGATGGCCCCGTCGAAGTCGCTGCCGAGCGACACGTGCTCGGCGCCCACGACGCGGACTGCGTGCAGGATGTGGTCGGCGACCCAGGAGATCTTGCCCGCCCAGGTGGACGGGCCGAGGAAGTTCGAGTGGAACATGATCCCAATGACCCCGCCGCGATCGGCGACCGCACGCAGCTGGGCATCGGTGAGGTTGCGAAAGTGGGGATACACCGCGTCGCAGCCCGCGTGGGAGACCGTGGGCGGCAAGCTTGGATCGTGCGCGTCCAGCGCGTCCCCAAAGCCCTCACGACTCAGGTGCGCGAGATCGACCAGCACGCGCTTCTGGTTCAGTTTGCGCACGTACTCACGGCCGAACGACGTGAGCCGCTGATCTCCAGACGCGAGGGCGCGAGGGAGCGCTGGTGCCCCGATCTTGGAGCGTGTGAAGTGCAAGAGCGTGACCAGCCCCAGCTGCTGCAGCTCGGGACGATCGAAGTCGTCGAGGTCGAACTCGAGCGCGTTTCCGCCCTGGATCCCCAGGAAGGCTGCGTGCTTACCCGCGGCGCGCGCGGCCCAGTATTCCGGCGCCGTCCGGACCAGCCTGACCGCCGGCGACTCCGAGAGCAGCGACGCAAGCTGGCTCACGTTGCGCAGCGCCACCTCGCGCTTGCCACGTACGCTCCGCAAGGGGTTGGTGGTGACGATCCAGACCGCTCCACCAAGCCCTGCCTCGAGCACGCGCGGCAGATCCGCTTGACCGAAGAAGCGCGCCCCGAGCGGCCCGGTCCCGTGGGCCTTGCGCAAGTCGTAGCCGAACACGCGCTGCCAGATGAAGGTGTCGATGTGGAGGTCGATGACCTCGCTGGCTAGGTAGAGCTCGGCCGCCGCAAGCGAAACCCCGAGACGCTGCGCGACCTCCTTGGGATCCGGCTTCATGTCCTCTCCAAACGAGAACGCCCACCGCGCGGGGTGGGCGTAATCCACATTTCCAGGCGCAAAGTTCTCGGAGCGCCTGGGAAACCGCTTCAGTCGGTCTGATCGCGAATATCGGCCATCAGGTCCTTGAGGTCGTCGCTGGGCTGCACGGTCTGGAGCACCATGAGCTTGGTCACGTCGCCCTCGACCCGCATCTGGCCGCTCATGAAAGCCTGCATACCGGCCTGCTGGTCCGCGTCCACGAAGATCTTCTTCGCGATGTCCGCGGGAAGGAGCACGGTGACGGGCGCGCCAGCCTTGTGGCCCTGACCGAACTGACCGCCGCTCATGTTCACCTGCTTCTCGGTGCCGTCCTCGAGCGTCACGGTGAGATTGAGGGTCAAATCCTTGAGCGGACCCGGGATCTCGATATCGCCCATCTCTTCGGTGATTTGCTGCACTTTGGCAAACCACTCGTCCGACAGAAACTTCGCCATTGCCGTCTCCTTCTTGCGCTCTTTACCGGGCCGTGAGCTCCCGCCGTGACCCTGCAAAATCCGCCCCGGGGCCGGGCCCCTGTGGTGCAGGCGCAACGGGATAGCACCTTTCAGGCGCGCTCGATAGCGAAAGCACGCGTCCGAGCAGACTGTGGGCGACCAGAACACACGTGGCGGTCCTTTCCGAGGGCCAGGGGGCTTGGATATAGTGGGCCCAAGTCTTTCGTTCGCCGTCCTTTTGCCCTCGGAGGCCCCACGTGCCCCGTCCGCGCAACCCCGTACAGCCTTGGCTTCTGGCCCTCCTCCTCCTCAGCGCCTGCGCGCCCGTCGAGCTCGAAGCGCCCACGCGTCGATCCGACGCGGGTTCGGGACCGAGCGACGCGGGCATGCTGCCCGACGCCCGCGGTGAGCTCGAGGACGAGCTCCCCGAGGTGCGCATCACCTCGCCCCTCAGCGGCGACTCGGTGACGACCGCCCCGCTGCGTATCGAAGGCACGAGCCGCGACGACTTCGGCGTGGCCAGCGTGTTCGTCAAGGTGGGCCCCAATGTGGCCGTGCTGGCGAACACCGAGGACAACTACCGAAACTGGTGGATCGAGACCGCGTTCCCCGGCGGCATGTTCGTCGTGGAGGCCGTCGCGCGGGACACCATCGCCCAGGTAGGAAACCCCGATCGCATCACGCTTTTCGGGCCGAGCACCGGAAGCGACGACGCCGCGCCGACCGTCCAGGTGCTCGCGCCCCCCGATGGCAGCACGCCGCTACACACCCTGGTCCTGGTGAGCGGCACGGCCAGCGATGATCGCGCCGTGGTGTCGATGGATGTCTTGCGCAACGGGGAGCTGCTGAAGGAGCGCTTCGTCGAGACCGACGATTTCTTCGCCCACTGGTCTCGCCTGGTTCCGCTCATCCCGGGCCAGGAGAATCAGCTCACGTTCATCGCGCGCGACGCGGCCGGACACGAGGGACGGACCACGATCACGCTCACCGGGCGCGCCGAGGTCGATCGCGATGCCCCCGAGCTCACCGTGCTCGCCCCCGCGAACGCCAGCACCGTGACCACCGCGGTCGTACCCGTGAACGGCACAGCCGCGGACGAGGTGGGACTGCGCGAGGTGAAGCTGCGCGTGGGAACGCCCAAGCAGGGAACCGGCGAGCTCGTGTGGACGGACTACGTTCAGGCCGAAACCAGCGATGGCTTTGCCACCTGGCAGAGCAATCTTCCGGTAGGTCCCGGCCCGCTGCAGATCGAGGTGAAGGCGATCGACTTGAGTGGCCTCGCCACCACGGTCACCGTCAACCTGGTCAACACGTTCCAGCCCACGTGGAGCGAAGAGGCTTCCATCCCCTTGAGGCTGCGCGCCGACACGGGCTCACCCACGCTGCGCTTCGAGCTCGACCGACAGGGCGTGAACGAGATCATTTCGGCGGACGTGCAGAAGGACATCCGCGTCCTCTCGCTCGACACCACCAACTTGCTGACGAACTCGCTGACCCAGATCAAAGAGAGCTGCGGCACGGACTGGAAGCTGAACAGTTCCGATCCCAAGCACGATTGCACGCTCACCGAGCTCGGGCGCTCCTACGGAACCAACTGGCGCCAGACGCCCGAGTACAGCTTCGTGCGCCTGTTGACGATGACTCCCGCCAACGTGGTGGTCGACGGCACCAGCGTCGCGGGCCTGAAGAACCTCGCCAATGCTGCGAACATCGGCGGCGGCTTCAACACGATCATGGCCGACCTACTCGACATCGAGCGCACCCAGGAGATCGTCAGCACCGCGTCCGTGGTCAAGGCGCTCCAGGATTACTGGCTCGCGAGTCACCCCGGGATCCTCCCTGGCGCCCGCATTCCCATCACGCTCTACGACGCCATGCAGGATCTCGCCCCGCTCACGAGCAAGCTCGGCCCGACTGGCGGGCACCCAGGCATCCTGGATCCCAGCTTCACGACGCGCTCGGTGGTGTTCGGCAACGACTTCAAGATGATCCTGGAAGCCAACTCGAACCTTCGCTGGCTCGACGGCATCGATCTCTCGGGCGACGGAACGCGCGCCCAGAAGGATTACATCGCCGTGGTGGTCGACACCACCGGCGCCACGCGGGACGACGTGCTCGAGTTCGACTTCAACTCCCCGAGCAAGTTCGACGTGCAGGGCTTGGTGAACGCGCCGACGGTCGACCTGAAGATGCGCGTCCTCGAGAACGACGCCAAGATCAACGCCTGCACCGGCAACGCCTGCAAGGCCAACACACCGACGACTCCTTACGGCACCACGTACGTGTGGAGCCTCCCGTCGTATCAGCTCGAGAAACTGCTCGGGGCCTCCGCTTACAACGAGTACTTCGACCGCCCGCGCTACAGCAAGAGCTACCTGCTCGGCGCGGCGACCGTCACCGCCGGAAAGAGCCCCGATCCCCTGGGTTGGGCGACGTTCAACGTGATCTTGGGCTTCGGAAACCCGCCCGACCCGCAGTACCTGTGGGAGCTGATCCTGGAGGTGGGTCAGGTCGCCCTGCACCGGATCGGCAACACCACCATCGCCGAGGGCGACGCGGACGTCGCCTTCACGCTGCGCGGCGTGCCCGTGGGCCTCAACGCCGACGACATTCGCACGGCCATGCGTCCGGAGCTGCAGAACCAGCGCGCCAAGCTGAGCGACAAGCTGCTCGGCGACTACAGGAAGAACAACGGCGCCGTCGACTTCTACTACAAGCGCGGCGCGGACAACGACCCCTACCTGTTCTTCGCTGCCCCGGGCGATCCCCTGCCGGGCAACAGCTACGGCTACACGCAGCCCGGCTTCTTCGCCGACGAGGGGCTCACCAACAAGCTGAGCAGCACGGCCGCGGGGACCTCGGGCGACAGCACGCACGAGAAGCTCCAGCTCCCCGAGGGTGAGACCACGGTCTACGTGCGCGACGATCTCAACCAGATCTATCGCCTGCGCTTCGTGCGCGAAGCAGACCCCACCGAGATCCGCGTGTTCGCGTCCAAGAAGGTGCTTTGATGGAGAGGGCTCGAGCGCGCCACAGCCGGCGCCGGGTTTTGTTCGCGGGCGCAACCACCCGCTTCGACCAGGGGAAGCTCGCACATCCCCCAAGCGCCCGCATCGCGGGTGCGCACATGCGGTGGCTGAGTCGATCCGTGGCGTTGACCCTGGCGCTCACGGCGCACGGCTGCGCCTCGGAGTTCACGCCGCGCGACTACGGCGATCCGACCTCCCTCTCCACGCCCACCGAGGAAGCCGGCCTCTACGCCTGGGTCGAGCATCCGCGTCCCGCGGAGAGCTTCGACGGCGCGACGCCCGAATTCGTGATCGCCGCTTATACCGAGGAGGACCCGCACCTTCCGCTGCGCGTGTTGATCGGCCGCCTCGAGAAGGACCAGAACGGCGTGGACCAGGCGCGCGACATGCGCCCCGCACGCGCCGAAGGCATGCCGGGTCCCGACCAGCGGTTCAAGCTCGCCGTGCCGCTCACACACGGGACCAACCGCTTGCTGATCCGCGTGGAGACCGAGGACCAGACGCGCGTCCGAAGACTCGTGTACGCCCTGGACTATCGCGGCGAGGCGCCTGGATTGAGGCTCAGCGTCGGCACCCCTAGCCAAGCCGCCGTCGAGCGTGGCGCCCCCTGCAGCGAGACCACCGAACTGCGTGACGCCGTGACGTCCGCAAAGCAGGTGTGCATCCACGGGCTCGTGACGAGCACGGACGGAAGCATCGCGGGCACGCAGGTGTTCGTCAGCCTCGGAGGGAACCGCACGTCGCCTCCGCTCGACGAGCACGGCAGCTTCGCGCTTCCGCTGACGTTAGTTGAGAACGCGGACAACGCGATCGGCGTGGAGGCCGTGGACGCGGCGCAACGCGCCACGAACGCGGAGTTCGTGGTGAACCAGGACAGCACGCCGCCGGACGTGATGGTCACCTCCACCGCGCGCGAGACCTCGGCGGCGGCGCTGGAGCTCGAGGGAACGGCGAGCGATCCGAACGGCATCGCGAGCATCGAAGTGCAGACAGGGGACGGGTCGGTCGTGAAGCTGGGCAACCTTTCTCCATGGAAGGTCAACCTGCTGCTCGCGCAGGGCGAGAACCCAGTCGCCATCGTCGCCCGCGATCGCGCCGGCAACGAGGCGCGCGAAGAGCTCACGCTGCGGCGTCAGCGGACCCTGTGGCTGGGCGAGCCGCGGCGCAACGCCGGCTCCAAGGCGCTCGAGCTGGACCGCGCAAACCTCGAGGAGCTGCTCGACGAGGAGGCGCAAAAGGACCTCTCGGTGGTGCAGATCGACCTCAAGCCAGCGATCAAGCAGGCACTCCAGCGCATCCGCGAGCCCGAGCGCTTCAACGTGGACACCTCCGACTGGGGCACCGCAGAGCGCAACCTCCAGCGCATCCTGAACATGACGCCCGACACGGCTGACCTCACCGGCACCTCCATCGAGGAGCTGCTCGGTATCGCCAATGCAGTCGGCCTGCCCTCCCCGCGCATCCTCTCGGACCTCCTCGACATCGGCATCACCGACTTCATCGTGAATCCAGACATCGCCGCCGACGTGTTCACCGAAAAGTTGATCGGCACGCACCCGAACATCGTCCAGGACAAGACGGGCGCCTTCGTCATCGACATCAGCCTCTACGACGTCTTCAAGGACCTCACCACGCTCGGCCCGCGCTTCGGCCCGGCCGACCCACATCCCGGATTCCTCGACGCGCAGAGCTCCTCGCAAGTACTGGAGTCTGGCTTCCTCCTGACGTTGCCCGTGCACTCGAATTTGATCCAGTACGACGCGGTCGACCTCACCCGCTCGAGCAAGGACTTCTTCTTCATCCTGAACGGAGAGCGCGTGCTCGACTTCAATATCCTGGAGGACGAGTTCTCAATCGTGGGCCTCAAGGACGAGCCCACCGTGAACCTCCGCATCCTGTTGAACGAACATCCCGGCGCCCAGATGCTCAAGGCGGGGACCAACCGCACCGCGGCGCCTGATCCGGCGCATCCCGGCTTCTATCGAGGCAACAGCCAGGGCTACGACGTAGACCCCTGGTACTTCGAGCACTCCACCGTGGAGCTCGGCTATCGCATGTTCTTCGCTTCGTTCGCAGATCAAGACTATCAGCGCGTGCTCAGCTACGACGCGGGCTCCATCAAGAACGCCGCGGTCATCTCCTGGGATCGCGGCTGGCTGAACATCACCACGCCGGGCGGCATCGGCGATCCACCGCCGGACCTTTACGTCTGGGATCTGTTGATGGAGGTGGCCCAGGTGCGCCTGCACGACAACGGCGTGCCCGAGGGCAAGGCGGACATGGGGTTCACGCTCGACGACCTCCCGATCGGCCTCACCGCCGAGCAGCTCGTCGAAAAGCTCAGGCCGCGATTGGCCGAGCAGGAGGACAAGCTGTCGGAGCAGTTCGTCGGCGATCTCGGCCTCGCCGCCTCGACCGCGGACCTCTACTACGAGCCGGGCACGGGCGGAGGCGGCGTGCTCCTGTTCCGCGCACCGGAGGACAGCGAAGGCGACTACACCTACGCGACCCCGGGCTTCTACGCCGATCCGGATCTCACCCAGAAGGTCTCCACGCTGGACCCGCTGTTGGGGATCGACGATCCCAAACACGAAAAGGTGCCCGCCACCGTCGGGGCCCGCTACTACGCGGCCGACGAGCATGGACAGGCGTTCGAGATCGAGATCGTCGCGCAGGAGGGCAATCGCATCGGGGTCCAGGTGCGGCCCGCTACGGGAGCGCTGCAATGAGACGGGCTCGCACTTGTCTCGCCCTATGGAGCGCCTGTGTCGTCATGGGCTGCGGCGATCCGGATCCCGCGATCTCGCGCGCGCCGACCCGCATCGGCGTGAACGACACCCGGGAGGTGGAGCTCCGTTTCCTGCGCTTCGACGTGAGCAACTTCGAGAAGCGGCTGACCCGCGCCGACATCCTGGCCATGCCCAAGGAGACTCAAAATCGCCTGTGGCTCCTCGACCTCGACCTCTCGAGTGGCGCGAGCTCCCCGCAGCTCCTCGACAACGCGCTGGCGGCCATCCGCGCGCTCGACCCGAACACGCTCGGGCAGGCGGAGCGCAACATGCAAGCGCTTCTGACCATGACCCCGGACACCGCGGAGCTGAGCGGAACCGACATCGAGCGCCTGATCGACCTGGCGCCGCTGCTCGGTGTGGCCCCCCAGCAAGTGCTCGCCGATCTCTTCCACATCAACGTGGAAGATCCGTTCCTCTCCGATCAGATCGTCTCCCAAACCATCCTGGACCAGGTGATCTCGACCCATCCCAACACGCGCACGCGTTCTGGGCCGATCACCGAAGAGCACCCCGACGGCATCTATCCCGTGGCCCACGGGTCGCTGCCGGTAACCCTCGGAGATGTGGTCAGCGACTTCGAGAACATCGGAGAGCGCTTCGGCCCCTACGAGCGCAACGGCGTGACGCACCCTGGCTTCGTGGCAGGGGAGACGCGCGCCAGCGTGCTCACGGAGGACTTCGCGCTCACCGTGCGCGCCAACGCCAACGCCCTGCCCTACAAGGGAATCGACCTGACGGATGGCTCGAGCGCGAGCGTGAACTCGGTGCGCAGCCAGATCCAGGCGCTGTTCGACTTCGACGACCCGAACTGGCTCCGCGTCGAGGGCCTCGTGCAGGGCATCCCCAAGATCGACTCCCTCTCCTTCCGAATCGTGGAGGCCAATACCTTCATCAAGGGCGGCCGCACCCCGGTGCCCGCGGGCATCGGCTCCTCACCGGCCTGGGAGCTCGCCCCCTGGACGCTGGAGCGCGTGTTGATCGGCGCAGCGCAGCGGGCCTTTCACCAGCTGACCAGCCAGGTCAGCTACACCTCCCCGGGCAAGACCTCTCCGCTGTTCGAAGCGGTGGTGACCGAGGGTTGGCAGACCATCACGGTGCAGGGCGGCCTCGGCTCGCCGCCCCCCTCCTCGTACGTCTGGGACATGCTGCTCGAGATCGCGCAGGTGCGTTTGCACGACGGTAACCTGCAGGAGGGCATGGCCAACGTCGAATTCAAGCTGGAGAACATCCCGCTCGGCACCGACACCGCCACGCTCGAGCAGATCATGCGGGAGAACCTGCAGCAGAACCCCTACTCGCTGCTCGACATCGCCGAGCAGATCATCGACACGACCGAGGGCGCCGCCGACTTCTACTACTACCGCGCGAGCCCGAGCAACACGGCGAACCTGCAGGGAGACTGGCTGTTCTTCGTGAACCCGGACGACATCGCGGTCGACGAGCAGGGCGCGCCCGTGCGTGAGTACGCCTATGGCTCGGTCGGCTTCTACGCAGACGCCGCGCTGACCACTAAGGTCAGCGCGCTCACGCCGCTCGACGGCGACATCGATCACGAGAAGGTTCGCCTGGACGACCACCCCGAGCTTTACGTGAGCGACGACTCGGGGGCCGTGTTCAGGCTGGTGGCGGGGGACAAGCCGAGCCCCAACCGCAGACTCCTCACCATCACACGCGTGCGCTGAAGGGTGGTTCGCTTGCGTCTCCTCAAGATCATCGGCGCCGCGCTCTCGCTGACCGTGCTCGGCCCCTCCGCTGTCCCAAGCGTCGCGCGCGCCTCCGGCTTCGCCGCGCCCACTCCGGGCCCCTCGAGCACGGGCGTGACCACGACCGATCCCTCGGTGCTCCCCCAGAACCCGGGCGGCCTCGGCTACGTGAAGAACCTGCGCATCATCGGCGGCGGCAACATCATGATCGCCAAGCTGAGCTACCAGCGCGAACGCCTGGCGACCTATCAGTACAGCGACTCGCTCGATTTCGCGCTGCCCATCGATCCGAGCCTGGTGGATCCGGAGAAGCGCGGGACCGAACGCGAGGTGAGCGATCGGCCGGCCGGCCTCGTCCCCAGCATCTTCGGCGCCGCGCCGGTCGGGGACCTGCCGCTCGTGGTGGGCATGGGCATCTATGTTCCCTATGCGGCCATGCTCTCTTTGCCCAAGGGCGGCCCCCAGCGATTTCAGATCACCAAGGCGTTCATCGCGGCCGGACAGATCACGCCGAGCATCGCCTACCGACCCATCGACGAACTCTCGATCGGCCTCGGCCTATCCTACGTGATGGGTTACGCCAATCTCTCCAAGGTGCAGGACCTGGCGACCCTCACCGACCTGGGCGACGCGCTCGCGCGGCCACCGATCGGGCAGAGCAACAGCTTCGGCCCCAACGCGGATCCGGGGGTGCGCGAGCTCGACACCATGGCGCGCCCGTTCCGTTTCAAGAACGGCGTCGCACACGGCTTCACCTTCAGCGCGGGCATCACCGCCCAACCGATCAAGGATCTCTGGCTCGGCGCGAGCTACGAGCACACCACGAAGATGATTTTCCGGGGGGACTTCACCCTCGACATGAACGATCCGTTCTTCACCCAGGATCTGCAGAGTCAGGGGCTGCAATACCCCGCGGTCGTCAAGGGCAAGTCGTCGCTCGCGTTCACGCTGCCGCGCACCGTGCGCCTCGGTGTGCGCTACGGGTTCGGCGACCAGATGGGCGACGAGCGCCAGATCAACGTCAGCGTCGACGGCAGCTACACGGGTTGGTCCTCCGTCGACAACTTCGACGTGCGCATCAAATCAGCGAGCCTCGCCCAGCCCATGCTGGGGTTGCCCTCCTCGACCGGCCTCAAGCTGGCGCGCAACTGGCGTGACACCTACGGCGTGCGCACACGCGTGCAGTACCTGATCTCGGAGGACCTGGCGGTTTGGGGCATGGCCGGGGTAGAGACCGGCGCGAGCCCCAACCGCACCATCGACATGGCTTCGCCCGACGGCACGCGGATCTCGGCGTCGCTCGGTTTGAGCCAACGGCTCACCGACGTCGTGAGCGTCCTGCTCGATGGGCAGCTGCACACCATCCTGGAGCGGCGCGTGGGCGACTCGGACTTCGATCTGGGAAACGGCACCTATAACCTGCGAATCATCACCCTGGGCGGGTACCTCGATCTCAGCTTCTGAGGCGGACCTCGGTCCCCGTCCTGGTGGGACGGCGTTTGCCCGTGGACGAGGATATGGCAGAGCCTGGCCCATGCCTCGGCCCTGGAAGCTCATCGAACGCGCGGACACCCCCGACGGCGCCCTGGAGCTGCGTCAACGCGATACCCGTGACTTCATGATCACGATCGAGGGACGCGTGCTGATGAGCAGCATCATCCACCGCTCGGAGGCGATGATCGCCGAGCTCGGGTGCGAGCGCGCCAAGACGCTGACCGCACCGCGCGTGCTGATCGGCGGGCTCGGGCTCGGCTTCACGCTGCGCACAGCGCTCGATCTCCTCCCCCCACGTGCCCGCGTGTGTGTGGCCGAGCTCAATCCGGTGGTGGTCACCTGGGGCCAGGGTCCGCTACGCGAGCTGACCGGTGCAGCGCTCTCGGATCCGCGCGTCGAGGTGGTCGTCGGCGACGTCGCGGAGGTCGTGCGCGCGGCGGCACAGGGACAACGCGACAAGTTCGACGCCATCGTGGTCGATCTCTATCTCGGCCCCAGCCGGGGCGCGGACGCCGACCGCCACCCGCTGTACGGACGAAAGGCCCTGACGGCAACCAAGCAAGCCTTGAAGCCGGGCGGCGCTTACACCGTGTGGGGCGAAGATCCGGATCCGTCCTTCGAGCGCCGGCTCGCCGAGGTGGGTTTCCAGCCCCAAATGCTGCGCAACCGTGGCGGCGGCCCCCGGCACGTGATTTACGTGGGCCGAACCCGAGGCTGAGACCAGGCGATCAAGCTTGGACGGAGCACAGCTTGCGTCGGCTCGCTCAGGTCTCAGATCGGACTCAAGAGTGCCGTTACGCTCGGGAGCATGCTCGGCGACGTGGCACGCTTGCCGGCGCGTGGCACGAACCGCCGACGCATTCCTGGTGGTTGAGGCGCTCTGCTGCGCGGGCCCGTGCGCTGTCGCACGGCCGCGCGAGCTGGATGAGGGCGTGCTGCTTGCCCGCGCAGCAGACGCGATGTCACCGTGTCCTGCATGGGCTACCTCCACTTGCAACGCAGGCAGCTGCGGCGCCTCGAGGAAGCATCGCTTGCTGAGGACGTCGCCACGGATTCGACATCGAGCTCCGTCCCCGCGCGCGTGTCGGCGCGAGAACCTGACTGGGGCCGCGAGCATTGTCGCCCCTTCACCTGGCGTCCGGCGCGGCAAGTGCTGCGCGCGATCCGGGACTACCAGCGTGCCAGAGAAAACATCGGCCTCCTTTCGCACGCCCGGTGCAAGTTGGCCGTGCTTCGGCACCGCTTCTGGTCCGCGGTCTCCGGCTCCGAGGTGCCGCTCAACAGCCGCATCGCCGGTGGCCTCGTGCTGCCTCATCCGAACGGCGTCGTGCTCCATCCCCAGGCGCGCATCGGACCCAACTGCATTCTGTTCCAGCAGGTGACCATCGGAACGGGCCCCAAGCCCGGCGTGCCCGAGCTCGGAGGTCACGTGGACGTGGGGCCGGGCGCCAAGATCCTGGGCGGGGTTCGGATCGGAGATCACGCGGTGATCGGCGCGAACGCGGTCGTGTTGTCGGACGTCCCCGAGGGCTGCGTGGCCGTGGGCATTCCCGCCAGCATCAAACGGATGGGGCGCTACGTTCAGGGCTCTGAAGGCAAGCGCTGAGCCCGACTTGCCCGCGTGAACACGCACGACCCCGGCCCGAGATGAGCCGCCCAAATCTTCGTGCTACCACCTGGGGATGCGTCCCAGCGTGGTGCTCGTGCTGCTCCTCACGGCGAGCGCTTGCCTGTTCGCGGGGAGCCTGTTCACGGGGCCGAGCGCCCTCGACGACCCCTCCCTGCGCAGCACCCTGCTCGAGCTGCGCTTTGCGCGTGGCGCAGTGGCCTATCTGGCGGGCGCCGCTTTGGCCGTCGCGGGCGTGATCGCCCAGGGCTTGTTCCGCAACCCGCTCGCCAGCACCGACATCCTTGGCACCTCGGCGGGCGCCACCTTCGCGGGCAAGATCTCGCTGCTCTTGTTTCAAGCCCTTTTGGTGCGCGGCGAGCTGCAGTGGCTCGAACCTGAGATGATCTTGCCGGTCGGCTGCCTGATCGGCGCGCTCGTCTCGCTCGCGATCTTGCTCGCCATCGAGCGCACCGCGCCAAACATCGTGGTCCTGTTGCTCGCGGGCTTTCTGCTGTCGAACCTGTTCTTGAGCCTCGGCTCGTTCGTGACCAGCCTGGCCCAGGAGAGCTGGGAGGTGGGGCGCGCGGTGATCGCGTTCGCGCTGGGCACGGTCTCGGGCACCGGCCTACGTCAGGCCGCCATGATCACGCCCATCGTCCTGATCGGGACGCTGGCGGCCGTGCTCTGGTCGCGCCCCCTCGACCTCCTGCTCTCGGGCGAAGAGGAGGCCCAGGTGCTCGGCCTCGATGTCGCCCGGGCACGACGCTGGTGCATCGTGTGGACCGCGTTGCTCACCGCGGGCGCGGTCTCGGTCGGCGGCAACGTGGGGTTCGTGGGGCTGGTGGTGCCGCATGCGCTCAGGCACTTCGTGGGCGTCACGCATCGCGCCCTCGTGCCGGCCTCGGCCCTGGGCGGCGGCCTGTTTCTGCTGGCGTGCGATGTGCTGACGCGCGTGATGCCCTCACGCACCGAGGTCCCTCTGGGCGTGATCACGGGCCTGTTCGGTGCACCGGTCTTCTTGTGGCTGCTCCTGCGCTCGCGCAAAGAGGGGCTCTATGCCTGAAGCGGCGGCGCTCGAACTGCGGGGCCTGAGCGTTCGACTCGGGCGACGCGAGGTCTTGAAGCAGATCTCGCTGAGCGCGCGCTTTGGGGAGGTGACCGCCATCTTGGGCCCGAACGGCGCGGGCAAGAGCACCCTCTTGCGCGCGGTCTCGGGGGTTATCGCGGGCGAAGGGACGATCCTGCTCGAGGGCGTGCCGGCGCAGCACATCGGGCCGCGGGACCGCGCCAAGCGCGTGAGCTTCGTGCCGCAGCAGACGCTCTTGCGCGCTGCCATGCCCGTGCGAGACGTGGTCGCGCTCGGGCGCTACGCACACCGCGATGGGTTTGCGCGGCCCTCCGCGGCGGACCACGCCGCGGTTGAGGACGCGCTGCGGGAGACCGACACCGCGCGACTCGCGGATCGCGCATTCAGCGAGCTCAGCTTCGGGGAGCAAAAGCGCGTGATGATCGCGCGCGCCCTGTCGACCGGGGCCCGCACCTTGCTGCTCGACGAACCGACCGCCTCGCTCGACGTGGAGCACGCGCTGCGCCTGTTCGCCCTTCTGCGCGCGCTCGCCGCGCAGGGCCGATGCGTGATCACCGTGCTCCACCAGCTGGACGAGGCTTTGAACTTTTGCGACCGCGTGGCGCTGATCAAGGCCGGCGCGCTGCTCGCGCACGGGCCCGCTCGCGAGATCGTGACCGTAGATCGCGTGCGCACGCTGTACGGCGTCGACATGGTGTTCGGAGGGGGCCTCGGCTTTACGCTGCCCGGAGTGGGGCCATGAGCCGCGCGCTCGACCTGGTCAACGCCGCGGGGTTCGCGGTCGCGCTGGCGCTCGCCATCGGCGGTGGCTCGCTCAGTGTGGGGCGGGGCGTACCCGAGGTGGCCCGCAAGATCGAGCTGGATGCCACGCTGAAGCCTGAAACCCTCGCCGACGGAACCCGGGTGCTCCGCGACGCGGGCGGCGTCGCCGTCCCCCTCGGGCCGTACAACCGCATTGCCTCACAGACCCTGATCGCGGACCGGGTGCTTTCGGACCTGTGCGAGCCCACCCGGATCGTCGCGTTCACGCAGCACGGCGCCACCGAGTCCGTGATCGCGCATCGCCTGGCCGGCAAAGCCCAGCTCGCCGCGAGGGCCCCGGTCGAAAAGGTGCTCGAGCTCAAACCGGATCTCTTGCTGGTGAACAACCTGGTCGATCCGGGCTACGTGGGGCACCTGCGCGCGCAAGGCGTGCGCGTGTTCGACCTCGGCCACATGCGGGGACTCGACACGCTGATCCCGAACATCCTGGCCATCGGCTACTTGATCGGCGAACCCGAGCGCGCTGCGCGCTACGCCCAACACTTCGAGGAACGCCTACGAAGGGTGGCTGGGGCGCGAGCGGGGAAACCCAAGCCCACCGCCATGTACATCAGCATCTACGGCGATCGCATGTACGGAGGGGCGGGTCGGACCAGCTATCACGAGGTGCTCGTCCACGCGGGGCTGCGCGACGTGGCGGCCGAGGCGGGCCTCCATGGCTGGCCCGAACTCACCAACGAGCGCATCCTCGCCCTTGATCCGGAGGTGATCCTGACCCAAACCAACATGGGCGCGGTGATCTGCCGGCACGCCGGCCTCTCAGGCATCAAGCCCTGCAGCGGGCGGGGGAAGATCGTGGAGCTTCCCTGGCAGTTCTTGGAGGATCCAGGCCCCAACATCCTGGACACCACCGAGATGCTCTATGACGCCCTGTGGCGTGAGCCTTGAACGGCGCAGACCGCAGCGACTACGATAGGCTCCCGTTCCTCTGACGCGGCCCCGGGCTGCGAGGCGGCCTGCGCGCCGGGAGTACATGATGAGTGATGCAGAACCCGTGCGGACCAATCACCCACCACTGATCTGGATCGACCTCGAGATGAGCGGTCTCGACCCCGAAAAATGCGTGATCCTCGAGATCGCATGCGTCGTCACCGACAGCGATCTGGTGGAGCAGGGCGAGGGCATCGACCTGGTGGTGAACCAGCCGGATGCGGCCCTCGACGCGATGGACGAGTGGTGCACCCGCCATCATGGCCAGAGCGGCTTGACCGCGGCGGTCAAGGCGTCCCCCCTCACGCTGCGAGAGGCCGAGCTGCGCACACTCGAATATCTCCGGCGCTTCTCCAACAAGGGGCAGTCGCCGTTGTGCGGCAGCTCGGTGAGCCACGATCGGCGCTTCATCGACAAGTACATGCCGGATCTGAGCGCCTGGTTGCACTACCGCACCGTGGACGTGAGTACCGTGAAGGAGCTGGTCAAGCGCTGGTACACGGACGTCACGCCGCCCGGCAAGAAGAACACCCACCGCGCCCTCGACGACATCCGCGAGAGCATCGCGGAGCTGCGCTTCTACCGCGATCACGCCTTCCGTCCGCGCGCGGAGTGACGCGCGCGGCCTGCCCACGGTAGGGACCCCGAGCTACACTGCGGCGGTGGGTTACGAAGTCGAGCTCGTCCCTTCCCTCGCCAGCGTGGAGGCGGATGCCTGGGATGCGCTGTGCGAGCCCAACGATCCGTTCACCGAGCATGCTTTTCTCTCCCTGCTCGAAGACAGCCGCAGCGTGGGTCCCCGCGAAACGGGGTGGCTGCCCTGCCACATCCTCGTGCGCGCGGCGGGGCAGCTTGTGGGGGCCATGCCCCTCTATCTCAAGGATCACTCCTATGGTGAGTTCATCTTCGACTTCGGCTGGGCGCAGGCCGCCCTGCGCGCAGGGCTCCCGTACTACCCCAAGCTCGTCAGCGCCGTTCCGCTGACGCCCGCCACCGGGCGAAGACTGCTCACCCACCCTGCATGGCCGCGCGCCGAGATCGCGCGCGAGCTTTTGCGCGCCGCCAAGGTGGCCACCAAGGAGCTCCGGGCTTCCTCGCTCCACGTGCTGTTTTGCACCGAGGAAGAGCGCGCGCTGGCCCAGGAGCTCGGCTATGCGCCACGCCTGAGCCAGCAGTTTCATTTGGACCACGAAGGGGAGCTCGCGACCTTCGACGACTTCATGGCCAGCTTGCGCAACGCCTCGCGCAAACAAGTGCGCAAGGAGCGCGCCCGGGCGCAGGAGCTCGGCCTTTCGCTGTCCATGCGCGCGGTCTCGGAGCTCCCCGAAAAGGACCTGCAGGCCCTGTGGGAGTTCTACAACCAGACCATCGACAACCACGGCTCCGAGGCGTACCTGACGCGCGCGTTCTTCATGGATCTTGCCCGCCATCGCGGAGCCTATGCCGCTTTGGCACACGACGGGGACGAGGCCGTGGCAGGCGCGCTCTTCTTCCACAAGGGCAGAAATCTCTACGGCCGCTACTGGGGCGCGCGCCGCGAGCTCCCGATGCTGCACTTCGAGCTTTGCTATTACCTGCCGCTCGAGTGGGGCCTCGCCCGGGGGGTCACGCACTTCGAAGCGGGCGCCCAGGGCGCGCACAAGATCAAGCGCGGCTATCTCCCGAGGCCCTGTTACTCCGCGCACTTCGCGCTGCACCCGGGGCTCTCGCACGCGATCGCCGAGTTCGTGGAGCGCGAGGCAGGCTTCGTACGGGAACAGATGGCGGTCTTGTCAGAGAGCACGCCGTTCAAGCGCGGAGCGGACTAGAATCTAGCTGCTTTCCTCGTCCGAGCCATGCCCTGTGAGCATCGAAGGCGCGCCAGGGACGATGGGTCCCACGCCCGTGGCCATGGCCGAGGCGTGCTTCGGCATCACCACCGGGTTCACGCCAGCGGCGCTCGGTCGCTCCGGGTGGTTGCCCAGGGAGATGCCGCCCGCGGCGCTCAGTAAACCAGGGGGAACACTGGGCGTCCCCACGGTGATCACGCCAGGCGGAATGCTGGGCGTCCCCACGCCGGTCGCGCTCGCCGATACGGGGCCGAGCATGCGCGCCAACCACTCGTAGCCTTCGACGTAGGCGAGCACGATCTTCACGACCACCGTGAGCGGTACCGAGAGTACGGCCCCCACGGGCCCCCAGAGCCAACCCCAGCAAACCATGGACACGAACACCACGAGCGGAGAGAGGCCGAGCGCCTGCCCGAAGACACGCGGCTCGAGCAGCGCGGCGATCGCGGCATTGATCAAGACGTAGCCCGTGCCGACCACGACCGTCGTCCCAAAGCCATACTGGAGCAGCGTCACGACCACCACCGGTACGCCGACCAGCACGCTGCCGACCGTGGGAATATAGCCGAGCATGGCCGCGCACACGCCCCAGAGCAGCGCGAAGTCGACGCGGAACGCCGCCAGCCAGAGCCAGACCAGCAACCCCGTGAAGAGGTTCGCGCCGGTCTTGAACACGATGTAACGCTGCACGTGGGCAGCGGCGCGGCGGAACTGCTCGATGCCGATCTCCGGGTGCCGGAACACCAGCCGCAGCTTGTCTTCGATGCCCAACATCTCGACCAACAGGAAGGCGACGATGAACAGCACGAGCACGAGCGAGGAGAGCGCGCGCACGACCTGGCTCACCGCCGAAGCGAACATCGGCCCGAGCTCCTGCTCGCGCACCGCGCGCAGCAGCAGCCCCCCGAGGTCCGGGAGACCTTGCAATGCCAGCCACTCGGAGGCCTCACCGCGCAGGATCGAGATGCGCTCCTGATAGCGCGGCAGAGCGGACACGAGCGCGTTGAGACCGCTCGCGGTGAACGCCGCGATGGTGCCGAAGAAGGCGAAGTCCGCCGAGAGCGCGAGCCCCACGGCGACGTAGCGCTGGACGCCCTTGCGCACGAGCCAGAACACCAGGGGACCTGTGACGATCGCCAGGAAGGCGGCGAGCAGGATCGGGACCACCAGCGGGGTAGCTAGCTTGAGTGCCCCGAGCACCACCACCAGGGCGGCGGCTTGAACCAGCCAGCCGCGATTGCCGCGAAACTCCGAACTCATCGCACCTCTTTAGAAAATACACGGTTCCCGCGCGCTTGCGATCCGAACGGCACATTTTGTGCGGACGCACGACCACACGGCCCGAGGCGTCCACTCAAAACGGGGTGGGAACACGCCCACGGCTCCTTCCATTCGGTCACGTCATGCGCGTAACGTTCGTGGCTGACTGAAAAAATGAACGAGCCTTGGGGACGCCGTGGGTCGACCTGTGAGGCCCTTCGAACCGCTTTCACGCTGCCCACCCAGCGGGGTGAAGCGCCATGGTTTGGCGAGCGGGTCAGTGAGCACGCGCTTGCGCCGATCCGATGAACACGCGCGTGTGTCGGCGATGCGGCTTCGCGATGTACGCCGTGGCTCGAGCGCGCACTGGACGGTGCGCCGTGGAGCAGACCGAAGGAGTGAACCTTTTGACGACGGGCTCTGAACTCTTTCGCCCTCGTCACGATACTGACGCTAGACTCGGGCCGGCCTCGTGGCTTCTTCGCGCTGCCCCATCATACGCGTTGAAACGAGCGATTGTCTGAGCTCCCTGCCCGCACTGGACACGCAATCGGGAGCATCTTATGGAGCGCCAGTCTGTATAGTGGGCACGGCTGTCCGGCTTTTCGCCGTCGACGAGGGAGGGTCTAGGTGAGGGGATTGTCGTGGCCGAAGGGTCTGGGACCAGTCGTCTGCTTTGCCGCCGTTTTATTCAGCACCGCTCTCGCCGCCGCCCAAAGTAAGCGCGTCGTGGTGCTGGAGTTCACGGGCCCGGGTTCCAACCCCGTGCGCGGACATGTCCTGTCTGCGCTGAAGGCGCGCGATGACATCGAGCTGATTCCGGCCAAGGAGGCCGAGGCCGCGCGTCAGCGGCTCGGGGTGCAATGGGGCAGTTCAGAGGCCTACCAGCGCGTCGGCGGAGAGCTCGGAGCAAGCGCCTTCGTCGAGGGCAGCGTCTCCAAGGTAAAGAAGAAGTGGAGAGCCAACGTGCGCGTGCGCGATGCGAGCACGGGCCTGCCCGCCGACGACAAGAGCTATACTCGGGGATCGCTGCCGCAACTCAAGGCGATCGAGAAGCTTTTCTGGCGCGATCTCGGACCGGCCATTCAGGGCAGCTCCGCGCCGAGCGCAGAAGAGCCTGCGTTGGCCGCTTCCGACCCCGGCGCGCAGGAACCCTCAGGAAGGTTCGCTCCCCTCCCAGACGAGCGACAAGACGCGTCCGAGCAGACCGCGGCACCGGAAGATTTCGAGCGTGCGGGGCCGTCCACGAAATCGGCGAGGCGCCCTGCCCTGCTCGCGTGGGCGGGCCCGCGCCTCATGTGGCGCACGTTGCAGTACGGCGACGAGGACACCCAGCTCAACAGCTATCAGAACACCCCTCAAAGCCCGGCCTTGACCGTGGCGCTCGGTGCCCAGTGGTTCCCCGGCGCCCACAAACGCAACGACGCGTTGTCCGACCTCGGACTCGAAGCGGACATCGACTACGCGCTCGGCCTCAAATCGCGACAGGGCGGCAAGGAAGTGAAGACCACCGCCTACGAGCTCTCCGCGGGCTTGATCTACCGGCTGCCGCTCGATTCATTCGAGCCTCGCTTCCGGGTGGGCTACGTGCGCCAGGTGTTCGATCCGGCCGTCGCCTCGGACGTCGCCATGCCCGGAGTCGCCTACGGCGCGCTGCGGTTCGGACTGGGCACCGGCATCTTCCTGGTCGATTGGCTGAGCGTCGATCTCAACGCGGCCTACCTGTTCGTGTTGAACTCAGGCGATATCGGACAGCTGCCCTACGCCCCGGACCTCTCGACCGGCGGCTTCGAGATCGGGCTCCATCTCGGCGCCTTCATCACGGAGGCCTACGGCATTCGGGCCGGCGTCGACTTCCGGCGCTACGCGCTGGATTTCGGAAGCAGCCACCCAGACGGCTATCTGCTTCCGAACGACGGGAGCGATCACTACGTTCGCCTCACGCTGGCGTTCGTGTACCGCATGCCGGGCGTCGCCAAGGCAGCTCGCTGACGCTGCTCCTCATGGCGCGCTCGCCTGAGCGTTCCGTTCTCGTGCGCTAGGCTCGAGTTTGGCGGTTTCGGGATGCAGAAACGTCGATTTTCTGCCGGATCGCGAGCGCGCCCGCAGGTCCGAACCGAGGTTCGGGCCGAGGACGAAAGCCGCGAGGCGGCAGAAAAGCGGCGTTTCTGCGCCCGCAAAACCGCCAAACTCGAGGCTAGGTGGAGGCGCGCGGCAGTGTCGCGTGAACGAGCTCAGAGTTCGTTCAGCTGGGCTTCCTGCGCCTCTAGCTCGAGCGTCTTCTGCTCCCACTCCTCGGTGAGTTTGGCGAGAGCAGCGCGCCGCTCCTCGAACGCCGAGAGCAGCTCGTTCCGGCGCCTGGCGTCTGCATACACAGAAGGGTCGGAGAGCTCGAGGGTGGTCTGCTTCTGCAGCCGTTCGAGCTCGTCGACCTTCGACTCGAGCACCGCCACCCGATCGCGCAGCGGCTTCAGCAGCTTGCTCTTCTTCTGGCGGATCTCGGCTTCCTTGCGCTTTCGATCCTTGTCGTCCGCGCGGCTCGGACGATCTGCTGGTGTCGGGGCGGAGGAAGCTGCGGACTTCTTCTCCTGGCGGGCGACGCCCGTGACTGCGGAGGAGGCGCTCGCCGTGCGCTCGGACAACTCTTGGCGCGTGCGCAGGGCGAACATGAATTCGTCGAGCGTGCCCGGGTAAACCTCGACCTTGCCGTTCTCGAGGTTCCAAATCTGCGTGGCCAACCGCTTCACGAAGCTGCGGTTGTGGCTGACGAACAGCACGGTGCCATCGTACGAGGCGAGGGATTCCGCGAGGCTCTCACTCGACCCCAGATCCAGGTGGTTGGTCGGCTCGTCCATCATCAAGAAGTTGCCGGGCTTGATCAGGAGGCGCGCCAACGCCACGCGGGCGCGCTCACCGCCCGAGAGCACCCGGATCTTCTTTTCGACGTCGTCGCCCCGGAACAAGAAGGCCCCGAGCACCGTGCGTACGCGCGTGACGCCCGCCTGCGGATCCATCTCGGACACCTCCTGAAAGGGCGTGCTGTCCGCGTGCAGCGTGTCCGCGTGATGCTGCGCGAAGTAGCCGACCTTCACGTGATGTCCGAGGGTCACCGTGCCGCCGTCGGCGGCGAGCTCGGAGGCCAAGATCTTGAGCAACGTGGTCTTACCGGCGCCGTTCGGGCCGATGATCGCGATGCGCTGACCGCGCGTGACACGCACATCGACACCGTCGAGCACCGTACGGGCGCCGAACGACTTGCGCAGCCCCTCCGAGACGAGCACGTCATTGGAGCAGCGCTCGGTGGGCGGGAAGCGAAAGCGCATCACGCTCGCCTTCTCCAGCACCTCCACGGTCTCCATCTTCTCGAGCTGCTTCACGCGGCTCTGCACCATGCGCGCCTTGTTGGCCTGGGCGCGGAAGCGATCGATGAGGCGTTGGGCCTGCTCCCGCTCACGCTCCTGATTTTTGGCCTTGTTGATGAGGATCTCTTCCTCCTCGGCCCGCTGTTTCAGATAGCGCTCGTAGTTCCCTGGGTACTGGCGGACGCCCTCGACCTCGAAGCTCACCACCCGGTTGATCTGTTCGTTGAGAAAGTCGCGATCGTGGGAGATGAGGAAGAAGGCGCGGCGGTAGCGCGCGAGGAAATTGGAAAACCAGGTGACGGAGGGCAGGTCCAGGTGGTTCGTGGGCTCATCCAAGAGCAGCAGGTCCGGCTGCTGGAACAGCAGCGCGGACAGCACGGCCCGCATCTTCCAGCCGCCCGAAAACTCGCCGATATCGCGCGCGCGGTCCTCGGCCTTGAACCCGAGCCCGGCCAGGATGCGCAACGCCTCGTGCTCGCTGAAGTGCTCCTCGAAGTGCCCGATGCGCTCGTGGAGATCACCGAGCCGCTCGGCCAACTCCGACAGGGCAGCTTCGTCCCTGCCCTCGACCTGCGCGTGCTCGAACGCCGCCTCGACCTCGGCCAGCTGCCGATCGAGCTCGCTGCGGCCTGGCACGCTGGAGAGCACGAAGTCGATCAGCGTCTTTCCGCCGTTCACGCTCAGGTCCTGCGGCAGATAGCCGAGGCGCGCGCCCCTGCGCAGCGTGATCTTGCCGCCATCGGGCGCCTGCTCACCTGCGAGCAGCTTGAGCAACGTGCTCTTGCCGGAGCCATTCGGACCGACAAGGCCGATCCGGTCACCCTCGGCGGCCCGCAGATCGAGGTCGTCGACGATGCTCCGGTCCCCGAAATAAAGTGACACTCCCTCGAAGACAGCCAGACTCACGTGTGTTCCTTCCCTCTTGGGCGCTGCCCCAGAGCGCATTCACAAATCCCGTGCTGGATCGTGGAGCGCCGCGGCGTCGGATCCGCCGAGCTCGGACCGAGGCAATGCTTGGCTATTGTCGCAGTGTCCGAGGGCGGGGGAGGCGGCGCCGTGCCGCCCGCGAGGCGGTGCGGGATTCGTGAAAATGCGCTCTAGGATGAACGCCCGAGCTCAGCTGAACAACCCCTCGAGCAGATATTGGCGCATCATGCGGCGGAACTCCGCCTGCGCCACCTCGACCGAGCAACCCAGTGACTTGAAGTCGCCGTCTGCGATGCCGTCGCACACGCGCTCGAACATCATCGCGTGGATGGCGTCGCTCTCGAGGCTGCGGTTGCTGGATGGTCCCTGACGGGCACGCAACACGCTCATCTTCTCGAGCGTCTCGCGGCGCAGCGTGTGGGTGAGCTCGCGCAGCTCCTCATCGTAGGTCACCAGCGCGCGCAGGTTGCCACGAAAGACGCGCCACCGGCGGTGGTGCTCGATCAAGGCGTCCGCCGCGCGATCGATGCTCTCGCCCGGCGACTGACCCGGCGCCACCTGCGACTCGATGCTGGCCCACTCCTCTGCCACCCACTCGCGGTAGGCCGCGATGAAGATCTCTCGCTTGTCCTTGAAGTGTCGATAGAAGGTGCCGGTGGAGTACCCCGCCGCCTTCGCGATCTGGTTGGAGTCCGTCTCCCAGTACGGCACTTCGTTGAAGGTCTGAGCGGCGGTTTGGATCAAGCGTGCACGCGTTTGCTCGGGCGCTCCCCTCCTCGGTCGCGGTCCCTCGGGGAGCTCGACTCGCGCGCTCCGGGGGCTCCGAGATAACTCGGCACCGGCATCCGCCGCTAGCCTGCCCTCGAGAGAACGATTTGCGCCCGCATCTGCCATGGTTGCTCACTCCGGTGCGGCGAGGAGAAGGCGCCGCGTTCGGGGTTCAGAAACTACTCCGTCACGGAGGCTCCCGCCAGAACAGCTGCGAGCGCCCTTGGTGTTTCCTTGGGCCGCGAGCTTTACATGGACCTGTGAGGAAGACCGCAGATTTCTCGGCGAGAAAGGCCCCGTTACGGCTCGAGCGTTACAGAACGTGCCTCAAAGGACACGATAAAAGATCAAGAGGTCATCTCCAGGTGCGTAAAAATCGGGCAGCTTGCCGGCGAGGTCAAAACCGAGGCGCTCGTAAAATCCCCCAGTGGCCGCGTAAATTTCCTGGGATGAGGTCTCGATGCGCACCTGGCGCCCCCCGCGGCTTCGTACAACCTCGGCGAACGCCGCATAGATCTGCTTGCCGAGCCCCTGCCCCTGAACCTCGGGCGAAACCGCGATCCAGTACAGATCCCAGGTGGCCGCCGTCATCGGCGTGGGACCGAAGCAAACGTACCCGATCACCTCTGCGCCCGAGATCGCCACCAGGCTTTCGTAGCCCGACCCCTCCGGATCGCGGATGGAGGCCTCGATCAGCTCCTCGGCCACCGTCACTTCGTCGGGCTTGAACTGCGCGATCTTGCGCAAGAGCGCCGACAGCGCCTGCGCGTCAGGCGCTTCGATGGGACGAATGTGCATGCTTCACCTCCAGGGCTCGCTCGAGCACCCCGGCGATCAACTGGCCATAGCTGAGCCCGACGCTCTTGGCGGCGATCGCGAGGCCCGCCTCGGGATGGATGTCGTTATTGGGGTTCACGTCGATCACACACGGACGCCCTTCACGATCGATCCGCATGTCCACGCGTCCGTACGCGCTGCCCCCGAGCGCGCAAAAGGCGCGACGCGCGAGGCGCTCGACCTCGGCGCGCAGGGAGGCGTCGAGCACGGCGGGCACCGACCTGCAAGCGAACTCGGGGCTCTGGGGATTCCACTTGCTGTCGTAGGTGACAAAGCGAGGCAAGTGCTCGGGGACCGGGGAGAAGTCGATCTCCGTGGGTACCACGAAGCCCCCCTGCTCCGGGCTCGGGAAGAGCGAGACGTTGATCTCTTTCCCGGGCAGAAACTCTTCGACCATGAAGGGCCCGGGCAAGCCGGCGGCGAGCAACTTGGCGATCCGGCGCTCGAGCTGCTCGCCGTCGTGCACGAGCGAGCCGGCGTCGATGCCGATCGAACCGTCCACGCGCGCGGGCTTTACGAAGGCAGGAAACACGAGCTCCTCGCGTGGCGAAGCGCGGGCTTTTCGCAGCACCACGCCGCGCGCGACGCGCACCTTCTCTGCCAGCAAGATCCGGCGTGTCTGGTCCTTGGCGCGGCACAGCTTGAGCGGCCGCGCGCCGTTGCCGGTGTAGGCGAAGCCGTGCCGCTCGAGCAGCTCGGCGACCTGCCACTCGCGGCCGTAATCGTTGTCGATGGACTCGACCAGATTGAACACCACCTCGGCGCCGCGCGCGCGGAGCTCCTGGGCGACGCCGCGCAGCGAGCGGGCGACACGCAGCTCGTCCACCTCGATACCGAGCCCGGCGATGGCGAGCCGGACCTCGCGCGCCGTGTCGAGCACCGCGGCGTCGGCCTCGTAACCGCGCGGCCCTTCGAGGGAGAGCTCTGCGACCCGCGATTCGAAATCGGTGTTCACGAGAACCACGCAACGTCGGGGCAGCATCGGCCGCATTCTAGAGCACCGAACGCCTTGCATCCGTCATGAAAACCAAGCACGCGTCGTCAGCGCGGTTACTTCCTTCGGCTCGATCCGCAGGTCGGGCCGAGAACGTAGGCCGTGATGACGGCGAAAGCGCAGGTTTTCGTAGGATTCAAGGCGTTCGGTGCTCCAGGGGGGCGCGGCCCGTCAGCCATCGCCGTCCGCTTCACCGGCGCGCGGCCGCATGGAGCGCGCGAACCTGCTCCAGGGTGTCTGCCTCGCTCGCCGGCTTGTCGGGGCGATAACGCTTGACGCGCGCAAAGCGCAGCGCCACCCCGCCTGGGTATTGCGGGCTCGTCTGCACGTCGTTGAAGGCGATCTCCACCACCAGCTCGGGCCGCACGTAGACGGTGTACGCGTCGCGCCGGAGCTCGCGTGCGAGCAGCTCCTTCGTCTGGGTCTTCAGCATCGCGTCGGTGAGTCCTTTGAAGGTCTTGCCGAGCATCACGAAGCTGCCAGAGCCCGGATCGCGCGCGCCCAGGTGTAGGTTGCTCAGAAAGCCGCGCCGGCGACCGCTCCCCCACTCGGCCGCCAGCACCACCAGATCGAGCGTGTGGACGGCCTTGATCTTCAGCCAGCTCTGCCCGCGTTTGCCCGCCAGGTAAGGGGCTTCGAGCGCCTTGGCCATCACGCCTTCGTGCCCGCGCGCCAGGGCCTCCCGCCGAAAGGCCTCCGCCTGCGCGAGGTCCGAGGTGACGAGGCGCGGCATACGCGCGGTAGCCGGGATTGCCCGCGCGAGCTCGCGCGCGCGCTCTTCGCTGGGTGCATCGAGCAGGTTTCGCCCGTTCACGTGCAGACAGTCGAAGAAAAACGGGGTCAGCGGCACGCTCTCACGTAGCGCATGCACGCCGAGCTTGCGCCCGAAGCGCCGCATCGTCTCTTGGAAAGGCAGCGGTCTTGCGTCCGAGCGCAGCGCGATCACCTCGCCGTCGAGCACCAAGGCTGAAGCCGAGAGGGCGCGCACGCGCTCGACGATCTCGGGCACCACAGCGGTCACGTCCTGGCCGCTGCGCGCGTACACGCGCACCGCGTCATCGGACTTGTGCACCTGGATGCGCGCGCCGTCGATCTTGTATTCCAGCGCCGCCCGCCCGAGTTGCCCGAGCGCCGAGGCGAGATCTTCCGCGGGTTCGGCCAGCATCGGCAACACCGGTCGAAACAACGTCAGCTCGAAGCGCGCGAGCCCCGCGTCGCCTTCTTCAAAAGCAGCGCTCACCACGGGCGGGAGCTGGCCCGCGAACATGTGAGCGCGCCGCAGAAGGTCGAGCGAGACGTGCGCGGCCTGCGCCACCGCCTCGAGCAAGAGCGCTTCGAGCGCCCCGTGACGCAGCTCACCCAGCAACAGTCGGCACAAAAAGCGCTGCTCCCCATCGCTCGCCCGGGCCCAGAGCGCGCGCAGGAGCTGCGTGCGCCGCTCCACGACGCCAGGCCCATGCGCGGCGGCGAGCTCCTCGAGCGCGCCATCGACGTCCCTGAGCTCCAGGGACGCGACGCGCGCCGGGGGCACCGAGAGCGAGAAGATCTGCGCGGGACCCACGCCGAGCCTGGGCTGAAGCGGCTGGCCGACCAGGTACATGACCCGCAGGGTGCGGTCAGTGCACGGCGCGCGATTCAGGCTACTTGCAAGCAAGGCCACCTTTTGGGTGCGCCTGGGAGTCTGGGCCACCTGGCGCGAGACCTCCGCGAGCTCGGCTAGTCGCATGCGTGACGTCCGCTTCCCATTTACACCCAGTTGCAATTGCACATAAAGTGCCGACCACTCGAGGTTTCGTGACGTCTTTCTTGGCACGGCAGAGAACAGCGGCTCTGGCCCGCGTAAATTCGGTTCGCCGACTTGCGCCGGGGCACTCCAAGCTGCCTCCAGCGCGCCTTCGTTCGTTGTGCATCGCCCTGACCGCGCTCCTGTGCTGGAGCGCCGTGCCGCACAGGGCCCATGCAGGTGGCCTCTACCTGTTCCCGCGGGGCGCCGAGACCGCGGCGCGCGCCGGAGCCTCCGTGGCCGGCGTCCGCAACCCACATGCGCTCTGGTACAATCCGGCGGGCCTGGTCGAGAGCAAGCGGCAGCTGCTCGTGGACTTCGTGGTGCCCATGGTGCAGACCGAGTTCACGCGCCGGCTCGACAACGGCAGCTACGAGCCCGCCGTCAACGGCAACTCTCAGCCCGTGCCCATCCCGACCATCGCGTACAGCGACAACCTCGGGTTCAAGCGCCTCGGCTTCGGGATCGGGCTCATCATTCCGCCCGCCTATCCTTCGAGCTGGCCCTCCGAGCTGCCCAACGGCGATCGCGCGCCCCAGCGCTACTCAATCCTCGACGCGAATGGCTCGTTCGTGGGTTCTCTGGCGCTCGGCGCCGCCTACCAAGCCACCAGCCGGCTCTCGTTCGGCGGAGCGCTCTACCTCACGGCCGCGCAATTTGGCGGCACAGTCGCGGTGAGCGCCTGCGACTACGCCTTCTGCGCGCAGCCCGAGGCCAAAGAGTGGGAGGGCCGCACCAAATTCCTGCTGGGCCCCGTGTACACCGCGACCGCCGTGTTGGGCGTGAACCTCGATCTCGATCATGTGCGGCTCGGCGCCTCGGTGCAGCTGCGCACGAAGATCGGTGGCGAGGCGCAGTTCGATCTCGCGCTGCCGGATCAAGCCATCTTTGATGGTATCGAGCTGCGCGGCCCCCGGGACAGCACCGATCTCAAGGCGGACATGGCCCTGGTGCTGCCCACCATCGTGCGCCTGGGCGCCGAGTTCAAGCCGCTCGACCAACTCCGGGTGGAGCTGGCGGGGACCTGGGAGCACTGGGCAGAGCAGCAATCGATCCGCGTGACCCCCAAGGACGTGGAAGCCAGGAACGTGCCCGGCGTGGGCACGGTGAAGGCGACGAGTGTCTCGCTCGCGCGCAACATGCGGGACACCTGGGCGATAGCCCTCGGCGGTAGCTACGACCTGGGCAAGCTGTTCAAGGGTCGCCGCGCCACGCGCGTCCTGGGCGGCCTGATGTACGAGTCCAGCGCGTTCACCGAGCGCACGTTGAGCCCGGCCGGGCTCGATACGAACAAGGTGCTGCTCAGCCTCGGGGCGAGCATCGAGGTCTCTCAAGGCGTGTTCATCGATGCCAGCTACGGGCACATGTTCATGCAGAACCGCGACGTGCGTAACAGCGAGGTACTGCTGCCCGCGGCCATCAAGCCGCTCCCCAGCGACAACACGCCAGGTCAGTACGAAGCCGGCGATCGACCCGCGATCGGCAATGGCAAGTACGTGATGGAGGCGAACTTCCTGGGCATCGGCCTGCGCTGGAAGCTCGACGAGGCCAAGGCCAAGTCCGCCCCCGCGCAGGCGATCTCCGTGTCCACGCCCGAGCCGCCCGCGGAGGAGCTTGCGCAGGAGCCCACGGAGCCCGCACCGGAGGCCGCGGAGCCCGCGCAGGAGCCCGCTGCTCCGGTCAACCCGTCCGCGCCGACGTCCACCGAAGAATCTGCGCCCCAGGTTGAGCCTGCGATCGATCCCGCGCCGACCGCGGATCCGGCGGCCGTGCCAGCGTCCGACGAGCCCACCCCAGAAGCTCCAGCTAGCCCGCCGATCGCCCCTGCTCCCGCGGACCCCAGTGCGCCCCCGCCAACGCCAGACGCGCCCGCGCCCGCCGCGCCCGCGC
>JBIQKA010000210.1:0-6284 GCA_044507075.1 Myxococcales bacterium
ATGGCGCGTTGAGTGGCGAGGGGCGGGGCCGGAAATGGTAAGACACCAATTTCCGACGAATTAACGGCAGGGTAGGAGACCCCGGTGGATCTGGCACACACTTCATCGACGAATAGTACCGATCGAAGCCAGAAGGACGCGAAACGGCTAAGAACGCGGTCTTGGCGCGGTGTCACGACGGCAAAGTCAGTGGATACGATCAAGTCAGAATCGTCGGGAGGGATGGTCGCCACTGCTTGCAAGTAAGTTCTAACAGTCGACACGATGGTGTCCCCGCGGCGCGCAACTCGGCGCGCTCGAGACGGTGCCTTGCCGAACTCCAGCGACTCGACGCGGATGATGCCCGTCGAGTTCACAGAGGAGATGTCGACGTAGCGGATGATCCGGCTAGGGTCAGTTCCTTCTGGCAGGACCTCGCGATTAATGCGCGTGACGACTTTGGTGGGGACTATCGGCCAGCCGGGCAGAATCCGATGCCGCCACGGAACTGCGCGGTCACCGCTCACCAGGGCCCGACTGGAACGGGTCGCACTCACCCCAACACCTCCCCCAACATCCCCTGAATCTCCCGCTCGAGCGCCACGATCTCCGCCTCGATCTCCTTCAGCGGTCGAAGCGGTTTGTACACATAGAAATGCCGCGTGAACGGGACCTCGTACCCCACCTTGGTCTTGCTCTCGTCCACCCAGGCGTCCGGTACGTGCGGCAACACCTCGCGCTCGAAGTAGGCCTGCACGTCCTCCTTGAGCAGCACGCTCTCGGTGTCGCGCAGCTCAGGATCCGGCTCCGGATTGCCCTTGCCGTCCGTGCACACCTCGGCGCTTTCGTCGCGCTCGCTCAGGGCGTTCAGGATCGCGCGCACCAAGGCCGGTGCGAGCTTGAGCTCGGCCTTCTTGAGCACCGCTCTAAGATCGTCCTCGAAGGCGTCTCGGCTCGTGTAGAGCTTGTCGGCCTCGAGCCCGCCGAGCGCCTTCAAGATGGTGGCCTGCTCTTTCTCGCCGGCCTCGATGTCTTTTTTGCCCGCCGCGCCCTTCTTCTGGCTGGTCGCGAGCTTCTTGAAGGCGCCCTCCTCCTGCACACGCGCGATGCGCTCGGGGCTGGCCTGGAAGTTGAGCCGCAGGGGCCGCTCCACCGTGATCTTGCGGAAGCCGAAGTCGGCGTTGTCGAAGATCTTGCTGCGCTCGGTCTCGCGAAAGTCGCCATAGAGCTGCACGATCTCGCGCATGTGCTCTTCACCGAGCTCCTTGCGCTTGTCGCCGAGGCTCTTGCGCATCTTCTGAAACAGGTCCACCGCGTTGATCAGCTGCACCTTGCCGCGCCGCTTCTTGGGCTTCCTGTTGGTGACGATCCAGACGTAGGTGCTGATGCCGGTGTTGAAGAAGAGCTGGTCGGGTAGGCCCACGATGGCTTCGAGCCAGTCGTTTTCGATGATCCACTGGCGGATGTTGCTCTCGCCGGAGCCCGCGTCGCCCGTAAACAAAGGCGAGCCGTTGAACACGATGGCGATGCGCGAGCCACCCTCGCTCGGCGCCTTCATCTTGCTGATCATGTGCTGCAAGAACAGAAACGAGCCGTCGTTGATGCGGGGCAGGCCCGCGCCAAAGCGGCCACTCATCCCCTGCTCGTCGTACTCGTCCTTGACGGCCTTCTCGACCTTCTTCCACTCCACGCCAAACGGGGGGTTACTGAGCATGTAGTCGAACTTCTTGCCCGCATGCTCGTCGTGGCTGAAGCTGTTGCCACGCACGATGTTGCCCGGGTTTTCGGCCTTGAGCAGCATGTCCGCCTTGCAGATGGCGAACGACTCGTCGTTGAGTTCCTGGCCGTAGACCTCGAGGTGCGCGTCGGGGTTGAGCTTGCGCAGGTGGTCCTCGGCCACCGAGAGCATGCCGCCCGTGCCGCAGGCCGGGTCGAAGAGCGTGCGCACTACGCCCTTGTCGCGCAGGGCGCGGTCGTCCTCCATGAACAGCAGGTTGACCATCAGCCGGATCACCTCGCGCGGCGTGAAGTGCTCACCGGCCGTCTCGTTGGCTTGCTCCGCGAAGCGCCGGATCAGGTCCTCGAACACCGACCCCATCAGGTGGTTGTCCATGGCGTCGGGGTGCAGGTCCACCTCGGCGAAGCGCTTGGTCACCAGGAACAGGAGGTTCGCCTCGTGCAGCTTCTCGATCTGCTCCTGGATCTTGAAGCGCTCGATGAAGATCTCGCGCACCTCTTCGCTGAAGCCCTTGATGTAGGCGGTCAGGTTCTTGGCGATGTTGTTGGGGTCGTCCAGCAGGCGCGCGAAGTCGAGCTTGGAGACGTTGTGAAAGGCGGTGCCGGTGATGCGGTTGAGCACCGGGCCCATGTTCTTGATGTCGGAGCCCTTGAGCTTTTCGTGGCGGGCGAGGACCTTGTCCTTGGTGTCGGCCAGCACGCAGTCGAGGCGGCGCAGCACCGTGAAGGGCAAGATCACCTTGCCGAAGTCGTGCTGCTTGTAGTCGCCGCGCAAGAGGTCGGCGATGGACCACAGAAAGTTGGAGGCTTCGGAGAACGAGCTGAACTGGCGAATGTGCTTCATGGATCCAAGTGAGCGCTGAGGCGGTGCTTGAGGTGAGGGCCCCGAAGACGTCGGGATCATACGCCGGCCGGAGGCCAGACTGAAGCCCATGGAATCCCGTACGTTCGCGGCCTCAACGGCCGAAAACGCGGCCCCTTCGTCCCGGAAGGCCCCCCTCCCGCTCCCGAACGCCCGAAACCCTGCCCCGCTGCCCCCTCCCACTGCTCCCGACACGCAGACAGAGAAGACAAAGCCGCGCCCTCGGCCGTGACCTTGCGCCGACTGCGTAGCCGCTGGCGCCGGGCGCCAAACGCCATTCCGGTCGACGATCCCGGGATGAATCGCGGTATGCTCGTGTGGGTGAGCAGCTCGAACGATCCGAGTCTTTTGGAAGCGGTGCACGCCGTGATGGCTGCGCGAGCGGGCCTCGACCTGCTCGTCTTGCATGGCTCGCGCGCGCGGGGGGAGGCGCGGGAGGACTCCGACTGGGACTTCGGGTATTTGGGCGCAGCTTCGCTCGAGGTCTCTGAGCTTTACGCCGATCTCGCCCTCACGCTTCGCACGGACCGCATCGACCTCGTCGATCTGGCGAGGGCAGGCGGACTCATCCGTTACCGCGTGGCGCGCGATGGCATTGTCCTGTTCGAGCGCGAACCGGGGATGTTCGAGCGCTTTTGGTTCAATGCCGTGTCGTTTTGGTGCGACGCCGAGCCCGTTTTGCGCGCCGGCTACCGAGCGATCCTCGAGGAGCTCGGGCCATGAGCATCGACCTCGAAGTGCTCGCCGAGCGGACCGCTGCGGTGGAGCGTCATCTCAGCCGCGTCGCACAAAAGCTCCCCAGCACGCCCGCGGAGTTCGTGCCTTTGAGCGACGCCTCCGACTCGGTGATCCTCCATCTCTGGCAGGCCACGCAGATCGTCCTCGACCTGGCGCTTGGGGCCTGCGCCCGGCTCAAGCTTGGGACACCCGCCGGATATGCGGATGACGGGTGATCCCGCTCATCGCGCGTCGATCCGCTACGCGCGCCGAGGTCCACGGCGAGCTCTTCCGCCACGCCACCGCTCACCGACATGCGCATGCTCATTGGGGTGGGTGGTCGCTCCTTCACGCGCAACAACAACTGGGGCCGGCCGCGGCGAAAGCCGCGCATGCACGGATGACGCCCTGGAGAATGCAGGTCTGCCCTACGCCATCGGTGGTGCGCTCGCCCTCGCCATCGCCGGGGGGCCCCTCGCGGCACGGCGGACGTCGACACACGCGCCGCCCTCAGACTCAGAACGCCTGCCCCAGGCCCAGGCTGTAGCCGAGCACGTTCTTGTCGTTGACGCCCGCGTTGGGCGCCAGCGCGACATCGAAGCGCATGATCATCGTGCTGCCCCAGATGATGCGCACGCCGCCGCCGTAGGAGAAGCGCAAGAAGGGCCCCCCGTCCAGACCGCGATCGCGGCCGAGCTCCGCCCACACGCGGCTCGCGTCGGTGAACACGGCGGCACCGAGCGCGAAGCGTTCCTTGCGCACCGTGAAGCGATAGAAGGTGGAGCGCAGCTCGGTGCTGAGCAGCAACTTGATGCGTCCGAGCTGACGGCCGAGCGGGACCGCGCGGTTCGACTGCACGCCTGATGGCCCCGAGATGTTGGTGTAGCCACCCAGTACGCCGAGCTCAGTCAGCGGCATGTGCCCGAACCCGACGTCGGCCGCGCCGCGCCCCGCCCAGACCAGCTTCTCCCCCACCAGCGAGAAGAAGCGGCGGGCGTGCAGGTACACGGAGCCGTAGTGGATCGGCTCGTCGTCCGACGGCCCGAGCCCGCTGCGCACGGACAGCTCGTGATAGGAGCCCCGGCGAGGGTTGAACTCATCGTCGCGGTTATCGAACAGGACGCCGAGCAGCAGGTCGAACTCGAGTTGCCGCCCGTAGCCGTACAGCAAGTGACGCGCGGGCGAGTCCTGGGCGAGGTCGCGCACCAACTTCGAGTCCGCGTACGGGCGCACCTCGAGCGCGCGCAGGCCGAGCCCCACCACCAGATCGAAGGTGGGCACGAACTTGTAGCGGGCGAAGTTCTGGATCTGGAGCATCCGCTTGTTCCAGGTGAAGTAGCGGTCGGGCCGGCCCTCGTAGTCCGCCGGGAACACGCCGCGCGCGCCGTTGCCGATGCCCCAATAGCCGCTGTTCTCGATGCGCTGCACACGCACCAGCGAGTAGATGCGCATCCGTCCGTGCAAGAGACCTGGGAAATCGAGCCGCAGATCGACGTTCTGCAGGGGCGAGCGGTAGCCGCTGTCGCTGTTCTGCAGGGAGGCGACCGCGGTGAGCTGGGTGCGGAAGCGAAACGGGGCGTAGCCCGGCAGAAAGCGGGTGTACGAGCCGCTCACGCCGAGCAGCAGGCCGAAGTTGACGTTGCCGCCGATGGCCGGAAATCCGCCGAGCTCGTTGCGCGTGGCGGGAAGTGGAGGTGTGGAGGAGGCGCCGGGCGCCGAGGGCGACTCGGCAGAGGTAGGCGCCGCCGCTGCGGTGGGGATGGTCGCCGCGGGCGACTCGGCCGGGGCAGGCGCCGCGGGGAACTCCGGGGGAGCAGGCGCGGGCGCCTCGGCCGAGGCGGGCGACTCGGCCGAGGCGGGCGACTCGCTCTGGGCAGGTGCCGCGGAGGCAGGCGCGGGCAACCCGGCCGGGGCGGGCGACTCGCTCGGGGCGGGCGCGGGCAACTCGGCCGGGGCGGGCGGCTCGCTCGGGGCGGGCGCGGGCAACTCGGCCGGGGCGGGCGCCGCAGGGGCCTCCATGGGGGCGGCACCGGGGGGCGGATCGCCCGACTCGAAGGCCGACTGCGCGCGGGTCACGCACGGAGTCCCCAGGATCAGGGAACACACCAGAATCGCCGCAGCCCTGATTCCCGGCGGAACGCCCGGCGGAACCTCTGTGGTGCTTACATGGTGCGACTTTGCTGGCCTAGACAAACTTCCTCGGGAGCAGTCACACGCGTATGGGCTGAGGGTGAGCACGTTTCCGCCGCGCAGTCAAACCAGCGAAAAAAGGCGAGGCGCCAACTCTCGTGAGTCGGCGCCTCGCCCGAGGTGCTCCAACTGCTGACGACCGCGTTTGTCTTGGTCTATCGGGAGGGCGCCCTTTCGGGCGCCCTCCCCTTCAGCGATACAGGAGCGCGTTCTTGATCAACGTCACGGCGTCGCCGCCGAGGTTATCTTCGCTGGGCCAGAGGTTCAGGTCCACGCGGGCCCGGCCCTCCACCGTGCCGCGGACCACCATCGGCGTGCCGCCCGTGTAGCTCGCCACCACGCTGCCGCCGTTGACGACGCCACCGAGCGCGCAGCCGTAGAGGTCGGCGATGGTCACGCTGGTGACGTCGTTCATCAGCGCGCTCGCCGGCTCGGCCACGGTGCCCAGCGTGGTGCCGCTGCACTCGCCGTCGCCCTCCTGCGTATCGAGCAGCACGTAGCCGTTGGCCGGGTTCGCGAAGCGTCCGCGGAACGAGTAGCCGCCGAGCGCCAGGGAGGCCACCACGACGCGACCGCCTTCGTCGTAATAGTCCGCCAGGTTGTTACCGAACGTGGTGGCCGCGGGGCTGGTCATGCTGGTGTTGGTCCAGACGAGCACCACATCGTACTCCTGCATGGCTTGCACGCTGGGCACGTTCAGCACGCCACTGGTGGTGGAGGCCACGTCGACCGAGGTGAACGCATCCGTCGCGAGCAGCGCGGTGCGCAGCTTGCCGGTGGCGGTGGCGTCGTCCGAGGC
>JBIQKA010000211.1:0-6275 GCA_044507075.1 Myxococcales bacterium
ATGGCGACCGCGCGCAGAAGCAGGACCTGCCTTCGCAAGGAGGGCAGGACGACGTGGAGAACGCGAAGAGGGCACGCGAGAGCTACGGACCGCGGTGGGCGGCTTCGAGCGCGGCGATGTCGAGCTTCACCATGGTCATCATCTTGTCGCTGACGCGCTTTGCGCGCACGGGGTCCTGTTCGCTCATCATGTCATCCATCCTGGCGGGCACGATTTGCCAGCGCAGCCCGTAGCGGTCGATGAGCCATCCGCACGCCTGAGGCTTTCCACCGCTCTCGAGCAGCGCGTTCCAGTAGCGGTCGAGCTCGGCCTGATCGTCGCACAGGACCACGATCGAGATCGCGTCGTTGAACTCATGGTGAGGTCCGGCAGTGATCGCCTGAAAGCGCTGGCCGAGCAGCGTGAAGTCCACCACCTTCACGGAGCCGGGTGGACCGCTCGGAGATTCACTGAGCAACGGCGTCACACGTTCGACCCGGGAGTCGGGGAAGATCGAGCAGTAGAAGCGCGCGGCCTCCTCGGCTCCCTGGGCGTACCAGAGATGGGTGAAGATCTTGGCCCGGCTCTGCGCGGCTGATGGTGTGGTGGTCATTTCGTTCGCTCCTTCCGCGTGGTTTTCGTGCGCGGTCTCGAATGGCGAGCGTGATCGGGCGCGCGGCTCTTGCTCCGCGCAGAGGTGGCCCCGCTGCTCCGCGCAGAGGTGGCCCCGCTTTTCGCGTTCGAAAGCGTGAGCTCCACGTAGCGACGCAGGTGGTCGAGGCTCTCGATGGCGACCGAGACATCGTCCTTGGCCTTGGCAAGGACGAACGAGCCCTGGATCACCGCCTGCATGTAGGTCGCGAGGGTCTCGGGAGGGAAGTCCGGCACGACCCCCTCTTCTCGCAGGGCCGCGCGAATGTCCTCTACCAGGGTCGCCGCGTGCCCGAAGATGCAAGCGCCGCAGGCCCCGCGGATCTCGGGGTGCTTTTCGTAGACCTCCTGGACCATGGTCCCCGCGACGCAGGTGAAGGAGGCGATCTCGCCCTGCAAGAACGAGCGCCGCAGCGCGATGTAGCCGAGCACGCGCTCGCGCGCGCGTGGGTGCGTGTGATAGGCGGCCTGCGCGAAGATCTCGGAGGTGAGCGAGGTCCAGCGCTCTGCCGCGGCGACCCCGAACTCCTCCTTGCTTCCGAAATGGTGGAAGAACGCGCCCTTGGTCACGCCTGCGCGCGCGCACAGATCGTCGACCGTGGTAGCGCTGTAGCCCTTTTCGCGGATCAGGGAGAGGCCCGCGTCGAGCAGCTTGTCCTTGGCGACCTGGGGTTTGGGCACGGCTGAAACATACAAACTAGTTGGTATGCATGTCAACCAGGGATTGACCCTTGCTGGGCTGAGCGGCATCGAGCCTCGGTTACACTGTCGCGCGCAAGGTCTCAAAGGGAGGGCCCATGAACGAGGGATGGCACGACGGTTTGCCGAGCGAAGCGCTGCACGTGGTGTGGCCGGGCCTGGTCCGCCTCGAGCAACGAGAAGAGGAGGTGCTCACGCTCTACAACCCGGGCCACGGCACCTCGCTGGACGTCGACGCGGACACGCGCCCCTTGGTGGAAGAGGTGCTCGCGGGGTTTGCCTCTCCCACGACGCCCGCCGCGTTCGCGCGCGCGCACCGCCACGTGCCGCGCGAGCTGTTGGTGTTGATGGCGCGCTCAGGCATCCTCGTGGAACCGAGCGAGCTGCCCTTCCTCGAGCACGGCTTTCTGAAGCCCACGCCCAACCCCCTCGGTGCACCGTGGACCTGGGCCGACCTGCCGGAGACGGCCCAGCCCGGCACCTGGGTCACGCTCGGGGTGCCCATCGATTTCGCCGCGGGGGGCATGGGCGGCGCGCGCCAGGGACCCGCCGAGATCCGCAAGGTCGTCAACGGTTCGCTGCTCACCGGCCAGGGCGAGGTGGTGGACTATGACTTTGCGCGCCTGTATCCCGCATGCGCGCCCCTGCTCGCCGACCTCGGCGATGTCGAGCCGGATGGAGGCCGGCTCGACCACGTGGGCGCGCGCCTGCAGAAGGCGGTGGGCGAAGTGCTGGCCCACGACATGCGCCCCCTGGTGCTCGGCGGAGACCACTCCATCACTCACTACGTCCTCGCGGCGCTGATCGCGCGCGGCGAGCCTTTTGGGCTCTTGCACTTCGACGCCCACGCCGACCTGGGCCCGAGCCGCACCCTCTCCCACGCCAACGTGTTTGCGGCCGCTGTCGAGAGTCCGTGCGTGAAGTCCATCGTTCAGATCGGCCTACGCGGCATCGAACGCATGTCTCCCTTCGCGCGCCGCGTTCCCTGCCCCAAGCGCACGGTCGTGACCGCGCGCGAAGCCTCGGCCGGACGTGCCCAGCAGACGCTCGAAGCGCTGCCCAGGGACATCCCTTACTATCTGAGCTTCGACATCGACTGCATCGACGCCGCCATCGCGCGCGAGACGGGCACCCCGCTCTTCGCTGGGCTCAGCGTGTCGCTCGCCGCCGAGCTCGTCGACTACGCGGCGCGTCACCTGCGCCTGCTCGGTGCAGACTTCGTCGAGGTCAGCGGACCTCCCTCCGCCCTGAACGCGTCGGCGACGATCGCGGCCAGCCTCTTGGCCCGCTGCGTCCTTGGAGACAGCGAGTTCATGCCGCTCACCGCGTCGGATCGCTACGCGCTCTGAACAACGCGAAAGCGTCATCAGGTCTCCGCCGTCTGTGCGTGGCCCGTTGCGTGGGCTTCTGTTCGGCATCGCGAACAAGTCCGTGACGCCCGGGTCTTGGCCGCCTGAAAGAGCAACGTCGTGAGCGGGACCTCCGCTACTCGGACCCCTGGTCTTCGTTGGTTCGGGGCTGCTGCTCGGCCTCGCGCTCACGGTCGATGACGCGGGTGCGCTCGATCGGAGTGACCTCACGCTCCGTGGTCACCTCGGGCCCTGGCTCGCTCGGCTCGACCTGGGTCTCGGTGCGCACCTTCGTCTCCACCCCGCGTGGTTGCTCGGTCTCCTGCAGCCGCTGACCCGCCTGCTGGGCTTCCTTGGAGTGCGTCCGCGACGCCCGCTCGGCCTCCAGGACCTCCTCGTTCACCTGCTTTCCCTGTCTCTCCAGGGCGCCCTTGAGCTCCTTGCGCTGCTCGATGACCTCCGAGGTGATGCCCTGGCGCGCCAGCACGAGCTCCTCCTCGAGACGTGCCAGCTCGGCCTTCTCTTGCTCGACTTGCCGCTCAAGATTGTTCGCTACCTCCGGGGCCCTCTTCTCGGCCTCTTGCAGGTCCTGCATCTCCTGTTGAACCTCGGACTCGTTCATGCGCTCACACCCAGCGAGCGCCAATCCCAGACTCAGCAGCGTTCCCGTCCATCCGTGCTTGCTCATGGCTTTGCTCCCGCTCGCGAAGCACCCGTAGCGGTCGTCACATGGTTTTCCGAGACACAGACGCGCTCTCTCTGGAGAGGCTTCGCGTTCGCAGCAGGAGCTACAAGATCTACGCCAGCGCGCCCGGCGCTCCGCCGAGTCCGCGGCGCCGCATTGCGGTCCTTCGTCCACGCCCCTGCCGATAGCGCGGGCGCCCCGCGCGCATGCAGTGATTCAAGAGCTCACGCACACGCTGTGCGCAGCGGTAAAGCGCCCCTGCCACAGCCCCGCGCGAGCGCGGTGAGTGCCTCCTACAACGCGAGCCGCGCCCCCGGCCTAGCCGCCGAGCCCGTGAGGCGTACGTGAGTAGACAGCGCCGACGAGGGCGCGCCACCGAATCGCAAGGGTGGAGGACCATGTTACTCAGTGTCCGCCAGCTCCAAAGGGAGCACGAAGCGCCTGCTCCCGGCCGCCCCCGCGCCTGGCTCTCGCCCTCGCGCGCGCCGCTCCAGTTTGCGGTGCGGCGCTTGCTCGCCGGACCGGGGAAGCTCCGCGATCACGCCGTGGAGGTCCAGGTGATCGGGCCCGAGGTCGAGCGCGTGAGCCCGAGGGCCGTGTTCGATCCGGCCGACCTCGAGCGCGTCCGAGGCGTGCAGGAACACACCTCCTTCGAGCAGGAGCAGGCCCGCGTGGGGGGCGGACCAAAGCACCACGCGGCGACCTCCGTCTACAAGGTCTGCGGCGCGAGGCTATGCGGAAACTATCTCTATCTCGGCGCCACCAGGATGCCGATCGCCAACGCCAGCGCGCGCCGCTTCTGGCCGCCGCCACGCGAGCGCCGCGTGCCCCGCGGGATGCTGTGCAGTTCGCTGTTTGCTTCGCACTACTTTGGTCATTGGTGCACCGAACAGCTGACGGCGGAGCTCATGAGCCGAGACCTCGCGCTCCCGGCATACGGGACGAGGCTCCAGCGCCGCTACCGACACGAGTCGGCGATGCGCGAGGCGACAGGGCTGCACGTCGAGCCGTCCGACCACCTGTTCTTCGACGAGCTGTGGTTGACGGAAGACTTTGGCCAGAACGACTCCAAGCGCGCACGCTACACCCGCCTGCGAAAGCGGCTCAGGAAGGGCGCGCGGCCCTCCTCGAATCGCGGCGTGTTCGTGCTGCGCAACGGAGAGGTCCCAGAGCGCACGCTGGTCAATGAGCGCGCGCTCGCGGAGGAGTGCGTGGCCCGTGGTCTCGAGCTCATCGACCCCGAGCGGAGCTCCTTCGCGCGCATCCGCGACGCCTTGCACGATGCCCCCATCGTGATCGGGGTGGAGGGCAGCGCGCTCGTGCACGCCGTGATGCTGATGCCCGCCTCGAGCACGCTGCTCACCCTGCAGCCACCGAATCGCTTCAACAACGTGCTCAAGGACTACACCGATTGCATCGGCCAGCGCTACGCGTTCACGGTGGGAGATCCGAAAGGCCGCGGGTTCGAGCTGCCGAGCCCGCGGCTGTGGGATCTCGTGGAGCGCCTCGCGCGCGCCTGAAGCGCGCCCTCACTCCGGTACGACGATCGGTGTGCCCGAGGCAGCCGGGAACAGCGGCTCCTCCAGCGCGGGCGCATACGACGCCGACCAGGGGCCACCCGAGAGCCCATAGTCCCCCTCGTGGCGGAAGGCAGTCACGCGGAAGCTCGGGCTGTCACCGTCGAGCTCGCTGCGCGGCACCAACAACCCCAACTCGCGTCCCGCGAGCACGAAGCGCGCGTTCGAAGCCACCTGTTGGCCGCCGAGTCGTACGTCGCTGACCTGCAACTCCCAACCGACGCCGGGCGTGTAGAGGGCCTGGTACCACTTGTCGGTCCCCTGGAAGAAGTCCTTCGGATACTGCGGACTGGGCACGTAGTTGTTATTCGGGTTACCGTCGGCGTCGAACACGAAGGCGAGTTGGTAGCTCCCGGTCGGGTCGTCGAGCACCAGGTCTTCGGCCACAGTCGCGGCCACGTAGACCCAGTCTCCTGCGGAGAAGGGATCAGCGGATGCACACAGGGTGGTGCCCACCGGCCCCTCACCGCACGCGAAGGCGGCCTCGAAGCGCGACGCCGCATTGGGACCCACTTGCAGCACCGGATCGGTCACGGTGCGCAGCCAGGTGGTGGGCTGGGGCTCCACGCAGCCTTCCCCGTTCGAGTGAACGACGCAACCGCCCCCCATCCAGCCGGGTTTGGCCAGGGCGATCATCGTGAGCACGTCCGGGTCGGTGAGGGCCATGGCACCGACGATGGAGCCGCCGTCGGTGCAGGTGATCGGGTCGTACTTGAACGGGCCGTGAAACTGGACGGTCTCGAAGTCAGCCTGCGCCTGCGCTCCCTCGACCCACGCGGCCTCGAGCCAAGCCCCCATTTTCTTCAGGATGCGAAGGTTCGGCAGCGACGCGCGCACGGTCAGGTGGGTGACGGGGTGGACGGTGGCCGTGCCGTTACCGGCATGGTGGCAAGCGAAGCCGGGAAAGACCGTCGCCGGTGTGTTGGCTCCGAACGCTCGCGGCGAGATGGCGTTGATCAGCGGGGCCCCCCTCACGGCCCCCGAGGCGCTCGGCTCGAAGATCGTCGCGGCAGCGAGCACTTGCGCGTCCGCGCCAAAGGGAATGCAGAGGTCGCTCCCACCCAGCTCGCAGAACCTCGTAGTGACCATGTCTCCGACCAGATTCGCGCGATAAGGCGTGTTGAAGATGACCCCGACAGGGAGACTCCACGGAAGGGGCGGCGCCAAGGACTCGTTTTCGACGGCTACCTGGCCGAAGGCAGGTCCGAGTCCCTGATGCGTCACGAGAATCGAAAAGTGAGGCACGTCGAAGCGCACCTTGTGGAAGCCCGCGGGCGCGTCCGCGTCCTTCTCGAGCGCCACCTGCTTCACCGGCTCGGGCTTACCGCTGTCGTC
>JBIQKA010000212.1:0-6225 GCA_044507075.1 Myxococcales bacterium
CATTACCCTGGTCGTCATCGCTTCTCCTCCGGTCCGGCCGCAGTTCTCGCGAGGGCCTGTGGGACAGGGGCTCGTCGAAGCGCGTGGGCCGAACTGGGCAGCCGACGGCGCGGCGCGCGGGCCGTCGGATCTCTCTCCGCGGGAGGCTCGAGTGCCTCACCGAGACGGCGTGCGATTTAGCATGTTTGCCGCACAGGGTCTACCGCCGCGCCACTCCCTCGCGGCGAACCCGAGTGCGCTGCGGCTAGCCTTCGATTCCCGAAGGCGGGTCGATATAGTCTACCAGTTCGCCACGAAACGTTCGCAACGTGGTGGAAAGACCTGCGCGCGCGACGATGTAGTTGGGGCCGACTGGGACCTTGCCGCGGCCGTGGGGGGTGTCCACGATGAACTTGGGTAAGGCGATCCCGCTGAGGCGGCCCTGCAGCGCGGCCATGATCTCGAGGCCCGTATCGAGCGGCGTCCGAAGGTGACCCGTGCCGCGCACCGGGTCCGCCTGCAGCAGATAGTATGGACGCACCCGCGCCCGCACGAGCCCGCGAAAGAGCTCCTCCAGCACTTCCGCACGGTCATTGACGCCGCGCAAGAGGACCGTGTGGTTCATCACCGGAATTCCGTGATCGACCAGCATCGCGCAGGCCCGGCGAGCTTCATCCGAGAGCTCGCGGGGGTGGTTGAAGTGCGTCATCAACCAGACGGCCGGGTGCGCCCGCAAGGCCCGGCAAAGATCGGGCGTGATGCGTTGCGGAAGCGTGACCGGGGTGCGGGAGGCGACCCGGAGATTGCCGATGCTCTCGATCTCTGCCAGCGCGCGGAGCAGCGCTTCCACGCGCTGGCTGCTCATGACGAGCGGGTCGCCGCCCGAGACGATGACCTCCTGAATCTGCGGGTGCGCCCGCAAATAGGCGAGGGCGGGGGCCAGGCTCTCCAGGCTGCGGGTGCCCCCGCCGTTGCCCACCATGCGTGATCGCGTGCAAAACCGGCAGTACACCGAGCAGCGATCGGTCGCGATCAGCAGCGCGCGATCCGGGTAGCGCTGCACGAGGTGCGGGGCGACCTCGTTGGCCTCCTCGCCCAGCGGATCGCGCAGATCGCCGTGGACTTCGCGCGCTTCCAGCGCGTGCGGGACGCACTGACGGCGGATCGGACAGGCGGGGTCTGTCGGGTCGATCAGCGAGGCATAGTAAGGGGTGATGGAGAGGGGAAAACCTCCGTGCAGCGCGCGCGCTGCGCCCTGACGCTCCTCTGGGCGCAACGGGATGGCCGCCTCGAGCGCGGAGAGGCTGGTGATCGCGTGGGCGAGCTGCCAGCGCCACGCTGATGCTGATGTGGACGGTTCGCCCTGCGTGGAGGGCTCGGGTGGATCGCGCAGATCGCGCGTGGCCAACGGCTCTGACAGGCTCGAGAGAGTGAGCGTCCTCTTCGACGACGACATCGCGCGGCAGAATAGTCGAACGCCGCAGCTCCGGCTTGCGGAAGCGCCGATCTTGCGAGCGATCGTCGCGCTTTCCGCGATTGGGGATGCCACGCACACGCGCTGCGCTCGCCCGCGCGCCAAGTCGGCGCGCGTCAGGTGAAGGGGAATCACCTCTAACAAGTGGATATCAGGGCTACTATTCCCGACTGTGAGACTTGAGACGCCGAAACACGCCCGGCGTTGTAATCTCTTTGTTAATTGCCGTTTGCACTCACTAAATTACGTGTCAAGTGCGGCGCGCGGGTGCGTCGGGGATGTGGGTGCGCTACACCCCGTAGGTCGCTAGCCGTGTCACCGCGAGACACCGGCTTGCTCCTGCCTTTGGTCCCTCATTCCCCGCTGGGGGGAGCGTGGACCAGCGGCAGAGTTGTCCCCTCAACCGAGAGCCCACCTGCGATGACGACGACGCAACTGACCAAGAACCCCACCTTGTTGGCGTGGGTTGACGAGATGGCAAAGCTGACCAAACCCGAGAAGATCGTCTGGGTCGATGGCAGCGACGAAGAACACAAGCGGTTGACCGAGATTGCCTTGGCCGAGGGAGTCATCGAGCCTCTCAACCCCGAGAAGCTCCCCGGGTGTTTCTACAGCCGCTCCAATCCCAATGACGTTGCGCGCGTCGAGCACCTTACCTTCATCTGTACGCCCACCAAGGACGAGGCGGGCCCCACCAACAACTGGATGGCGCCGGATGAGGCTTACAAAAAGCTGAGTGGCCTCTTCGACGGCTCGATGAAGGGCCGCACCATGTACGCGATTCCGTACGTGATGGGTCCCCTCGGCTCGCCGATCAGCAAGATCGGCGTGGAGCTCACCGATAGCGTCTACGTGGTGCTCAACATGCGCATCATGACGCGCATGGGGAAGGCCGCGCTGGATCAGCTCGGCAACTCCGACGATTTCAACCGCGGTCTGCACTCGATGCTCGACGTCAACCCCGAGCGTCGTTTCATCTGTCACTTCCCGCAGGACAACACCATCTGGTCCGTGGGCTCGGGCTACGGCGGCAACGTGCTGCTCGGCAAGAAGTGCTTGGCGCTTCGCATCGGCAGCTACCTCGGGCGCAAGGAGGGCTGGCTCGCGGAGCACATGCTGATCCTCGGCGTCGAGAATCCGCAGGGCGAGACCCACTACGTCGCGGCCGCCTTCCCGAGCGCGTGCGGCAAGACCAACTTCGCCATGCTCATCCCGCCCCAACATTACAAGGGCTGGAAGGTGTGGACGGTCGGCGACGACATCGCCTGGATGAAGGTCGGCGAAGACGGTCGGCTGTGGGCGATCAACCCGGAGAACGGCTACTTTGGCGTCGCCCCGGGCACCAGCATGAAGTCCAATCCGAACGCCATGAAGACCGTGCTCAAGGACACGATCTTCACCAACGTGGCCAAGACGGAAGACGGCGATGTGTGGTGGGAAGGCAAGGACGGCGAGGTGCCCGAGCGTCTCACCGATTGGCAGGGGCGCCCCTGGATCCGCGGCGTGTCCAAGGAGAAGGCGGCTCACCCGAACTCGCGCTTCACCTCGCCGGCCATCAACAACCCCGCGCTCTCGCCCAGGGCGAACGATCCGCAGGGCGTGCCGATCAGCGCCATCATCTTCGGCGGCCGTCGAGCGACCACCGTGCCGCTCGTGATGGAGTCTTTCAACTGGGCCCACGGCGTGTACTTCGGCGCCACGATGGGCTCGGAGACCACGGCGGCGGCAGTCGGTCAGGTCGGCGTGGTGCGCCGTGACCCGATGGCCATGCTTCCCTTCTGTGGATACAACGTCGGCAGCTACTTCGAGCACTGGCTCGGCATGCAGCACCGCATCAAGAACCCGCCCAAGATCTTCATGGTCAACTGGTTCCGCCAGAAGGACGGCAAGTTCGTGTGGCCGGGCTTCGGCGACAACATGCGTGTACTCAAGTGGATGATCGATCGCGTCGAGGGCAAGCTGCCTGCGCGCGAGACGGTCGTGGGGCTTGTGCCGCGCGAGGGCGATCTCGACACGCAGGGGCTCGACGCGCAGCCAGGCGATCTCGAGGCTGCCATGCGCATCGACCTCAACGAGTGGAAGCAGGAGCTCGATGGGCAGGCGGAGTGGTTCGAGCGCGTGGGCCCCACCTTGCCCAAGGCGCTCAAGCTGCAGCGCGAGCTCTTGATCGAGCGCGTGGCCCAAGCGGCGGGCTGAAACGCTCTGTTGCGCGGCTGCGGCCACACACGCCGAGCCGAGACGCAGAAGACCCCGTGAGCCACTTGGCTCCCGGGGTTTTCGTTTTCTGTCGTCGTGTCGCGCGAACGGAGGGAGCTTCCTGTCCCCCTCGGGCGCGGTCCTGTGTACTGCGAGCGTGCGCCGGGATTCAGCGGTCTCGCGCGATCGCCCGTGCATGCACGTCGAACACACAACCTGCTATCCTGTCGTCGAACCTGGTGAGGGGGACCCGCGATGGGACGTTATTTGATGGTGCTGGCCTTGCCGGCCTTTCCTCTTGGGCCTGACGCTTTCGAGATCGAGACGGCGTTTGCCGAGCACCTGCGCATGCTGCGCGAGAAGTTGCACCCGTTGGCGCGGACGCTCGTGGTGGCCTCCCCCTTCTACAGCGCCGAAGAGCGGGCAGGTCTCAAGATGACCGTGATCCGCGCGGAGGAGGGGATCGAGTTTCGCCCCATGTTCCCGGCGCGCACGGGCAAGGCCGAGTACTTGCGCCTCCTGCCAGGTGTTCTGGGCGCGCTGCGCGAGGAGGTGGAGAAGGCGGACGTCGTGCATGCCGGCCTATCGAGCCTGTTCTTCCCGTTCGAGTTCCCTGCGCTCCTGATGGGCAAGTGGCTCGGCAAGAAGACCCTCCACCTCACGGACATCGACAACCGCACGTCTGCTCGCATGAACTATCGCAGCGGCACCTGGGGCCTGCGCGAGTATCTGACTACGCTGCTCTTGCACAACACGTTCACTCACTTGCAGCACAGCATCGCGGTGCGCGCCTTTTCGCTGGTGATGTTCAAGGGCGAGGCGTTGGTTCAGGACTACGGCAAGGGGCGACCGAACGTCAAAAACTTCCTGGATGCGGCCTTCGACGAGTCCCAGCTGATCGCCCCGGCTGCGCTCGACGAGAAGGTTCGTGCGCTGTGCGACACCGGGCGGCCCTTGCGGCTCATCTACTTTGGACGGCTGGTCCGCTACAAGGGCTGCGAGGACATGCTGCGCGCGCTGCGCGTGGCGCGCGAGCAGGGCGCCGAGGTGACCTTCGAGGTCATCGGTGATGGACCGGAGCGTGCTCGCCTTACAGCGCTTGCGCAGGAGCTGGGCCTCGGCGCCGTGGTGGCGTTTCGAGGCGCCGTGCCTTTCGGGCCCGAGCTGTTCGCGCGGCTGTACGAGGCCGACGTGCTCCTCGCGGCGCCGCTCAGCCAGGACACGCCGAGGAGCGCGTTGGACGCGATGGCCGCCGGCGAGATGGTCCTGGCGTACGACACCTACTACTACGAGGATCTCAAGAAGATCGGGGCTCCTGTCTCTCTCGTGCCCTGGCGCGACATCGAAACGATGGGACGACGCATCGTCGAGCTCGCCCGCGATCGCGAGGAGCTCGCCCGCGCCATGCGCGCCGCGCGTGCCTTCGCGGCAGCAAACACCCAGGAGCAATGGCTCGCGCAGCGGGTGGCCTGGACCAAGGCGCTGTTCCAGGAGGAAACCGGATCGCACGACGGATCGCAGTTGGCCCGCGATGCGAAGCAACCCACCTTGCTCAGCGAGTAGTCTCGGGCCAACGACCTGCGCTATGCTGCGCGGCGGGTGATCAAGTACATCGGCAGCAAGCGACTCCTCCTCCCCAACATCGTGCGCGCTGCGAGCGTGCTCACGGGAGTGCGCCGCGTGCTCGATCTGTTCAGCGGGACGTCGCGCGTCGGGCACGCCTTCAAGGCGGCCGGCTACGCGGTGACCGCCAACGATCACAACAGCTACGCGTATCGACTGGCGCAGTGCTACGTGGCCGCAGATCGCGACCGCGTCACGCGTCAGGCCGAGCGCCTACTCGCAGAACTGTCGGCCTTGCCGGGCCGTCCGGGCTACTTCACGGAGACCTTCTGTGAGCGCTCACGGTACCTGCAGCCCCACAACGGCGAGCGCGTCGACGCCATTCGCGAACGCATCGTGGAGCTCTCGCTCGAGCCCACGCTCGAGGCCGTCGTGTTGGTCTCCTTGATGGAGGCGGCCGATCGGGTGGACTCCACCTGCGGCCTGCAGATGGCCTACCTGAAGAAATGGTCCGCGCGCTCCTTCAATCCGCTCGAGCTGCGCATGCCGGACGTGCTCCCGGGGGCGGGAACCGCCTGGCAATGCGAGGCGCTGGAAGCAGCCGGAAAAGCTTCGTTCGATCTGGTGTACCTCGATCCGCCCTACAACCAGCATCGCTACCTCGGCAACTACCATGTGTGGGAGTCTTTGGTGCGCTGGGACAAGCCAGACGTCTATGGCCTCGCCATGAAGCGCGTCGACGCCAAGACCTACAAGAGCGACTTCAACTCGCGGCCGCGCATTCGTGAGGCGCTGGGCAGTGTCATCGAGCGGCTCGATGCGCGCTACGTGCTGGTCTCCTTCAGCAACGAGGGCTACCTGTCTCATGCGGAGCTCGCCGAGATGCTCTCGTCGCGCGGCGAGGTGGCGTCGGTGGAGCTCAGCTACAAGCGCTATGTCGGCGCGCAGATCGGCATCTACAACCCGCAAGGGGAGAAGGTCGGGCGCGTGAGCCACCTGCGGAACTCGGAGTA